>CAYWBW010000005.1:83812-87468 GCA_964456745.1 uncultured Candidatus Peribacteria bacterium | reverse complement strand
TTATTCAATTCAAAATAAGCCATCTTGGGCAAATTTTGATACAGGTTCTTGAACTCTAAGTTGAACACCTAGTTCTTGAGATGCTTTGACTTATAGTTGAATAGTGATTTCAGTTTATGATTGAACAGAAACTTGAAGTTTGACTTCATTTGATATTGTTATTGAGCAAATGAGTGCTATTAGTATATCGAATACGTGATCTGTTTCTACAAGTGAATGAGCTGCTGAATTTTCTTGAATATTGCTAACTTTACAGTGAAGCTGAAATTCACTTACTTGAGCTTATATAAATTACTCGAGCAATTCGTGATCATTGTCTTTGTGAAATTGAACTGAGATTGATTTATCTTGAACTGATTCTAGTCTTTCTTGATCTATTTCTTCATGACTTTGAGAGGGGACTGTTTATTATTATGTAATTTATGCTGCAGATACTTCTTGAAATACTGCTAGCTCATCTATTTTAAGTTTTGAATGATATACTACGCCAGTTGTTGATTCTTCTAGTTCTTCAGATAGTTCATGATGATGAGGTGGTTGATCATATAATGATACGCAGGAAGAATCTCAAGCAGGTACAGAACTTGAAGAGGCTGCTGAAGAAGTGCCAGTACAAGAAGAAGTTGAGGAGGATCCAAATAATTCTATACTTTCACATGAGGTAAGTACTAAGTGTTTACAAGATAGAGTGGCAGATAATAATTTTATTGACATAGAAGGTCATTGGGCAGAGAATTTTATTGATCAAGTTTATAGATATTGAATAATTGATTGAATTTCTTTAGAAATATTTGCACCAGATCAAAATATTACAAGGGCTGCACTTGCTAAGGTTGCGGTAAAGGCATTTTGTCTTGATATGAAAGAGAGTATTGTTGAAAAACCTTTTACTGATTTATCGTGAGATGCATGGTATACACCTTATGTAGCTACTTTAAAATCCTATAAAATTATCAATGGATACTGAGATTGAAGTTTTCGTCCTTCAAAAGAAGTAAGTAGGGCAGAGGCAGTAAAGATATTATTGCTTGCTGGTGGTTATAGTGGTTTTGATTCTGTAACATGAGACATTTTTGAAGATGTTAGTGAAAATGCTTGGTATTATGATTTGGTAAATTATATTGCAAGTTTATGAGTTATTAAGGGTTATGATTCCTGAGAAGGAAAAAAACCTCTATTTAAACCATCAAGCTCAATCACAAGAGCGGAGCTTGTGAAAGTTGTTGCTGAATTATTGAAAAATTAGGCAATTTATAAGTATAAATAAACTATATTCTTATAATGAAGTCTAATGTAAGTTTAATGTTAATATTACGTTATTTTTATAAAGTAAGTATAATATATATTATATAATTTAATTTGAGTTAATGAAAAAAATATATTTGTATTCCATTTTATTATTTCTATTCACAATTAATAATGTGATTTATGCGATATGAGATAATACGTTTCATTTTACTTATGAAAGTACTACTGATTCGTTAAATCTAATGTTTAATAATTGAAATGATTTAAGAGTTGAAAAATTTGAGATTGTTTTATGATTAAATAAAGATGTTAAATACAATACTAATAATTGGATTTTACCTATTGATACAAGGATTGCATCGAGTAATACAAATCCATGGAAAATAACTGATATTAGTAATTATTGAGAGTGAGGAGACTGAATGACGTATTATTTAATCACAGTTGAAACTGAATTTGTTGTTGTGTGAGATGATGAATTTGAATGAGTGCCTGTACAATATTGAGATGATATAGAGATACTTCGTATAACAAATATTTGATGAACTGACTGATTAAGAATTTTAAACATAGAATGGTGATTAACAAAAGTATATGATCATTGATGAGTATATTATTGAAATTTCAAATCTGATAAGTTTGCATGATGACAAGTTTATTATGATGATGTATTAATATCATTTGTCAATAATCCACCTGTTGTTAAGTGAGTTAAGAATGTTTTATGACATGAGTGAAAATTTTTCTCTTGGACACCTCTAGCTCACGACCAGGATTGAGATATTATGATTTTTAGTTGAAATAATATTCCGTTATGACTATCTTTTGACATTGCAAGTTGAACAATAAGTTGAACAGCTTCTGTCGCATGAGTTTTTACGTGAATTAATTTATCAGTTCAAGATACCTATTGAGCATTAACATTGATGGAAGATTTTGATATTATTATAAATAAGTGACAGTTAAATTATGATAATACAAATAATGATAAAGATATTTATAATGCAAATGATCTTGCAGAGGAGGATAAAGATGTTTTAATTAGTGCAAAATGACAAGGTTCTATGATAGAAGCATGAGATCAAGATTTAGCAGATAAAACTCAGGAGTTTAGTGTTAGTATTTTTGATAATATTTATTTATTTAATAAATATGTTGTTTACTGAGTAGTTTGAATAGTAGTACTGATCTCCTTTTGATTATTTTTCTTGAGAAGGAAAAAAACCTCTATTTAAATCATCAAACTCAATCACAAGAGCGGAGCTTGTAAAGATAGTTACTCTTTTGATAAAGGATTAATTTTACTATGAGTTGTAGCAATCATGCAGAATATATATTATTACAAGAAATGAGGAATTAGAGTACGTACTACATCAGATCTTTTTGTAATTTTGTAAATGTACAATGTTTTCACTTGAATTACACATAAATATAAGTATAATTAACATATATAAATATGTATAAAAATAATTATGAATTTTACTCCAATCTCAAAAGTACAAAGGCAAACAAAAGCTGTATTTAATTCTAGCAAGTGATATTCAATTATTCTTAATAGTAGTAATATTGCCTGAGCAGTATTAGGTAAGGATGTTACTGAATTATTAATTGAGAATAATGTATTTGAAGATATCGATGATATTGATTTATTACTTAGCAAAGATGCCATGCAAGCAGTGATAGAGGCTGAGGTTGCAAAGAAGACTTGAGATTTTTCAAATTATAAAACTATGGATGAGATATGGAAATAATTAATATTAATAATTTTATATTTTCCACGAGATTTGAAAAAGATTTAAAGAAATATTTTAAAAATAAAGAGGACAATAGTAAAATTAAAGAATTTTTCTTTAATTTGAAAAGTTGAATTTTTAAATGAGATATTAAGAGGCTAAAAAACTATCCATGAGCAAATTTCAGATTGAGATATTGAAATTTTAGAGTTTTATTTAATGTTAATAATGATAAAGGGCTTATTTTATTTCTAAGAATATTGCCAAGAAAAAATTTATATTAAATTGCTCCCTACTAGCGAAATAAAATAATTCATCAAGTGTTAATAACTAAGCTTACAATTCAACTAATTCATACTACTTTAAATAAGATATAGTGATCTAGATTGTATTTTAATTCTTTTCTGTCTTTATGTATTTCAACTACATTAAATTCGACTTTTTCCATTTTATTATCCATTTTGTCAAATCGATGATCTATTCTGTCAAAACGTGTATCCATTAAATCGAATCTTTTATCCATATTATCTAACCTTGTATCAAGTCAGTCGAAGCGTTTATCTATTAAATCTAGTCTTTTATCAATTCAATCTAATCTTGTATCAATTCAGTTAAGCCTGATATCAATTCAGTTTAATCTTGCATCAATTCAGTCTAGTCTAATATCAATTCAGT
>CAYWBW010000005.1:0-83712 GCA_964456745.1 uncultured Candidatus Peribacteria bacterium | reverse complement strand
ATATCAATTCAGTTTAATCTTGCATCAATTCAGTCTAGTCTAATATCAATTCAGTCTAATCTGTTATCAATTCAATCCAATCTTTTATCAATTCAATCAAACCGCTTATCCATTAGGTTTAATCTATTGTCAATTCAATCCAGTCTTGCATCAATTCAATCAAATCGCTTATCCATAGAATCTAACCTTGCATCAATTCAATCAAATCGCTTATCTACATAAACTTTAAAATCATCAAATTTATCATTTAAATTATTGATACTATTATTCATAATATCAATTTTTTCTAGCAATAATGTAAATTGATTGTTCTCCATAGCCAAATTTTACTTTTACAAGTTTTATAGTCAAACATGATAACTTGTACAAGTGTTAAAAATATGCACTCAATAAATTTATGATTTGAATCATGGATATATTCAAAAATTAAGATTTATTTTAAAAATTGTAAAAATTCAAAAATTACAAAAATTACAAAAATTTTTAAACAAAACAAAATAGGTAATAAGATAAATTTAGAATTCTTAAAGAGTAAATCCTTATTTCATCTCCAAAATATCAATACTCCCAGGCATCTTTGGAAGTTTTTTAATAAAAGGTGGCCAGAGCTTGATTTTTACATTGGAAACTTCTGGCAAGTTTCTTAGATATTTTTCTGCTGTTTTTGGGCTAAGATTTGTAAGTTTATTTTTATTGTTTACTATAAACATTTTTGAAAAGTTTTCATCTCAAAAAAGGTCATAATCTTCCCTTCAGTATAATGTAACAGCTGCTTTAATCCTATTTAAGTTTTTATCAACATCAAAGGCTCTGATTTGCAAGTTTTCAATATCTATATATGAAAGTTTCATATTAGGGTGAGCTTTTTGTTTCATGTTTTTTTCAAGTATTGAATATAATTTGTCAAAATCATATGATAGTGCTTTGATAATTATTGCTCATGTAACTGTAAAACTTTCAATTTTTTTTCATAATATATCTTCAGGGACTTTCATTTTAGCAATTTCTATTTTGAAAAAGTTTTCATCTCAAAATAGTTTATAATTTACATTATTTTTTTTGTTTTCTTCTTCAATCATTTTACTTATTTCTATTTCTGATTGCGCGAATAGTTCTTTTTTAAGTTTTTCCTGTGATGCTATTTGATCATCTTCATTGACTACTTTTCTCCACTTGGTCGTTCATCAGCTAAAATCATTATTTGCTTTGATATCTAAAAATTTTAATAAATAGCTTCATAGTTTTGGTATCGTCATTTTTGTTCATACAGATATGTTTCATCTACTTCATATGATTTCATGAGATGCGTCATAGTCATTTGCAGTTACTCATACTTTAGCTTGTCATTTTCTAAATACACTGTTTCATTTATCATCTATTACTCTTTTTCATGCTGGAATTCATACATAATGATTAGTGACAAATATTATTCCATCTTCTGTTTGAAATTTACTTCATTTCTTTATTGCAAATGATTCTCAAAATCCATTTTCGATCAGCACTATTCATTTTGAATGATTTCATTCAAAAAGTTTACCTTTTGAGTGGTATACAATTGATTTTTCATAGAGTTTTTCTATGTTTTTATATGAAAGAACATTTCAATTTTTATTTTCAAGAAGATATTTTTTATTAGAAGTAATTTCTGAAAATATTATATTATTAGTAAGTTTTATTTTTTCTGATGCTGGTTCAAGATAGACTTTTGAATTTGGTAAAATTAAAAATAAAATTAAAAATAATAGAAAGAAACTTCATATTGTGAATGGAAATATTAATTTCTTTTTCTGTTTATAGGCGTCTGATATTGTATTTGTTTTATTTTGGAGAAAATCAGGGATTTGAAGTTTATCAAGTTTGTCATTTAAATTTGATACAGAATAGTTAATTGATTTTGTCTTAGGTCATTTGGAAATTTTCCTTTTAGAAATAAGTACATTAGAAAAGCTTAGATTTTCATCTAATACATTTTGAACAGTAAGTCTAAACTCATCAGCTATCTTGAATAATTTTGTATTTTTTGATATTAATATTACTTCGTGTTTGCATTGTTTTATTCATTGAGCGAAAATTGCGAGATTTGTTTTGTTTAAAAATATCTTAACAATGTCGTCAGGGATCATGATATAAATTGGATTTTTGTATTTTGGGTAATTAGATATTTTTTCTAAAATACTGTCTATGCTATCGTCAGTTTCTGTATAGATTACATGTTTTTTCATGAAAATAGAATAGTTGAAATTTTATCTTAGTAAAATCAAAAATGATTATTTTATAAATTTATAGTTTACAGTTTTAGTTGAATGTTGGATAAGTTTAATACTTTGTTTTACGATCGTATGAATTCACTTTTTTAACAAATCGTCTTTGCGATGAGCGTAATGAAATGAAGCGAAGAAGCAATCCATGTGCCAGTTTAAGACATTACTACACATGGATTGCTTCGCTTTGCTCGCAAAGACAGATGTTTTGTTTGAAGCAAATTGTCAAAAAGCTGGATAAATACACAAGATCTATTTGAGTTTCACAACTATTTATGCTATAATATAGGTGAAATAAATCACATATTAATGAGCTGAAAAAAATCCTGAGGGCTTTGAGATAGAATACAGAAATTATTTTCAATTTTTGAGAAAATTAAAGATGATAGTAATAAATATCCTTTTGATGATAATAAAATTCAATTAGATATTGATGCTATGTGTTATCAAGATAGATATTTATGATCTATGAGAGATATGCCTGGACCATTGGCTAGGATTTATGCGATCTATCAAAGGACAAAAGATGAAGATGATTATTTCACAAAATTTAACCTGATTGAAAGTTTTTTCTTAGAACTTATTTTTATTAATATATCAATAATGCTTTGAGCTTTAAGGCAAGATGAGAAGATCTATAAGCAAAATGCTACACTAATACATAGTTCTGTAAAAAATTTTCAAGCAGTGTGATTTTGAGATTTGATTAATTTGTGAAGAACGCTTTCTAAGATTTTTAGAAGAGATCTTTATGACAAAAGTAAGCAGGACTGATTATTACAACTTTTTAAGATTTCAGATATTGATTTTATAAAAGCTATTACTGAAAAAGAAATTTATTTAAATGTTGAACAAATAAGTATTTATAGAAATAAATTAAAATGACATTCATGAAAAATAGATAATAAGATTTATTGAAATATTATCAAAGATGTAGAAAAAATATTTTTTGAGAGCATAGAGTTAATTTCATATTTTAAATTTGTTGAATTGATTTCCTGATCTGATTTTAATGAAGAAAATGGCTCGTACACTTGAAATATTGTTTTTTACAAATGATTTATTTTTCCATATTTGCTTAAGCATTATAAATTAAAAAAGATATTATCAAAATGAAGAGTTTACATGATTGAAAAAGATTGAAATGATCCAATGAGACTTGCAGATCTTATAAAATTTGATGTATCTAAAGATGAGCAGCATTATATAAGTTATTTTTACAACAGAGTAGAGGGTAAGAGGGTAAGGTATGTTACTTATGAGTCTTGTGTTTGAGATAAGTATTATCTTGCTTGAGAAGTTGATGAGGAGCTTGTGGGTTAATTCTAAGATTGATTGTGTTTTTTGATCATCAAGTTTTTATAATATAAAAGATTTTAGTTTATTAGAATAGACTAAAATAAATATTGCATTGTTAATTTTATGAATAATAATATAATAACTGTCAATTTAAATATATGAATAAAAATACCCCAAGTTGTAGTACACTTTTTTGACAAGTTTTAAGTGATAATTATAGGTTAGCCGACCCTGTAGAAATGGTTTGATTGATTGAGAAGTATTGAAGTAATATCAGACTTTTCTTGAAGGATATTGCTCATTTACCTGAGTTTAGCTTAGAGCATAAATTAGTTTTTAGAATTTTGTTTAATTCAAGAGATAGGTGTAATATTTTATTTAAAACTTATATTAACCAAGGGGGGGTTTTTATGATTAATAATGATTCATGTATAATGTCTAATGCCATATGTAAAGAATTGAGTCTTAAAATAGATTGAACTAAGGCAGAATCTTTATGACGTTTGCTTGACAAGACAAGTACTTCTTGAGATAGTATTTGAGATTTTATAAGAAGAATATCTAGTGATTGAGAAGAATCTGATGAAATTATTATTGATACATGAGAGAGTGCTTTATGACTAAGGGCAATGTCTTTACCTCTTAATTTATTGTGAGAACTTCCTGAAACGTCAGATTGATACCATAAAAGAATAATTTTACTTTTATGAAAAGAACTGTCTTCAGGAATGGCTGAGATCGATAAGTTGTTGGCTGATATGAGAATTATACATTTAAATATTGTAAATCATCAAAGATCAGCATTTATAGCAGCTTTAACACATGAGGTAAGAACTCCTTTTCATCAGTTAATAAGCTCATTAAATCTTCTACAGGATAACACTTTAACAAAGTTAGAAAGAAAAGAAATGCTTGAATCTGCACTAGATTCAGCTAAATCTCTTCTTGCAATGCATGAAAATATTCTTGAATTTACAAGGCTTGATTCTTGAGAGATAGATATCCAGTTATCAAGATTTAATTTATGAGATTTAATTTATGAGATCTGTAATAAATTGAAAGATGATGTCAATAAAAGAATTAATTTTAATTTTCCAGAAATTTTGTGAATTGAGGTGATATTAGACAGGAAAAAATTAAAAAAGATAATTTTGAGCTTATTAGGTAATGCAATTAAGTTTACAAAAAAGTGAGAAATTAGATTAGAAATAAAAATCGAATCAGATAGATTACACTTTATGGTTTGTGATACATGACAATGAATAAAGGATAAGTTTGTAAAAACTATGTTTGACCCACTTACAATGGCTAACGAGTCATCTACTAGATGAGTGAAATGAATTTGAATGTGATTAGCAATAATTAAAAAAATAATAGAAAGATTAGAGTGAGAAATAACACATAGAACACGTGAATGAAAGTGAACAGCGTTTATGGTGTCTTTGCCAATAGAAGTTTTATCTAAATGAGATTGAAATGAAGAGATGTTTGTAGAAGATTGATTTGTGTTTCAGTGAGTTTGTTTATGAAAAAAATGAAAGAATGTAGGTTTAAATGCTCCTGGTCTTGATTCTGAAACAGGAAAAAAATCATATGAAATTTCTATAGCTTCTTCAAGTCATGTGATTAGAATTATTCTTGGAATCATGATAAGACATTCAGACTGTATTTCAAATATTTGTACTAACATTTCAGATATATTAAGCTGAAGTCCAGATATTATTATTATAGATAGAATGTCAGTCTGAGATTATGAGATAGTTATGAATTTAGTTAAATGAAAAAATATTCGAGTAATGTTATATAATAATTGATGATCAGAGTCTTATAAGAAAGTAGCTAAATCGTTTTGAGTGGAAGCTTATAATATATCTAAATCAACTGAAGAATTTGCATTATTGATTGAAAAACTTAGAATTACAGACAAAAATTCTACATTGAATTAAATACCTTACTATTCCCTTCTTCAAGCCTTTTACCAATCTCATTTCATTTAAGATTTGGCCATTTTTTCAAAATATCATCTCATGTAAGAAGTTTAACTTTTGATAACTTTTTCATTGATTCAGTATAAAATTTTTCAATATCATCTACTCTTTTTCATTCTCTAGGAATTTTTCAAAGACTGTCGCATCTACATAGAGTTATCAGGTCTTTAAAGTGTTTGTTTAGTATAAATCTATATGCTTTATATTTTTTCATTTCGAGAATATGTATGATTCTAATATGATTATCAATAAGCCAAAATATTTTGTCAGTGGACTTTTTACTAAATCTAAATTTGCGAGCAATATTTTTCTTAAACATTTGAGCTCATAATTTATCATGATTGTAATAATGAACATTTCAGTCTTTGTCATGATCTATTGTTTGGAATTTTCAAATGTCATGTAAAAGACATGCCCAATACATATCAAGGTCATTAGAATCTAATTTATTCAATTCTTCAATAAGCATAAGCGAGTGTATCCACACATTTCATTCCAGGTGATGCTTTGGTCACCCGATAGTTTTTGAAAGATTATCAATGTCAGGTATAAAACGAGCAAAAAATCAAATTTCTTTCAAATATTTAAGTCAGTCAATATTTAGTTTTGAAAGAAGAATTTTATCAAGTTCTTCTTTTATTCTTTCAACTGAGATATTTTCTAGTTCTTCAACTCTATTTTTGATAATTTTGTTGTAGTTGGCATCAGCTTCTTTTAATCAAAGCTTACTCTTAAGTCTTACATAACGAAGAAGTCTTAGAACATCTTCATTAAGTCTTTCATTAATATCTCAGACAAATCTTATAATATTATTTTCAAGATCTTTAATTCATCAAAATGGATCAATATATTTATCGCAAAGTGGGTCTAGATATATACAATTTACTGTAAAATCTCTTCTAGCAGCATCTTCTTCTAAGCTATGAGTAAATGCAACATTTACAGGTTTTCTCTGATTTATTGATCAAATATCTTTTCTAAAAGTAGTAATTTCAAAAGGTTCTCATCATTCCTTGATGATAAGGGTTCAATATTTTTTTCAGACATTTCAGACGACATTTAACACTTTTTCCATTTCTTCAGGAAGTGCATCTGTAGCAAGGTCTGTGTCTCAATAATGTTTTATTCAAAGAATTCTACTTACGCAGTAAGATCAGATTACGTAAGCTGATTTGTTTATTGATTTAAGCTTTTTAGCAATTGAGATTATGTTGTTCATAAATGATTGGTTTGTGATAAATCTTGCTATATATTTTAGTTTATAATTTTTGAATTTTTAAAATAAATCATAATTTTTAATTTATTTTTATTATAATATAATTATGTTTTGTTTGGAAGTTTATTGTGAGATTGTTGGATTTTACTTAGTATGAGTTTGATTTTTTAAAAATTATATGTATAATAATACATATAATTAACAAGTAAATCTATGAATAGTACTTTTGTATCAATGACAAATTTGCAGAGAAGTGCAAAAAAAGTGTTTTCAAGTTCTAAATCCTATCAAATAGTATTAAATAACAATGAATTAGCCTAAATATTGTTATCAAAAGAAATGTCTTAAATTATGCTTGAATCATGATTTCTAGATCAGATTAAAGAAGAAATGTTTGAGGCTAGTGATAAAGATACTATTAAAGTTATTACAGATCATAGGCAGTGAAAAAGTATTCCAGAATCTTATGATGATGTAATGGAGGAATATGAATCAATTTAAAATACTTGTTGCAAATAAGAGAATTTGGCTTAAAGATATTTGAAAATTATCTTCTAAAGAATTATCCTTATTAAAAGACAAAATTAGTGAATTAAGAATAAATCCTTGGTCAGCTGGTTTGAAGGTAAAAAAGCTGAAGAATTATACGCTTGTAGATTTTCGTTTAAGATTGTGAGATTATAGAATTTTACTTGATAGAAGTTTGGAAAAAAAGGAAGTGGTATTGTTTTGTGTTTTACATAGATCAAAATTGTACTAGAATATTTAATTATTCACTTACACTTGTTTATGAGATAAAAATTTACATAATGATTATTGTTAAAATTGATATAGTATTTTTAAAAATACTAGATTAATTTACGAGAATATTAAGTATTAATTAATCAATATATGAAATTAACAATATTTTGAAGTGGGTATGTAGGTCTTGTTTCTTGAACATGTTTAGCTGAAGTCGGGCATGATGTACTTTGTATTGATATTGATGAAAAAAAAGTAGAGGATTTAAAGAATTGAATTATTCCAATATATGAACCGTGACTTGATGATATGGTTTTGCGGAATTATAAAGAGTGAAGACTTAAGTTTTCGACGGATGCTAAGGAGTGAATTGAATTTTGATCTGTGATTTTTTCTGCTGTATGAACACCGCCAGATGAAAATCATAAAGCTGATTTACGTTTTGTTAAAGAAGTAGCTAAAACATTTTGAAATTACCTTAATTCACATAAAGTATTTGTAAATAAATCCACTGTACCAGTGTGAACATGAGAAATGTGTAATGATATTATTAAAGAGCAATTAAAAAAAAGAAATATAAGTGTTGATTTTGATATTGTAAGTAATCCAGAATTTTTACGAGAAGGTTCTGCAATAAGAGATTTTATGGCTCCAAATAGAGTTGTATGTTGAACAAGCTCAAAAAAAGCAAATGATATTATGATGGAAGTTTACAAGCCATTTGTAAGAGCGGATAGACCACTTTTCTTTACTGATATCAAATCTTCTGAGATTATTAAATATGCAGCTAATTCATTTTTAGCAACTAAGATAAGTTTCATAAATGAAATTGCAAATTTTTCAGAAATTGTTTGAGCTAATATTTGAGATATAAGCAGATGAATATGACTTGATGAAAGAATATGATCTAAGTTTTTACATGCATGAATTTGATACTGATGAAGTTGTTTTCCAAAAGATGTTCAAGCATTAATTGAAACAGGAAAAGAGCACTGATATGATTTTAAGATTTTAAATGCTACAGAGGATGTAAATGTAAAACAAAAATCTAAAGTAGTAAAAAAGCTAAAAAATTATATTAAGGATTTAAAATGAAAAAAAGTAGGGTTGTGGTGACTAGCATTTAAACCAAAAACTGATGATATTAGAGAAGCTCCAAGTTTAGTTGTAATAGATCAATTACTAAAGGCAGATGCTTGAGAGTTATTAGTATTTGATCCAGTTGCTATTTCTAATGTTAAGAAAATTTATTGAGATGAAAAAAGGGTGATATTTACTGAGAATAATTATGATGCATTAAAAAATATTGATGCCTTATTAATATTAACAGAATGGGATGAATTTAGAATGCCAGATTTTGAAAGAATAAAAAAATTAATGAAATGAAATATAATAATAGACTGAAGAAATATTTGGAATAAAGGTCTTATTGAGGGGCATGGATTTTTATATGAATGAATTTGATAAAATATTTGATTAAATAGGATAATTTGCCAAAAGTTAATAAACTAAAAACTAATAAACTAAAAACTAATGACTGTCTTAGTAACCTGAACAAGTTGATTTATAGGCTTTCATTTAGCAAAAAAGTTACTTGCTAGATGAGATAGAGTTATTTGAGTTGATAATGAAAATGATTATTACGATGTTAACTTAAAAATTTCAAGAAGAAATGAGCTTAAAGAAAATGATAATTTTGTTTTTCATAAATGAAATCTTGAAGATTTTGATTTTCTAAAAAATGTTTTTGCAAAAGAAAAACCAAATAGAGTATGTAATTTAGCAGCTCAAGCATGAGTAAGATATTCTTTAATAAATCCATTTGCTTACATTCAATCAAATATAGTTTGATATCATAATATTATTGAATTATCAAAGCAGCATTGAGTTGAAAATTTTGTTTATGCTTCATCTTCATCTGTTTATTGAAGCAATGAAAAACAACCATTTTCTGTAGATGACAATGTAGATAATCCAATATCTATTTATGCAGCCACAAAAAAATCAAATGAATTAATAGCTCACACTTATTCTCATTTATATAAAATGCCAACAACTTGATTGAGGTTTTTTACAGTTTATTGACCTTTTTGAAGACCAGATATGGCAATGATGATTTTTGCTGATAAAATAACTAAATGAGAAAAAATTGATGTTTACAATTTTTGAAAAATGAAAAGAGATTTTACCTATATTGATGACATTGTAGATTGAGTAATTAAATCAATAGATTTAAAAAGTAAGTGTGAAGTATTTAATTTATGAAATAATAATACAGTAGAGCTTGAATATATGATTTGATTAATCGAAGATGGTTTATGAAAGAAGGCAAATAAGAATTATATGGAAATACAGCCTTGAGATGTTCCTGAGACTTGGGCGGATATTGAGCATACAAAGGAGCTTTTGTGATGGGAGACTAGTGTTGGGATTGAGGATGGGGTTGGTAGGTTTGTGGAGTGGTACAAAAATTATTATTAAAATTATAATGATTGATAACAAAATAAATAAATTAAAGAATTTAATTAAAAAAATTAATAATGATATCACATTACAAGTACTTTCTAGTTTTTTGGAATGGTTTTATTGAAAAGTTAATATTCATTTTAATAAAAAAATATCTACATACAATTTTAAAAAATGACAAATTTTTTATGTGAATTTATGACATAATATTTGAAGTGAGTTAAATAAAACAAGACCTTGTTTAATTTACAGTACTGAAAAATGTAATTGATGAAATAATGTTATTGTGATACCATTTAAGAGCTATAAATTAGAATTAAATAATAAAATTAATGTATTAGTAAAGCCTTCTGATTATAATTTGCTAATTAAGGATTGCTATTTGTCTGTTACTGATATTAAATCTGTTTCAAAAAAAAGAATTTTATGAAAAATATGAAAAATTGAAAATAAACATTTAATGGCAATTGACAGTAAGGTGGTAAGAATTTTTTGAATAAAAAAAGAGCAAGTTTTCACTTGCTCTAAATAGTCTGTCTCCATAAATGGAGTCGCAAGGATTTAATCCTTGATAGTAAATACATTATACATATATATTAAATAAATTCAAGTATGTTTAAAAATTTTAAAGCAAAAATATCAATAATTTGACTTGGATATGTATGACTTCCGTTGGCTCATGCTTTTGTGAAGGAGGGGTATGAGGTTTTGGGGTTTGATATTGATGATAGTAATTTCTTGAAATGTAATAATCATAAGAATTTTTAATATTTATTTTGAAATCAAAACGTGTCCTACATTTCATTACAGGTTTAGAATTTTGATGATGAGCAGAAAATATGTTGCTTCAGACTTTGCCAAATCTAACATGAGAACACAGAGTGTGAGTTATAATGTGATATTGATTAATTTGAAAAAAATTAGAGAAGAAATGAATTAAAGTCTATTATTTAAATTTAAAAAATATTTTAGATATATGAATTAT
The DNA here is from genome assembly GCA_964456745.1 of uncultured Candidatus Peribacteria bacterium. Taxonomy (GTDB): domain Bacteria; phylum Patescibacteriota; class Gracilibacteria; family JAJOLG01; genus CAYWBW01. The sequence goes on along the minus strand of CAYWBW010000005.1, from coordinate 72,756 downwards.
TTGGAGATATAAAAGTATTTTAAATGATTTTTCACCCAATATCCAAATCAATTATTTAATACATGCTGATATTTTTTGAAGAGTTTTTTGAAAGTTATTTTGAATAAAAAATGTTATTTCATATATAAGAAATAAACATATAGATAAGAAAATATTATTGTTTTTTGATAAACTAACTATTTGATTAGCTGATTTTGTTATTACAAATTCTGAAGTAGTTTTGAAATATTATAATATAAAATTTTGAGTGCCTAAAAATAAGCTATTATGTATTACCAATTGAATTGACTTAACAAGATTTGATAAAAAAGTTGATAAAAATTCTTTATTTAAGAATTTATGATTAAATAAGATTATTGATGATTTTAATATTATTTGTATTTGAAGATTTGTTAGTCAAAAAAATCATGAGCTTTTATTTAAGTCATTGAAAGAAGTGTTAGACAAATGAATAAATGTAAATTTATTATTATTATGAGATTGAGAGTTAAGAAAATATCTAATACAAAAAGCTCATAGTTTGTGAATTGAGTCTAAAGTATTTTTTTTATGAAAACATGAGAATGTAGTTGATATCTTAAAGACAAGTGATGCATTTGTGTTTCCAAGTATCCATGAGTGAATGAGTAACGCATTGCTTGAAGCAATGGCAAGTTGAATTATATGTGTTGTTTCTGATATAGATGAAAATACTGAATTAATTAAGCATGATAAAACATGATTCACTTTCGAATCTAAAAATGTAAATGATTTAGCATTAAAAATTGAATATGTATATAATCATAATAATTTAAATGAGCAAATAATTAATGCGAAAGAAATGATAATTTATAAATATAATATTAAAAATATTATCAAAAAGTTAAATGATTTTATAAATAATATTTATGTTTAAAGAGGAAACGTTGGCAGAAAAATTTATTAAGAAATGATTTTGGCTTTATTTGTTTACTTTCATAACAGCTCCAGCTTGATATATTATTCGTAGTGTAATATCAAATGATTTGAGTATTTCTGATGTATGAATAATATATTCAATTATTTGATTTATTTCACTTATTACTGCTTATAATGATTTTTGATTTACAGCTTCACTTCAGTATTTTTTACCTAAGTATTGGATATGAAAAAAATATGATTATTTTAAAACATCAATATTTATAAGTGTTGTTATACAAATTTGTACATGAATTGCTATAAGTCTTTTGCTTTTTTTCTGGTCTAATTTTCTTGCTGAAAATTATTTCCATTCAAGTTCTGCATCATATGTTCTAAAAATATTTTGCATTTATTTTATTTGAACAAGTTTTCTACAAGTTGTTGCAACATTATTTATGACATTTCAAGATGCTTTTTATCATAAATTAATTTGATTTATCAGAATGATGACCACTATGATCTTCACATTAGTTTTCTTCCTAAATAATAGTTGAAATATTGAAACCTACTCTCTTGCATGGGGAATTGGAACTTCGTTATCATTATTGATTGCATTTTTTATTTTAATAAAAAAGTATTGATTTGCATTAAAGAAGTGAAGATTAAATTTTAACATTGATTTTTTACATAAATATTCAAGATACGCATTTTGGACTTTTCTATGATCTAACGCTGCTTTTCTGCTTTGAAGAATTGATCAACAAATGATAATATATTTTTTATGAGCAAAAAGTGCTGGTTATTACACAAATTATTTGAGTTTAATAAAAATATCTTGATTAATGTTATGACCATTGTTATGATTTTTATTTCCAATATTTACTGAAATATTTTCTAAAAAAGATAATAAAAAGTTAATATTGATTCAAAATTTTTTATATAAATATTTTTCAGTATTTGCCTTAAGTATTTGAGCATTTATTTATACCTTATGATCAATAATATCAATTATTTTGTATTGAATAAAATTTCAATTATCATGAGAATTGATTAAATATTCATCACTATTTATAATTTTTAATACACTTTATATAATTAATTTTTCAATAGTTGTTTGAATGTGAAAAATAAAAGAAAAAACAAAAATTATTTGAATTGCTGCATTAGTGAATTTTGTACTTAATATTTTCCTTATAAATATTATTTGAATGGTTTGAGCAATATTTTCTAGCATCATTTGATGGATAATTATGTGGTATTTTAGCTATAGGATTGTTAATATAAATCAAAAAATTAATTTTGATTATATATTTTTTATCAAGAATGCATTTTTTATATTTTTATTTATGTTAATTATCCATTATTTTATTAATGATTTATTTTATTTGGAGAATGTAAAACGATATTCAAATTTAGTGAATTTAATATTAGTATGAGTTTGTTATTGAATTTACTTATGAATAATAAATTTTAAAGATATTTTTATATTAAAGAGAGAAATTTTAAAATTAAAAACTAAGTATTAATGAGCAATATTCTTTTTTTAATTAATTCTGATCTTTGATGAAATGGAACATTTTGAAATCGACTTCCTCCAATTTTGTCTGAGTTAGAAAATGATAAAGCTATTAGGTTCAAAGTTATTGCTAGGCAATCCTTTTTATCAAACAAGCACAATCAATGCTGGAATATTATAACACCTATTCCATTTTGAAGTTTTTTAGTAAAAATTATTAAATGATTTCAGATATTTATATGGAACAGGTTTCCATCAAAATTAGTTCGTATTAAGATATTTGAATTTTTTGCAAAAAGAATAATAAGTAAAGAGAAGTTTGATGTTGTACACACATGGGAATATTATCCAAATTTGTTTAAATTATTAAAAAAGATGAATCCTGATGTTATCATGATAAAAGATGTATCCATTTCACCAAGTTTGAGTTGAAAGAAAATGTTTAAATATAATTCATGAATTGATTATATTAATCATTTCATTGCACCTTCAGATTTTGCAAAAACTAATTTAATTAATTCTTGAATAAGCTGACTAAATATATCTATTATACCTTTTTGAGTTGATTTAAATAAATTTAAACCAATTAGAAAGATTTTAAGTAATTCAATTAGATTTGCATTTTCATGAGTTATTGAAGAGCGTAAGTGAATTAGGTACTTAATAGAAGCATGGAAAGAAGTTAGTGATTGAGATATACAATTACATCTTTATTGAAAAGTTTATCCAAATGCTAAAAAGTATTTAAATGATATTAATAAGTACAACATTTATTTACATTGATTTGTAGATTTAAGTAAAGAATTAGCTAAGAATGATGTTTTTGTTTTCCCATCATTACTTGAATGATCTGCAAAATCTGTATATGAAGCGATGGCTTGTGCAATGCCAGTTATTACTACTTACAATTCTTGATCTATAGTTGTTAATTGAAAACAATGATTTATAATTCCTATATCAAATTCAAATGAAATTAAAAACAAGATAAAATATTTTATTAATAATAAAAATGAAATTAATGAAATGTGACAGAGTGCAAGACATTTAGTTGAGAATTACTCATGGAAAAGTTATTGAAAAAATATACATTCAATGTATAAAAGAATAATAAGAATTAATGAATAATAAAAAAATCTTATTTGTAATTTCTTCTTTGAAAATATGATGAGGCGCAGAAAGGGTAGTCTCATTAATTTGAACAAAATTATTTGAGAAGTGATATGGTGTTTCTTATCTCACATTTTATAAACATAATGATCTTTATGATTTTAAATGAAAATACCATTGTTTAAATGAAAGGTTTTCAAGTAATATCTTTGTTAAACTTTACAAGCTTATTAATCGTGCAAGAGAAATTAGCTTACATTGTAAGAAAATGAAGATTGATACTTGTGTCAGTTTTATGGAGGAGGCTAATTTTCCAAGCTTGTTTAGTAAGATATTATTTTTTAATAGAGCGGATGTTGTAATATCAAGTAGAAATAATTCAAATGAAAAAATTTTTATTAATAAGATGTTAATCAAGCTTTTGTATAATTATGCAGATAAAATTATAACTTTGTCAAAATGAGAGTGATTTATTTTAATCAATTCATTTAACATAATTAAAGAAAAAGTATTAACTATATATAATCCTTTAAGAATTGACTTTGTCAATAGTTTGAAAAAAGAAGGCTGTGATGATATTGATTCTAAATCATTTACATTTATTAATGTGGGAAGATTAGTTGATCAAAAGAATCATAAACTTTTAATAAATTCTTTTAATGCTCTTTATAAAAAATATAGTAATATTCAACTCATAATATTGTGAGATTGAGAATTAAGAAGCAATTTAGAATTATATAAGAAGAATATTATCTCATGAGCTAATATTCACTTCCTTTGATTAAAAAAAAATCCATATAAGTATATGTTTTCATCAGATTGCTTTGTTTTTTCGAGCAATTATGAGTGATTTTGAATTGTGCTTATTGAGGCTATGGCTTGTTGACTACCTATTATTTCTTGTGATTGTAATTCGTGACCTAATGAAATATTAAAAAATGGTGAATATAATAAAATATCTGATTTTGACGAGGTTGATCATGTCGATGTTTGAGATTATTGAATATTAGTTCCTACCAAAAATGAAAATGAATTAACTAATGCAATGGAAATGATTGTTTTAGATGAGATTTTAAGAAATGAGTTAAAAAAGATGGCAAAAAAAAGAGCTATGGATTTTGATTTAGAAAAAATTGTTGAAAATTGGGTTAATATTTTATAATATTTATCGATTTGATTTGAATATTTTTCAATTTTTAGGAATATTCTTAATTAGAAGTATTAAGTAAAATAATGCTGAAAGAATAAATATACCACTTGAGCAAATGAAGTATAATATTATTGAACATAAAACTATATACACATCTTTATAGTATAAATTTGTTTTTGTATCTCATCATAATTTACTGTTATATTGTCTAATATTTCTATCAAATTGATCTAATATGAAAATGATAGTTAGATAGAAAAAAATGGTATATTGAGCATTTGCAATAACTAAAATTGGCAGAATGGTAAGAAATTTGAGAAATCTAAGTAAGAAAAATGTAACAAAATTTATTACATAATTCCTGATTAAATTATGCAATGCAAATATAATTTGACTGCATAATATAACAAATCAGGAGTAAGTAAATAACTTAATATTAATTAAAAGCAATAAAGATAGTAGAATTATTCATAATATTAATCTTATTGAAATGTGAAAAATGAGGAAATTTTTATTAATGTTCTCATTGATCCTTATTGTTGGACATTTTTCATTTTTTGAGGTAATAATATCATTTACGAGATATCATATTTCATAAAAAATGAGAAAAATTACATGAATAAAGATAAATAATAAAATATGTGTAAGAAATAATACTATATTGTGCGCTATAATCAAATCTATATAGATAATTGCAATAGACGGAAAAATTATTTGTATGTAAATATAGGATAATATTCATGAATATTTCTTTCTTGTATTATATGTGTAGGCTAATGGGTAATATCTAAATAAATTCATATTTTATAATGTTATTTTTTTTAAGTATTTTAAGCCATTTATGTTTATTATTGTTTAAAATTAGGAAAAATTTTGAATTATGACATTTATTATTAATATAATTTATCAACATTATATCTGATAAATTGTCTGTATATAGGCTAATACTAGAATAATGATTTAAATTTATATCATTATTTATAAATATCTTATGCTTATTTCATAATAGATCATGCTTATATTGTCAATTATAATATCAGTTTTTATGATTTAATACAGTAGACCAATTTTTTATTCAATAACTTTGTGCTAATAGGTGAACTGGAGGATTTATTGATGCAGAAATTAATATTACTGTATATTTTTTCTTATTGTTAAGATATTTTTTAATTAATTTACCATTCTTAAGACTTAGTTTATATTTTGTGAAATATTCTGTATTAAATTTATTTAAATTGTAAATACTAAGTCATTTAAAAAATCTAAATGATAATATTCTTTTAATATTTATTCCAAATATTTCATAAAATGTGTCAAAAATTAATTTAATAAATCTATTATAAAAAAATAGTTTATAATAAGGTTTAACTCATTTGCTAATTAAAAACTTAATGTAATCATTGGTAGAATTTACATTGGTTAAAGTTCAACATACATCAAATAAAATTAAATTCATAATTATTTATAACATAGACTTATTATTTCCCATGTGTAAATTTTTGGAAAAGTTCTTCACATCGACGTATAGTAAATTTTTGTAAAAAATAAAAATATCAAGTGAATAATTCTTTTTATAAAATTTTGTCAAATATATGAATTTAGATGCTTAATTAATTTAAAATTTACATTTTCTAACGCAATAGTTTGTTCAAATGAATTTATGTTGTAAATAGTTTTATGTGTGATATCTATATATCTTCAACTTACTCATCAAATGACACTATCCGCATTTGGCATTATGTTAACCCAGACACCTCATTTTTTCAAGGATTGAAAAATTAATTTAATTAATTCAGATGTTTCTTTATTATCCAAGTGTTCAAAAACATGAGATGTAAATATCGTATCATATTTATTATTTGTATTTTTAAGGAAAATTTGAAATTTACTTTTCAGAAATGTAAAATTGTTGAATTTATTTTTGTTTATTTTTAAAAATGTATCATCTATATCTATTCAAGTATATTTTGTGATTCATTTTTTTTTCAAAAAATTAGCAAATTTTCATATTCAAAATCATATTTCTAAAAATGATGACTTTTCATTAAAAATGTCCATAAAGTTTTTTAAGTCAAATGTCAATTTTGTATAATAATCAAATATTTGTTTATTTCGTTTTGATTTATTATTATATCATGGATGATTTTTAAAATAGTTTAAATTTGTCATATGAATTATTTAAGTAAATTTGAAATTATTTTATAAAATTGTATATCTTTCGAATTGGAATTCTTTATATATTGTTTAAAAAATTTAGAGTACTCAGCATTATTTATATTTGAAATTTCATTATTTATTATATTTTTATTATATTTATCATCTATGTTTATTATTTTTTTGGAATTAAAATTATTAATATTTAAGTTTTTTATATATTTCCCATAGATATGATTTTCAATTTCATTTGTTGTGATTTGAACAAATGGCTTATTATAGATTATAACTAGCTTTATTGCAGTACTGTTATGTATTATATTAAAGAAACTATTTTTTACATAGCTAATAGTGTCATTTTGAACAACTTTTCTTCATTCAAATAAGTATGCCATTTTAATGTCAAAAGTTTGATGTGCCGCAATAATTATTTTTTTATTATATGCCATTTCCAAAAATTTGAATAATTTATTTAATGATTTGTAATAATTATTCTTTGTAACAGGCGCTCACGAGTTAAATTTTTTAAAATCTGCATGAAATGCAAAATTTTGGTCAACAAATACTATATAATCGTTTTTATTTCCTTTTCATTTTTCTAGTAAATTTTGTAAATAAAATTCATAATCAAATGAGTGTATCCATATTTTATTTGTATTTAAACCAACAAGTGAATTATTAGACAGTCATTTTGATCATCATGTTATTAATAAATTTTTGCAATCTTGGATTCAAAATATATTTTTTCTAACAAGGTTCACTTTTTGCAATATAAAATTAATTACATTGTTATAATTGAATAGCAAATAAATATTTGATAATATATTTAGTAAGTTTTTTCTATTCAAAAAAGAAGGGACTGGATCAGCTCATAAATAATAATAATCTTTTTTTTTCTTAGATAAGAATTTAAATATAAACATTGTTTTTATATTTAATCTCATATTTACAATAAGTGTTGAATTTAAATCATTTTGCAGTTTTTTAATAATATCATTTTTATTTTCAAAATATATTGTATTTATTCAATTATAATCAAATTTATCAAATATTCATTTTCTATATTCATTCTTATTTTTTACAAATACTTTTGCTATATTCCATAGTTCAATTTTGAATTTAATTTTTAATTTATTGAGTCCATAATATTTTCAAAAACGTTTAGCAAAAGGAAATGGCTGAATTATTATTATTTTTTTCATATTATTATAGATTTTAATATTGTTTTAATTTCACTACTGGATAGAAAATTACAATTACTAGATACATTTTCAATATTAGTCTTTTTAAATCCCTCAAGCTCAAGTTCTTTTTTAAGAATTTTGACATACATTAGATCATTTTCGTAAAGATATTCTTCTTCTCAGTCTAATATCAAATCTTCATGCATTTTTTCTCATGGTTTTTTTCATATATAATTAATTTGACTCTTTTCTTTTCAGTTTAGTTCTAAAAAACATTGAGCAAGGTCTCATATTTTCATTGATGGCATTTTGAGAATAAAAATTTCTCAATTTTGTCATAGATGACTGGCTTTTATTACTAGCTTAGCAGCATCTTCAACTTTCATAAAAAATCTTGTCATTGACTCATCAGTAATGGAAATTGGTCTTCATATTGAAAGTTGTTTCGCCCAAATGTCTAAAACCGATCATCTAGAATTAAGCACATTTCAGAATCTTACTGCTGAAAATTTAGTTTTTCTATCTCATTTATAGTAGTACATAGAATGAACAAGTCTTTCTCATATTAATTTAGTTGCTCACATTGTATTAGTTGGATTTACAGCTTTGTCAGTTGATATAAAAGTAAAAGAATCAACTTCTAGTTCTAAAGCTAGTTCTATCAGATTTTGAGTTCAAATAATATTTGTGTTTACAGAATCTATTGGATTAAATTCGCAAATAGTTACATGTTTCATAGCTGCTGCATGATATACGATATCAACTCATTGCATTGCATATTTAATTCTATTTTTATCTTTTATATCTCAATAAAGAAATCTTATTTTCTTATTATTATAATAATTATCTTCATAGACTAATTCTGTTTCCCTGTTATCGATAATTCTAATTCATTTTATAGTATCAATTTTAAGAAGTTCATCCAATATTGATTTTCATATTGTTCAAAGTCATCATGTAATAAGTATTGTTTTGTCTTTAAAAAAATTTCTCATTTTTTATTTATTTTAGAAAAGTAATTATCTTATTTGAAATATACTTAGTTTCTTCTTCTTGTAAATTGTTATAAAAAGGAATGGCTAGTGTTTTTTTGGATATTGATTCAGTGTTAGGCAGAAGACCTTCGTTAAATCAGAATTTATTTTTATAATATTCTTGTAAATGAACTGGCTCAAAATAATTTTTTGATTGAATTCAATTGTTTTTTAAATAAGCGATTATATTTTTAATATTAATTTCTTTTTTAATTTCAATAACAAAGACAAATCTTGATAATTGAGTACAATAATTCTTTTTTACAGGTAGTGATATAATATTATTATATTTTCATAAATATTGAGCATAATAATTTGCTACTATATTTCTTTTTTTAATTATATTATTTAACTTTTTAATTTGCTCAATTCAAATTGATGCATTGATTTCTGACATTCGATAATTATATCATAATTTATCATGTGACAGCCATTGCATATTTGATCATCGTCATTGATTTTTAAGACTTTCAAATAGATCAAAATATTTCTTATTATTTGTTGTAATTACTCATCACTCTCACGTAGTTAGTTGCTTATTTGGATAAAATGCAAAAATTGAAGCTTCTCAAAATTGTCAGCATTTTTTTCACTTATATTCACTTCAAATACTTTCAGCTGCATCTTCAATTAAATACAAATTATATTTTTTACAAATTTCTAATATTTCGTCAATTTGAAATACATGTCAGAAGATATGAACTCATACAATTGCTTTTATATGTTTATTGCTATTTTTATCAATTAATTTATTTCAATCAAATGTGCAATTATTTTTAATGAAATTATTTATCCATTTTGGATCTAGGTTGTATGTTTCTTCTTCTATGTCAACAAATATTGGATGTGCTCACTCGTAGACAAAGCAATTAACAGATGCAATAAAGGTAAATGATGGTACAAAAACTGCATGACTATTATTCAATCACAACGCTTTAACAATAAGGTGTAATCCTGATGTTCAACTGTTTACTGAAGATGCGTATTTTGTTCAGGCAATTGTTGCGCAAGATTTTTCAAATTCTTTAAGATTAGGTCATAGCGCAAGCTGTCATGAATTTATAACTTTTGTCATTGCTTCAATTTCTTCTTTTCATACGTCTGGACTGGATAAGTTTATCATTAAATTATTTTTCTATATAAATAATAACTTTCAGCGAATTTCTTGCAAATTGAGGTTCATCTAAATTGAGCATAAATTTTCATTGATTCTAAGCTTCGTGGGTGTGGGTGTGGTCTAATTTCAGTTTCATATTTTTTTAGTGCATTGATTTTGTTTTCAACATCTCATTTACTTATTTCTTCAAAATAATTGGGAATAAAGCAGTTGGAATCTCTGTTATCCCATTCACTTGCTGAGGGAACCTCGTAGCATAATATTTCTTTTATAGAATTATTTGGTCTTGCTGCTACTATCGTGGAATCAAATATCATTTTATGATCCAGGTTTATATCTCACCAATGATGTGTGAATATTTTGCTTGGTTTAATTTTATTGATATGTTTTGTAATAATATTATTAATTTTAATGTGAGGGATGGTGTCTAGCTTCATGTCTGGTAAATTTCACCAATGATACTCTCTTATTCATAATTGTTTTTGAATAAGTTTCACTTGGTTCATTTTTATTTTAATGTATTTCTCATCTTTATATTGATTTGAAGATCAATCGGTAATAATAAGTACATGTATGTTTTCATTTTTTGAATATTTTGAAATATATCATCAGCATCAAAGAATTTCGTCATCTGGATGTGCAGCTATAATTAGAGTTTCATTTTTCATAAATTTATTAGATTGTATTTGTATGGATTGTAAAATCAAAGTATTTTATTTTATATTTAAGTATCATTTACTAATAAATATTTTTCATTTGTCGATTGTATATTTAATAAGATCAATAGTATATAGATTTCAATATAGCTTATTTATATTATTTCATTGAAAAACTCATTCTTTAATTTCTATTTTTTTCATATTTATAATCTTTGCTTTAAATATTATTAATTTAATATTTCCTATAGTTATAAATGCTCAATTATATGGATGAGAGAAGGCTCTAATTTTGATATAAATTTCATCTATTTTGTCAAAGCGGCAGATTTCATTATCTATTAAGCTTAATTGTTTAAATGTGGTAGATTGTGATTTATCTTGTTTGTGAAACAAGATATTTCAGGATTTAATCTGGTCAGATAGATTATTAATTATTGAAATTCATAATTTGATAATTTTTTGATATATATCAAGTGCATGATCATCTTTGTTAATATTAAATTTTCTTTGAAATATTATATCTCATGAATCTACTCATTTATCAAATTTAAATAGTGTCAATCAACTGTTTGTGAATTTATTTAAAATTGAATTGATAATGGGAGCTGAACCTCTTCATTTTGGAAGAAGAGTTGGGTGAAATCATATGAATCATATTTTTGCAGTATCCAGAATATTTTGAGCTATGATTTGTCTCCATCAAACTGTAATAACTAAGTCGGGATTTTCATTTTCAAGGAATGTTCACTCTTTTTCAATTCTATTTATTTTTTTTATCTTGATTCAAAGGCTATCCCATTTTTTTATAGGTATTCAGTCATACATTTTTGTACTTGATCATTCATTTAGTGTTATAAGAAGATCTATATTAAACAATTTATTATTGACAATGTGACTTAAAAGTTCAAATCAAAACTTATTTGCAGATAAAAAAAAGATTTTCATATTTAGACTGAAAGCTATTTATAAAATTTTGCTGGATTTCAAATATAAATTCATGGTTTTGAAATATTTTTAATTACGTTTGATCAGGCTCATATAATTGAATCATTAACTATTTCAAGATCTTCCATTATTAGTGATCACATTCACACTGATACATTATTTCATATATTAATTCATCAAGCAGTTACAACTCATGGGGCTACATGGCAGTTTTCTCATATATTATTGTCATGCTCAATTATGGTTCAGTCGTTAATAATAGTATTATTTCATATAGTTGTGTTAATATTTATATATGCCATAGCTCATATAGAAACATTGTTTCATATTATTACCTCTTGTTCTATAAATGATGACGGGTGAATTATTGATACGAATTTAGCTCATTTTTTTATTAAACTATTAAAATGTTTTTTTCTTATTAAATTATTTCAAAAAGCTACAAAAAAATAATATCAATCAATAAATCTTGCTACAGATGAGGTATTTCAAAGAATATCTTTTCATTTTTTATTATCGTCTAAAAATCACATAAATATTCTATTCTTGTAGTAAGACAGGATATTTTTTATAATATGTCACTGTTCTCCCGCTCATAATATTATAATTTTTTTCATATTTTTTTAGTGAATAATGTTGAATAATTATCATTCTTTTTGAGAATATTTAATATGGAATTCACTGCTCATCAGTTATAATAAGGATTAATAGATTTTTTTTTCAAACGTTTTTTAGCGTTGAGTATTTTATTGGCGCTGTTATGTATTGTGAGCTCATTATGATCTATGTGAATAACATTATCTCATACCTCTCTTCATTTTTGTCTATTTCATATGTTTAGAACAGGTAAATTAAATATTCAACTTTCAATTATTCAAGAACTTGAATTTCAGATCATTAAATCTAAATATGATAATAATCATAAATATATTTCTCTATTAAGATTTTTGAAAATGAAAAATCAAGGTTTTGATTCATATTTTTTTATTTCTATAATAAAATCCTGACTTCATTCATCTGAATTAGGATATATGATAATTTTTTCTGCATTTAAATTTTCTACTGCTTTAATAGTGCTTGATAATTGTTTTTTATATGAGTGTTTTTTATGATCTATTGTAGTCGGATGTTGCAATATAAGAATCCATTTTTTTTCTGGGTTTATACCTAGATTATTTGCTAGTTCTAGCTTTGATATAAAGATATTTCACTTAATGTTGTCAAGTCATATGGCTCAAACATTAAATACCAATTTTGGTATTTCTCACATATTAATTATTCTATTTTTACTTTCATCAGAAGCTGCAAAATGTAAATGAGACATTTTAGTAATAGCATTTCTAATATAGTCATCTGGTAAGTGTCAACAAATATCACCTCAATGAATGTGAGCTATTGGAATTTTTCGGTGTGCTGCCACTATGGCTCCAGCAAAAGGTTCGTCTCTATCTCATAGTATAATTATTAAATCAATTTTTTCATTATCAATATATCTATCTATTCATACTAGTTCTTCTCATAACCATGAGATCATATTTCAGTTTTCTGATATTGGTACAATGCAGTCTATTTTAATTCAATCACTTTTAATAACATCTATTGTATTTCAATACTTTTTTAAAGTATGCATTCATGTTACAAGTAATTTTATGTTGAATGATGAAAATTTATCAAGCTCTATGATTAAAGGTTTTAATAACCCGTATTCTGCCCTGGTACCAGTAATAATAAGTATGTTTTTATTAGTCAATGTCGCTAAAAGTTATTTGCTGATTTTTTAGAAGGTGTTTATTTATCTTTTTTCATATTAGATCATAGTAATGTTTTGGAGCAAGTCATCCCATTGGTCTTTTTAGGGATAAATCTTTTGCTTGTATGTGGTCTCAAGCTTTAAGATTTCTTGATAAAACAATACTTTTTTTAATTTCTTTCATTATCTTTAGCTCACTTTTATTTGGTTTTTTTTCCTCACTTCACATTATTTTTGCGAGATCATCTCATATATCTTCCAGTATTTCTTGTTTACTAAGTATTCAGTTTTCATATTGTCTGATTTTTAATATTAATGATTTAAGTTCTTGTGGTGAGGCAGACGCTGTGTGGTCTGGACCTTTCATATTTTTATCTAGAGTGAAATGTTTTTCAATAATTTTTGCTCACATACATACTGCAAGAAGAGATACTTTGTATCATAAAGTGTGATCTGAATATCAAATGTTTACATCAAGTTTATTCATCATTGTTTGCATTGCTCACATGTTTACTTCATCAAGAGGGCATGGGTAGTTTGTTGTACAGTGAAGCATAGTGATTTGATTATCTCCTTTCTCTTCTTTTATTGATTTTATTGCAAATTCTATTTCATCAAGGAATGACATTCAGGTTCATATTATCATTGGTTTTCTTTTTTTTGCAGCATGTCTTAGGGCAGGAGTATTTGTAAGGTCTCAAGATCAAAATTTAAAAATTTTCATTCAAATGCTGTCTAAAAAATCAATATCCTTAAAACTTCAGTGAGGGGTAGATAAAAACATTATTCACTTTGTTTCAGAGTATTTTTTTAGAGCAATAAAGTCCATATTTTTAAGTTCAAGTTTTTTAAGCATGTTAAATTGTGATTCTTCAAGTCATAAATTGTGTTTCTGATAATTAGCCATGTTTCAAGAGGGGGTCACGACATCTTCAGCTTTAAATGTTTGAAATTTCACTGCATTTGCTCACGCTTCACAGGCTTTGTCGATTAATTCATAGGCTAGAGAAATATTACCATTGTGATTAACTCAGGCTTCGGCTATAATAAATACTTTACTATTTTTTTTCATTGAATTTATTTATTTGATAAGATGCTTCATTGAAATCATCTTCTGTATCAATATCTAATGAATATTTTTTATCCATTATATATGGAATACTTTTGTTTGCTATAATTAGAGATCAATTCTTAATTAATAATTTTTTCGATATAATATAAATAGCTCAATTTAGCATGTAGAGCCTTTCTAGATCTTGACTTCTATTTTTTAGATATTTATCTCATAAAACTGATATGAGGCATCATTTATTATTAATTTTTTGTTGCCAGTATGCAGGTTCATTAGTTTGATGTACAGAAATTACGCTTTTTCATATGTTATTTTTATATAATAAAATAGCTTTATCTATATGTTTACATTTTCTAAAAGGTGATGTCGCTTGAAGAAGTATTATATTTTCAATATCCTTTACTTGATTTATGACATCTAAAATCACATCAACAGTAGATGTGTCATCCTTAGAAATATTATCATCTCGATTAATAATTATAATTTTTCAACTATATATCTCTTTATTGTAATTATTGTTTAGAATGGTAATTACTTTTTTATCGTCAGTGCTAATGATTATTTTGTTAATTGATTTAAGGGCTTCATCAAGAGTATGACAAAATAAAGGTTTATTTCATAAAATTTTAATATTTTTTTGTGGAATTCTTTTTGATCATGCTCTTAGTGGTATTATGGCAGTAAAATGCATTTTTAATATTTAATTATTCTTCATACTACTTGTAAGAATTTAAAAATAAATGAACTATGTCACAATTTCTTTCATAAAAAACTTCAAAAATTTATACTTTTTTTATAATTATTCAAATAATTATTAAGTACAGGTTTGTTAATTAAATTGTTATCATTAATAACCATGGCTATTGTGGCTGCATAGCTTTCCATTTTTATTCATTTTTTCATATATGGAGCTCATGCATTGTTGTTTTTTAATAGGTCCCAGCACTTTTTATCAAGGTCTTTAAAATTTTCAATAAAATCTAAATCATCTGAGCAAAATGATTGATTAAAAATAACATCAAATAAATTTCTTGAAAATTCATTTTTATTAAAATCATGGATAAATACAACTTTAATATTTTTGTTTTCTAATAATTTCGCAGTAAGCTGAAGGGCATCTTCTCATTTTGGTCCATCAATTAAAACAGCACATTGCTCTTTAGCGATTTGAGGAATTATCACGTTTGAATCTCAATAAATAAGTTCAAGATTTTTTTGATTTTTTAATTTATTTTCTGAATATTGTGAATCTGGGCTCATTCTATCGTAATCAATGCTTTTTATTTTTACATTGCCGTCTGCAAAAAATTTACATAAAATTTCTGTGCTATGTCATCTAGCTCTTCAGCTTTCAATAATATTTTTTAGTCAAAGTTTTTTTATAATTGAACATATAAGTAGCATTTCACTATTGTAAATTCATTTTCTTTGAAATCCAAGATTTTTAATAACATTTGCAAAATTTTCTTTGTTTTCTTTACAGGTGAGTATGATATTATCTTTGTTCATAATATTATTAATTATTTTTCGCAAATTATTACTGATTTAATAGCAAACATTTGTGGATAAAATGGTATAGGTATTGTAATTGGATTAATTCTTAGTAATTTATGAATTCAGTGTAAAAAAGTAAAAGAGGCATGATTTTTATATTTAAATCAGGCAGATTCAAGTTTTTTCTTTAGTGAGTTAAAAGTAAAAAATCTGTAATGATATCATTCATCAGGAGGAGGAAATCAAAATAATCATTTTAATCTTAGTCAAATATAAGCAATATTTGGTGTTGATATTATTAGTTTTCATCATGGTTTAAGGATTCTATATATTTCATCAATCAGATCTTCAGCATTTTCAATATGTTCTATAACTTCAAGTAATGTTATTGCATTTACTGAATTACTTTCTAATGGAAGTTTGTTATTGAGATCAGCCTGTATAGCTTTATATCATTTTGACTTAAGATTGTTAATATAATTAGTGCTTCATTCAAGACACTTTTCAATTATATATCAGTTATTGCTCAAAAAATCTGACCATTCTCAGAGTCATGCTCATATATCAATAACTTTATTATCTTTTATGCTTTCATTACTAATTAATTTATATGCATATTTGTACCATGGTCTTTCTTTTTCATTTTTTCTAACATTGGAAACATCTAACATTATTTTTTATTAAATAGATAGTAATATTTTTCTATATTATTACACCAATTAAATTTTTCTTCAATATATTTTTTATTAATTTTTCACCATATCATTTTCTTTTGTAGGTTATTAATTCATAATTCTATTCATTTTTTTAATTCAACAATGCTGCAATCTTTTAACAAAATTCAGTTATAGTTATTTTTAATTACTTCATTGGCTCATTCGTATGGCGTTGCAACTATTAAACATCATAATCACATAGCTTGCAATAAAGTTGTTGCTAGACCTCCTCAAGGAGCTGAGCTGTGAACATGAATATCAAATTGATTTTGTAATTTTATAGCATTTTTAAATGTTTGTCATCAGCTAAAATATATTTCATTATTTTTATCTATTCATTGAAGTTGTTTTAAGTCCTCTCACTCTCATATGATTACAATTTGTATTTTATTTTTAATATTAATATCTAATAAATAGTAAGCTCTAATGAGATTATTTACATTTTTCCATTTATATAGCCTTCATACGAATCATATAATTATTTTATTTTTAAATTTAATTCTTAATTCAAGCTTTGCATTTTTTAATTCAATTAATTTTTCTATTCATCGATACATTACATTTACATCTTTATTAATAAATTCTTTTTTTATAAATATTTTGCAAGCATTGCTTACTCAAATAAGTATATTTGCATATTTAAATATCCATTTTCAAATCAATATATCATATATATAGGCTATTAGATTTTTCCACTTCGCATTTAATTTAACGAAATCAGATCAGTGTTCAATGTGCACCCATTTGATATCGTTTCTTTTTGAGAAGAGTCATCATATTAAGCTAGATAGGAAAAATCGTGTTCTAGTAATTACAATGCAGTTTGTTAAATTTTCAGTTTCTAATTTTCAAGCTTTGGAAAAATTTTTTGCTTCTTTTAAAATTTTCCAAAATTCCTTTTTCCAAAATTTTGGAAATGGGAAATTGGGGATAAGATCAAAAGCAGGAATTATGAGTAATTTTCAATTTCTAGTCTCTAATTTTCAATTATCTCCTTGTCATACTGAGAATGTAACATTTAATACATTTCAATATCATTTTTGAGTCCACCAACTAGACCATTCTTGAGCGTGAGATTCAAGTCATCATTTATGGGGTGGGAAATAAGGTAAAAATTGAATAATGTTAATATTTTGCATAAAAAATTTGTATTTCAAAATTATAATAGTAAATTAATCTAAGATTATAAACTAATTTTTATTAAAAATGCTAAAATATTTATCTCAATGAGTTTTATTGTCATGGATTTGATTTGTAGTTTACAAGTACTTTGAATATCATCCTGAGTACGAAAAAGCATACAAGGCGTCACCAAAAATATTTATTACATTTTTTATTACATTTTTAGTTGCATATTGATGTTTTTTTCTTTACGAGTCTTATTTTAATGACAAGGATAAAATAAAAGTTAAAAAGTCTCCATTTTCATTTGTTTTGATTTGATTTTTTGGAGTACTTCTTGTTTCTACAATTTTATTTTCTAAAACTTGAGTTTGAAAATCTTGAATATCTTATTTTTCTGTAATTGCTTCAGTGCTTTGAAAGATGTTTCCAGTTGTTGTTACATTGTGATGAACTTTTATTTTATCTTTTTTGATTGGTAGTACTTTATCAAGAATATTAAAAATTGAGTGGATTGAAACAAAAAAATGAATTGTTAATATTGTATTTTGACTTTCTATTATATCATTAATTTTGCTTTTCTTATGATGGGCTCATTTATTGTATAAGCCTTATGTTTTATGAACTGCATTTATTTTATTATTATTATGTATTAATTCTTATTGAGATTTTATAGATTGGTTTTTTGCTAAGAATAAAGAAAAAGAGGAAATAAATTTTTTATCGATTGATACATTTTTGTATATTGTCCTTTTCTTTTTTATAGCAATTAACTTTTTTGATGTTATGAGGCCTATGCCTATAGGTTGGGATGATATGTGAGTATATTTAAATATGCCGCAAAGGATTGCAGAAAATTGAGCGGCATTATCATGAAGGGCATGACAAGCTTATATGTTACTTTCTTCTTTGTGATTTATTCTATGGCCAAAATATATATGAGATATGGTTTGATTGTACTATTCTTGGTTTGGTTGACTATTAGCGATAATGGCTGTTTATGTTTTTGTAAAAAGATTTTTCACTGCAAAAATGGCTCTTTTTGCATGTGTTTATTATTATTTAATGCCAATGATAACATTTCAATCAGCACTTGATTTAAAAATGGATCCACCACTTTTTTTATTTATGGTAACTTCCGCACTAATATTTTTTGATAAATCTACTTGAATTTTATCTAAAATTAGAGATATTAGTCATAAAATTTCATTAGAAGATAGGATAAAAATGTGAGTATGATGAATGATTTTGGCTACTGCATTTTTTATTAAGATTACAACATCAATGGAAATTTTTGCATTTATTGCTCTTGTTGTATTTTATGTATTTAATTGGAAAACAGCATTGTGAATAATATTTATTGAAATTGCTATATTTTTTTGATCATGATTTTCAAAGGTTACAGAATTTTCTGACTTATTTGTTAAAATATTGATAATAACTTTTGTATTTGCTTGAATTTTTACACTTTTGATTTCTAAAGTTAAGAAGCATCAATTAATACATTTAAGAAATATAGCTATTTCAGTTTGAATTTGATTTTTTATAGTATTTTTGCCTTGGGCAACATTTAATGTTAGTGATTCTAAATCATTATCATTAAATGGTATTGTCAAATGACAAATGCCAAATCAGCCTAGATTTAATTATGAATTATTGTGAATTGATAAGGATTGAAAAGATAAACAGTATTGTGAAAAGAGTTGATGAAGGGAAGAGCTTTGACGGTATATTTGATATGAGCAACCATTTATCCAAAAATATTTTACACTTCCTTGGAAAAATACTATGAATACACAGACTCGTTGATATTATCTTGATATTTGATTTTTGTATTTGGCCATTATCCCTTGACTCTTTTTACTTTGATTTTGGAGAAAATGGTGAAAAAAAGAATGGTGAATAGTGGTACTTTTTTCTGTAAATTGGTTTTTTTGGACTTTTGCTGGACAATGAGTGCCATGGTATTGATTGTTTTGATTTCTTCCAGCAATAGTAATGGTTTGAATGTTTTTGTATAATAAGGAGCTTGAAAAATCTTACTTAAGATATGTTTCATTGTGATTGATATTGATAACCTTTACTTCTTTTTGTTTTTTGAGAGAAACTAAGACCTGAAATTGAGCTACAATTAAATATGCTTTCTGACTTCAAACAGCTGAGCAAACTGTTGATTCTATTGTGCCAACATATAGAGATACTTCTAAAATGATTGCATGAGATATCTCACAAGAAGAGTATTCGGCTTTATTAGAAAAATATATGATACCTTTTTATAAAGAGCAAATTAAAAAGCAAAAGCCAGAAATTTCTGATGAAGAATTTGAATTAACAATTGAGTCATATAGAAAAAACATTGCTAATTTTAAAATTCCTATTAGAACTAAAGAGAATCCTGCTTATTTTTATAGAATTTGAACTTTTATTCCATATTTTGTTAAGAATTTTAGAAAAGTTGTACTTGCTGATGCTCAATTAGATAGATTTAGATGTATTGATTGAGATTGAACAGATGACAAAAGAACCCTGCAGAGACTAAAAGATTTGTGAGTTAAATACTTCGTTTTCGACACCAACACCGCAACAATAGAAAAAGACCCAAATTGAACCCTTCACAAAAAAGTAAGACGTTTCATAGATTTTGCTAATAAAAACTTAAAGGTAATTTATTACAGGCCTAAGAATGGTATAGCGTTTATGATGCTTTAGTTATAAGTTATTATGAATAAGAAAGTAGACAATATAGATTTAAGAAATTTCTGATTAATCTGGTTGTTTATTTTCTTGTGTTTCTGACTTTATCCACTTATTTATAAATGAGACATAAGAATATGGAGTCTTGTAGTAAGTGTTATATTGCTAATTATATGTTTTACTGTTCCAGTCTTGATAAGACCTTTTTATCAAATTTGGATTAAATTTTGAAATATTATGTGATGGATAAACTCAAGATTAATTATGTTTATTCTTTTTTTCTTTATTTTTACTCCAGTTGCTTTGGTCTTAAAGCTTTTAAGGAAGGACTTATTGAGAAAAAAGCTTGATAAAAAGTATAAGAGTTATTGGATTAAGAATGATGATACAAAGAGTTCGATGAATTATCAGTTTTAACAATTAACAATTAAATTATGGAATTTCTACAAGAACTATGGGCATTTCTAAAACATAGAAAAAAATTCTGGCTACTACCAATTATCATTGTAATGTTATTGCTTTGAGTATTGCTCGTACTTAGTCAGTGAAGTGTTGTTGCACCTTTTGTTTATACTCTATTTTAAAATGAAAAAAACAAACATATTATTTGATAGCTGGAATTTAAAAAAGAAAGGAATTGAATTTAATTTTTATAAAAAAAAATATATTAAGAGATGAGAGTTTTGGTGGTATTGTGAGTGAATAAATATTTGAAATGAGATATCTAAAGATTGAGAATTTGCAAGACCTTGCTTAGTTTTAGATAAATGATTTTGAAACTGATTAATTCTTATATGTCCAATTACATCAAAATATAATCGTTTTTTAAAAAAATTCTTATTTGAAATTAATAATTATTCTGAATTTGGTTTAAAAAAGAAATCTTTTTTAATCTTAAATCAAGTAAAATTTGTTGATAAAAAGAGATTTGAAGAGAGGATATCAAAAAGAAAAACTAGAAAATCTTTTGTAAACAATATATTACTAAATTTCTGTAATATATTAAAACCCCCCAGTCTAATGAAAGACCAGGGAAGTGAAACAAAAAGTTTCGATTAAAAGGATAAATCCTTAATACTTATATTATATATTAAAATTAAAATAATACAAGTTATATGTTCATATTATGACTATCATGCTTCTATCACGACTCAGCCGCAGTCTTAATCAAGGACTGAGATATTCTAGCAGCTGCTCAAGAAGAAAGATTTTCAAGAAAAAAACATGATAGTAGTTTCCCCGTAAATGCAATAAATTACGCTTTTAAAGAAGCCTGAATAAAATTAAGTGACATTGAAGCAATTGTGTACTATGAAAAGCCTTTCATAAAGTTTGAAAGGCTTTTAGAAACCTTTTTATCAGAAGCCCCTTTTTGATTTAAGTTTTTTTTATCAGCTGTTCCGATTTGGCTTAAGGAAAAGTTATTTTTAAAGAAACTTCTTATCGATGAATTTATTAAATTTGAAAATAACAATCCAATTGAAAATTGAAAACTGAAAAATGAAAATTGAAAATTAAAACAACAAAGAAATAAGATATCAAGAAAACTAAAATTTGCACATCACCATCAATCCCATGCCGCAAGTGCTTTTTACCCATCGCCATTTAATGATGCAGCTATTTTAGCTTTAGATGGAGTGGGGGAATGGACTACTACTAGCCTGTCACATTGAAAGTGAAATGATTTAAAAATGCTTAAAGAAATTCATTTTCCACATTCTTTATGACTTTTATATTCTGCTTTTACTTACTTTTTATGATTTAAAGTTAATAGCTGAGAATATAAAGTCATGTGACTCGCGCCTTATTGAGAACCTAGATATGTAGATTTAATTAAAGATAATTTAATTGATATAAAAGAAGATTGAAGTTTTAGAATGAACATGGATTATTTTAATTACACTGTGTGACTCACAATGGTAAATTGAAAATTTGAAAAACTTTTTGATAAAAAAATAAGAACTCCAGAAACAGATTTGATTCAAAAAGATATGGACATTGCAGCTTCTCTTCAAGTTATTACTGAAAATATTGTATTACTTCTTGCTAAACATGCAAAGAAGATTACATGATCTAAGAATTTATGCTTAGCCTGATGAGTCGCACTCAATTGTGTTGCAAATTGAAAAATTCTTAAAGAAAAGATTTTTGAAAACATGTGGATTCAACCCGCTTCATGAGATGCAGGATGAGCACTTTGAGCTGCTTTAGCATATTATTATTGAGAATTGTGAAATAATAGAAATATAAATAAATCAAACTCAACAATTGATTTAGACAAAAATAATCAACTTGAAAATTTAAAATTATTAAATTGAAAATTAAAAATTAAAAATTCATTGAAAGATGAAATGCATGATACTATGATCCAAGATCATATGCAATGATCCTACCTATGACCTTCCTATTCAAACGATCAGGTAAAACAATATCTTGATTCAAGTAAAGCAGTTTATGAAAAGATAGAAAAGAAAGAAAGTCTTTACAAAAAAGTTGCTAAATTATTAGACGAGTGAAACATAATAGGATGGCATCAATGACGCTCAGAATTTTGACCGAGAGCACTTTGAGCTCGAAGTATTATCTGAGATCCTCGAAATAAAGATATGCAGCTTAAAATGAATTTAAAGATCAAATACAGAGAATCCTTTAGGCCATTTGCTCCAAGTGTTTTATATGAAAGAGTTTCTGATTATTTTGACATTGATGCTGCGAGTCCTTATATGTTACTAGTTGCTCCTGTAGAAGAATCAAAGAGGATTAAGATGTCTGAAGAAGAAGAAAAATTGTTCTGAATTGAAAAGCTTAATATTATTCGAAGTGAAATTCCTTCAATTACACATGTTGATTACTCTGCTAGAATTCAAACTGTTCACAAAGAAACAAATCCTAGATATTACTCTCTTATAAAGGCATTTGAAGATTTGACCTGATGCTGAGTAGTTGTAAATACTAGTTTTAATGTGAGAGGGGAGCCAATTGTTTGCTCACCAGAAGATAGTTATCGTTGTTTTATGAGAACTGAAATGGATATATTGGTAGTTGAAGATTTTATTTTGTATAAAGACAAGCAGCCTAAGTTTGGTGACAAAGGGGATTGGAAAGATGAGTTTGAGCTTGATTAATTTTTTTTATAAATGGTTTCTCAAAATTTTGAAATCTTTGTTTCCATCGAATATTTTTACTATTCGTAACATTATCTTATTCTAACACAGTACATTTACCAGAACTAAATTCATAATTTGATCTAAGTTCACAAATATAGCCATTAGGACATATTTTATTTTCTCTGCCTCAGCAGCTTATATTTTCTTCAATTTTTTTTGGGATTAATCTGAATGAATTTAATATTTGTAATATTATTTTCTTATTGTATTTAATATTGGTTCAATAATTTGCTTTTAAATTGATCAAATTTCATTGCTTATAATATTGATTTACAAGCCACATTTCAAATCAATTTTCACTTTCTCTTCTCTCTCATTTGATTCAGTTTAATGCAAATTGTTTTGAATCATCTGAAATTAGTGGTTCATTTCAATGTCGATTATCATTAAATATTAAAATGCTTAATATTAGTTCTCATGAGTTATTTTTTACCATAGTTTTATTACCTCATTTTATAGCTTTATAATTATCTTCATCTACTAAAATTGAATATCAGCCAATGTTATTAGTCAGATTGTATGGCTCTATAATTACTTCTCTTTCTTCTTTTATATCTTTAATTTCAGTTATTTCTAGAAATTTATCTATAATTTTTCATTCAACATAAATTTCCCTATCTTCATAATAAGAAAGATCAAATTTTTTGCTTATAATATCATATTCATTTTCCTTATCTTTTTGCTTAAATTTAAATACTCAATTAATAGGATCTTTCTGAAATAATATAAATCATGTCATTTGTTTGATATCTTCTTCATTTATGGTTCGTGAATTTATATCTGTGCTTTGAGTATTTGCGCAAGATGATATTATTAGTAAGCTAAGTGAGAAGATAATTTTTTTCATATGATAATATTAGGTATAGATCCTTGATTAGAAACTATTTGATTTTGAGTTATTTCTCAAGATGGAAGTAAGTTAGTTCCTCAGGATTTTGGCATAATTAAAACATCAAGTAAAGATGATTTTCCAGATAGGCTTTGCCAGATTGAAGAAGATATTGTAAGTATTTTAAAATCTTATAAACCTGATCTTGTTGCGATAGAAAGACTTTTTTTTGGAACTAATATAACTAATGCTATATCAGTTGCTCATGCAAGATGAGTGGTAATTTCACAGGTTGCAAAGAGAGGTGTAGATATTTTGGAATTTTCTCCAAATGAAGTTAAAAGTCTTATCTGTTGATATTGAAAAGCAGATAAAAGTCAGATTCAAAGTATGGTGGTTGAGCATTTGGCTTTAGATTCTATTCCTGAACCAGATGATGCAGCTGATGGTTTAGCACTTGCTATTTGTTGAGCTTTTAATAGCTATTAAGTTATATATTTTTCGAATGTATCTTTATCATCATATGGAAGAAAATCTTCATGGTGTTTTGGCTGCTTAAATCCTCAAGATTCCTTGTGCTTTATTCAGCACCAGTAGGATTCTGTCTTTCAAGCAATTTCAGCAACGTAGGCTAAGAATCAATTTACATATCAGCAATACATGCAATAAACTCGCTCTCTCCTTTTTAGATATTTAAGTTTGTGCCTATCAATTTTAACGTATTTACTTCTATCAACATAATCTATTCAATAAATTGGAAAACAAATTCTATGATATATTTCGGCAAAAATATCTAGTAAAACTACAGGAATAGCAAGCATCCAGATAAATGGCATTACAAAAAAATGTTTTAATAATCTATATTTTGTTTTACGAAATTTCATAATATTTTACTTAGATTTTCTATTTGAGAAATCATTCCCATTTTTTTTGTTTATCTTTTAATGGTCAGATTCATGCTATATATATGTCTAATTCTCATAATATTTTTTTTGCATGATTAAAGATATCAATAACTTTTATTTTTTCAATATTTTTTATTATCTCTTCTTCTGTTATTACTTTTCATAAAAGTAATTTTTGCTTTCAATACATATGAGCTAGACTTTCTGTATCTTCAAGAGAGAGTAGAGTTTTTCATATTAAAAAATTTTTTGCTTTTTGTAGTTCTTCTTCTGATACTTTTGATTTACTAATATTTTTGTATTCTTTTATGATTGCCTCTATTGCCATATCAACTCTAGTGTTATCTACTCAGGCTGATGTCGAAAATACTCCAAAGTCGGTGTAATCATCAGTATGAGTACTAATATAATAACATAGTCATTTTTCTTCTCTTATATTTAAAAACATTCTACTGCTCATCATTCATCAAAGGAGTGTCGATAATAATTTTTGAGTCCAAAAGTTTTCTAAATCTTTTCATGGACTTCATTTTACTCATACAATTATATGAGACTGTTCTGTTTGTTTATTAATAATTGTAACTTTTTCATTTCACTCTTTTTCTTTAAGTTCATCCCAATTAAATGCCTTACTTCAAGAGAGCTTTGAGAAATATTTTTCAGCTAATTCAGTTCATTGATTTGCACTAATACCTCATGTTAGAGTTATTACAATATTATCTGGAGTATATAGAGCATCTCTTTGTTTGTGAAAGTCTGCCTGTGTTACAGAGTTTATAAACTGCTTCGTTCATAGTTGATCCCATCAAAGGGATTGATTTCAAATAAGTAGTCTTTCAAATTCCCATGCAACTTTATATTTAGGCATATCTAAGTACATGTTTATTTCTTCAAGAATAACGTTTTTTTCTTTATCAATTTCCGCTTGATCAAAGCTTGGAAAAGTAAGCATATCAGATAATACATCAAAGGCTACTTCGCTATGTCTGCTTGCACATTTTACATAGTATCCTGCATATTCTTTTCATGTAAATGCATTAAAATCTCATCAGATACTATCAATTGCAGTTGAAACTTCGTTAGTATTTTTGTACTTTTTTGCTCATTTAAAAAACATATGTTCAAGAAAATGAGACATTCATCTGTTTTTACTATGTTCATACCTGCTTCATGCTCAAACAAGTACAAGGCAAGTCAGTGACTTTGCTCAAGGGATATTTTTTATTATAAGATCTATTCAGTTAGAGAGTTTGTGTGTTTTCAATTAGGAATTTGTTAATTAGTAGTCATTAGCTTTTAGTAATTAGTTTTTTAATATGAGATATTATGTCAAAAAATTTATATTTAACAACTTTTTTTTTGTTAATATTATAGATTAAATGTGAAAAACTTTTTCTTAACTTTATTACATATTTCACTGATTTTCATGGAATTAACAAAAGAAGTCATGGTATTCATAGTAAAAATCATGGAACAGATGGTATGAGTCATAAAAGTGCTCATGTCGAAATTAATATCACTCAAATTATAAGTCTAACTATATATGGAATTCGTATTTTATTTCGGATAATATTAAAAATTTTATATTCCAATGTAGATTTAGTTATTTAACATTTTTCAAAGCCATAGAGCTGTATGTGATTTTTTTTCTTTTATTATTTCTTCTGGAGTTCACTTTGCTACAATTTCTCATCAGTCATCTCATCAATCTGGTCAAACATCGAGTATATAGTCACAGGTTTTAATAACGTCTAAATTGTGTTCAATAACAATGATTGAATTTCATTTTTCTACAAGTGAGTTTAAAACTTTTAAAAGTTTTTTAATGTCATCAAAATGAAGACCAGTGGTTGGCTCGTCCAAAATGTAAATTGTTTTTCCTGTTTCTACTTTTGCAAGTTCTGTTGCAAGCTTGATTCTTTGGGCTTCTCAACCAGATAATTGTGTACTTGGTTGTCCGAGTTGTATGTATCAAAGTCATACGTCTTCAAGTGTAGAAAGGCCATTTTTAATTCTTGGGACTTGAGAGAAAAAACTAAGTGCTTCAGATGCAGTCATATTTAAAACATCTGCAATATTTTTTCATTTATAAGTTATTTCCAAGGTTTCCCTTGAGTATCTTTTTCATTTACATATTTCACATGGTACATATACATCAGGTAAAAAGTGCATTTCAATCTTCTTCATTCAATCTCAACTACATTCTTCACATCTTCATCATTTAACATTAAATGAAAATCTTCAAGGTTTATATCATCTCATCTTAGATTCAGGTTGGTTTGAATAAAGCTCTCTTATGGAAGAAAATATTCAAGTATATGTCGAAGGATTAGATTTTGGAGTTCTTCAAATAGGTGATTGGTCAATTGATATGATTTTATCTAAATTCTCTATTCATAATATTTTTTCATGTTCAAGCCCTATGGCATTTGATTTGTTTAGTTTATTAGCAAGTTCTGGTACTAGTGTGTAATTAATAAGGGTTGATTTTCATGATCAAGATACTCAGGTGATTCCGACAAAACATCAAAGTGGTATTTTTATATCAACATTTTTTAAATTATGTGCTTTTGCTCAAATTAGCTCTATAAACTTTCAATTTCATTTTCTTCTTTTATTTGGAGTGTCAATTTTCTCTGTTCAATTTAAATATTTTCATGTAATAGATTTTTCATTTTTTATAATTGCATCATGATCTCATACTGCTATTACTTCTCATCAGTGCTTTCAGGCCTTTGGTCATATTTCAATAATATAATCAGCAGCTTTCATGGTGTCTTCGTCATGCTCAACTACTAATACTGTATTTCAAAGATTTTTTAAATATTTCATTGTTGAAATAAGTTTGTCATTATCTTTTTGATGTAATCATATTGATGGCTCATCAAGTACATATAAAATACCCTCAAGTGCTGATCATATTTGTGTAGCGAGTCTTATTCTTTGTCATTCACCTCATGATAGAGTTGTAGCACTTCTGTCTAAGCTTAAATAAGAAAGTCATACATCATTAAGAAAATTAAGTCTGTTTTTAATTTCATTAATTATTTTTTTAGCAATAATATTTTCTGTTTTAGATAAATTATTTTCAATGTTTTCAAAGAATTCGTTGATTTTAAGTATACTATTTTGAGTAATATCAATGATATTAGAGTCATTAATAGTTATAGATAAAATGTCTGCTCTTAGCCTTTTTCATTCACATTTATTACATATTGATGATTGCATATATTTTTCAACATTTGCTTTTCAAAATTCAGTTGATCCTTCGTCATACTTTCTTTGAATATAAGATTTAATTCCATGAAATTTAATAGACATTTTTCAAGCAAATCATTCACTTTCCATATCAATAGAATATTTTTGTTCTCAAGTTCAGTTTATAATAATATTTTTAACTTCATCGCTAAGATCTTTAAACAAAGTTTTAAAATCAAATTTATATTTTTTTGCTATTTCGCTTAAAACTTTATAATTAATATTTTTTTCAATATCATACGATGCCCATGGGTGAAGAGCTCACTGGGCAATAGTTAAATCTGTATTTGGAATAATTAAATCATTATTAACTTGCATTACTTGACCAAGTCAATGGCAAGTTTCACAAGCTCAATGTGGAGAATTAAAAGAAAATGATCTTGGTTCGATTTCTGGAAAAGAGACTTCTTCATGATCAGTACAATGAAAGTTTTCACTATACTTGTATAAATCATTTGTATCTGCATTTAAGATATACACAAATCACTCTCAATATTTAAGAGCCAGCTCAAGGGAGTCTGCTAATCTTGTTCGATTTGAATTTATTTCTTCAAATTTTTCTCATTTTGATGTTTCTATAAATTTATCCTCTAAATCCTTAGTTACTATTCTATCAACAACAATTTCAATATTATAATTAGTTCAGTTGTCTTGAAAATCTATGTCATCTGCAATTGTTTTTATCTCTCAGTTTATTCTAAAACGAATAAATCAATCTTTCTCAATTTTCTCAATTTCTTTTATATGTGATCATTGTTTGTTTTTAACAATGGGTGCAAGGATCATAAGTTTTTCTCACTCTTTAATATTTGATATGTCACTAATTATATTTTCAATATTATGGCGAATAATTTGTTTTCAACATTTATAACAATGTGGGTGACCTACTTTTGCAAAGAAGAGTCTTAGATAGTCATAAATTTCTGTAATCGTTCACACAGTTGATCTAGGATTTTTTGAAATTGATTTTTGATTTATTGCTATTGCAGGACTAAGTCATTCAATGCTCTCAACTTCTGGTTTATCAGTTAATTGAAGAAATTGTCTAGCGTAAGCTGATAAACTTTCGACATATCTTCTTTGTCATTCTGCATAAATTGTATCGAAAGCAAGGCTTGATTTTCAAGATCAAGACACTCATGTTATTACAACCAATTTTCATTTTGGAATCTCAACATTTATGTTTTTTAAATTGTGCATTTTCGCACCAATGACTTTTATCATGCTCATATATATAATTTAAAGACTAAACTATATACTAATAAAATTTTCTATAAGCACAATAGATTTTGTATTTTATAAAAAGACTTGTAATTACGGGTTAATATTATTTTACAGCGTTAAATTTAAAGCACTGGAATGCAATTATATCGTTGCATGTCTCAACTTTGTCATTCCTCGCAAAGCTCAGAACGACGGGTTTAATTTACAATCAACAAACTCCTCTAATCTATTTTTAAAATTTTCAAATGTAAATTTTTTTGCATTATTTTCAAGATCTTCATGATTATATTTATTTTCATCGAATTCCTTTACTATTTTGCTTATGGTATTTACATCTTGCGAATCAAATAGAACTCAGGTTTTTCAATTGATTACTGTTTCGCATGCTCATCATTTGTTGTAAGCAATAACAGGCACATGAAAACTCTGTGCTTCTATTGGTGTAATTCAAAAATCTTCTTTTTGTGGATGCAAGAATGCTATTGCTTTTGACATAGTTTCTGATTTTTCTTCTAAGCTTTTATCATTTCAATTCCAATGTTTTAATTTAATATTGTCTCATTTTACCATTTTTTTAAGCCTATTATATTCAGATCAGGTTCAAAGAATTAATAATTTTCTCTTAGGAACATTGTTAAAAGCTTCAATTAACAGATCAAGCTTTTTTGTAGGGACGAATCTAGAAATGGATAAAAAATATTCTCATTTTTCCTTTTTATAAGTTGGTGGTATTTCGATATATGATGCTGGATAGCATATCTTTGATTCTATGTTATAAAATTTTTGTATTCTTTTTGAAATATATTTACTATTTGATAGATAGTGGTCAACTCGTTGCGAGTGAGTGTAATCAATAATTCTTAATTTATGTAGAATATTTTTTAAAATAAATTTTGGGATAAGTCTGTATCTTGGATCGTGTTTGTACATAGTGTGATCAGACCAAAGAGATCTTACTGGAGTATGGCAGTAGCAAATATGAACAGTTGAAGTGCTAGTTAGAATTCATTTTGATAAATTATGAGAAGATGAAATAACTAAATCATATCAAGAAAAGTCAAAGCTTTCAAATGCTTTAGGGTAAAAGGGGAGTAGTGCAGTGTGTTTTCTTAGAAATTTTGGAATATTTTGTAAATAAGAAGTTCTAACCACTTTTCATTTAAGTTCGGGAAAGTTTTCCGGATAATAAATTGATGTAAAAATATCAGCTTTAGGAAAAACTTTTAAAATGTCTAATATAACCTTTTCTGCTCATCATCGTACAGTGAGCCAATCGCAGTTAATTGCAATTTTTTTTGCTTTTGACATAATTGTTATTATATTTCTTAGTTCTAAGCAGGCACTTAGTTTTTAACTAATTTGATCTTTCATTCTATTAATGAATACGCTTAAATCAAATTCTTTAGCTCTTTTTTTGCATGCGTTTTTCATATTATCACAATATTTTTGATCCATATTGCTAACTGCATTGCAAATATCATCAATGTTAAAATTTGGATCAAGCAAAATTCAAGTTTCTCAATTTATAATAGTTTCTTTTAATCATCATTCATTTACTCATAGTACCGGTTTTCAAGCAGACATTGATTCAATTGGCGTCATTCAGAAGTCTTCATCTTTAGGTATATAAATACAAGCGCGGCATTTGCTAACCCATTTTACAATTTCATTTCATTTTGCTTTAACTAGTTTTATATTTTTTTTATTTAAGCAGATATTTTG
Organism: uncultured Candidatus Peribacteria bacterium; assembly: GCA_964456745.1. Taxonomy (GTDB): domain Bacteria; phylum Patescibacteriota; class Gracilibacteria; family JAJOLG01; genus CAYWBW01. The sequence goes on along the minus strand of CAYWBW010000005.1, from coordinate 41,058 downwards.
AATTACTTCAAGGTATGGATCTGATGGATTATAAATTATTACTAACTTTTTATCTGGCATTTTTATAAATGCTTTTGCTATAAAATCGATTCGTTTTATATCAGTAAGACGTCAGTAAGATAAGTAGTATCAGTTACTTTTTCACTCAATAAAGTTCTTTGTATCTACAGGTGGCTGTATCACAATTGATTTTTTTCAAGTGTATTTTAAAAGTCTTTCTTTTACATTTTCTGAATTTGCAATGATTAGATCTACTAGTTCTAAGTTTATTAAATATTTCTTTCTCAGAATTGGTACAATCAGTTTAAAAAGCAATTTTTTTATTCATTTTTTTTGAGATAAATGATGTTCGTATTTGTCATAAAGATATCTTGGTGGAGAGTGGCAATAATATATTTTTTTTGCTTTTCTTGCATTGCATACTGCTTCAAGACAATTTCATGAAAAAATTACCTTATCATATTTACATAAAAATTTTGTATTATTTCTAAAAATATACATCATTTTAAAATGTCTAAAACCTTGTTTAATTATTGGCTTAGAGAGTGCTTTAAATTTTCAAATAAATCATAGTGATTTTGGGTCTAATGAATCTGGGTTAAAAAATCATGTATAAAGATCAGCATTAATACCTTTTGCGAGTAATGTAACAAGTCTTTCTCAGCCTCATGAATATAAAAATAGATCATGTAAAATAGCTGTTTTTTGCATTTATGATTTTTTCATGATTTGTGTAAATTCTTTTTCTAGAATTGTTTCTTTTTCGAATAGAATTTCAGATAATTCTATGAGCTTATTCTTATATTTCATCAATATTTTCTCTGAATTTTTAAGTGCTAAATTTAATATTTTCATTACTTGTTCATCAATTTTTTTAGCAAGTTCATCTGAATGGTTTTTAGCAAAATTTCACTCTGATCATGAGTATACTCAAGTGTGTTTTTGTTCCCATTGAATTGGTCATAGATCTGACATTCAATATTGTGTAACCATGTTTCTTGCTATTTGAGTTGCTCTTTCTATGTCATTTGATGCTCAGGTGCTAACTTCTCAGAAGATAATTTTTTCTGCAACATGTCATCAATAAAGTGAAGAGAGTTCAGCCAAAAATTTTGATTGAGTATAAAGTTTTGTTTCTTCTTTTGGAAGATACCAGGTTGATCAAAGACTTCTTCATCTTGCTATGATTGATATTTTATGAATTGGGTCTCATAGTGGTTCAAAATGGGAAATTAGCGCATGTCATATTTCATGATATGATGTAATTCTTTTTTCTTTTTCTGTTAATACAGAAGATTTTCTTTCAGGTCACATCATAACTTTTTCAACAGCTTCCATTAAATCTTTTTGTTCTAATTCTTTTCTTTTGTCTCTTGCAGCAAGAATCGCTGATTCGTTAATTACATTTGCTAAGTCTGCTCATGTAAATCATGGAGTTTTTTTTGCAACTTCTTTTAGGTCAATTTTGCTTGCAATTTTTCTACTCTTTGCGTGTACTTTAAGAATTTCAATTCTTTCTTTTTGATCTGGTTTTTCTATTACTACTTGTCGATCAAATCTTCAAGGTCTAAGTAGTGCTTTATCAAGTACTTCAGGTCTGTTTGTTGCAGCAAGTACTATTACATTTTGATGTGGTTCAAAGCCATCCATTTCTGTAAGAATTTGGTTTAGTGTTTGTTCTCTTTCATCATGTCCGCCTCATGTAGCAATTCATCATCTTTGTTTTCAAATAGCATCAATTTCGTCGATAAATATAATACTAGGTGCAGATTCTTTCGCTTTAGTAAATAAATCTCTTACTCTTGATGCTCAGACTCATACAAACATTTCAACAAATTCACTTCATGATATTCAAAAGAAAGGTACTCATGCCTCTCATGCTACTGCTCTAGATAGTAATGTTTTTCAAGTTCAAGGCGCTCATACCATTAATACTCATTTTGGAATTTTTGCTCATATGTCTTCATATTTTTTAGGATGTTTTAGAAAATCTACCACTTCAACTAATTCGTGCTTAGACTCCTCAGATCAGGCTACGTCTGTAAATTTTGTTTTTACATTTTCCTTGTCAAACATTCTAGCTTTTGATTTTCAAAATCAAAATCATCATCAAAGCCCCTTAGTTGATTGCCTTAGTACAAAGGATATTATCATAAATATTATAATAATTGGGATTATGGAAAGCACTAAATCCTTCCAAAATATTCAACTTTCAAAATCTTGAATTTCAACTATTGTATCAATTTCACTTGATTGAAATCACATATCTTTAGAAGTTTCATTAGGAATTCTAAATGAAAATAACAAATCTCAACTATTAGACTCTGCTTTAATTTTATTTTTTTCTATAATTACTTCTTTGAGCTCTCATGCCTTGTATAAAGATTGTATTTGATTAATTGCAACCTTTTTGTATTGATTGGCTTCTTTTCAAATCTCATCTCAAAACATAGTAAACAAAGAAGCCATTATTAATGCAATAATGATAAATATCATTAGAGAATTTCGAGGATCTTTATTTTGCCTTGTTGGTACTTTTTTTCAGAATTTAGAAATTTTATCTTTTAGATTTTCCTTTTTATTAGTCATTTATCTTATTTAATTTTTAATTTGTAAGCTTATTTACTTTAATTATTTACTTATAATTGGCAATTGAATTTAAATAGCAAAACTTGAAATCATTACAATGTTAATTATTAGTTTTTTTGTAATTTTGCATAATCCAATCAATCCTATCTTTAATATCTCACATATGATAACCTTCAGATTCTCTTTTGTCAGTGTTTAAAATAGTGTTTGATCTTTTAGCACAAGTTATTGAATCTAGCTCATCAAGTGTCATGATTTCAAAATTAAAATTTGGATCTACAATTTGCTTGTATTTATTCATAATAAATTCATGATTGCACGATCAAATATTTGTCATATTGAACACTCATGTTTTCCTGTCTTTTATCATATTTTCCATAGCAGAAAGAAAGTCTTCAACAACAGTGAAAGAATTTTCAACAGAAATAATTTTATCATATTTTACAAGCTTATCTATTACATTTTTTGGACTTGAGCTCGTTTCAATTGGGATTCTAATTCTTAGTTGCAGTCAGTTAAATTCTTTTAAAGCTTTTTCTGACAATGTTTTTGTTCTGCTATAAAAACTTCAGTCAAAATTTGCTTCATCTATTTCACTAAATCATTTTCCGTTATTGTCTCATTCGTAAACACATCAAGATCACATATGGACAAAGTAAATTCATTTTTCTGAAGCAATGCTAGCAATATTTATTGCTCAAGCGATGTTTACACTACTTGTTTCTTCTTTATTTGATTCACACCAATCAACATTTGGTTTTCATGTTTTTCATGCAGCATTTATAATGATATCTGGGCTGTGTGAAGATATTTCTTTATCTAAATCAGATCTGTTTCTTATATCAATACTTGAAGCTATGATTATATATTTTCAATTAAAATAGTTTTTAATGTGGCTTCAGAAGTAGCCATTGGCTCATGTTAGATATATTTTTTGCATTTTGTTTAATTAATTAGTGTTTATATATTTATATCATGAATAAACTAGTTTTCAATTAATTTATTAATTAAATATAAAAAGTACCATTTATTACTCACTTGACAATGTTATTCTTTACAATTTACCCCTTTTAGCTTGAAAAAATCCAGTTTTTAAGCTATAATAATATGATATAATTTACAAATATGGACATAATAACAATTATTACAATATTTCTTCTAGCCTTAATTCCTACAATCATTTGGTTTACAATATTTAATAGAGAAAACCCGGAAAAAATGAGCTCAAGTATATTTGCCATATTTGCTTGATGATTATCTACTTTACCAGTGCTTTTCTATCAAAAGTTTTGGTGACAGGAGTGAAATTTAATATTTTTTAAAATAATTCCAATTAATTTTCAGGATAATATTATTTCATTTTTCTGATTTTCATCCTTTGCCACAGCAGCTAATGCTGCATGATGAAATGAATATTATATGGCGTCTCTAGCTTTATTTTCCGCTTTTGTGTGAGTGTGATTTATAGAAGAGTTTTTTAAACATATGGTAATAAATTCAAAATTTTTACCATTTCTAATTTCCATTGGTTTATGACTGCTTTTTTATTACTTATTAGCAGAGACTGTTTCATTATTAAGTGTATCATGAGTTTTGCTTTACTTAGTATTTTTATCTCTTATGCCTAAATTTATTAAATTTAGGACTATAGATGACGTTATTTCTATATCTATCCTAGCTGCCATTTGATTTTCTTTTGTGGAAAATATTATTTATTTTTGGTATAAATTTGAATCTCTTACAAGGATTTTAGATATAAATTCAATCACAGAGATTTGAGCTTGAGATTTGATTCAATTTTTATCATTTGTATTTATAAGAGTATCTGTAGTTACTATGATACATGTGCTTTGTTCATGAGTATTTTGATATCATTATTGACTTGCACATTTTGCAAAGCCAGAACTTGTATATGAAATTAGACAATGAAGAAAACACCCAGTTGTAGATTTTTTACATAAGTTATTTAGAACTGCTGAGGACAAAATATTTATGTATGAACAGCTATTTATAGCACTATGACTCTCTGTCTTGCTTCATTGAATTTATGACTTAGTAGTTCAAGTAAATACAACAATTTTTTGAATTTCTTTGATAGTATTAATAATGCCTTTATATTTCTTTTGATGATTTATATATTTATTTAGATTATTAGAAAATAGAGATAACCAAAGAAATATTTGAGTATTGCACATAAAAGAAGAGTATATATAAGAATTTAAACAAGTTTTGTAAATTGTTTGATAGTGTATTAATTAATAAACCAATAAGTGAATTTTAAAATCCCACAAGACGTAGAAATTGAAGATAAAATATTTTCATTTCTAACAATGAGACAATTGATAATCCTTGTAATCTGAGGTGGAATTGCTTATTTGAATTTTATTACAATGGCAAAGTATTGATTTTTAGCTCCAGCATGGTGACCAGCTTCATTTTTTATTAGTGTTATTACTTTACTGATTGCTTTTTTAAAATTGAATCATTTAGAGTTTCATAGATGGGTAGTATTGTTTATTGCTAGATTTCTTGTTCCACAAAAAAGGTATTGGATTAACAATTACTCTTGATCATTATATTTTGATTTTCTTTGTAAGAATTCAGATAAGAAGAGCAAAAACAATGTAAGTGAAAATGATAAAGATCAAGCAAGTGTTACATTCAAGGATATAGTAAATAAGCTTTGAGCAAGTACTAAAAAGCAAGATTTAGCAAGTTTTCAAGTATATGAAGCAGATGCAGATATGAGAGAGGAGTTAGAAAAATTTAAATATTAAAATGTCAAAAGATACAATCAAACAGGGTCGCAAAAATAATGCTATTTCAACGCAAAAATTTCTTCCTTTCTGAGAAGTAAGAGATGATTTATTAGTCCTAAAAAATTGATGAGTTAGAGCAATTTTAAAAACTTCCAGCATTAATTTTAATCTAAAATCAGAAAATGAACAGAAATCATTAATATTATCCTATCAATGATTTTTAAATACATTAAGCTTTCCTATTCAAATATATATTAGGTCAAAGAAGTTGGATATAGATGATTATATAAAAAATATTGAAGTAATGTGAGAAACGCAAACAAACTCATTACTTAAAGATCAAACAAAAGAATATGCAAGCTATGTAAGAAAACTTGTTGAATATGCAAATATAATGGAAAAACAATTTTATGTTATTGTACCAATTGAATGAATTAGTAGTGATAAAAAATGATTTTTAGATTTTATACAAGATATATTTTCCTGATCAGAAGATAGTACAGCAGATGTAAAGCTTAGACTTGAAAAATTTGAAAAACTTAAGGATAAATTAAAGCCAAGAATAGCCTCAATAACAGCTTGATTGTCTAATATGTGATTAAAAGTAAAACAGATTAATACAGTAGAAATTATTGACCTACTTTATCAAATTTATAATCCAGACATTTCAAAGAATGAAAAAATTGATGATTTAAATGAGCAATGATTTTTTTGAAATTTTAAGTAAGAGTTTAACAAAAAAGAAATAATTATAAATCTGTTTGACTTTAAAAATAATCTCATTAAATTATTTTTAGTTTTAAATTTAAGCCACTATAGCTCAGTTGGTAGAGCAACTGCCTTGTAAGCAGTAGGTCCTCGGTTCGAGTCCGAGTCGTGGCTCCATTTATTCTAATTCAACATTAAGTTTAGTTTTTAATCTTTCAATAATTTTTGATCTAATTCATGATTCATTATAATTTGCAAATAATATATCAGAAATTTCAGCAACATTTGCAATATCATTGCCTGTGATATAATGTAATTTAACAAAGTTAATAAATGAAACAATTCTTAATTCTTCTAATATTTCATTTGTATCATCAAAATAAGCTTCAATTAAATCGTGTGTATCTATATCTAATTGTTTTGTAATAGTAAGTGTAGAAAGCAAGGTTTTGTAACATGTAGTGTTTCTCACATTTTTTTCTATCATGTTAGGTGTTCACATACGTGCAATGCTTATATTCGATGAAATTGTTTCTAATATACATTCTCTCACTTGTTGAATAATAAAATCTGTTTTATCTTTAAAAATTAATTGGTATAAATCAGAATTTAGTTTTTCAGAATCTTCTGTGGTATTTTCTTTTTCCCATCTTATTTTATCAATACCTGCTATGGCTGTATTTACAAAATTTGGATTATTCATTTTAAATTAGTTAGTTATTTAAATGTTCTTCATTATGTTTTTGAAGTGCAGTAAAAAATGGCTCATTAAGCTCATTTTCAGAAACATTTCAAAATTTTTGCAACAATTGTTGTTTCAATACTGGTAGATCAATTTTTCTTAGTCTTACATTAAGAACTCTATTATCTTCATTATTGCCCCTTAGTGTGTAGTATTGTCTATATGAAATATCTACATTTTTTATAGAATCAAAAAAGTTAAATTTTGAATATACAGAAATAAAAACCTCTCAATTAAATGATAGCACTCTTTCAATTTCATCAAAAATTCTAAAGTATCTATTATTATCTATTTCATTCAATATTGCATTTATAAAAACTAAATCAAAAGTATTTTCTTTCAATGGTAAATTTTCAGCCATTCAGGCTATTTTATTAATTCTTGAAGAGAAAATTGGATTTTTTAAGTTTGTCACTGAATTTGCACATCTTCTAACATGTTTTTCATCTACATGTATAAATTTGTTTTTTGGTTGTTTATTAGATTTTTTGCTTTTTTTTAATTGATCTAATCTATTTTTAAAATAAATAAAATTATGCCTCATATATGCTTCAAAATCTCATTTGTCATTACAGTTTTTATAGCAAGGATCAACTTGTGTTAAATCAGCTTTATTTCATAATCTTCTACTAATTAAAGTAAAAAAATCTCAAAATCATGCTCAAATATCTAATGCTTTTTTTCATACAAAATCATTAAGCTTAAGTCATGTTAATTCAAATGCTGAATTTCAGCATAATTGAGAAATTTGATTTGGTAATTTACTTCATTTAGTTCAAGCTATTGATAAACGCTCATGAATACTTTTTCCTATTTTCATGGATACATTGAATATTTTTTTAAATGGTTTAAAATTTTATTGATTCTTTTATAAGTGTCAATAGCATAGTTCTAAAATGGAATTATATTAGAAATTAATCATGATGTTTTTCAGGTGAAAAATAAAGAAAATCAATAATGTAAAATTATTTTTCGCTTACTTGCGTAACAGCTTTCTTTTTTCTCACATTCTTTTTTTGTTTTTTTGATAATGGTTTTATTATTGATCATTTTTGTGTCGTTGTTTCCTGTGTGTGATTGTCATTATTCGTATTTGCACTTTCTTCTAATGCAATTAGCTCTTTTTTAAGTAATGTTTTTCATTGTGTGAAATTATATTTCCCCAAAATTCATATTAGCTCGCTTCTTAATGGCTGTATTTTTTTCTCTCTCCATAATTCTAAAATATCATCTGATATTCTATCCCAAGGTTGATTAGAGCGTCAACGAAGACTTAGTAAATTGAAAAATATTTGTAATATAGCAAGTTTAATTTCTGTTTCAGTGGCAGTAAATTTAATACCTGAATATGTAAATCTAGCTTCGAAATTTCATGGCTTCATTTGTGCTCTTAGTAAGGCTGAATTTACTGCCCTAAAGTTATCCATTATAATTCCAGAGAGACCAATTGTTTTTAGGAATAGTTTTTTTCTACCCTCTTGTCTTATATGTTCTTCTAAAATTTCTGCGGTTGGTGGTTCTTTTTTTCGTTTCCACAATTTTAAAATTTCTCAAATTGGCATTACATCATTTAATGATGATGGAAGCTTTAAGTATTGAGAACAATACTGTCTTGAAAATGTATGCCAACTTGTTCCAACTGTTGCATGTCTATTATCTGGCAATTTAACAGAAATAGAAGCTTGTAAGGCTCTAGATTTTTTACTATCTAATTTAATATTATCAGCCTTCGCAGCTTTAAGAAATGAAGTATAAAATGCATCAAAATAATCTTTAAGATTTAACCTTACAAGCTTTAGTGCCTCTCTTTTATTTTTTTCATTTTGAATTAGTCTGTCGATAATATTTTTGTTAACCTTTTTACCATCAGCTAATAATTCTGTAACAAGGTTGGCTACACTAGGAAAATTATTATGTACTTTTGTTCTATATCAAGGTGCATACATTTCAACACATTCATAACACAATTCACCTTTACTTATTATTATATTTTTATCTTTAAGTATAAATGTAATTTTATATCAATTATTTGTTGTTTTAAAATTACTTTTTCATCATTCTTTTTCAAATTGTTTCACAATAGCCTTTATATTATTTGTTATTAATTCAAATCTTTCCTCAGAAGAAAGGAATCTAAATTTTTGATTTTCTTTCTCAAAAGCTTTATTTGCAATCTCAACAGGATTTTGTCATGTATTTTTCCTTTGCAGTACCATTTGTAGTGCTAAGCCTGGATATAATTCTAATTCAGATGAATTCTTTCCTGTAAGAAACGAAAGGTATCATCTATTGAACATTGACCATGAAAATGTATAATTTTCTCATTCGTGAATAGTATTAGCTTTAGAATCTGATGAAGGATTTTTTGTACTTAGTGGCAGATCAGAAACAGCATTTGATTCAAATTGAGTTATAAGATCGTCAAAATTAGCTGCTATAATTTTTCAATTAGCTGTATCTTCATTTTTTTCTTTTATCATTTTCATAACCTTTTCTTTTGTAGGACGACCATTTTTATACCACATTTTTATAACCTGAAACGCAATAGAGCGATTATTATCAGCTACAATTGGATGTACTCATGCGATAATAATAAGAACATGTCTGACAATCCATGCAAATTTAACATCTAGAGAAGCTTTTCCGTCATCTGATTTAAAATTAACTGGAGTAGATAATCATGGTTTTGCATAACCTATGTTATCTATAGATAAATCATCATCAAGAATACTATCAATAACGGGATTAAAATACTTAATAAGAATTTTCTGTTTATTTGATAAATCTTCTGTGTTAACTGTTTCTCTTATTTCTTGTCGTGTAAGAAATGAAATAAATATTCAGTTCTTTTCTTCATAATTTGGTAGTTGAACTCATGTCATGGCAACATAATCAGGATTTTTTTGATTTGTTTTTCTAAGTATTTCTTCTGCTTCAGTAATGCTACCAATGGAATTATGTAATAAGTCTGTTGGTACAATGCCATCTGTAAAAATATCTTCAATAAGTGCTGGTTTATAGCCTTTTACTTGAATATTGGGCAAAAATTGAAAAATTCTTAAAATATCAATAATTTTGTCTAGATCAAGACCGCGAGCAATAGCATGATACAATCTGGTAAGACTTTCTGTAACTCAGCACATAATTACATTTTTAGTTCATCCTCAAAGTGTTATTCCTCTTCACAGTACATTGCAACCTGTAATTACTGTTAAATCTCATGAAATGTAACGACTAATTAAATCATCATATTCAGTTGATTTTTCATAAACTAGAGTTTTATCAAGATTTCTGTCTTTGCTTATGCATTCTGCGTTAATACCTATTTTTCGTAACTCCCTTGCTATAGCTTGAGCATGAACTACTTGATTACAAATAAAAATGGATTTCTCACCCATTAATTTCTCTTTATATAATGATACTGGACGATGTATCAGGGCATCTCTTTCTAGTATATTTAGTGTGTCAAATCGTAATTCTCTACCATATTGTGTATTAGACAATTTATCAGCTGTTAAGTCTAATCATACATCTACATAAAAACCAAGTACTTGTTTGATTAATTTTAATCTAGTTATTTCAACAACAGTCATCTTATCAGTAATCAATGATCTATCTCAAAGATTTCTATTATTTACTTCTTCAGTAGCACTTAGGGCAAAAATAATTGGATGCTTAAATGCATGCTTAAGTTCATTTAAAACATGATTTGATCTTTCAGATTGAAAGTAGTCACCTTCATCTATTATAATAATAGGTAGTCTGCCATTACATGTTTTTACAAATTCAGTCAAAAAATTTTCTGAAACTTTTGGCATAGCAAAATTTACCATGGTAATTAACCTGCCATGCTGCTTAAAGTCTTTATTTACAATTCAAATATCACCACGAGGGAAAAATCTTAATGCTTCATTTAAAGCACCTTTTTCACCTGTGAGAATTGGATTAGAATAAGTTAAAAATAGAACTGGAGTACTTAGATTATCTGATTGTGCCAAACGAGCCAAGGTCATTTCCATAAAAGTTTTACCTCAACGAGTTGGACAAATATCGGTTGCTATATCAATTCAATCTATATCTGGAACTTTCATAGCTCATTTTAAAAGAAGATCAATTTTTCTTATCTGATGAGGATAAGGAGTAATGCTATCTCTCAGGAGAATAGTGTCAAAGTTATTATTCATTTTATAAAGGGAAGATAGAGACAGATTTAGAATATCACTTCTTTGTTTTAAAGCATCTTGTTTGCTAAGAATTTCTGGCAAAATAAATGGATTTGTTTCATTTGGATCAGTATTTAATTTCTTAGCTTGTCTACGGTCGATTTCATCCTTAAAATGTTTATATGTATTATCTACTCTTGTTTGGATAACATGCAAAGGGACAAGACCATCAAATAAATCATTTAATTGATTTGATATATCATCAGTAATTTTTTTTCTGCCATCTTCTGTAGCAAGCTTCTTTAAAAATACTGATGCTCGCATACATGCTAATCTATTTTTAGTATCAATTTTTCAATCTAGTTTTATTGCAGCTTCAATACTTGTTTTTCGCTGGTCAATAATTTCATTAAGACAAGTCATGATTTCTTCTTGGTCTTTATCAGATCATGTATCATCATCAGATGAGTTTTCTAAAGTATCTTGAGTATTTACAAAAGTGTCTAATTTAAAATTATCATCATTCATTTTAAATTTAATTTATTTTCTAATTAATTTTACATAAATCAGAAAACATAGCAATATATATCTTACAGATAAAAATTATTAGCAGACATTATCTTTTACATCTAAATTAACATAATTCTTCTCATTTATCATCAATACTATTAGCAATGTTTGGATCTATAAAGTCTGTTACATCATATCAGTATAAACTAATTATTTCACTGTTTGCTTCTTCTTCTCAAAATCTAAAAATATAAACATTTCACTTGCGTTTAATAAAAAATTTATCATCTCAAGCATGGTGATGTTTTAATATTGTATCGTGAAGTATGTTATTAATAAAATTATTGTCAGTAAGAAAAAAAGCTCACTTTTGTCTAATTCATGGATTTGCTAAAACAAATAATCAACTTTCTTTATCTATATGTAATACAAAGTCTTTATTTTTTCTAGGTGCTGTTTCACTTACTGTTGCGCTTCTTTTTCTCAAGCGAAAAGTACGATATTGATTATAGGGTGCAACTATCATTGGTGCTAAGAATGGGTAGATGCTTGATGGACCAAATAAATTTACTAAAACATTTACAATAGTTCATACAAGTGCAGCGGATTGCAATGTTAAGATAATTGATTTTCTGGTAGAAATAACAGCAAAACATTCATTTGCTAATATGTATATTTTAGTATTAAATTCAGTCAATTTTTCTTTAAGCTCTTCTTTGTTTTCGAATAAAAATTGAATCTTGGATCATAATTCAACCATTTTTTTAGAAATAATATTATTTCAACCAGCTCGTTCAATCACTTTTATAATTTGCCATTGATTTTGATTATGCTCTGTCATTATAGTTTGAATCAAGTATTTAATATTATCTCTGACCAAAGTAACAGTCAATAAATTATTGACTAATACAATACTAAATTGGATTAATGTCAATGTTGAACAAGCTTATTTTTAATGCAATAATATTATTAATAAGAAACTATTTTATAATTAACACTTTGAAAATTTTAAAAAAAACTATTATTGCTCATTTTTTTACAACCATTAATTTCTCAATGCTCAAAAAGGCGTTAATGTTTTTATTATTACCGTTTTTTTATTATAATTTTAAAACTTGAAAGTCAGTTTGAGAATTAGAAAAAAAAGTTTTGAAATATGTAAAAAATGATTGAAAGTGAAAAATCTTAAGTTTTTATAATTGTAGAACGGCAATCTACCAATGACTTAAATTAATGTGAATATGAGATGGGGATGAGGTTATTATTCAGGCTTTTACTTGTGTCTCTGTTCCAAATCCAATCATTCAAACTTGAGCTGTGCCTATTTATGTTGACATAGATGATACTTTAAATATAGATCCAGACTTGATTGAAAACAAAATAAATAATAATACGAAAGCTATACTTGTTCAACACACTTTTTGAAATCCAGCTGATATTATAAAAATAAAAAATATATGTGATAAACATTGATTATTTTTAATTGAGGATTGTGCTCATAGTTTATGATCAGAATTTAACTGAAAAAAGCTTTGAAATTATTGAGATATTGCTTGCTTCTCATTTTGAAGAGATAAGGTTGTATCAAGTGTAAATTGAGGATTTTTGATTATTAACAACCAAAAGCTCTATTCTAGACTTGATAACATTTCTGAATCATTAATCGATGCACCAATTTGACTAATTGTTCAAAATCTAATTTATATTATTATTTCTTATTTAAGTAAAATTTTTTATGATATTTTCATTTGAAAGCTGCTTATTTGTTTTTCTAGAAAATTATGAATTGTACCCGAACTTTTATCAAACGATGAAAAGAAATGCAATGACAATAATTTGCATTATAGAATGCCTAATTGCTTGGCATATATTTGAATTTCAGAATTTGCTAAAATTAATAAATACAATCAAGCAAGATCTAAAATTGCTAAGATTTATAATGAAATATTGTCAAAAAATCAATTTGCTGAGTTGATTAAAATTAATACAAAGTCATTAAATATATTTCTCAGGTATGTATTGCTTGTAAAAAATAAAAAGCAACTAATTAATCATTTTAGGAAGAGTAATGTTTTGCTTTGAAATTGGTATTCTCATATTATTGATCCAGCTTGAGTTAATCTAAGTGATGCAGGTTATATAAAATGATCTTGCCCAAAAGCAGAAAATTATTCTCAACAAAGTGTAAATTTGCCTAATTATTTTTGATTTAGTCAGAGAGACTTAAAAAAAGTTATTGCTTTATTAAAAAAATATTTAAAATAAATGATAGAATGTAATTTAAAGCAAATTACTGATAAGAAACTTTGGAATAATTTTATAATAGATAATTTTAAGTTTTATTCTTTCTTAGATTCTTGGCAATGGTGAGTATTTAATGAACTAGAATGAAATAAAGTTTTTAGATTTTGAATTTATTGAAAGAAAGAAAATCTCATATGATTAATAATGCTTATATATGTACAAGCTAAAAGGGGAAGTTATTTTTTTACTCCTCATTGACCATTAATTGTTGAAAATTATTTTAATGTTCTGAAATCGATACTTCCTAAGATTAAAACTATTGCCAGTAAAAACAATGCTTCATTCTTGAGAATTAATACATTATCTGAGAATAAAATTGAGAATAAAAAGTCTTATAAAAAGTTGTGATTTATAGAAGCGCCAATGCATGTTCATGCAGAAAATACTAATTTATTGGATTTAAAAAAATCTGAAGAGCAGTTGCTTGCTAGTCTTAGAAAGACTACAAGATATCTTATTAATCGAGCTAAAAAAGAGTGAGTTGAGATTATAGAAGACAAATCTACTAAGAGTATTGATAATTTATTGAAAATGCATAAATTCCATGCTAAAAGAAAAAATTGAAAGAATACTTACAGTGCTTTTTCCGAAAAATATATTAAAAATTTACTTGAAGTTTTTGATGATGATCAAATAACAGTAATGAATGCAATTTATCAGTGATGTATAGAAGCCTCGTTATTAACTATTAAGTTTTGAAAAATTTGTGTTTATTATATTTGAGCTTCTGATATTAAACACCCAAAATTTTCTCCAGCTTACTTACTTCAGTTTTCTGCAATTTTAAAAGCAAAATCTGATTGATGTTTGTTATATAATTTTTGGTGAGTTTCACCTGATAATAATCCAAAACACCCAATACAATGAGTTACTATGTTTAAAAGGGGATTTTGATGATATGATTATGATTTATTACATGCGCAAGATTTTGTGTTTAATATGCCAAGGTATATAATTAATTTTGTCATAGAAACTATGCGACGTAAAAAAAGATGATATTACTACAAGGATCCTGTTTAGAAATTTGGAATTGTAATTTATTTAAAACTTAAAAAAAGTTTTAACAATTAAAATCACAATGATTTAGATTGATCCTGCAGATCCAAGTATCTCAATTTTATGTTCCACCATCTCCTGAACAGCTGTTCTTGATGCTCATAAATATTTTCTTGGATCAAATGCACTTGGATTTTCTTTTAGAAATTTTCTTATCACTCCAGTCATCGCTAATCTGATATCTGTATCAATATTTACTTTACATACTCAATATGTAACAGCTTTAGAAATCATGTTTTCAGGTACTCATTTAGCTCAAGGTACTTCTCATCAATAATTGTTACACATATCAACAAATTTAGGGATTACTGTTGAAGCTCAGTGTAGCACTAAGGGGAATGCCTCTACAGCATTGCTAATGTTTTCTAATCTTTCATAATCTAAATATGGTTCTCATGTAAACTTAAAAGCTCAGTGTGAAGTTCAAATTGCAATTGCTAGACTGTCACATTTTGTTTCTTCTACAAATTTTATAACATCTTCTACTCTTGTAAACGAAGCATCTTCTGATGAAACACTTATATCATCTTCAACTCATTCTAATCTTCAAAGTTCTGCTTCAACTACAACTCATTTAGAGTGAGCATAGTCAACAACTTGCTTAGTGATTTGAATATTTTTTTCTAGATTATGATGAGATGCATCTATCATTACAGAGGTAAATCAATTATCAATGCATGATTTGCATATTTCAAAATTGTCTCAATGATCCAGATGTAGTGCTACAGGTACTTCAGGATAGCTTTCCACTGCTGCTTGTACTAGATGTTTTAGAAATATTGGATTTGCATATTTTCTTGCTCATGCAGATACTTGTAATATTACAGCAGAATTTTTAATTCTTGCAGCTTCCATTATTCACTGTACTATCTCCATGTTGTTTACATTAAATCATCATATAGCATATTTTCACTTGTAGGCTTTTTGAAACATTTCTGTTGTAGTTATTAACATATTTAATTAGTTAGGTAATTTTTATATTATTAAGAATCCGCGAAATTATGTCATCTTGATTTATTCAATCAGAGTCAGCTCTAAATGTTAGTCCAATTCTGTGTCTAAGACATATATGTGCCACTTGTTTAACTTCATCAGGACTAGCATGATCTTTTCAGTTCATAAGAGCTTTTATTTGTGCACATTTTGCTAATGCAATAGAAGCTCTTGGAGAAGCTCAGTGCTCAATGTAAGATTTTATTTCTTCCATTCAATAATCTTCTGGTTTTCTAGTAGCATTTACAATATTGATTATAAATTTTAGTAGCTCTTCATCAATATAAATTTCTTCAGAAATTTTTTGAAATTCTACTATTTCTCAAATCTCCAGTGTTTTTGAAATTTTTTGTTTTTCTTTTGAAATATTTTTTTTAACTATTTCAATTTCACTTTCATTGTCGGGATAGTCAATAATTACTTTAATTAAAAATCTGTCTATTTGTGCTTCAGGCAACTGAAATGTTCATTCTTGTTCTATTGGGTTTTGTGTAGCCATTACTAAAAAAGGATCCGGAAGTAAAAATGTTTCTTCTCATATTGTTACCTGCCTCTCTTGCATAGCTTCAAGTAATGCTGATTGAATTTTTGCTGGAGCTCTATTTATTTCATCTCATAGTAAAAAATTGGTAAATATTGGTCATTTATTAATATAAAATTTTGAACTTTGTTGGTTGAAAATATGTCAGCCAATTATGTCCGAAGGAAGCAAGTCAGGTGTAAATGATATTCTGTTAAATTTAGCTCAAATAACTTGTGAAAGAGATTTTATACTTTCTGTTTTAGCAAGACCAGGAACTCATTCTAGTAAAATATGACCATTTCAAATAAGAGCAATAAATAAAGCTTCAATTAAACTTGATTGTCAGATTATAACTTTTTCAATTTCTTTACTTGCTTTTGTTATTTTACTTACAACTTCATCAATGATTTTTTTTGAGATTTTTCCTTTCATTATTTTTATTATATTAATATTAATTTAGCAAAAAAATGTATAATAACAATATTAACAAAAATTTTATTGATATAATGTCTAATATTAGTTTAATTATCATAGTAATATAAAATTTATGAAAATACTTACTTGATCAAATAACATTGTTTTAAGAAAAATTTCTGAAGATATTCTTTCACAAAAAGAGGCTAGGCTTATTGAAAAAAAAGTAAGAACAACTCTTTTAAATAATAATGATGTTTGAGTATGACTTGCCGCACCGCAGATTTGATTAAATAAAAGAGTTTTCATTGCTATGCTTGATAAAAAAAAGATTATGACTTTTGTTAATCCTAAAATATTGAAATTTTCAGTTGGCACAGATATTGCTCAAGAATGATGTTTGTCTCTTCCATGAGTTTGGTGAGATGTTGAAAGATCGAAGTCTGTTCAGGTTGAATTTTTAAATACTAAAATGGAAAAAATAATATTAAATTTAGATTGATTTTGAGCTAAGGTTTTCCAGCATGAGCTTGATCATTTAAATTGAGTTTTATTTATTGATAAGCTAGTTGATGGTTTTTATGTAGATGATTGAGTAGATTTAAAAGCTTTGGGTATTGATTATGAATAATTATGGATTTAACAGAAGAGATTGTTTGTGAGATTAAGTTATATGTTAAAAATCAAACTAGACCCATTGTTTGCATAGTTTGACCAACTGCTTGTGGAAAAACAGCTTTTGCAGTTAAACTTTCACAATTAATAAATTGAGAATTAATTAATGCAGATTCGAGACAGATATATAAAGAAATTGAGTGTATCACTTGACTTGACTATGAAGAGATATGAGATACTAAAAATCATTTATTTTGAATTAAAAATTTAGATCAAGATTTTAGAGTTGCAGAGTATTTAAGTTTAGTAAGAGAAATTATTGAATGAATTTATGAGAATAAAAAGATTCCAATTATAGTGTGATGAACCTGATTGTTTATTTCATCGCTTATTGAGTGATTTGAAATTCCTCCAAGATCTCAAGATGAAAAATTTATCGATAGCTTAAAATACAAAACCAATGAGCAACTTTTGTTAGAATTAAAGAAATTAGATCCACAAAGTGCAGATGATATACATGTAAATAATAGGATTTATCTTGAAAGAGCTTTGGAGGTATTTCAAGTAAGTTGATTAAAAAAAAGCGCTTGAGTTAAAAATAAATCTAAGAGCTTTGATCCACTTATTATAACTAAAAAAATAGATTCAGATATTGATAGAAAAAAGCTTTATGAAAGAATAAATAAAAGACAAGAATTCTTTTTCGAATTTTCACTTCCAAGCATAAAAGAAATTTTGCAAAGAGATCTTTCTTTGAATTTACAATCACTTCGTTCGATTTGAATTCCAGAAATTAATGCATTTTTATCCTGAGAGATTTCAAAAGAAGAGGCCATATTGTTGATGCAAAAAAAGGCAAGAAATTATGCAAAAAGGCAAATGACATGGTGGAGGTCTAAAAAAAAGAAATTCAATATATTAGAAATCTAGATATCAGGAATATATTTCTTACTTTCTCTTCATTGAAATAATATACATTTTTTAGAATTAATCATATTTTTTATTAAATATTTTGTTTTTGGATTTAGAATTATATTATTTTTATCAAAACCAGCTTTTAATAATCAGTTCATAATTTCGTTTCAATAATTTTTTCAAACAATAATTATTCTTATAAAATTAAAATCATTAAGTTTTATTCCAAGTTTAAAGTGAATATCCTTTGAATTACTTCAAAGTTCTAATATATCATCTATGACTAATATTTTATCATATTTTTTGAAAGGGCTTAGAGTTTTGCAATTTGCTATTATTCATAGATAGCTTGAGTTATAGCTATTGTCAATTATAAGATTTCAATTGATTTCTTTAATTTTAAATATGCTTCAATCAAGATTGATATTGTTAATTTTTTCATTGATTTGTTTTTCATTAAGTCAAAGGTCAAAGCAGATACTTAATGCTCATATAAGATTTAGAACATTATGTTCTCAAATTAGGTTTGTTGTAAATTTATAAGAGTGTCATTTATACTTAAAAGAGAAAGCAGTGCTATTTTGAGTTTGTTTAATTAAACTTGCCTTTCAATCAGTATTTTGATTTTTGATTCAATATCTTATAGCATTGATTTCTTTTTTGTTTTCAAGTCATTTTAAGCAATTATTGGAATCTCAGTTTATATATAATTTCCCTTTGTTTTCAAAAATTTTTTCAGAGAGTTCAAATTTTCATTTTATAATATTTTCTTGTCCTTTAAATAGTGATATATGCTGATTGCTTATCTCTGTAATTATTCAATGTTTATGATTAACAATTTCTCATAGCTCCCTAATTTCTCATAATATGTAGGCTCACATTTCACATACAAAAATTTCAGTATTCTTTTTTAGATCATTAATTATACAATATGATATTCAAAGTGGAGTATTTTTATTTTCAGGAGTAGATATAACATTATATTTACTTGATAGTATGTGTGATAGGATTTCCTTTGTAGTGGACTTCCCACAACTTCATGTAACTCAAATAGTTGTTAATTTGCTTAATTTTTTTATTTTTAGTTTAGCTTTAGAAATTACCTTGCTTCTTTGCCAAGAGCTTATTGGTTTTATTAAAAATATTCATATTCAAATCAAATCAATTTGTCATAAAAGTAATATAAATAAATAAATAACAAGATATTGAGTATTAAGCAGTACCATAAAAAACAATACTTGAATTAAATAGGAGGATGTTAATGTTAGTATTAACCTTGAAGTAGGTTTAGGTTTTAACAATCATCATTTAAAAATTTTAAAAATAGTAAATACATTTTCAATAATCAAAAAACATGAGACTATTGTTAAAGTGTGATTGAAATTGTCTAAAAAATGTAAAGATAATAAAATAATAAATATCAATAATTCAAATATGCAAGTTTTGCTAAAAAGTGCCCTTATTCATTCTGGACTTTTTATAAAATCAAATAGTCTATCTAATCTATATTCTTTAAATTGCCAGACATAGGCCCAGAACAATGAGTTTCTTAGAATAGGAAGTACAAATGCAATTGCTATGATGATATTTTGATATAAAAGCATATTAACTTTGATTTACTTATAACTCTTTAGGGTTTAAAAAAATAATTCTAAATGAGTTTGATCATTAAGATTAAACAAGTTATTTTCTAATTAATACCTTGCTTAAAACCATAAACAGCTTTTCTGGTGATTTTATATGAATTCAATGTCTCTCTCATTGCATAATCGTAATTTTTGATTTTTTAATTAAACTATTTATAAGTTTTCAATCTTTAAGTGGAGTATATGTGTCTCTGCTTCACCAGATCAATTCGGTATTTGTTTTAATATCTGTCATTATATTTTGAAGATCGCATTCTAAAACATTTAAGAATGTTTGTTTGATTTTTTCATTTTTGCATTTTAAATAATCTTGTCATCAAATCATTCTATAAAATAGATCCCTTGCTTTTCATATACCTTTAACATTCTTAAGTGGCTTTAAACTCTTTGCAAAAAGGGAGAATAATTTTTTCTTCCAATTTAATTTTCTTCTTATTCATCCACTTCAAATTAGTATAAGTTTATTTAATTTTATTTTATTATTGCTTTCTATAATCATTGAAATTCTTCATCAATTTGAATGACCAATAATTGTTAGGTTTGACTTTATTTTTATTTTTTCAATAAATCCTTCTATCAATTTCGCATATGATTCTACTGTAAAAATTTTATCAAGTTTTGTTTTTCAAAATCATGGTAAGTCAGGTATGTAAACTTTATATCATATTTCAGATAACCTTCTTCAAATATTTGTCCATGAGTCAGAACTTCATCACCATCAGTGCAATATAACAATATTATTTTTGCTTTTTGAATCTTCAAAGCTTTTATAGTTTAGTTTTAAATTTCATAATTTTATTATCGATTCTTGCATATAATATTAATTCATTAAGTACATCGTTTGCATATTGAAATCTAGTCAATTAATTCAGATGATCTGTTTAATTATTTTTGAAGTTGGCATAAAAAATTCTTCGAGAGGGGATTTTTTAATATTAAAAAGTTTAATATTTAAATCTCAATGAGTAGTAAAGCTTTCATCTAATAGTCACTGCTTTCATTTATTTGAATCAATTAAGTTTAAGCTTAATGCTTGTTTTCATGAGTAAATTCTTCAGTCTGCTAAGTGTCTAATTTTATCTTTGCTTAAACCTCTTCAGGAGCTAACAATATTTACAAATTTATCGTAAGATTCATCTACTAAATCTTGTAGTATTTTTTTTGTTTCATCGTTTAAAATAGTAAACGGATCTCACATGGATTTAAATTTTCATGAACTGATGTTGATTTTTGAAACTCAAATCTTTTCAGACAGTTTAGATATATTTGGTACAGATAAAATTACTCAAATAGATCAGGTGATTGTTTCATCGTATGCAAATATTTTATCACAATTGGCAGCTATATAATATCACCCGCTTGCGGCAACTGATCACATTAGAGCGTAGACTTTTTTGTGTTTTTTTAGGTCAATAATTTTATTACTGATTTTTTCGCTATCTAAGACAGTTCATCATGGACTATTAATGTCTAGAACAACTATTTTTACTTGTTGATCATTTTTTGCCATCTCAAGCATTTGTAGTATATTTTCGCTAGCTATTATTCATTGACCAATTCAAAAATCTTTATTTGCAATTATTCCTGATACTTTTATCCAAGCTATATCTGATTGTCATGGGATTTTTTGAACTTCTTGTTCAAATTCTCAGACATAATTAGATATAATCTTTCATGGTTTTCATATTTCTTGAGATAGATTTGGTCATGAACTTATAGCAAAAAAAACTAATAAAAAAAATCAAGCTTTTATACAAAATTTAAACCAATCAAGAATTTTGTCTGATTTTGATTTTTCTAAAATAATACTGCTTGGAATTTGTTTTAAATTTGTCATAATAATTAATTGTATAATTTTATTATCTAATACATTTTATCACTAAATACTTTATTATCCAATATGATTAATTTGATTATATTTTAAATTATGTATATTATTTTGTTGAAAAGTTTTTTTGTCGTCCTGGTTTGTTATTATTACAAAATATTACTATAATATATGGAACATGCACTTACAATTTGGGAATTTATAGCCTTAGTCTTAATTATAGTTGTTATTTCTAAGATGTTATCGAAGATGACAAGATCTGTTGATGTGCTGTGGCTTATTATTTTCTGAGCAATTATTTGAAATCTGTGATTTATGCCGGAGAATATTGAATGAGTTGAATTTGTTTGAGAGCTATGAATTATATTTGTAATGTTTGCATTATGATTTGAGGAAGATGTACATTTGTTTTTAAAATGAATAAAACGAAGCTGGTGAATTGCAATATTTTGAGCTATTTTCCCTTTTATGGCGTGATATTTTGTATCAATTTATCTTTGATATTGAACTAATGCTGCTATTTTGTGGTGACTTACTATGACTGCCACAGCAGTAAGTCTAACAATGATTGCATTAAAAAATTGCAATTTACATAGATCATCTGCTGCAACTTGAATTATGACAGCGGCAGTTATTGATGATGTATTATCATTAATTTGAGTTGCAATTATTATCCCATTTGTAGTTATTTCATCTTGAAATTGAGCAGATCCATTTTCTATTATTACAATTATAATAATAATTGCAAAAGTTGTAGCATTTTTCGCAATTGCAGTACTGATACGAATATTTATATTTCATGATAGAGAATCGAAATTTTTGCTTGTTAAATACCCATTTTTAAAAAAAATATTTAAGTTTACAAATAAATTCTTTTCAAGGCTTTGAGTAAAGAAGATTTTGATAATGTATGAATGAGAATTCTCACCTCTTATCTTGTTAACTATAGCAGTATGTATGTGAGTAGTTTCTGAAATATTTTGATTCCATCCTGCAATTTGAGCTTATATGATTTGACTTATTTTGCAAAAACATCATTTTACTTATTTTGATAAATCAGTGCAAGATAGTGAGATATATATAAAAACAAAGTTTGTAGTTGAGCATGTAGCTTTTACAATATTTGGTCCAATATTTTTTGTGCTTTTGTGAACTAAAATTCTTGTTGATATTAAAATACTTGAATATATTTTACCATGAGCCTTACTTTTATTCATCACTGTTTTCATTTTTCAGGTGATATCTGCTTCAGTTGCCGCAAGGTATACATGAAAATATAGCTGGAATGATTCCATAATGATTTGATTTTGAATGCTTTGAAGAGCAGAGCTTGCATTTATTGTTATAGAGATAGCATATGTTGATGAAAATATAATTGATCTAAATCAGTTCTATATACTTATCTTTACAACTTTTTTTCTTAACATTTCTGTTCCAATGTTGATAAAATTTTGGAGTATTCGTTGTAAATCAAGAAAGATATGTGCTTAGGATATTAGACATAAGAAAAAAAATTAATATATTTAACTCATATTAATGACTTATATGTTCATATTGTTTCATTAGATCCATCGACAATATTATAAATATTTAATTATAAATCTATAATGCTTCGCTTACACAATTCCTTAACTAATAAAAAAGAAGATTTTATACCAATAAAGAAGTGAGAAGTTTCTATATACACTTGTTGACCGACTGTTTACAATTATGCGCATGTTTGAAATTTTCGTGCATATTTGTCAGCAGATGTGTTGAGAAGATATTTGAATTTTTCTTGATATAAAGTTAGGTGGGTTATGAATATTACTGATATTGATGATAAAACAATTAGAGATTCTAAAGTTAAATATCCAGATCTGGATCCAGAGAAAGCTCTTAAAAAGTTTTGTTTGTTTTATGAAGAAAAATTATTTGAAGATTTGGAAATTTTAAATATAAAAAAAAGTGATTTTTATGATAATCCAAGAGCTACAGATTACATTAAGGAACAGCAAGACTTGGTTGTCAAAATTTATGATGCAGGTTATGCTTATGAATCATGATGAAGCATATATTTTGATCTTACAAAATTTAATGAAGAAAAAACTTATTGAAGATTGGTAAATATTGATTTTGATAATTTCAAATCTTCATGAAGAATTGATAATGATGAATATGAGAAGGAACAAATTGCTGATTTTGTACTTTGGAAATGAAAAAAAGCATGAGAGCCGCATTGGGATTTTAATTTTAACTGAAAATTGTTAGCATGAAGACCTTGATGGCATTTAGAATGCAGTGCAATGGAACATAAAATATTATGACTTCCTTTTGATATTCATAATTGATGAAAAGATTTAAAATTTCCTCATCATGAAGATGAAATTGCACAAAGCTATGCATGATATGGCCTTATTCCAAATAATTATTTTGTACATAATGGACATTTGCTTATTGAATGAGAAAAAATGGCTAAATCAAAATGAAATTTTTATTTAGTTAAGGATTTGATAAATAAGTGATATTGAGCAGATGTTATAAGATTTGTATTGGTATTAAATCATTATCTCTTAGATTTTAATTTAACTGATAACTGATTAAATTCTGCAAGACAAAATTTAGAATACATTAGGGAATTTTATTCACAACTTGAAAATAATTTTTTTGATGAAGTAGAGAAAGATTGCAGACTTATTGATAATTTGAGACAAGATTTTACAATAGCAATGGATGATGATTTAAATATTCCTAAAGCAATATCTCATATTTTAAAATTTATAAAAGACATAAGAGAAAAAACAGCTACTAACAAAAAATTAGCAATTGAGTTGTTAGATGATTTATCAAAAGTTTTTTGAGTAGAATTTAAGAGTAAAAAGACTAATATTCCTGAAGAGATTATTTCTTTGGCGAAAAAAAGAAATAATGCTAAGCTTGATAAGAATTACAAATTGGCAGATGAGTTAAGAAAAGAAATAGAAAACAAATGATTCATAATACAAGACAAGAATAATAGTTATGAATTAAAAGCTAAAAGCTAAAAACTAACAATTACTTATGATATTATTTGATAACGTATCGTTTACAATAATTGCAAATTTTGCAATCGCTCTTGCCTTAATAGTGGCTGCAGTTTTAGCCGTAGTTTACATAATAAAGGGATGAATTATGGCAATAACAGCATGATGAGATGCAGAAAAATTAAAACAATGAATGCATGCAATAAGGTATTCTATAGTTTGACTTGTTGTTGTTTTTTTAGCAGTACTTATTATTAAGTTAATTTGAGCCTTAGTATGAATTGATTTACTTGGCTATGTTAATAAAGAGAATATTTTTAATATGTTTGATATAATACTCGATAGACTCGATTGAAATTATGAAGCGCCAGTTTCAGATGCTCCATTTTAATAATTTTTGATCATTTGTATTAATCCTAAGTTGTAAAGTTAGACATAATCTCTGGTAATCTGGCTGATATTACTTTTTAAAAATAGTCTTTATGTTTCACTATAATTATGATTATATACTCTTTTGTAAAAAAAGTAATCGCTTGCTAGCGTAATAATATTCATATGTATATAAATAACATATTTATAAGAAAATACAAATTTCTTCTTGACAAGTGAAAACTTACACATTATAGTTAATTATGTAATAAATATTACAAAAAGTTTAAAACATTTAATTTTTATATATTTAACCAAAAACAATTATGAAAAAAACTATG
Organism: uncultured Candidatus Peribacteria bacterium; assembly: GCA_964456745.1. Lineage (GTDB taxonomy): Bacteria > Patescibacteriota > Gracilibacteria > JAJOLG01 > CAYWBW01. The sequence goes on along the minus strand of CAYWBW010000005.1, from coordinate 15,581 downwards.
TTAAAAAAATTATCGACGATCGCCATTGGACTATCAGCAATGCTTATGTTATCAATTTGATCAAGCGCTTATGCAGCTTCATGAACCGACAGCACTGATGTCGATCTGGAGATAGAGGCTTGATTGGTGACAATATTTGCACCAGGTGCTATTACATTTCCAGCTGTTACTGTGCTAAACACTACTTGACATACTATAATAGATACAGCTGAATTATCTACATGACAAACAGTTACTTGAAGTCAATTGACATGATCTTATTTTTGACTTGAAGATTTGAAGTGACACGGTAGTTGATATGTTCTAAAAATTATGAATGATGATTTAAGACTAGATACAAATACTTGAGTCGTTATTCCAAAAAGTTTAATTAAAATTACAATGTCATGATCAAGATGAGATTGATTTTCATGAACATGACAAGATTGATTGTTTTTATTAGACTGAGAGGCGCCAAATGAAATACAAACAATTACATGAGATGAGCTCTCATTTACTACAGAATTATGAATTCTAAGTAGAACTTGAGCTACAACACCTGCAATATGAAGACTTTGAATGTATTGAGTACAACCAATATTTGATATTTACATTCCTAAGTACCAGCAGCTCTGAACTTATACAACTACATTTACATTAACTATACAAGATCCTTATTCACCTTAGTAGTTGATCATATTTAATTATTAATATATTAAGGAGTGGCTTTAATGCCACTCCTTTTTTGGGTCATGAGAAAGAATATTTTAAATGAATTACAACTTTAGATTTTGTGTATAAATTTTTAATTTTTGGAATTTTTATAATTTTTGTAAATAAATCATAATTTTTAAATTTCCAAAGTACTTTTACTGTATGTATTCATCTTTTTAGCAATTTGCTTTAAGCAAAACATCTGTCTTTGCGAGCAAAGCGAAGCAATCCATGTGTAGTAATGTATTTAACTGGCATATGGATTGCTTCTTCACTTCATTTCATTACGTTCATCGCAAAGACGATCTGCTTAAAAAGTGAATACATACCTTTTACTTATTTTTTATTGTAGGTTTTTGATAGTTAGAGAATATTAACGTTAATTTACATGACTCCTTCCAAATTGTTTTATAGGTATTAGTATATTACAAACAACTCTGGATAGCATCTTTAACTCATACTTATTTTCGTTGGATTCTTTTTTCTAAATAATAATTCTTATGTAGCAAGTTAATAAACAAAAAAACAATTTAAACAAATAAATTAACTTTATTCATTAAAACAAAATTAATATATTTAGTTATTATAAATTTAACTTTCTTCTGGAGGAATTCAATAATACTGTAATAAAAATTCAGTTAATTTGGAAAATATAGGAGCAGCTGTGTTTGATCAATATGTTTTAGGTCACATTCTTGCTCTATTGATTTTCACTATTATTACAAATTGTGGATCTTGTGCTGGTGCGTATCATCAAAATGATGTAATAAAGTGACCTTCTTTTTTTGGTTCATAGCGTCAAATGATACATCTATGACTATCCGTACATGACATTTGTGCTGTTCATGTTTTTCATGCTACCTTATATCATTTTACTCATCCTGCTTTAGCAGCTCAATTTTCAACAGATGATACTAATATAGAAGTTATTTGGGCTGAGGATTTTTCTGTAATAACTTGTTTAATTATTTCAGGATCATTACTAATTATTGTTCAATCAGATTTAATTATTTCTTTAATTAGTTTTGGTTTAATAAGTTTTCATCAATTTGCTAAACTTCAATATGCTGTCACCATTTGTAGTGGCGTAACTGTAAGTCATTGTCAAAAAGATGTTGTTAATAATTTTGCTTCATTCCATTTTTTCCAGTACTGAAGTGTTCAACCTTGTTCACCAGGAATATTGATTTCATATAGTTCTCAAAAGTTAAAATCCGTTAAATAGTCATAAAAAAGTTGTCTTCATAGTTTTCTTGCTACAAATGCAAGTCAGATATTGGATGAATATTCAATCGCATTAGTTACTGTTTGAATTCATCTATATACTCATTCAGCTGTTCTGATAAATTGTTTTTCGCTTGTTCATGTATCTATTTCAATAGGTCAAAATTCTTCATATTTTGTTCAAGGACTTATTTCTTTTGAATCTAGTCATATTGCAATAACAATTGCTTTGAAAACTGATCATGGCTCATAAGTCGACATGAAATTATTATTTATATAATTTCTCAGTCAAAATCAATTTTCATACATATATTTTTGTCTTCTTTCTAATACAATTCACGATTTTGTAAAAGCTTCTTTTATTTCTTCATTTTCTATTTTTGCATCATCTGCTCTAAAATCAATTAAGTCTCAATTTTCATTTTTAATAAATACAGGTTTAGTATAATAAAGTTTGATTCAATCTTCAGTTGATTTGGGTTTAATGTCTTGATTTTCCTCAGGTGGAATAAATTCTTTTATTGGACTGATTTTATAAACTGATCAATAGTTATTAGGATCAAATCATGGATAGTTGGCTGATGCCAAGATAAATCATGTTTTAGGATCCATAACTATAATTTCTCAAGAGTCTGCATTTGTATCAATAACTCACTGTTTAAGCAATTCCTCAGTTTTTTGTTGAATTGATTTATCTATTGTAAGCACAATAGTGTCTCAATCTTGAGCATCATTAATACTAGCTTTGTCAAAAAATATAAATTCTCATTTTATATTTTTTCTATTAAATATGATTCAATCTTTTCATTTTAGTGAGTCATTATAGCTTTCTTCTATTCAATATCTTCATATTCAATCATTATCAACAAATCATATTACTTGAGAAGATAGCTCTTGTTCTGGATAGTATCTCCAGTGCTCTTTTAACAAAACTACTCATTTGAAAAAATGTGGAGTTTTTCATCAAGAATTTTTAAAGTCCTCATATGATTTCATTTTAAGTTCCATAATTTTTTCTGATGTTTCAGGTGAGATCTTTCTTTTTAATGGAACATATTGTACTTTTCTTTTTTTTAAATTTGCTTTTAAAAATGAGCTACTATGCTCAGGAAGTATTTTATTAATAATTCTGGCGAAAGCGCTAATACTTCATTGTGGAATATTGGTTGGATCAGCGAAGATAATTTTTGATTTTTTATTTACATGGAGTCAGGCTAGATTGGCTTCTAGTATTTTATTTATTTCATCTTCTGATGCTCAGTATTTAAGCGGTAAAAAATCATTATAAACCTTTGAAATATTTCTCAAGATATCATCAGCATAATCTATTATTAATTCATCCATACTTCTTTTGTCTTTAGAAATATCTTTTCAGCTTCATGAGAGTGGTTTTTGTTCAAGTGTTACACTGTCATCGAATAATACAGTGCTTCATCTAGGGCATAATTTTATATTTTTTTTGCAATTTATGTAGTCTTCTTCTTTAAATAATAAAGGAGCAAGCTTCTTTGCAACCATCTCTTTGTTAGGTATATATGTTGGATCAATGTAAACTAGATCTAATGAAACATTGGTTGCAAGCTTTTGTTTTTCTCAGGTTTTTGAATTACTAGCTAATATTTCTCATCTTGATGCAGGAATTACAATTTTAGAATATTGTTGTTCAAATGCTTTTTGTTGATAGTAATCTCATTTAATTATTTGTAAAAAAAACAATCTAGAAATTATTCATACAAAAAAAATAAAAATAAAAAAAAGTAAAAAATATAGTCTTGTGTGTGGATCCGCGCTAATATTTGATACAGAATATATAACACCTTTCTTTTTTCTTTTTGTCGGACTTGGCATTTGATAATATGCGTTTTTTGAAGCCCTTTTCTTGATTCTAGTTTTTTTTATCATTTATAATATTCGTTGCTTAACAGGACTATGTCAATATCGATACTTTCTTTATCTGTTTTTAAAGTAAGTTTTCCAGTAATTACTTCTAGATAATTACTAGTATTTGTAAGACTTAAATTGATTTTACTAAAATTATTCAAACTTACAAAGCTAATAATTTTATTATAAGTTGTTTCAAAGTCTTTTACATTCATGTCAAGTAGAGGTTCTTCTATAACGACTTCAAGGTCAATATTACTTATATCTAAAATTTTCTTTACTTTGGATACTAGATTAGATAGTTTAAATTTTTCCAAATCTCTATATTTTAATTTTTGTTTAAGGTTAAATACTTTTGATACATATTTATCCATCATTTTTTTTCAATATTTTCATATTGTCTTTAAAACACCTTCATTTGATTCATAAAGCTCCTCTTCATTTTCTTCTAGATCTTCTCAGTTTTTATCATGCTTGTTTGATCAGGTAGATTTAGATGATCTTTTTTTAACCTTTTTTTGTTTTTTTGTTGCCTGATTGTTTATCACTTGCTTAATTGCACTTACAAGTTTTTCACCTGTTTGAGTTATTTCTTTATTGTTTAAATTGAGATTATCAGATTTTGATTGATTTAGCTCCTTTTTTTCTGTCATGTCTTCTGTGGTTTCTTCTTCCTCTGGATCCTCTTTATTGTCTTCAGCTTCAATTGCACTTGCTTGCACTAAGTCTTTTTCTTCATCAATTATTTCATTCTTTGAAAGATCAATATCTGAAAAAATATTTGAGCCCTTTTCTTTAGTAGTATTTTCAACTTTTATTACATTGTCATTGATATTATTTTGTTTGTTATATATATTTTTAAGATTAGACTTTTTAATTTTAGTATTTGTTAATGTTGTTTCACTAAAGTCATCAGCTGGATTTTCATTAGTTCTTTTAATATTATCACCCTTATTTTCATTTTCTTCTTTTAATGTTTTCGCTTTAATATCGCTTACTTCATCTCACTCACTTTCATTGCCTATAATTTCTTCTTGGTTAATCGATTTTTCTTTAATAACATCATGTTTTTTAACATGATTTCACATTTTTTTAGGTCAATTACTATCTTCATTACTTACATCTAACTCTTTCGTTAAATGATCTTTTTCAGCTTTGATTTCCGCTTCTTTACCGTCTTTTTTGTCAATAGTTTTTCATGATGTCTCATTATTTGATGGATCTAACTCTTCATTACTTCTTTTATTATCATTATTAAAACTATCCATTGGATCATCCGTATTTGATACATGATCTATGTTAGCAGGTATATCGGATTCTTTTGGTTTCTTCATAGTTTCTTCTTGATTTTCTACTTGATCATTATTTCTTAATTCGTTTTCATCCTGATTTGAATCAGAATTCTTAATTGTTATTTGATCGTTACTATTTTCTCAAGTTGTGTTTGCTATGTCATCTTCATTTATTACACTTTCTCAATTACTCTCTGTCATTTTATCTTGTTCCATATCACTTTCTCAACTAGCTTCTGTTACTATATCTTTAACCATTTCACTTTCTCACTTAGTTTTTCACTTAGTTTCCATTGCTTCATCTTGGTTAATATCACTTTCTCAACTAGCTTCTGTTATTATATCTTTAACCATTTCACTTTCTCACTCATTTTCCCTTGCTTCATCTTGGTTAATTTCACTTTCTCAACTATTTTCTAAAATTTCACTTTCTTCTTGCTCATCTTGATTTGCATTTTGTATATCTTGATTATCCTTTTCATTTAATGTCTTTTTGCTTGAGGTTTGTGATTGACTTGATAGTACATTATCCTTAGGAGCTTCTTCTTGTTTTTTATCTTTTTCATCATCTATATTATCTTCATCATCTATATCTATTTTATCATTTTCTGTATTAAGAGGTTTGGATTCTTCAGGTATTGATTCTTTATCTGTTTGCTTACTTATGTGTACATCAGTTTCATCATCAGACCTTTCTTCACTGTTATCTAACACAACTGAGTCAGATTTCTGTTCTTGATTTTCTCAAAATTCACTTAGACTAGATTCTAATTTCTTCGGATCTATTATTATATCTCTTGGTTGATTGTTAGCATCTATATCTGTGTCATCTTTATTTAAAATATTTCAATTAGATTTTTTCTCATCTTTCTTTAATACATAATTAACTTTTGATTGTGTATCACTGAGATTAATTTTCTTTTTTGGGGAATCAGGGATTTCCGCTTTTCACTTATCTTGGTCAATATAGCTTTCTTTTATTGATTTTTTTTCTAAAATCCTTCTACTAGATTTAGTAGTTTGCTTTTCTCATTTATTGTTAATAGTATCTTCGAGTTTTGCATTTACATCATTACTAGAATTTAATACTTCATCCTTATCAAGATCTAAAATATTACTTAATTCTTGGAAATTTGGAAGACTATTTTTTAAGCTGGTTATTAATTTTTTATTTAACACTTTATTAAACAGTCACTTAAATCTTATTTGAAAATAAGAACTAGAATGAAGTTTATTGATAATTAGATCGAATACTGGATTTATTGATAATATTTCTGCAAGTTTTTGATCAACATTATTTAAGTTCTTTGTTTTTGATTCAATAATATTTTGATTTTCCCTAGATAGTCATTGTACAAATTCTATGAATTCTTGGGAATAATTTCAAAGCACTCATTCTTGAAAAGCCTCAAGTCATTTAATTGTACACTTTTGTTTATCAGAATTTTTTCCTTTTTCAGCTCAATTCTCTTTCTTTTTAGTTTTTTCTGTATTTTTAATTTGCTTTCTAATATTGAGTTTTTCTTGATCAAATGCACTAGCTTGTCAAAGAACTTTGTAATAGCTTTCATGATCTACTACATTTGATCTAAAAAACTCTTTTCATTCCTCTCATCTGTATAGTCTTTTAAACAAGAACTCTTTAAAATTACTAGCAAATGTGTGCTCTTTACTTAGTGTTTTTCTTAATTCTAATGCAAATACTTTGTTAGATAACAGACATGAAAATATTTCTTTTATGTTTGTTTTTCATTTTATTTTATCAAAAATATTCTTTTTTTCTGATGTGGAAAATTTATCTCAATCAATAAATTCGCAAAATTCATTAAGAAAATCTCAGTGCAGCTTAGTGGCTTCACTAAATTCATTTTTAGAAGAGAAAGAATCATTATCATTGCTTACTTTTTTATCTTCAACTATTTGATTTTGAGCCTCAAAATTTTCTCTCAAGCTTGTTTCAATCTCATCGTTAAAAAAGTATTTAAATTGAGGATTAAATTTTAAAAAGTTAAGCTTATATTTATCATAAGAATTAAATGTATCTTTGCTTTTAAAATTTTTAGCTTTTTTTCAAATATTATTTATTTCATTGAGATATGTCTTTCTATTTTCTTTATATGAATCTTCGAGTTGAGAGAGAGTAATCTTGTCTTCATAATATCTTCATTCTTGGTCTTTGCTAAAATTAGAAAAACTTTCTTTGAATAATTTAAAACTTTTAAAATCTTTTTTTGTGCTAAGCGCAAATTCTTCGATCAAAAGAGATGTTTTTTCTTGCCAATCTTCTACTCATTTTCAAACTCTATTATGTCTATTTATCAAAATATTTTCTAAATCTCAAAAATTATTTTTAAATTGATTGATATCTATTCAGGCTTCTTTACAAAAACTTTCAATGTAAAAATCTTTAGTATCTCATTTTTTAAGTGTTTTTTTATCAAGGAATTTTTCTAGTTTTACTTCAATTGCTTGTTCTTGTCTTAAGTATCAAAGTCTTGATTTTTCATAAGATTGTGAAATAAGAGTTGGCACCATGTTACTAATTTGAAGCTCACTTATTCAGTCTTTTTTCAATTCTGATTTTAATTCATCGCTAAATTGTCTTAAATTTTTATTTTTTCATTTTGAAATATCATCTGAATACTTGTTTATTTTTTCCTTTACAAATACTTTTTGCAATTCTCGTTCAATAAGATCAACTGTGTTTTGGTCTAGTATTGTAGAGCTTTCTTTGACATCATTATTAAGTTGACTACTTAAATCATTAGAAATACTGAGCATATTTCTGTTTCTAAAATCTCTAAAATTTGAGTCTAATGGGGGATTGAATACTGCAGCTCTTGAAACAGTATTTTCAAGAATTCATTCTTTTAACTCTGTTTTATTTTCAGGTGGGTTCAAATCTTCAGATTGTTTTTCTGTTTTATCATCTAGTTTTTCTTGTGGGTTTTGAGTTGATTCCATTTTGATATTAATTCTTTTTCCATTTTATCATAATCTACTTTAATAATCATGTAAATATTAGTGAAGAGTTCATTTACGTTCATGACTGTAATATTCCTCTTGTTGATTAAGCAAAATAATAATATTTGTTGGAAATGGAAGATATTTTATAGTTTTAATTGCATCATTTTGTTGTTCTATTATTATATCTCAATATTTAAACATATTCTGGAATATTCAATGCTTATTTTTCTTGAATTTATTTATTGCATAACTATGAATTATTTCTATATCATCTTGCATGATTAATGAAGATTGAGAAATTATAATTTTGTCTTTATGAATTATAAAAAGATCATTCATATTGATAATAAATTTTAAGATAAAGTGCAAAAATCAAAAATTTAATATAATTAATATATTAAATAAAAAAAATAATCAAAAAGTATGTCATATGTAAGCTTTTGAATAATATACTGCCCAAAATAGACTCATAGCAATTGAAAAGATAAATAGAAATTTGAGTATCAAGATAAAAGAAACAATAAAATGTTTTCTAATAATTTTCGGCTTTTCGAATAATGTAGTTGTCATTATATTAATAAATCAATTATAATTAAACTTAAACTTATCTGCAAGAACATAAAAATAGAAGATACAACATATTGTTTTTGATATCTTTTATCACATCTTCCGTGTCCAAATTTGTCATAATTGTATCAGTAATTTAACATTGTTTCTTTATGACGTTTTTTTAGTACAGAAATACGCTGAATGATAATTATATAGATTATCATCATCAGTAATAGATAAGATATGCTTAGTATTATCTTAAATGTCATTGAAATTGTTTAATTACAATATATAAAGTATAAGGAAATATATCAATGTAAAGACTCCGAAGCTTAATAGAATTGACATATACGTGAAATATTGCTCAAAGTTGTTTTCATTTATATATTCTTTTATATACTATTTGTATTAGAATTAATAAAAATTATGACTGTAAAATCAAAAACATGTATTACAATATGATGACAATGGTGAGATGAGTGAAAATGAAAGTTGGTAGATTACCTAGCTTTAGATTATGATATAGTGGTTAGGTCCTGAGGCTGAGCAAATGCTGGTCATACAATTTATGTCGATTGAGCTAAGACTGTTTTACATTTAATTCCTTCTTGAGTATTACAATGAAAAACATGTATTATTTCAAATTGATGTGTGATTGATTTATTATCTCTCTTAGATGAGATTCACGAGCTTGATAAGATCTGAGTCAATTCTGCAAAATTACTAAAAATTTCAGACAGAGCCCATATTGTTTTTTCTTTTCATAAAGAAATTGATGAAATGTTAGAAAAATGATCAAAAATATGAACAACAAAGAGGTGAATATGACCTGCTTATATGTTTAAGGCTATGAGGAAGGGTATCAGGTTATGAGATATTGTTTATGATTTTGAGTGATTTTCTTTGAAATTGCGTGAAATAGGAGCTTTTGTTAAAAAGCAGTATTGAATAGATATTGATATTGAATCAGAAATTATTATATATAGAGATATAGTTGATGCTATTGAGTGAATGATAGAAGATACTGGAAAATCATTGTATGATGCGAAACAGGAATGAAAAAATATATTATTTGAATGAGCTCAATGAGCTTTATTGGATATTGATCACTGAACATATCCTTATGTTACTTCTTCAAACACGCTAAGTTGCTGAGCTTTGACATGATCTTGATTCCCATTTCAAGAAATTGCTAAAGTAATTGCAATAGTTAAGGCTTATACTACAAGGGTTTGAAATTGACCATTTCCTACAGAATTAACTGATAAAATTTGAGAGGATCTAAGAAAAAAATGAGCTGAATTTTGAGCTACTACCTGAAGACCAAGAAGGTGCTGATGGATAGATTTAGTTTTACTTAAAAAAGTCTGTCGAGAATCTTGAGTTTCTTCTATAAATCTTACCAAGCTTGATGTGTTAACTTGATCAAAATCTTTAAAAGCTGCTATATCTTATAGCCTAGATTGAGAAGAAATTTTTCAAATTCCATTATGTCAAAAGCATATTGATAAGCTTGAAATTGATTATGTTACTTTTGATACTTGGGATGAAGACATATCTAGTGTGAAGAAGTTTTCTGATTTGCCAATTAATGCTCAAAACTATATAAAATATATTGAAGATTTTGTATGAGTCAGCATTGATTATATTTGAGTTGGGGTTTGAAGAGAGGATTTGATAGATAGGACAATATAAGATTTAGCAAAAAAATCCGAAATGAAAATTATCACAATATGTTGCAACTTATAATTTAATAAACCCTAAGCGTGCCTACTAGGATAGTTTTCAATTATTCAGAATTATTTTTCCTCATACTAAAACCTCTGTTATTTTTCAGTTTAAACTTTGACCATGAAACGGTGAATTTTGTCATTTAGATTCAAATTGTGTTTTATCGATAATAACTTCAGCTTTTGGGTCAAATACTGTTATGTCTGCATCAGATCAAAGACTTAAACTTCATTTATTTAAATTTAATATATCTGATGGATTACATGTGATTTTTGCAATTGCATCACTTAAACTAAGAACTTTTTTATTTACAAGATTTGTAATAATTAATGGAAGCATTGTTTCAAATCATACTATTCAAAAAGGGGCTGATTGCATATCTCTCATTTTCTCTGTCCAAAGATGTGGAGCATGATCAGTTGCTATTACAGAAATTATTCATGATTTTAGTCATTTTAATATTTTATCTTTATGTTCTTTTGATCTTAGCGGAGGATTCATTTTTGCATTTGTATCATAGTCTCAAACTGCTTCATCTGTAAGAGAGAAGTGATGAGGCGTAGCATCTGCTGTAACATTTAGTCATTTTTTTTGAGCATTTTCTATCAATTCAACAGACCCTTTAGTTGAAACATGTGTAAAATGCATTGGATGATTTGTTTCTTCTACTAATACTAATATTCTTGCAGTTGCTACATCTTCTGCAACAGCTGGTATTCAAGGAAGTCAAAGCTTAGTAGATATAGCTCATTCATGAATACATCATCACATAGATAGGTTTGAGTCTTCACTGTGTGAAAGCATTGGCATATCATGTGTTTTGCAATATTGCATTGCTTTTCTATATATTCCAAGATCTTGTATGTCATATCAATCGTCTGTTACTACTATTGCTCAAGATTGTTTCATTTCCCATATATCTGCTAGACAATCTCACTTTCATCATTTAGTTATACAGCCACTTACAAAAATGTTAATTATTGAATCTTTTTTTGCTTTTGATTTTACATATTCAATAACAGTTTGATTATCAGTAGGAGGATTTGTATTTGGCATTGCAACTACAGAGGTAATTCATCATTTAGCAGCAGAAAGAGATGCTGTTTTTATAGTTTCTTTATCTTCTCTTCATGGTTCTCTAAGGTGAACATGAATATCAACAAATCAGGGGCAAACTATTTTTCATTTAGCTTCAATGATTTGATAATTTTTATTTTGAATTTTTCCTCAGATCTTTTTGATTTTTCATTCGTTTATTAAAACATCTCATATAGCGTCAATATTGTTCTTTGGGTCAATTATCCTTCAATTTTTTATTAGTATTGTTTGCATATCAAATTTAATATAATCTATTTTTTATATTTTTGTTTCTATTATTATTTCAAAGTAGTGAAAGTAAAACAAATCTTACACAGTATCCACTAAATACTTGCTCTGGTATGTGTGAAACTATTCTTTCGAGTACATTTGTGTGAACATCAAATTCCCTTATCACAGGTCAAGGATGCATAACAATAGCATTTTTATTTGCGATATTTAGCCTATTTGCATTAATAATATATGTTTTTGAATATTCTCTTAAGCTTGGAATAAAACTTGAAGAAGCTCTTTCGGTTTGAAGCCTTAGTACATAAATTATATCTACTCAATTTAGGGCTTTTTCTAAATTTGCTTCATAGCCAACTCCCCATTGGTCAATATTTGCTTGAACTAAGGTGTGAGGACATGACACCACTGTTTTCAGTCACACTTTTTGACTAATCCTGGCTAATGATCAAAATACTCTACTGTGCATGGTATCTCATACAATTAACATTTTTTTTCATTTAAGATTTTTTCACAAATGTTTTTGCATAGTAAAAAGGTCTAATAAAGCTTGTGTTGGATGTTCGTTCCATCAATCTCATGCATTTATCACAGATGCTTTAATATTTTTTGACACAAAACTTGGAACTCAGGCATTTGGGGAGCGAACAACTATAAGATTTGCTTGCATTTGATCAAGAGTAATTGCGGTGTCGAGTAGTGTTTCTCATTTTGACATTGAAGAAGAGTCTGCAGTTATATTTATAACATCTGCTCATAAATTTTTTCAAGCAAGTTCAAATGAAGTCCTGGTCCGAGTTGAATTTTCCATAAAAAAATTCAGAACAGTTTTACCTTGTAATAAAGGTATTTTCTTCATATCTCATTTAAGAAGATTACTTGTTTTAAAAGCAAGATCCATAATGATGTCTATATCATTTTGTTTTAAATTATCAATACTAATTAGGTCTTTAAAAGATAGTGATTTATTTGAGATTTCTTTTTTCAATTCTTCGAGCATTTGATCTTTTATACTCATTTACTTTATTACTTACTAATTTTTTTTATTTAAGGCTTTTCAAACATAATCTAGCACCATGGTAAGTATTTGTACAGGTTTAATCATGAATGAATTTGCTAAACCGAGTAGTGTTGATATCGTTTTTGTTATATTTTCTATATGTCAAAGTAGTTTAATTAGTCTGATAAGAGATACTGAAAGAAGAATAGTTAATGCTATTGCAAGCATTGATAGGCAGAGATAAAGTAGGTCTAGATATGTAACTATTTCCATTTTTAGTATTAATTTATATAAGTTTACATCATTTTTGCTTAAAAGACAACCTTTTTATGATTGTTTTAGATTTTTACAAAGAACCTACATGATTTAATTATTATAGATTATATTTATTTAGATATAATTAATTATGAAAAAAATTTCTGCCCACAAAAGTTGACACAATCTCTCGGATGATGATAATCATGAAATATTTGAACAATTAACAGTAATTATAGCAAATGTTGATTTTTTATTTCACAAAGAATTTGATATTCAAAAAGAAGAAAATCTACTAAGAAGTATAAACTTCGCAGTTGATAATGTCTTAGATATACTTATTAAGTCAAAACAAGGCTAAATTGTAAATTTGAATATATTAGAACAAAGTAATTAATTACGACACTTAGCTTACATTTATCTGGTATTATAATATACTTAAATTAATTCACTAATTTGGAAATTTAATTAAAATGTGATCTGAACTAAAATTAATGTTTATGTCTAATTGCTTAAATATCAATAATACTAGCTTTGTAAGAAGTTTGTATAAATCTATTCAATTATTACTTATACAATTTTCTAAATTATCTGATTTTATTCATATTCAAGAATGTGAAATCACTAATGTTTTATTTATTGAATTAATATTAAAGTTAATAGATTTAGATGATTTGCATAATATAATAAATAAAAAATCTAATGCGTTTAAGATATAATGTTTGTCTCAATATATTAAGCACTTATTAGATTTAATTAAATTAGAATTTATACTATTTAACTTAATTTTATCATCATTAATTAATAAAATCGACTCTATGATTTCATTTAAAACAAATTCTTCATTTATTGGCACTATCTTAGATCCCAACAATATATCCTCATATCAAACTAAAATTGATCACAATTTAACACTGTTTAACATGTTTTCACTATTACTTTTATCTAAGTTTTCAATTTCTAAACTTAGTGCGGTGAAAATATTTAATAATTCATGTTTTATGGCTCTTTTTATTTTATCCATTAATATTAACTTATGAATATACTAATTATAGAAAATGATTGACTTATTGCAAACTCAATAAAAAATATATTAAAAAGAATTAAGTATGTGAATATCATTGATATAGCATCTGATTTTGAACAATGATTTAATAAGATACATTATGGTGTATTTGATATGTATTTAATTGATATAGGATTGTGAGAATGAAAACTAACTTGAACTGACTTATGTAAAGTTATAAGAAATAAAAATAAAGATGTTCCAATAATTTTCATCACATCTCATGATTCAATATCATCTTTAAAAGATGCATTTTCACTTGGAATCAACGACTATATTATTAAACCTTTTAGACCTCAGGAGTTATTGATAAGAGTAAATAGATGGATGGGTTCAAATTCAAAGGAAAAGGACAATGATACTGTTAAATATAAAAATTTATCTTATAAATATAGTACAAATGATTTTTATTGGGACTCAGAAAAGCTTAGTCTTCCAAGGAAGTCAAAAATACTTTTATTAATTTTTTTATTAAATTCAGAGAAACTTTTATCTACTAATTTTGTGAGAGAGAAATTATGGTGAGATTATGATGTTTTAGATAAATCTAGAAATCTTAGATCAAACGTTTATGAATTGAGAAAATTGTTGAAATGAACTTGTGAAAGCTGGATAAATACTGTTAGATGAGAGGGTTTTATATTTGCAAGAGATTATAAATAATATTATGAAAAAACTACTTATACTTGAAGATAATTTAATCCTTGGGGATATTTATAAAAAAAAACTTACACGAGAGGGGTTTAAGGTTGTTTGGACTAAAACTGTTGATGAATCAATTGATACATTAAATAATTTTAAAGCAGATATTGTTATTATTGATTATTGAATAAAGTGAGACAATAAAAATTGAATTGATTTAATAAAACATGTAAAGAAGTTATTTCCAGATATTTATTTAATAATGATATCAAATTATAATATATCAGAAGTTTATGAAGAAGCTATATCTGCTTGAGCTAATGATTGTTTTGTCAAAATTAATGCTAGTCCGAAAGTTTTGTCTAAATATTTAAAGAATTTAAAATTATAAATACTTTAAGTTTTAGATAGATAGATTGTAAATATCGCTCATCAACTAGGAGCATTTTTTACTTTTAACTCTCAATTATGCATTTGTATATATTTCTTACTGATAAATAGTCAAAGTCATATTCAAGTTTTTCATTTTTCATTTATAGTTTTGAACTTGTTAAAAATTGTATTTTGTTCTTTTTCTGAAATTCATGGTCAATTGTCTTCTATGTTGATTAATATTTCCTTTTTACTTTCTTCAATGTAAATTTTTATTTTTCATTTTGCCTTGCTATACTTAATTGCGTTTGAAAGAATATTTGTCAAAACTTGTTTAATCATAATTGCATCAATTTTAATTTCTGTTTTTTTATCAATATTGTTTGTATAGTTAAAATCTATTTTTTTTCTATCTAAAATAGGCTGTATCTCTGAATTTATAATTCTAATTAGTTTATCAATATTTATACTTTTCAAGCTCAACTTTACTTTGTTTAAATCTATTTGCTGCACTTCGAATAATTTTTCACCTATATTAAATAGTCAAGTGCAACACCTGTCTTTTTTTTAATTACGTTTATCA
>CAYWBW010000004.1:0-113178 GCA_964456745.1 uncultured Candidatus Peribacteria bacterium | reverse complement strand
CCAACATTTGAGATCTAGATTGAGATTGAATAGTTGATATTGCGGTATGAGCTTTTATGGATTGAGATGGATGACAGCAAAGATGAGCTGTATGGATATTGTTTTTAAATCCTTCATGAAATGTTCAGTTTTATCAGAAAATAAGTGCAAGTAATGGGGCATTTACTTGAGCACTTTGAAATAGAGATCATTTTTGATATTCTGTTGAATCAGTTTGAGATTTGGATGCAGATTGAATTTTTGATTTAGCTGTTTGAGCAATTGATGATGATGATTGATGATCAAATAGAGGATCTGTCTGGGTATTATTTTTGAATTCTAATTGATCAGTTTCTTCATTTCAAAAAATAGGTGATATAGAGTGATCATTTACTTGAGTCTTGATAAATGGTAATTCATTTTGATCATCAATAGTAAATTTGTGAGATCTTAATTGAGATTATGTAGATGATTTAGTAATTTGAGCTATGAATGATGATGATTGATGATCTAGCGCATGAGCTATATTTATTTTAGATTTGTTTTGAAATTTTCCAACGGCAATTTTGTTTGACCCCCCAATTGATAGTGATTCTCCAATTTCTTGATCTATTGTATACCCAGATTGATTTACTTCTAATATTCAGGTTATTGTTGATCCTTGAGTAGATGATTCTTGATTAAGTACTGATACTTGAGATTATTTACTTGAGTATGATCAGGCAGAATGATCATGAACTTTGTGTAAAATTTTCACTTGAGCATGGCTAGATGCAGGAGTAGAAGAGGTGCCTACTGCAACTTGATATATTTTTACTTGAACAAGTTCTAATTGTTATAGGTTTAGGTATTCAGTTGCAGATATTTATTCAAATTTTACAGTTTATTATTCAGATCCGGCAGATCTAACTTCTAAGCTTGATACTGATCCACCAACGCCAAATCCTTCAATAATGTTATGAGTAATTGCTTCTTGATCTTCAATTATTTCTGTTAATACGTCAATTGCGGAAGACTTCTTTGAATGAAATGTTTTCTATCGTTTTGATGAAACATTGGCAAATTCATGATCTACTGATAGTACTTGGATTCAATCAAATACTTATACTGACTTCTGACTTACTGCAAATACTCAATATTGTTATATTTCCCAAAGTAGAGATTGACTCTGAAACACTTGATCTTGGTCATTAACTCCAGATTGTATTTATACATTTGCATCTATTCCTGACGCTCCAATATTAGAAGAAATATCAACTCAAAGGCTTAGAGTGACACTGAATGATGATTGAAATTCTTTTGATACAAAATATCAGATTTGAGTTGATTCTGATTGAGATTTAATTTTTGATAGTTATGTTTGAACATGATGATTTTTAGTGTCTACATGAATATGGGCTTTAAAATCAGATTATTGATGAAGTTCATGAATAATTGTTTCATGATTGAATCCAAATACTAAAATTCTATTTAAAGCTCGTGCAATAAATTGAGATTTGCTTGAAACTGATTATTGATCAGTAGGTACATGATCTACAAATTCAATAATTAGCATTTCTGTAAGTACAAATAATTCACATCAAGTAATATGAGCTTGAGATTGATTTTCAAATAGTATATCTCAAGTTTATGTTAATACAAATTGAGAAAATTGATATAGTTTGTATGTAATGGATACAACTTCATGAAGTGTAAGTTTTAAATCTACAACTTATCAGGCTTGATGAATTGATGATTTTAAATCTTGAATTTGATCACCTGTACAATGGTGAACATGAGACTATTGAGTATGAATCACTTTATCTGAAGCCACAGATAAAGATGAGTTGAAATGGTGAACATGATCTTGATTAAAATACTGAGCTGTTACTGATTTTTTTGAGATACTCAATGATAAAACATGATTTACAAATTTTGAATTTTCAGATTTTACAGAAGTCGTTTACAAAGTTAAAACCCCAGAAGATCAAAAGGTTTGAAAATTTTTTGAGATTTATACTTATATGGTAGCACCAAGTTTATAAAATTATGTGTTATTAAAAAGTGGTAGACTGATTTGTGTTTTTGTTTTTTAAATTCACTTGCTACACTATTTGATCTTGTATTAAGGTATTAAATAATGTATAATATAGCTAATTAATATGAAAAAAAATATATGAAAAAAATTATATCTATCATTAGTTTGCTAATTATATTAATTTCTATACTACATACTAATTCTATTTATGCAGATACTTTAGATACAATTGTCATTTATAATGATAATTTATGAGATTCTACCTGGTCTGATTATAATAATGAACATGCAACTTCAAACGCATCTTCAGTAATAATTTTACGAACTAAGACAAATTACTGAAGTTGAGAAACTTTAACCATTGATTTGTCAAATCTTGTTTGATCTTCCTGATCTATTAGTTGAACACCAGCGTCAAAGTTGGCTACTTATACATGAGATCCTTCAAATGCAATAAGTATACTACCAGCTCCTAATTCAGTTAGTTGGACAACTCCATCAAATAATTTTGAAGATAATGTAAGTGCATCAGATCAATGTTCTTTATCTTGAAGTGATATAACATGTAATGTTCCTGCATGAGAAACTATTTTAAAATATACTTGGATAATGATTAGTGGTCTTGATATTACAAATGAAACTCTTACATGAGTATGAAATACTGACTCAGCTAGTATAGTTGATATCAATATTTGATGAACAGTGTCTGATTCTTGAATTTTTAGAGTTGCTATAGTTAGAACAGGTCAATCTTGAGAAACAGATTGAGATGCATGATGATCTGTTGCTTTAGATGTAGAAATTTTATCTTCCATATCAATTACTGTTGAACAACCGGGTAATTTAGTAATAGCACCTGCAGCATGAAATTCTGATAGAGCGTATTCAACAGGAACTGTTACTGTTACAACTAATGTGATTGGTGGATATTCAGTATATGTTGTAAATGATTGAACATGAAATACATTAAGAAATATTGTTGATGAATCTATTCAAATTTCAGAATTGTCTACTTCATGAGTAACATGAGCAGTTGCTTTGCAAGATAATTGATTTTGAATATGCTCAAATGATACTGATTGACAAGCATGTAACTTTACTTCTGATATGTATTATTGAGTATGAGCCTCTTGGCATGAGTTTTATTCAGATACTATAGATGATACAACTACAGAAGTTACATATCATGTTGATGTTGATGGATCTCAAGAAGCTTGAACTTATCAAGGTGTAGTTACATATTTGGCAGCAATCAACTTATAATCTTTTTATAGAATTTTTTAATGAATTTATTATGAAATTCCCAAATTCAATTGTATTTAGAGCAATTTGAAATACAGTTAGGCAAAATATTATATCAGAAATTAAGAATTCTTGAGAAATTACAGTTAGTGACTTAATTTCTTCTCTTTGATTATCTCAGGCTACTGTGTCACATCATGTTTCAGTTTTAAAGAGATCATGAATTCTAAGGAGTAGGAGAGAGAAGACTTTTTCATATTATAGATTAAATTTTTCTCATTTTATAAATGTAATTGATGAATTAAGGGTATATCTTTCTAAATAGTATATATCGAAAAATATCGATATATACTATTACTAAATCCAAGCTTTGTTAATAAGCTTTTGATTTAATAAATAAATTTACTAGAATTTAAATAATGAATAAAAGTGGAAGATTATTGTCATTATTGATAATTCTGTTATGAATATACATCATTAATGCATTTTATATTGTATTAGCAGATAAGTTTGGAACAATTGAGATTTATAATGATGATTTGTCTGATAGTATTTGGACTGATTTTGATCATAATAATTGAATTTTAAATGACAATTTAGTTTTGGTTTTAAAAACAAAATTGAGCTATGAAGGATCTGAGAAATTAATCATAGATTTATCCGATCTAGTTTGAAACTCTTGATCTGTTGCATGAATTCCTTTGGTTAAAGTTGCTACTTATACATGAGATATAATCAATTCCATCAAATCTATTCCTGAACCAAATTCGATTTTATGGGACACTCCGATCAATAATTTTGAAGATAATATTTGATTGGCAAATGCTTGCACTCTTTCCTGATCACAAATTGAGTGTAATGTGCCATCTGGTAAAACTTTAAATCAATTTACATGGATTTTAGTATATTGATTGTCGTTTACAAATGATGTACTGAATTCAGATCCTATAATTTATTCAGAAATTCGAGATGTAAATATATGATGAACAATTCTGGATTATTGAACATTAAGAGTGCCACTTGTGAGATCATGATCAATAAATACTCAGACTACCCAATTGATTAATTCATTAGATACTGGTGGAGCAGCAGTATTTAGTGTAAGTGTTTTGACAAATATTTCTATTTCTGTACAAAATCCAGAGAATATGGCAATATCCCCAATCAATTGAAACTCAGATGCTGTAAGTGTGAGTTGATCCTTGTCTGTATTTACAAATTCTCCAGGTTGATACACGGTTGCTACAAAGAATGATGGACAAGCAAATACATTGAGAAATATATCAAATCAAACATATCAAATTACAGATCTTAATTTGTCTTGAGTGAGTGGATCTCTTCTTTATGATGCATGATTTTGAATATGCGCTAAAGATGCTGTGGATACTATTTGCAATAACGAGTTAGATGTATTTAGATGAGTATGAGCAAATTGGATTGAAATATTCAGAGAAGCGCAAAATGAGGACACTAGTTTTGAGCTCACATATCATTTAGATGTGCCTTGAATTCAAAAGTCTTGAATATATCAAGGTATTGTAGTATTTATGGCAGCTGTAAACCTTTAGCTGTTATTTTTCTCATAATAATAACTTATAATAAATAATATTAATAACCATTCAGCTTTCGTCCCCTGAGTTTGTGTAGGGAAATCCTTCCACTCACTTTGCTCGCTTAAGATGACGTGGCAGTTTTTGAATAGTTACCACCTTATTTTTAATTGAACAAGTTTAATTTTATGATTCATTATCACCTTTTGCATATGAGTTTATTCTATCGCGAGCAGATTTTAATTCTATATACTCTGTATATAAATTTGCTAAAGTATTTCTAATTTCTGTTTCTGGATAATTAGTAGCATTTTTCCAAGATTTTACTTGTTCCTTAATGATTTCTATCCGATGATCTATTTTTTTAATTGCAATCGATATATCTTCTGCGCTCATTTTAATTTTATGATTTTCTACAATTTTTTGAATGCTTATAACATGACTAACTACTTGATTGTGCCAGTTTTTTATTGCATGTGAAATTTCTCATATAGGTCTACGATTTCAATTCTTAGACCAACTGTCAATCATTTGTATAGCTGCCATTATTTGATATATAATTATATTATATTCATGGTCATGACTTTCTTCGCATTTTTCTTTATATATTGTCTTAGCTTCACCAATACTATTTACATTATTGTGATCTATAATCAAAAATAATGCATTCATATGATTATGTATTTGTAATAACAATTCTTTATCAATTCAATTATTTTGCAGGCTTAATATGTATTTTAAAAGACTATTTTTATTGAATGCAATCAATTCTAGATTAAGTCATGCCTTGTCATGAACAAGTTTTGTTGATTGTTGCACTTTTGGAATTAATGTTTCTCAAGAATTTAAATTCATAATATATAGATATTAATTAATATTGGTAAATTACTCTAATTATTTTCTAGTAAATTGTCAAATATTATTATTTATTTATAAAATAACTTGCACTTAAGATGCTAGAGTGCTAGAATCTAAGAACTAAATTATAAAAATAATGGATTATTATAAAACACTAGGAGTTGAAAAGTGAGTTTCTGAAAGTGAATTAAAGAAAGCTTATAGGAAATTAGCTCAAAAATACCACCCTGACAAAAATAAAGGTGATAGGGAATCTGAAAAGAAATTTAAAGAAATTTCCGAAGCTTATGAAATTTTATCAGATCCTCAAAAAAAAAGCAATTACGATCAGTATGGAAGCGCTTGATGAAGTCCTTTCTGAGCTTGAGGATGAGCTTGAGGTTTTTGAGGATGATGACAAAGCGTCAATTTTGATATGGACGATATATTCTCTTCTTTCTTTTGATGATCTTCATGATTTTGATGAGGAGCATCAAGACAAGGAAGGTCATGACCGCGAAGGGGAAATGATTTAGAAACATCAATTAGTATTACTTTTGAGCAATCTATTAAATGAATAAATAAAGAGATAAGAATTACAAAACAAGAGCATTGCACTAATTGTTCTTGAAAATGATCTAAAAATCCAAATGATATTAACACTTGTGCAAGTTGTCATTGAAGTGGGCAGGTTACCTCTGTTCAGAGAACTCCCCTTTGAAATATTCAAATGCAGCAAACATGTCCATCGTGCTCTTGACAATGAGAATCGATTAAAAATCCTTGTGGATCTTGTTCTTGACATTGAGTTGAAAGAAAAACTTCAGAAATTAAAGTAAAGATTCCAGAGTGAATTTATGATGGTGCTCAATTGAGACTTAAATGAAAATGAGATGCTTGAGCTAAGTGATGAGAGTATTGAGATCTTTTTGTACATATCAGTATTTGAAAGTCCAGAGATTTTGAAAGAAGAAATAGTGATATATATTCTGATTTAAGTATTGCTGTTGTACAAGCTGTTCTTTGAGATAAGATAAAGGTTAAGACAATTTATTGAGATGTAGAATTAAATGTACCTGCTTGAACTCAAAATTGAAAAATCTTAAGATTAAAAACGTATTGAATGCCAATTTTAAATAAGCCATGAGAAAAATGAGATATGTATATCACAATTAACATAAAAATTCCGGAGAAGATATCGGATAGTGAAAAAGAATTGTATATGGAAATAGCTAAAAAATCTTGATTAAAAGATATTAAGCCAGAAGATTCAAAACTTTTTTGAATATTTTAGTTAAATTCTAGCTTACTATTCCTGTTACCCAAGCTTGAAGAGGAGCTCATCATGTTATTTCAACATGTCATCATGTTGCAGTAAATATACTATTTCTATGGTGCATTATGGGCTTAATTAAAATTTCAGAGGAATCTGTTCTTCATAAGAATAAATCTGTTACATCTGAAATTATATTAGCTTTTATGTGAAGATTTATGCCCATTTGATCCAGTATTGATTCGATTCAAGAAAAAATTAGATCATAGTAGATTTTATTATACTTTAATGTTTTAATGATTCCTGATTGTTCAATAAATTTCATTAAGTGATCTTTGCCTGTATCAGAGTCGTCCATCTCAAGGTCAAAGTGTCAGGTTGGTTGCACTATTTCTTTTCATGATTTTTTTATTAATGTCTTTATTGTAATTCTAAACTGTTCTAAGAATTGATTTGTTTCATTTAAATAATAATTTTCAATTATTTGATCTCAATGATTATCATTTGATGTATTCATATTATTTGATTATAGTATTTTAAGATAATGATTTTATAAATATTATTAATTGTGTCAATAAATAATTTTGAACTATCTTTTCAGTTTGAAAATAAAAAAATAGAAAGTATTCTAGCCTGAGAATCCTTATTGGATCATTTGTATTTAGTATTTACCAATACAATCTGAGAAATTAAAAAAATTGATAAAATTAATTTGATGTATTTTGAGCAGAAGTGTGATTCTTTATTGAAATGAGAAAATAAGAATATTTATTTAAATTTTGTGACAGATAGTGAAATGAGAAAATTAAATAACCAGTGGAGAAATATTAATAAAGCAACCGATTGCCTTTCGTTTCCTTATGGTACTAATCACGTTCTTGAAGATTTTTGAGACATTTTTATTGCATTTCCATATATTCAAAATCAAGCTAAAGATAATAATGTCATTTTAAAATTAGAACTTTCTAAAATGTTTGTACATTCTTTGCTACATTTATTTTGATATATTCATGATAATGATAAGAATGAAAAAGAAATGAAAGCACTTGAGAAAATTATATTAAATCAATAGAAAGAATTTGAAATTGAAAATCATTTAATGACAAATAAGATTCCAATAATTGGACTATCCCCTATGGCTTGATATACAGATTCTGCATTTAGGCAACTTGCTAGGAAGATGTATCCAGACCTTGAACTTGTTAGCGAACTTGTTTCCGCAGATGGTCTTAAGTATGCATCAAAGAAAACAGAGGAGATGATAAAACATAGTATTTCTGAAAGACCCCTTGCAATTCAGCTTTTTTGAAAATATCCAAATTTTTTTGTAGAGGCTGCTAAAATTTGTGAGCATTATTGAGCAGCTTCAATTGATATAAATATGTGATGCCCTGCCAAAAAAGTTATTCATTCTGGGCATTGATCATCTCTAACAAAATCCCCTGATCTTGCATTTGAAATTGTTGAAAAAATTGCGTCTGCAACTAAGCTTCCAGTCTCAGTAAAAACTAGGTTGTGATGGGATCATAGCCAGTGTGAATGTGAAATATGTAATGCAAAATGAGAAGAGATATATTTGCTTAAAGATACAAGAAATAAAATTAAAAATTGTAATCTTTCAAATAATTTAATTACTTTTTGCAAATGATTGGTTGCGTCATGAGCTAGTAAGATTGTTATTCACTGACGAACTGTAAAACAAGCTTACAGTTGACTTTCAAATTGGCATCCAATTTATGAGTTAAAAGATTGTTTAGATATTCCTGTTATATGAAACTGAGATATTAAGACAGTTCAAGATGCTTTGAATAGAATATGAAACTTAGATTGAATATATATATGAAGGGCTTGTATATGAGATCCTTGGATTTTCAGAAGACTTACGCAAGCTTTTAATTGAGAGGAAGTCGATGGGTTTCCCGAATGGGAAGAGAGAAGAAAATGGGCTATTGAACATGTAAATCTTAATGTATGATCTAAATGAGAAAAAAAGTGAATGCTTGAAATGAGGAAGCATTTAGCTTTATATGTTAAAGGTCTTCCTGCGGCTAGCGCTTTGAGAAACAAGCTTGTAAGAGTTGAAACTCAAAAAGAGGCTATTTCTATTTTAAAGGAGATTTAGTATTTGATTAACTTGATGAATTATTTTTTATAATAAAAGAGAGAACATATGGATTTGGTATGCGTTCATTTTTTATCTTGGCTAATATATTACATATAGGGAATAAAGAAGCTGCGAATTCATATTTGTACCGGCAGTTATGGCGACAATATGTATTGTCGCCTTCATTATAGATTTTGAACTGCTACTACATTCACATTCAACCCATTCCTCACATTCAACCCATTGCTCACATTGCTCAGGCTCATGGTGCTTCTTCTTTTTCTTCTGTATCTGAAACAGAAGCTTCTGTTGTTAAGAATATTGCAGCTGCAGATACTGCGTTTTCTAGAGCAGATCTGGTAACTTTTTTTGGATCAATGATTCAGCTTTTCACCAAATCTTCATATTCTCAATTCATTGCGTTAAATCCTCTATTTCCTGTTCTTTCAAGTATTGAATTTACAATTACAGCTCATTCATATCATGCATTATCTGCTATTTGCCTAGCAGGGTATTGAAGTGCTTTAATTACAATATCAATTCAGACTTGTTCTTCGTGATTTTTTCATTTTAAGTTAGATAGCGCCTGAGAAGCTCTAATCAAAGCTGTTCATCATCAAGCAACTATACCTTCATCTACAGCAGCTTTTGTAGCTGAGAGTGCATCTTCAATTCTGTGTTTTCTTTCTTTTGCTTCAACTTCAGTTGCAGCTCATACTTTTATAATGGCCACACCTCATGTAAGTTTTCAAAGTCTTTCAGCTAGTTTTTCTTTATCAAATTCAGAGCTTGAATTATCAATTTCAATCTTGATTTGCTCAACTCTTTGCTCTATAGCTTTTTGATCTCATTTTCAATCAACGATTACGGTATTGTCTTTTGTAGAAACCACTTTTCAAGCTTGACCTAAATCTTCTAGTGTAGTTTTTTCAAGAGAAAGTCATACTTCTTCTGATATTACTCTTGCTCATGTTAATATAGCTATATCTTTAAGCATCTCCTTTCTTCTATCTCAAAATCATGGAGCTTTTATTCAAAGTACATTAAAGCTTCATCTTAACTTATTAAGCACAAGTGTAGTAAGTGCTTCTCCTTCAATGTCTTCTGCTATAATAACTAAATCTTTTTTACCTCATTTCGCAACAGCTTCAAGTAAAGGTAGTATCTCTTGGATAGATGATATTTTTTTGTCAGTTATAAGAATTTTTGCATCTTTGATTTCAGATGCCATTGCTCTAGTATCAGAAATCATATATGGAGAAATATATCAATTATCAAATTGCATTCATTCAACTACTTCTTTAGTAAGTCATATTGTTTGACCATCCTCCACAGTGATCACTCAGTCTTTTCAAACTATCTCAATAACTTCCGATATCAGTTTTCACACTTCTTCATTTTGTGCAGAATTTGTTGCAACTTGTGCAATTTCTTCTTTAGTGTTAATCTGAACAGCAACTCACTCTAGTGATTTTATGCAATAAGAAGAAGCTTTTTCGATTCATTTTTTTATCACCATAGGGTTTGAACCAGCAACGATGTGTTTAAGTCATTCTGTGATTATTGCATCTGCCAAAATAGTAGCAGTTGATGTTCAATCTCATGCAACATCATTTGTTTTACTTGCAACTTCTTTTACAACTTGTGCTCACATGTTTTCTATTTGATCTTCAAGCTCAATTTCTTTTGCGATTGTGACTCAGTCATTTGTTATAACTGGACCTCAATACTTTTTTCAAAGAATTACGTTTCTTCACTTGGGTCACATTGTTACCCTGACTGCATCAGCTAATTTTTTTACTCATGCATGTAATGCGTGTCTAGCATCATCTCAAAATGTTATTTGTTTAGCCATATTTATTAGTTAATTTGGTTAATAATTTTTTATATTAAGTGTTTTTTAGGATTAAAAGATAAATTATTAGCTAACAGTGGCTAATACATCATCAATATCTAAGATTAAATATTCTTTTCAATCTATTTTTACTTCAGTCGCAGAATATTTTTTATAAAGAACAGTTTCTCAAACTCAAACAGTTATTTTGTTTGATGATTGATTAACAGCTATTACAATTCATTCCATCGGCTTTTCCTTACTATTAGGAAGAACAATTCAAGAACTTGTTTCATTTTCGGCAAGCTTAGCTTCAATAATAATTCTGTCTCATAATGGTGTTATTGTTGACATATATATAATGTTAATTGGTAAATATTAGCACTTTCAAAACGCGAGTGCTAATTTAATTAATAATACTCTAAAATGCAAGAGGTTTTTAGTCTAAACTCTTTATTTTCTTTTCTATAACAAAGATTTTTAAGATATCTCATTTCTCTATATCAATTTTTTTATTAAATTGCATTCAGCATTCATTTCATTTTTTAACTTCCTCAGCGTCATCTTTGAAAAATTTAAGATTGGTAATTTGTGCGCTATCTATCTCTTCTCATTTTCTTTCAACAATTACTTTTGCTCATTTCCTTACAAATCACTTTTCAACTTTTCAACCAACGATCATCATTTTTTTCTTAGTATAGAAAATTTGTTCTACTACAACTTCTCATGCTTCAACCTCTACTTCTTCAGTTTTTAACATTCAAGTCAGTAGAGCTTTGATTGCATTTTCTATTTCATAAATTACTTTAAATTCTTGAATTTCAACTCACTCTTTATCAGCGAGTAATCTTGTTTGCTGAGCAATTGAAATATGGAATCAAATTACTAAAGCATTAGAAGCAGTGGACATAAGAATATCCGAGTCTGTAATCGATCAAACTCAAGAATGAATTATTTTAACTCATACTTCATCATTATAAATTTTAACTAAGGAATTTGTAATAGCTTCAAGAGATCACTGTGTATCTGATTTAATAATGATTTTTAATAAATTCATTTTTCATGCTGCAATTCTTCTTTGAATTTCTTCAATTCATACTCATTTATTTGATGATTGCTCATGTATAAGTTTTATTTTTTCTGTTCTTTCTCTAGCCTCTTTTTCATTTGATACTACTTGTAGTATGTCTCAAACATTTGGAACTTCCTCAAATCCGGAAATTTGTGATACTCATGATGGATCAAGTGAATTCTTGGATTTTCAAATTGAATCAATCATTGATTTCACTCTTCACATTGTAGTTCATGCAATAAAAATATCTTTTTTCTTTAATGTTCAGGTATTTATTAAAACAGTCGCAACTGGTCAGTGGGATTTGTCTAAATGTGATTCAACGACAGTTCAGATAGCTTTACGATTTGGATTTGCTTTCAACTCTAACATATCAGAAAGTAAAAATACAGTATCTAGTAAATCGTCCATTCATTGTCAATGCTTAGCTGAAACTCAAACGCATGGAATTTCTCATCACCAATCTTCTACCATTAGTCAGATTTCTGCAAGTTCTCATTTAACTTTATCGATGTTTGCTCATTGGACATCAGTTTTATTAATTGCTACAACTATAGAAACTCATGCTTCTTTGGCATGATTATATGCTTCTACTGTTTGAGGTTTTACTCAATCATCAGCAGCTACAACCAGTATTGCAATATCAGTAACTTTAGCTCATCTAGCTCTCATTGCAGTAAATGCTTCGTGTCACGGCGTATCTAAAAAGCTTATTTTTCTTTTTTTGCTATCAATCTGGTAAGCTCAGATATGTTGAGTTATTCATCATGCTTCTTTTGAAATAATATTTGTCTTTCTAAAGTAATCTAAAATGGATGTTTTTCAATGATCAACATGTCACATCACAACTACAACAGGTGGTCTTCCTATTAAATTTTCTTTTTCATCTTTTATAAGTTTAGATAAATCTCACTCTATCAATTCTTCTGCAGAAGCAGAAACGATTGATTTAATAACTTCAACATCAAAATCAGAAGCAAGTAGAGAAGCTGTATCAAAATCAATTGATTGGTTGATAGTCATCATCATTCAGTTTTTCATCAAAGCAGCTATTACCTTAGAAACAGGTACTCAAATTTTTTCTGAATATTCCTTAATTGTTACAATATCTGGAAGTTCAACTATTCATTGTTTTTCTTTTATTTGTTCTTGGTTTGAAAAAGCTTTAATTACTTTTTTCTTTTTTTGTTGTTGAGTTTTAAACATTTCATCATCAAGTCTCTTGCTCTCTTCAAGATCTGCAAAATATTCAATTCTTTCTTCTTCACTCATCAAGTCTATTTCTTCTTTAGAAAGCTCATTGAATTTAAGTTTTTTAGAAGCTTTTTGTTCTTGTTCTTCATGATGTCATTTTTTCTTAGATTTCTTTTTACTTTCAGGGTAATCATCTTTTCAAATTTGAATCTTGCGTGTTACAGCAATCATTCAGTCTTTGCTTTTATCTTGACCAAATCTTTTTTCTTGCTTTTTTCACTTTATGTTTTCTCATTTAGCAGAGAATTTCTTTTTATTTAAACTTTTAAATTCATCTTCAAGTTTTTTTTCAGTTTGTTTTTTCCTATCACTTTTTTCTTTTTCTAATGCTAAATCTTGTTTTATTTTTTCTTGCTCTAGACGTCTTTCCCTAATTGATTTTTTTTGAGGTTTTTCTTCAGTTTCTGTGTCTTTTACAATTTCTTTCGACTTTTCAGGTTTTTCAACATTACTAACAGGGGCTGGTTTTTCTATCTCATTAACTACTTTGCTTTTTTTATTTCACTTGAATTTTCTTCAAAGCACTCTCAAAATTCATGAAGCCAGATGATCTGGAACTTCATTTTCATTTGGATCAACTCAGAAGTTTACACTAATAAGCTCCTGTTTAAGGTCTTGAGTTGTGATTCAAAGTTCCCGGGCAATTTTTCTAATATGCATAAAGGCTGAAAATAGCTAAAAAATACTAGCTTTTTCCTTACTTAAAGTCAATTGGAATTTTGACTCAATATATCATTGTTAATATTCTTGTTTTTAAAACTTGTTTTATTTTTAATTAAAAACGTTCTTGGGACTCAGTTTTCAAAGAATCTATTTTTTCACAAAACTTTTTTTATCGTAACGATTATTTTTCACACTTTGCGCTTTCATAGGTACATATAATTGTTGTCATTGGCATTGACTTTTATCATTGAAAATATTTTAATAATATCCATTTAAGAAAACATTGCTTCAAATATTTTCAAGCAATGTTTGTCAAAATATAATTTACTAACATTAGATCCAAATATTTTTAGTATTTTAATATCATAACTTGCTTTTAGTTTTTTCTTAAGCTTTGAATAACTAACAAAAAATTTTTTAAAAAATTTATAATTGATTTCATTTTCTTTTACTATTTTTTTTGCAATTTTCTCATATGCTTTAAATGCTATCTTTTTCCTATGTTTAACAATCTTTTCTGTAAGGCTAAAGCAAAAATGTTTTCAATAAACAGTTTCACTATCTAC
Organism: uncultured Candidatus Peribacteria bacterium; assembly: GCA_964456745.1. GTDB lineage: Bacteria > Patescibacteriota > Gracilibacteria > JAJOLG01 > CAYWBW01. Next base: position 98,787 of record CAYWBW010000004.1, on the reverse strand, counting down.
AATTAGGCTTACAAGTTTGACAGCTTCATTGGCATAAAAATTTCAAATATGAAAATTTAACCAATAATTTGCATTATTGTAAATATCTGAATGAAGAAGTTTCATTGTATTTTCAAATTTTTTAATAAAAATATCGAAAAATCAAAAAAATTCTTCTTTTGTTTTCTCATCTTTTTGGTTTTTAGAAAATTTTATTTCCATTTTATCATAACTTTTTGCAAGCTCTCAAATTTCTGGCACTACAAAAAATACTTTGCGTCAACCGCTATAGCTAAAATATACATAATCAAATTTACTCTTTCAAATATAGTCTAAATATTTTGATTCTAGAATTGTTGTTTTTATAGATTTTTGTTTTTTAAACTGACTTACAAAATCGTCTTGTTTATATAATATTTGATCGTAATTTTTTTCTCTTTTTAGCATATATAAAAAAGTTACAAGAACTTTGATAAAATGCAATTGAGAATTTGCTATTAATGATATCTATATATTGAAAGAAATTAATTATCTTTGACTTTAACACAAGTCATTCTTTGAGTAAGTAGTGATATAATAGAAAATATTCAAAATACCATTACAAAAAATGAAACTGATATCTCTCCATTCAGATAACTTATTACTAATAGTATTAGGGTTCATAGGGTATATAGAATTTCTGAAATAAGCTGTTTTAGATTTGCCATTTTAATTTGATCGTGATGCTGATTTATTACTTTATATGCAATATTGTCATATGGAATTTTCCAAATTGGTTCTATCATATTGTCTATGGCGTTTATAATTCAAATAATAATTGAGTTTAGTGAAATTGATCTTAGAAAAAGTGATATACTTGATAGTCTAACTCAGTTTATAAGATACATGTTTCATTGTTTTGAATCTACTTTTTTTCAAATATAATAAGAAATAACAATTGAAATTCATGTTGAAATGGTAAGTAGTAATCATAAATCGGCAGTATTTTTGATTGCAAAGAATAAGAAAAGTGGCCACATAATCCACATCATAGTATCTGGCAATATATATCAAGTTTCTGCTATTAAGTAATTCTTGTCAGTTTTGTGTAGCAGAAAACTAAATAATTGTTGAGGTTTGTAATGTACTTTAAAGTGCTTATCTGGAGTTAGAAAAAGTGGTATTCCTGACAGTAAGACTAATACGATTCAAAAATAAAAAAGTGCATTGAATCAATAGAAATATGATATAAATCATCAAAGAAGTGGTGCTAGTATTCAAGATAATGTCAGTAATATTTTTAGTGAAGCTATCATTTTTCATGGATTTTTTTTCACAATATTCTTAGCCATAAATATATCTACTGCAACATTTGAAATAGATGGTCATGAGGCTCTAAAAATTAATATAATAAATATAAGATATATATCATCTATAAAGTTTCAGCTAATATATTTAAGACCAATAAAGAAAGCGATGTAGCAAGGAATTTTTAAGGCAATTGAATGTTTAACTCATAATTTTTCTATTACTTTTCAAGTAAAGGGATTAAATAGTATGAATAAAATTTGCATTATTACAAAAAATAGTATTACTTCAGTGACTCAGTATCATTTAACTAGTAAGAATATTGGCAAAAATAGGTTGATCATAGTATTTGCCAATTTATACAAAGCTTGAAAAATATAAAATTCAATTATATTCATATCCCAATGTGCTTTATGGAAATTCCAGTTGAGTATATGTGATTTTTTTGTCATATTTTGTCCTATCTATTAATTATAACATAAAGTGTCTTTAAATACAATGGGATATGCCGTAATTGATCATAGTTGGGGGTAATTCACAAAATGTATTGCTGGATTGAATTTAATTTTTATAAATAAAATTGGTTTTAGATATAATTAATATAAGAAATTGTTGTATGTGGATAATTTAAAATTTAAAATAGATTTTCAATTTAAAATTAGGAATTTAAAAGTTTGTGTAGAGTTATTTATTTCTTAATGTTGAAGTTCTTTTTTTATAAGAAAAGATATTGACGAAGTACGCAATATAGTGTAAATATTGTAATATAATTTTTGATAAAATATGCATTCTATGCAAAGGTGTCCGAAAGTATTGTGATATAGTTGTGAATATCAATATAGGGGATTTGAATGATGGATAAGAAGTACGGATCAAGAAGTTGTCATTGCATTCAAATGAAGTTTTTGACAAAGTTCTGAGCAAGTGTTTGCATGAATTGCATCTAAGATCTTAATTAATGCCAATAAACACAAAAAAATTATAATTGATTGTTTTTGAGTAAACACTGTTTGTGATTGATTTACTTACATGCTTGCAGCTTTTTGACGAGTTAATCATGAAAATTCTTTTAATGCTTTGATTGTAGTTAAGCTTAGTCAGGAAATGGATAATATGCTTTCTGCTGAGCCTACTGTCTATAATATGTTTGAGATTCAGGTAGTACATTGATCTGAAATAACAGATACCATTGGTAATATACATCAAGCTGTTGGCAGATGAGTTGATAATGATATTGTTGAATCAGCCGTTACAGATTTAAATGCGCAATTGGATCAATTTCAAGTAATTGAGACCCCAGATCAGGTTATTGTTAAAATAAGTGGCATACTTGATTTTAAAATTCATTGAGTGTTTAGAGATACTTGCACAAGAGCCTTGAAACAATTGAATTGAAGACAGTTGATTCTGGATTTAACTACTATTTCTAATCTAGATCAACTCGGACTAGGTATTTTACTTTTATTTAACCAAACAAACAAGCAAGCCGATCCATGACTTGATAATATATGAATTTTGGCTACTTGAAAGTATTGAAATTATTTAGCAGCTTCAAATTTTCATAAGTTCTTTCAGTTATATATTGATGGTATTGAAAAAAAGCCGTTTTAAATAATATAAAATAATAAATTGACGATTTAAGGAATATTCATATTGTACAAATATTATAAATTAATAATTAATAAATTATGTCTAAAAAGAAGAAGAAAAAGAGAGGAGTAGAAAGTGCCTCGAGTTATCCAGTATATAAAAATAATAAGTTAGAATGAGTTATTAAACCTGGTAAAAATAATATCACTATTAAATTAATTTGAGATTTTTGAACTATTTCTGATAGTATTTTTATGAGAATCACAGATGATACATTGATTGAGACTAATAATAAAAAGAAAATAATATTAGATATGACATTAGTAGATAGTGTTAATATTTGATTTGAAGACATGTTATTACAATTTATTCGTATTTATTTTGAAAAAAGAAGTGATTCATGCAAAGTGAAACTTAGGATTAATCAGAAGATTAGTAATGACTTTGCTAATGCATGATTTCTTCATGACTATTTTGATATTCAGGTTATAGATTGAGCTGAAGTTGAAGAAGTTATGGATGAAACACATACACAACATGTAAGTGTCCAAGCTGATACTAGCATCATTGAATCACCAGAGGAAATAGCTTATAAAAAATATTTAGAAGAGTGAAAAATTAAAGAAACGCCAGGAGAAGTTATTCTTGTAATGAGCGGAGTTTTTGATCATACGATTCATTGAGAGTTTGAGAGTCTTTGTGAATTAGCCATAAAATTTATAAAGTGAAGAAAATTTGTTATAGATTTGACAGATGTTTCTAGTATTGAAAACACTTGACTTGGAATTTTGCTATTGGTGCGAAATGATTGGAATGATAACCCGTTTAAGGTTGGGAATATAGTAATATTTACAACGAAATATTTATCAGAAAAATTAAAAGAGGACAATTTTCACAGATTATTTGATATTTATGTAGATTGAGAAAAGATATAAAATAGTGATGTTTTAGTAATTTATTATAATTTAAATTATATCAAAATTTTTGTATAAAATTATGAAATGGATTTTATATAATTCTTTTTAAGCACATACATTAGGACAAATCTCATTAATTTTTTCAATTCATTTAAAAACATCTTTTGATAAAGTTATATTTAGAGCATTAACATTTTCTATTAATTGATCAACATTTGATGGTCAAATGATACAACTTGTTAAAAATGGTTTTGAATAAACAAAGGTAAGTGCGAGCTCTGAGAGTTTTAGAGAATTTTCTTTAGCTAGTGCGTCGTATTTCTTAATAAGCTCGTTAACCATTGATGATTGGTATCTTAAATTATATCTTGGATATTTCGTAAAACGTCATCATTCGGGTTTGTTTCAATCAATATATCTTCATCATAAAACTCAATATCATAGAGGTGAATAAGCGAGCAAGCCAATATTTTCTTTTAAACTTATCTCAGAAAGGCATGTGTCAAAAGTTCTGGTAAGAAGGCTATAACTGTTTTGTACACTAACCATTCTGGGCAAATTTAATTCCTTAGATTTTTGAAGGAATTTCATTGTTCACCAGGGAGATTCATTGGAAAGTCAAATTTTTCTGATTTTTCATTTTTTAATAAAATACTGAAGAGAATTGAGAATTTCTTCAATTGGTCTCATGATCTCTTCATCGTATGGGATAAAATGTCTTTGACCAAAAGTGTTTAAATTTCTATCTGGCCAATGAAGTTGATAAAGATCAATAAAATCAGTGTTTAATCGTTTTAAACTTCAATCAATTGCTTTTTCAATACTATCTTTAGAGAAATTTGTATCTCATCATCTTATATAGTCAACAAATCAAGGCCTTGCTGGTCATGTTATTTTACTAGCTAGTACAATATTGTTTCGCGCATTTCTAGATTTTATCCATTTTCAGATAATATTTTCTGTAATTCAAAATGTGTCTTTTGATGGTGGAACGCTATATATTTCAGCAGTATCAAAGAAATTGATTCAAAGTTCCAAAGCTTTATCCATTATATTAAACGACTCATTTTCAGAGACATGTGCTCAAAAGCTCATTGTTCAAAGACAGGCTTTACTTACTTTGATGTTGGTTGTGGATAGATAATTATACTCCATAAAATATTTAAATTGTGCAAAAATTATTAACAGAAATTCAGATAGTATTCAAGTTAAATATGGAATTTTTAAATTTTTGTAAATAAATAATAATTTTTAAAATTCAAAACAAAATATATTTAGAAATAAGTGATTTATTAATATTAATAAATTGAAAATTGAGATTTTGAACCTAGCTTGTTTCAAAAATTATAAAAATTCTCAAACAATCCACTGTATATATTACTATTAATAAAGAAAACTAATTAATTAAGATTACAATACAATTGACTAAAACAAAAGTTTTTCTAATAATAAAATATATCCATAATTATAAATTAATGTTAAATAAATTAAAATTAATTGAGCAAGAGCTTGAAAAAATAAATGAGAGCTTGATGTCACAAGACATAGTGTCTGATCAAAAAAAGTATATTCAATTAAGCAAAAAAGCCGCGAGCTTAAGACCAATTGTAGAACTTTTACATATTTATGAAAAATATTTAAAACAAAAGGATGAAGCTTTGGAATTAATGAAAGATCCTGAGATGAAAGAGCTTGCTTCGTTGGAGCTTGAAGAAGCAAAGGAAATGATTCCAAAAATTGAGGAAGAATTAAAAGTGGTTTTATTGCCAAAAGATCCAAATGACGATAGGGATGTTATTGTTGAAATTAGACCAGCTGCAGGCTGAGATGAGGCTTCTATTTTTGCTTGACAGCTTCTTAGAATGTATACAAGATATGCTGAAAATAATTGATATAAAGTAGATATAATAAGTGTACAAAGAGTGGAGCCCGATTGAGTAAAATATGCTACTTTTAAAGTTATTTGAACTTGAGCTTATTCAAAATATAAATATGAATCTTGAGTTCATAGAGTACAAAGAGTTCCTCTTACAGAAACACAATGAAGAGTTCATACTTCTACGGCTACAGTTGCTGTAATGCCAGAGGTTGATGATATAGAAGAGGTTGAAGTTAAAACTGAAGATATAAGAATTGATACATTTAGATCTCAAGGTGCTTGAGGGCAGCATGTAAATGTAACAGATTCTGCTGTAAGAATTACTCATATTCCAACTTGATTGGTGGTTGAGTGCCAAGATTGAAGAAGTCAACATGCAAATAGGCAATCTGCTATGACTGTTTTAAAAAGTAGGTTGTATTCTGCAGAAATTGAGAAGGCACAAAAAGAGCAAAAAGATTTGAGACTTTCTCAAGTGTGAACTTGAGATAGGTCTGAGAAAATTAGGACTTACAATTTTCCTCAGGATCGTCTTACTGATCACAGAATTAAAGCAAGTTGGAGCAATTTACCTTCAATAATGGATTGAAATATTAATGATGTTTTTGAAAAAGTATTATTAGAAGATCAGGCTAGAAAAATGGCTGGATCCAAAGACTAAATTATAAATGTAAATCTAAATGATGAATTTTGGATTGTGTGAGTAAAAATAGTAAGTAATATTAGTTTAGTTTAAAAAATATTTAAATATTAATTTAATAAAAACAAATTGTCTCAGTTAAAGTTTTTCATATTATCATTAATCCTTTTTGTGTCAGTCTCAATATATTGATGATTTTATTTATCAAGTATTTTGAATTCTGGATTTGAAAACATTAATCCTACTGAGGAATTAATTGCATCAGAAATGGATTTAATTGATACTTATCAATTATTTATTTTTGAAGAACAAGAGGCAGAAACTGGTGAGGTTTTAAAAGCTGCATCGATAGAGGATATGACATCACTCAGAGTTTTAAAAACAATTCCAAATAGTACTGATCATACAATTGATGTAGATGAGGTTATCACGGTGATATTCTCAGAATTTGTTAGACTTGAAGATTTGCTTTGATATATTGAAAAACTTTGAAATCAAAATATTTGTCCTTCCTGAAAACATGCTATTACTGCTACTGATAAATTAATTAGGTGTGGAGAATTAAATAAAATATTTTTAAATAAGGCTTGAGAAAAAGATCAGGTTTTTGAATGAACAGCTAAAAGAAGTAATGTAAATAATAGAGCAATAATGTTTATACCTGATGAGCCACTTGATGGTTTAAGTGAGTATGTACTTAAAATTGCCAGCTGACTTGAGTGATTTTCTAAGAGTTTAGATGTGAATGTTAAATTGAATGAAGATAAAATTGTTGCTTTTGACACTTTACAATGAGCAGATTTTGAAAAAAATGAATTTTTAAATTCATTAACTGAAGATGAATTATGATGACCTGGTTCGCAAACAAAATCACTTATAAGTGATCAGGTTGATGCCATGACATGAGAGGTGTCAGGATCTTGAGTTTTATCTGATATAGGCTGACCTGAAGATTATATGGATAGTTCAACTTGAGCTGAGAAATCATTGCTTGAAAATGTAGATGATGAAAATATTATTGAGATATTAGATCTTACTTGATCTGATTTACAATCTAATTCATGAGATCAATTAACAGAATCAGCTAGTTTAAGTTGATCTGCGTTAGAGTCAGTTACAGTTCAGTCATGATCAGAAACATTATAATGATCTAATAATTAATCAGTGCTTGTCAAATAGCTTTAATAGACTTTGTTTATAAAATAAGTATTATTACTTAACATAAATTTATAAAATTAAAAATAAAATGGATATGAATATAAAAAAATTAGCACAATTAATAGAAGCAGCAGCAGCATCTTTGTCTGCAGCAAGAGATTTAATGAAGGATCTTACTTGAGATGATATATCCAATAACAATGCTCAGTTAAAATGAGAAGCATGAACTTTAGCTTCTTTATGATCAGAAGATTCAAATGATAATGTTGTTGAATGAGTTTTTAATTGAGAAAAAATGATTGATAGTGAGTGATTTGAACACCCAATTCCTGTTAATTATATTTCAAAATCAAAATTGGTTGAATGAGATTGATTGAAGCTAACAGTGAATGAAGATTGAAAATTTTTATATAAACAAATAAGACCAAAGCCAAGAAGACATCTTGTTTGAACTCTAACACTTGATGAAGGTCAATATAAAGTAATTGCTGATTGAAAAACCTATCGAGTAATTCTTGCTGCTGTTACGTATCTGAGAGCAAATGTTTGAGACAGAATTTCAATTATTATCCCAGAGTGAAACGATGATGTTAAGTGGGCTGCAGTTGATGCAGTTGTTCCGAGTTAAAGTATTTTAATTTAAAAACTTTTACAAAATTATATATTTTACTTGAATACTGTTTATGTTTTTGTTAATAATTATTCATTTACAATTGCATAAATCATATTTTTTGTTAAATTCTATTGAGTGATTTAACTTGTAATAAAAAAATTAATTAAATGAAAATATTTTGAAAAGTTAGCAGTAAGTATGAAGATGATATAAATACGGATGATATAATTAGGGCAGATGTATTACAAGAAAGTACTGATAAGGCTTTTTTCGCAAAACACGCATTTGAAAAATTTGACCACAAATTCGTTGAAAAGTGCAGTAAAGAAGAGTCAAATGTAATTGTTGCTTGAAATAATTTTGGCTGTGGTTCGTCTAGGGAACAGGCAATTTATGCCCTATCTTTTAATAATATTAAATGCGTCATTGCAGAAAGTTTTCCTGATATTTTTTATCGTAATGCATTTAATAATGGGTTTTTACTTATCAAAATTGAAAATGTTAGAAAATTATTTAGGCTTTGAGATGATATTGAAATTGATATAGAAAATTTAAGTATAACAAATAAAACAACTGAAAAAATATTATCTTTTTTTATAAGTGATTATCATAAAAGATTAATAATTGAATGATGACAGGTTTGAATTGTTAAAAGTTATATTTGATCAAGAAAAGTTGATATTAAAAAATCACCAGATCAAATTCAAAGAGGTCAAACTATTGTAGAAAAAATCATTTCAAAACAAGTTTGAGAAAGAGTTTTTTCATTAAATGAGATATCTTGTTTGCCAATAGATTTGATTTACATTAATGAAGTTATTTGACCAGCAGCAATTGATTATTTCAAGAAAGACTTTTGACTTCAGGCTAGAGTTTTTGATAATAGTAAGATTCTTTTTATTCCAGACCACTCTATTCCCTCCTGCTCTGTGGCTGTATCTGAATGAATTGAAGTGATGAAAGATTTTTCAAAAGATCAGTGAATAAAAATGTATAAACAGTGAAGGTGAATTGAGCATATTGTATTTATTGAAGAGTGAGAAATACTTCCTTGAAATGTCGTTTTATGAACTGATTCACATACTTGTACTGCCTGAGCAATTAATAGTTTTGCTCTTTGAGTTTGAACCACTGATAGTGTTTATGCAATGGCTTCTTTAGCCTTATTTAATTTTATCGTACCTGAAACAATTAAGATCAGTTTAATTTGAAAATTAAAAAAATGAGTTAGCGCAAAAGATGTTATCTTACATTTGATTTCACTTATTTGATCAAAGTGAGCTTCTAAGAAAGTAATTGAGTTTAGTTGACCAGCTTTGGAGGATATGTCTATGGATATGAGAACCACACTTTCAAATATGGTTGTTGAAATGAGTGCGCGAACTTGAATATTTCCTTGCGATGAAATATTGAAAGATTTTTTAAAGTCTATTTGAATAGAAGATGTGAATTGAATTAAAGCGGATCAAGAAGCAGTTTATTCAATGAAAATCGATTTGGACTTAAGTGATTTAGAGCCTGCGGTTGCATTTCCACATAGTCCAGAAAATGTTTGTTGAATTAGTGATATTGTAAATCAGGTTAATAAATCAATGAAAATAAATTCTAATAGTTTTCCTGCTATTTCTGATAAGGATATTGAAGTTAATCAGTGTTTTATTTGAGCTTGTACTAATTGAAAATTTGAAGATTTGCAAATAGCTGCAGAAATATTAGAATGAAATAATGTAAACGAGGCTGTAAATTTGATTATAGTACCAGCTAGTGATCAGATATATAAAAAAGCTTTAGATGCATGATTTATAAAGATTTTTTTAGATTCTTGAGCAATGATTGAGGCCCCTAATTGTTGACCTTGTTTTTGAAAGCATTTATGAGTTGCATCTTCTAGATCTAGAATCTTAAGTTCTAGTAACAGAAATTTTAAATGAAGAATGTGACATAAAGATTCATTAATTTTTCTTGCTAGTCCTGCCACAGTAGCTGCTAGTAGTATTGAATGAAAAATTACAGATCCTAGAAAATATTTATAAAAATTATTATTTATTAAATAAAATATAAATTTGAAAAAAACTATTGCCATTTTGCCATGAGATTGAATCTGAGAAGAGGTTATGGCTGAGGCTATCGCTGTTCTTGATAAAATTGCAGAAAAATTTAATCATGATTTTTCTTATAAGAAAGCTTTGATTTGATGAGAGGCATATGATCAATATGGAACTCATTTCCCAGATCATACAAAGCAAATATGCAAAAGTGCAGATGCGATTTTATTTTGATCAGTTGGTTGACCTGTAAAAGACCAAGATAAGGAAAGGTGGATAGATTGCGAAAAAAATTCAATTCTTTCTTTGAGGAAAACCTTTCAGTTTAATGCAAATTTTCGTCCTGTCAAAGTTTATCCATTTTTGACTAATATATGCCCATTAAAAGATAGTTTATTAAAAGATGGTATAGATATTCTTATAATTAGAGAGCTTATATGAGATATATATTTTTGAAAACACGAAACTAGACTTGTAGACTGAGAAAGATTTGCAAGCGATGTAGCTGAGTATAGCGAAAGTCAAATTAAAAACATTGCAAAGATTGCTTTTGTCTCTGCTCAAAAAAGAAAAAAAAAGCTTGTTTCAATTGATAAGGCTAATGTTTTAGATAGTTCTAAGCTATGGAGACAAGTTGTTACCGAGGTTTCAGGTGATTTTAAAGATGTTTACTTAGAGCATATGCTAGTAGATAACGCAGCTATGCAAATAATAAAAAATCCTTCACAGTTTGACTTAATGCTTTGTCCAAATATGTTTTGAGATATTCTATCTGATGCAGCAGCTGTTTTGCCTTGATCTTTATGACTTATGCCGTCAGCTAGTTTAAATAGTGATTGATTTTGACTTTATGAACCTTCGTGATGATCAGCTCCTGATATTGCATGAAGATGAGTTGCTAATCCAATAGCTCAAATATTGTCTGTAGCGATGTGTCTTAAGCATTCCTTTTGATTATATGAAGAATCTTCATTGATAGAATTGGCCGTTTATAATGTGTTAGAAGATTGATATAGAACTTGAGATATTTGTACTGATAATGCTAGTTCAATATGAACTAAAGAAATGTGATGACTTATATTGTCTTACATAGACAAGCTTTCAGTTTTATAAATATTAAAATAAATTCCCCATTGTTTTACAATATCGTAATTTTCGATGTTTTCTTCTTTTTTGTGATTAAATGCTTTTTCAATAAAATCAATTTTTGATTTTTCCTTTTTTATAATCATTGCTTTTTCTCAAGTTCTGAGAAGATTAAGATTTTCTTTTGCATAAAGATCTTTAAATTGTGGTGTTTCAAAGTATTTATAATTAATATTCTGTATTCTATTTTTTTCTTCAATTTCTAAATTTTTCTTTTCAAATTCATGCAAATATTCTTTTAGAATTTTGTCATCGTAAACTATTTTTGCAACAAAGAATATTAGTAGTAGTGACACTATTATAGTAACAACTTCACTAAATCTAAATTTTTCTATTCAGCCCATAATGAAATTGACTTACTTATCATTTTAGAGAATTCTGCTCTAGTTAGCAATCATTCAGGATTAAATATATTTTTGTTAGATACTCAGGATACTATCTTATTTTCATAGAGGTATTGTGAATATGGTCTAACCCAGTGGTCGGAAGTGTCATTAAAATAATTATTCGAAGAATCTTGAACGCTTCTTCCAAAAAATTTAATAATAAGTTTGGCTGATTCTGCACGGCTAATGTATTTATTTGGTCTAAAATTCCTAGATGGTCTAAGAAATTCTCTTCTTACTGCATATTCAAGCATGTCTTTTCACCAATAGTTTTCATCTATGTCTTCAAATGCAAATGATTCTACTGATTTGTTATATTCTGGCACTATTTCTCATATTGTAGTTATTAACATTTTTATTGCTTCTCATCTTGTAATATTCTTTCATCATCTAAAGCTTCTATCTACGTACCCCTCTATTATTCCCCTTTGATAAAGGTCTTGTACATATTCATAGTACCAATAGCTAGTATGAAGATCGGAAAATAAAGCTCTTCTTTTTGTATCCTTTTTAGGAGCTATTACAGATTTAAATGCCTCTTGTTCAAATATTCAATTTTCATATCAAGTTAGCCATTGACTTTCTCAGCATTTCAACCACTTGTCTGATTCAATTTTTTCAATACATAGTTTTGAATCACCAGATTTAATTACGTAATAGAAAGGTTCTTTTTCATACTTAATTTTTGATGCCGGTATCAGGTTTGGTATTTGGCTTTCATCATAAAATTCTATGTCAATAAGCTTAATTTTATAATCTCAATATGCCCTATCTACTTCAATAAAATCTATCAACAGTTCAACATTATTATTTTCATCAATTTCAATAGCTTTTTCTAGTTCACTATTTTCAAATAGTATTAAATTATTGTTTTCAAACAATCAATCTGCCAAGTGAGTATTATCTTGTTCTAATGCGATTTGATAAAATGGAAGCTTGTCATTTTCATAAAGATCAGAGCTAACAAATAATTTTAAACTTTTAATGATTGCATTCTTATATAAATTTTTTATAACAAGGACTGCCTCAGGATCTGCATCTTCATTTTCATTTTCAATCATATCTATTTTTTTCCAACTTATGTCTATCTGGTTGCTAATGTCGTCATAGAATTCATATACGTACAGTGTGTTAGTGAGTTTATTATTAATAAGCTTCGCAGTTATTGGTCATTTCTTTTGGACATAATCTGGGATTTCTAATACGATTGAGTCATTTGATGAAGTTAGTATTGAGACTTTTTCATCTCATAAATATATCTCTTTTACAAATTGTAAAAATTGTCATTTAAGTTTTATCTTGCTTGTGTCTCAAGCTCAATTTATAAAGTCAATTTTTTCAATCGTTGGATAGGGATAGGATATGTTTGTATCAGCTGCTGGATTAAAGAAAAAATTAATTTTATTCGAATTTTTTCAATTGGAATTTACATAAACTTCATATTCTCATTTTTCTATAGTTTTTCAATATTCATCTTTATCAAAGGCTTTGAAAATAATTTTTTCGTCTGATTTAGTAACTATTTCTCATATTTTAAGTGCTTTTTGAGAAATTGATTTTTCGTATATTCAATTATTAATATCATCGTTTATAGATTTTAAAGAACTAATAAGATATTGTAGATCTTTTCTATCATTTCATGTTGCATTTGCAAGCTCGTCCTCTGCTTTTTTTATTTTTTTTATATTATCTTCTTTTTGTTCTTCGGCTATTTTTTCTATTGCATCGCTAGAAAGATCCAGGTCTCAAAAATTAACTATTGTTTTTAGGTTATCAAAATTAGTTAGGTTATTTCATGTGATATAAAATTCATTATCATTGCCAGTTGTGGATATTTCATAGATTTCTGGTAGATATTTTCAGATATCATATGGAATAATATTTGATTTCACTTCGATTCCTTCGCTTGCATCAAGTATTGATTCGGATTTATTGGTCAAATATATTTCTCATTGATCATCTGGTAGTTGATTTAATTTTATTATTGCTTTCTTTTTTTCTAATGTTAAATTCTTGTCAGATAAGGAGTACTCTTTTCAATCAATAAATATTGATAAATTATTTTTCTTTGAATAATTAAAATTAATAAGTCATATTTCAAAATGAAGAATATTGCCTTTTATGATTAAGGATTCATTATTTGAAGGATCTCTTGTTTGAACTGTTCACCATTTTCTGTATGTTTTATAGTTTGTTACAAGTGGCATGCTATGGATTTCATAAGGAAATAATGCACTTTTTGCTCAAAATATTTCAACATATCATACTCATTTATAATAGATTGAGCTATCTCAAATACAAGATAATTCATTTAGTGTATTTATTTCACAATCGCTAAAGTCTTTTCAATCAATTATCATTTTTATTCAGCTTCTTGTCTTACGTTTATTGGCTTCTTGCTCTTTTTCTGTTTCTGGTATTTCTCTTAGTTGTTTGAAGTCAAAATTGTTTATTTTTGCTACAAAAAGGTTTGATGATGTTCATAAAATATCTATATCGGGGACTTTGTTATTTGATAATTCATATTCACTCTCATCATTAAATCAAAATGAGCTTATTCATATTTTTCAATTAACATCTTCATTTGCTGGAATTTTAAATTTACAAAGTGTTGATGATTCATCTTCACATATGTACTTATTTCATCACATTGTTCAATAACTTGGTTTTCTAAAATTTTCTCATTCAATAGTTATATATTCTCATGGTCAAAGAACATTTTCTGTGTAAATTTTACTTATATTTGGGAGTTTGAAATCAAAAAATACAGAATTTGATGATGCAATTGCTCAGCTTCAATCCTTTATCTTTACTGTTATTTCTCAATTATCAAAAGATTCTAATATATTAGAATTAATAATACTGTTATAAACTCATTCTATATTAATTATAATTTCATCCTTTCATTCAGGCTTAAGTGAAAGAACAATATCGCTTTCTTCTTTTCAAAAATTACTTCAATAAATAAAAAGTTCTCATTGGTTATTTATATATTGTGCTTGAATTTTGGAAATAACAGGTTTATTTTCTACATTACTATCTTCAATCTCTTCTGCAGATATGCTTGCAGTTGTGATGATTGATATAAAGATTATGCTGCAAGCAAATGATATTGATGATAATAATTTGTTTATTTTTATATTGTATCTCATTTGTTATTTAAATTAAAAATTTATTTCCGAATATAATTATTTTCTAATTTTACTAAATTATATTAAAAAAATTGGCTATAAAAACAAAAGAATGCTATTTTAAAAAAAGCTTTTTATTTTATTATTGATTTAGCTTTTATGAATAAAGTTTTCAACAATCGACTTTCTCGTTTAAATTCTGATCAGATTAAAGCTGTGAATACTATTAATTGACCTGTGTTAGTAATTGCTGGTCCATGAACTTGAAAAACAGAAATCATAGCAATGCGAATTGCAAATATTTTGTTAAAGGCATGAGATGTTTTACCAAACAACATTCTTGCCTTGACATTTACCGATTCTGGAGTTTATGCAATAAAACAAAGACTCCTTGAAATTATATGAGTAGATTCTTATCAAGTTAGTGTTCACACTTTTCATTCTTTTTGTAATGAGGTTATTTGAAGTTTTACAGAGAAATTTTTATTTGCTCGAAATCTTAGTCAAATTGATGATTTTGAAAAAATTCAAATTTTAAAATGAATAATTGATAATTGAAAATACAATCATCTTACAACTTTTTGAAATAAATATTATTACGTCCCATATATTATTAAAGCAATATCAGATCTTAAAAGGGAAGACGTGAGTGTGAAATGATTTGAGGACCTCATTGAAAATGAAAGCAATAACTTTAAGTCAGGCTTAACTTATAATAAAAAAACTTGAGTGAGGCTGAAAAAGTGGGATAAGTTAGAAAAAAACATTTTTAAATTATTAGAGCTTTTGGATGTGTATTCAAAATATCAAGAGACAATAAAAATAGATTGAAAGTATGACTTTGAAGATATGATTCTATTTGTAGTGAATAAATTTAAATCTGATTCTGATCTTTTAGCATTTTTTCAAGAAAAATATCAATATATTCTAATTGATGAGTATCAAGATACAAATTCAGCACAAAATGAGATTGTAATGCTTCTTACTTCTTATGCCTTTGAGCAGAGTCCGAATGTTTTTGCCGTTTGAGATGATGATCAGTCAATTTATAGATTTCAATGAGCTTGTGTGGAGAATATATTATTTTTTGAACAACATTTTAAAGATTTGGAGAAAATTGTATTGAAGCAAAATTATAGGTCTACTCAAGAAATTTTAGATTGATCTTATAGTTTAATCGGCCATGGAATTGTTAGACTTGAAAATTTTGATTCAAATATTGAAAAATCTCTTAAGTCAAATAGTGGAGTATGAGATAAAATATTATTAAATGAATCTGAAAATGATCAAGAAGAAAAGGTGTTTATACTGAAAGAAATTAAATCCCTTCTTAGTACTTGAGCTAAGTTGGATGAAATTGCAATATTTCTTAGGTCTAATGCTGAAGTTGAACAAGTGGCGAGTTTTTTAATTAAAAATAAAATTGATGTAAATTTTTCTTGAGGTGAAAATGTTTTGATTAGCAAGTTTGTTCAGATTATTATTGATTATTTGAAGATTATTGATAATCCTTTTAATGATGAAGCTCTTTATTATACTATGTCATTACCATTTACCTGAATAGGTCAGATTGATCTTTATAAGATTTCAAATCATTTATCTAATATAAACCACAGTTTAAAATGGCCAAAGCATTATTTTGATATAATTACTAATGATGAAGTTTTAGATAAATTAGATTTATCTAAAAGGGAAAAAATTGATGATTTTGTAGCTTTAATAGAGCAGTTTAAGATAATTTTAGCAAAGGAGACTTTTTATAAGTTTTTTGAGTTTTTTCTCAAAAAATCTTGAGTTTTAGATTTTGTTATGTCTGAGTGATCAATTAGTGCTTTAAATAAAATCAATACTTTATTTAACAAAATAAAGAGCTTTAATCAAATTGATCAAAATTTAAAAATAAAGGGTTTTTTGGAGATAATTGACACTTTTCAACAGTTTTGAATTAAGATTGGAGAAACTTGATTTGAAACAGCTCTATCGTGAGTAAATATTATGACTGCACATAAGTCAAAAGGTTTAGAATTTAATTATTGTTTTATTTTATCTTGTGTTGATAAAAAATGGGGAAATAGAAGATCATTTGATAAAATTAAATTACCTATGTTTCCGAGTTTTGATGACAAAAAAAGTATTAACACTAACGATTTTCTTGAATTAAGTTCTGCTAAGTTGTTAAACGAAGAAGAGAGAAGACTTTTCTTTGTAGCAATCACAAGATCTAAAAAGAGATGTTATATTTCATTTTCTAAAAAGATTATTTCTGAAATATCTGAAAAGCAAGTTGTACCGTCTCAGTTTATTTCTGAGATTTGATTGGATAATTTTAAAAAATGTAATTTTGTTCTAAATATAGAAGATCAAGAGAATTATTTTATGAACAATTTTTCTCCTATTTCTAATATTGATAATGCATCAGAAGAAGAATATTTAAAACTATGACTAATTGATTTTAAATTGTCTTTTACTTCTTTTAGCGTTTATTTGGATTGTCCATTAAGGTTTAAAAATAAGTATCTACTTAAAATACCTGAGGCAAAAAATAAAGCTATGGTTTTATGAACTGCATTTCACAAGGCTTTGGAAAGATATTTTTTACATTTCAAGAACAATTGAGATTTGTTAAGTTATAAAGCGATTTGTGATTTTTTTGATGCAGCTTTATTGAAAGAAGTTCTTACAATTGATGAGAGCAATGAGATTAAAGAAATATGATATGAATGATTGAAATGATATTTAGAAGAATACAAGCAAGATTTTGAAAAACCACTATGAGTAGAATTGAGTTTTTATGCAAGAAATGTTAGACTTGATGACGCAATTTTGACATGAAAAATTGATAAAATCGAATTAATTAATGATTGATCTAATTGAATACTTAAGTCGGTAAGAGTAATAGATTACAAAACTTGAAGGATTAAGTCTGAAAATGAGGTTTTATGAAATACAGCCACTAGTGATTGAAAAATTAAAAAACAGTTGGTTTTTTATAAAATTCTTACTTCACTTGATCATGATTTTTCTTCTAAATATGTCATGAAAGAGTGAGAAATAGATTTTGTAGAGTGAAGAGATTGAAAGTATAAAAAAATAAGAATTTGAATTGAATCAGATGAAGTAGATGAAATGAAGATGCAAATTGTTGATGTATACAAATCAATACAAAATTTGAAATTTGACTGATGTTGAAAGCAAACCTGTGAATGTTGTGCTAAAATTTCTTAAGAATTTAATATTTACAATGAGAAAAGTAATAATTATTGATATAATTAGTCCAAAGCTTTCTAAAAAAGAGGCAAAAGAAAGGATGATTGAATCTGAGAATTTGGTTAATACTTATTGATGATTTGTAATAATTAAAAAGATCCAAAGAAGAATTATTCCTGATTATTCAACTTTTATATGAAAATGAAAACTAGAAGAGATTAAAGATGATGCTTTAAGAACTTGATCAAAACTCATTATTATTAATAATAACTTGAAAAGCAAACAGCTTTTTAATCTTGAGTGGATTTTTGATAAATACTCCATAAAAATTTGGACAAGAGTAGATCTTATTCTTAAGATTTTTGAAAAGCATGCTATGACATCAGAGTCAAGATTGCAAATTGAATTAGCTGCAATAAGACAATTGTGACCAAGGATTTTTTGAATGTGACTTGAGCTTTCAAAACAAGCTGGTTGAATTTGAACAAGGTGAAAAGGGGAGACGAATACAGAGGTGATGAAACGTCATTTAGCACTATGAGAGAAGAAAATTAAAGATAAATTAAAAAAAATATGAAATAGGCATGAATTGTACCGAAAAAATAGAGAAAGGAGGTGATTAAAAACAGTAGCTATTGTTTGATACACAAATGCCTGAAAATCACAAACTCTATTAAGCTTGACTTGAAAATGAGTCAAAATAAAAGATGAACTTTTTGCTACTTTGGATACTAGAATTTGAGATTTGTTTTTACCAATATCTTGATCTAAATGCCTTGTTTCAGATACTATTTGATTTATACAAGATTTGCCACCTGGTCTTATTGATGCTTTTAAGTCAACTTTAGATGAGACAATACATGCAGACCTTGTTCTACATGTAATTGATTATTCTGATTTACAAAAAGATAGAAAAATTAAAGTTGTTCATGAAATATTAAATAAATTGTGAGTCTTGGATAAAAAGATTTTATTTGTGTGTAATAAAATTGACTTAATAAAAAATATTAAAACTAAAACATTTTTAAAGAAATATAAGAAATTTTGTCCGTCTATGATTTCTGCTATCAATAAGATTTGAATTAAGGAATTAAAAATCAAAATTGAAAATTGTATAATTCAGTAATATATAATATAATAAAGAGATGTGTAATATGTAGAAATGCACAGTTATAACTGTAATAAAATGTGCAGAATCGATAAAAGCACGAATAATAATTATGAAGAAATTTATAGAAAAGAAATGATTTTTTCTTAATGAAAATAGATGAAATAATTCATTTTGATTTGTTCAATGAAAAGAAATCTGGGTTCCAGGAGTTAAAATTTGAGATGTTGAAGATCTGCAGCTCTGAGATAGAATAGTTTTTTCAGACATTGATAATTGAGAACTTGTTCAATCAATTGGACTGAATGTGCATTTATGGATTTTGAGCGGGCAATGCCCTGTGTTTGTATCAGATAATCACAACAGGTCACTAGAAGCATGGAGTTACTATAAAAGTAGCAATTTAAAATTAGTTCACATTGATCAACATAGAGATGAATCTGATTATTGAGATGTTTTAGATTATGAAAAGGATTTAAGGGTTTGTGATTATATCAAATGGGCAAAGGATCAAAATTGGATACAAGAAAATCATATTTCTCTTTGTGAAACTAAAGATTTTGAAAATTTTGATAAATATATTAGAGATTTTAGATGAGAGTGTTTTACATTTGATTTCATCCTTAACATTGACCTTGATATTTTTGCACCAGAACAAACTTTAATAAGTCATAATCGAATTTGGGAAATTATTTCTAAACTTTCCACAAAAGCTAGCTTAATCACCGTTGCTATGTCTCCTCTTTTTATTGATCAAAAAATGGCTTTAGATTTAGCTAAGAAGTTTCTTAAAATGTTTCTCAAAAAATAATATCAATATTACTCAAATAAATATAAAACTATCTGCCAAATTAAATGTTGGATACCAAGAAAATATTGAAATAAAATCAGTAACTTTTCAAAATAAAATCCTTTCATATAAATTTCAAATAGCTCATCCGAATATTAGGCTGATAGCTAAATTGGCAATAGGTTTTTTTAAATTCCAATGCTTTTGTGCATATAAAATAAAAATTCACAAAAAAACAAAGCTTAATATGATTTGAATCATTCACTTAATTGGAATTGAAAATGCTATTCACTCATTGTATGCTAGGGAGAATTTTGTTCAAAATATTAGTTGTAAATCTCAATAAACAAGATATTTTTTTGCGAATATCTTGCTCAATAAATCTGCAATTACAA
The DNA here is from genome assembly GCA_964456745.1 of uncultured Candidatus Peribacteria bacterium. Lineage (GTDB taxonomy): Bacteria > Patescibacteriota > Gracilibacteria > JAJOLG01 > CAYWBW01. Next base: position 78,516 of record CAYWBW010000004.1, on the reverse strand, counting down.
ATCAAGAAGTGAATAAGATAAGTTTTATATTAAATTTTTTAATCATTTGCTTTCTAAATTTACTTTGACAATAATTGAAAATTGCTTTTAATCAAGTTGTTAAATATATTATGATTTATTATAGAAAGGATATTGAAGATATTGAAGAAAGGACTTTAGCTACATATGCTTTTTTGTCAAAAAATAGCAAGTGAAGAGTTTTTTCTGAAGAAAAGGATGAGTTTAGAACTTGTTTTCAGATTGACAGAGATAGGGTTTTGCATTCAAAGTCGTATAGAAGACTTGCAAGAAAAACTCAAGTATTTCCAAGTACAACTTCAAGAGATCATGTTAGAAATAGGTTTATCCATACCAATGAAGTTGAGCAGGTCTGAAGGGGTATTGCAAGATCTCTTTGATTAAATCAGGATTTAATTGACCTTATTGCAAAATGTCATGATTTATGACATACACCTTATGGGCATGCCTGACAATATGCTTTAGATAATTGTCTTGCTGAATATTGATTAAGATTTGAGCATAATATTCAATCAAGGAGAATAGTAGAGTTTTTAGAGTCTAGATCCGATGACTATGATGGTTTAAATTTGTCTTACGAGCTTTTAGAGTGACTTTGAAAGCATGATAATAAAAGTTGATTTGAGCAAGGAGCGCTCCCATATCTTGAGGCTCAGGTTGTTAATATAGCAGACCAAATTGCTTATCTTTCCAGTGATTTAGATGATGCAATAAGATCTGATCTTATTAGAGTTGATCAACTTGAGGCTTTAGAAATTTGAAAACAATCACTTGAAAAGCTCGGCAAGAATCACATTGATAAATCGCTTTATAGAAGAGTAATTTGAAACTTACTTTGAATAATGATTGAGGATTTGTTAATAAATAGCAATAAGTTACTTACAACAAATTGAATTAAATCTCAAATTGATGTTGAGAAATCCAAGATAGTTTTGATTAAGTTTTCAGATAGATTTTTCTTAGGAATTAAAGAACTTAGAGATTTTTTATTTACTTATTATTATAATAATAAATTTATAATTAAAAAAATGGAAAAATGACAAAATGAAATCAAGTTTCTTTTTGATTATTTTATAAAAAATAGGGATAAAATGCCTGAGAAATATAAGAAACGTGTTGATACAGATTCACTAGCTCGTTGCGTAGCTGATTATATTTCCTGAATGACAGACAGGTATACAAATTTAATATATGAAAATTATCTAAATATTTAATTATTCATCATTTAAAACTGATCAGCTACCGTCTTGAGTAACGACTGCTCAGCTTGAGTCATATTTTAAAATTGAACTTCATGTTAGGGATATTTTTAGATCAAAATATTTATTAAAATCTCACTGAAGAAGAGTTTCAATTGCTTTATTGATTTGAGCATCATCTCAGTTTGAAATATCTTCATAATTTCTAGGAATTTCTATATCTGGTGTTATTCATGATTTGTGAATATTTTGTCAATTTGGAGTAAACCATTTTGCAGTTGTTATTCTTACTGAAGATTTTCATGGAAGTGAAACAAGTTCTTGTACAGTTCATTTTCAAAATGATTTACTTCACAATAATATTGCTCTTTTGTGATCTCTCAGAGCTCAGGCTACTATTTCTGAAGCAGATGCTGATCATCAGTTGATAAGCACTACAATTGGCAAACTTTTTAACTTACTTTCAAAATTGATTGTCATTTTATTCTCACTTCAATTTTTACTTTTAATATTTGTAACTAAACTTGAATTTTCTAAAAATGGAGATGATAGAACAATCGATCAGTCTAAATATCATCATCCATTATATCTTAAATCAAGAATTATTCAAGTTATGTTATCTTCCTCTGCTTTTTTTAAGGCTTCAAAATATTCTCTAACTGTAGAATCTCAAAACTGGTTTACAGAAATGTATGCAATTGCTTCCCCTGTTCCATTTTTTAGTTCATATTTAACAGAGTTTATGTGGATAATATCTCTTATTATTTTAATATCAATCAGGCCATTTTCTCATTTTCTCATTATTGATAATACAACCTCTTCTCATTTTGGTCATCTAATAATTTTTACTACATCGCTAAGTGACCACCCGTTTATGTCTTCCTCATCTACTTTTAATATTATATCTTGAGGTCTTAAGCCCGCTTTGATTGCAGGAGAGTCTACCAGAGGGGAAACAACTGTAACAAGTTCATTTTTCATCTGAAGTTCTGCTCAAATTCATTGAAAATTTCATGCAAGGTCTTCTTTAAAATTTTTATTGTCTTGTTCGCTCATATATAAAGAGTATGGATCATCCAGAGATCTTACTAATCATGCAATAACAGAATCTTCTATGTGTTTTAAGTCATCTAATTTTCATTGTTCAACAGCTTTTGATTCAAGGATTTTGTATACTTTCCAAAATTTATCAAGTCATATCCTGTCCTTGTTATTTTTATCCTCAGATTTATCAGTTTTTTCATGGTCTATGTTTTGATCATTTAATATGGTTTGTGCCTCTGTTTGTTCACATAAAGATAGTCAATTACATATTGATCAAATTTCTGAACTATATTGATGTCAAAATGATAGTCATAGTCAAAAAATGATAAAGAAAGTTATTATCTTAAACATTAAATGTGAATTTTGTCTATTTTGTTCCACGTCTTATTATTATTTACTATATATTAATTAGTAAAGAATTATTGGCAAGCAATTGTTTGTAGAAACTATCAACTTTTAGATATATTACGAAAACTTGAGGATTAAATTTAATATATTATGTTTATACGAATAATTATTTGTCTCTATTTTTTCATTTCAAGATCGATTTGGACGTTTTCTTCAACTTTCTTTATATCTTTATTTAATTTTTCCCTAAGCGAATCGATCTTTTTGGTCATAGATTTATCCAGAAATTTTGGCCATAAGTAGAAAAGTAGTGGAATTACAGATATTGAAAACAGCATTGTTAAAATCTTTGTTGAGTTTTGTGTTGGAACAAAGTCTCAATATCATACAGTAGTCACCGTAGATATAATAAAATATAGTGAATCAAGATATGACCATCATTCAATTTCATGAAATGCATTTGATCAAAAAATTATTACAGAAAATATTAATATCCACATAAATAGGGTATGATTTTTAATAAAGCTGTTTACAATTTTATCCATATTTGTTTTTTTGTTCATAATATTATAGCAAAAAACTTGTAAATATACAAGGTGCTTCAATGATACTTATTCTCAAGCCTATTATGGCATGATTTGAGTAATGGCTTAAGATTATGATATTTAAATAATGTTTTTATTTATAAACTGTGCTAATAAACATTTGTTAAATTAATAAAGAAGATACAATTACTTTCCTGATAATTTGCGTTCTTCATATTGATTAATAATTGTGCTAAATGTGAGCAAAATTTCATTAAATCTTTCTAAATTATCAGGTGAGTAGTCATTTTGTGGTCTAATGTACAAATCAATTATTTCGTCAATAACAAGTTTTATATTAAGGAGAAAGTTTTGCATGATTTCAAATTCAGACCTCGGCAATTTACCATGGTTATAACGTTTAAATATAAACATGATATCTTCCATGGTTTTTAAAAAATAGTTTGCGTTCCTGAAATAGATATTATCTTGAGAATTATCATTCCTAATTCATTTTTGTTTAAAACTTCTTGCTATTTGCTTGGTAATATTAATATGTTTTATTATCGATTTTCTAAAATTGAACGATATTCTTGCGTTTACAAGTCTATCCATTTTATGCTCTACTTGATTACTCCTTGTTGTTTTGTTAATTTTAGCTGTTTGATTTGGAACTTTCTTTTTTTCATTTCAAACATTATTTTTAAATATCTTATCATCTTCATAGTCATTGCTAGTCATAGAAATAATAGATTCAATAAATATGCGATAATCATTTACTAAAGTTGTTAAAATCTTTTGCTTGTTAGGTGCTCATGTGTAATCAGTGTTCTTATGTTTTTCTAGAAAATCTTGCATCAAATCATTAGCACTTCAAGATGATTGTGTGTAAAAGCCTTCTTGGTTTTTCATAGTCTAGTAAATGTAGCTTGGTATCAATTTTCTTCAGCAATATTGCTCATAGATGCAATAGAAAAAGCTTGCTTTCAAATATTCATTGGTACTAGGTCATGTATTCTACTTTGCAGTGTTCTTAAAAGTAATGTTTTAGATTTTTCGATTCATTCAACTGAGTGTTAAAAATGTGTATCAAAAAAAATATCAAAACTATTAAAACGTCATTTGTTTTCTCAGCTAAAAACAAATACTTCTTTTCACTCAGGACTTATCATGAATATTGGTATTGCGTTATTGAAAAACTCTAACATTTGGGCTAAATTTCGCGGCCTGTAATTTCCTGCTGATTTAACTCAATCTACTTTCTTTAATAAATTCTAGTACTTTTTCTGCATGTTTTTGGTTTTCTTCTTCAAAATGTACGACTTTAGATTCTTCTTTAATTGTTAGCTGAATGTTTCAATCGGGTCTCTTATTGAGTTTAATGAAAATGATCAGTGAGATAAATTAAATAGCAAGAGGTCATTATTAGCTTTGTTGCTTAAATTGGCTAACAATATATATGTTTATAATAAAACTATAAAAGAACATATATTAAACATTTGCACAATTGAATGTTATCTAAATTGCATTAATTTGTTATAAAAAATAACTTAGACTCGGTACTAAATAATATTTAAATGATGATTTCAAAACTTCATGAACCTACATTGGAAGAATATAAAGAGAGGACTGGTATTATCGCAAATCCTTTTTTTTGGACAGATAAAAATTGACTAATTACTGCTGTGAATGAGCAGTGGGAAAAGGTGTTTTGATCTAATGAAATATGAAGAAGTATTCAGGAAGTCCTTGATAAACGTTTAAATATTACTTGAGTAAATTTTATTGAATCTATTAATGCATCCTGATGAAAATTGACCCATAGTAATAGTGATATAGTATGAATCTTTGTTGATACTAATACTCAAATTGCATTTCAATTAATGTGAACTATATCTGATTTTTGATATCAGTGACAAGTTATCGAACTTAGATGATCTGAATGACTTAAGATTTGACTAAATGCTTTAAATTTAAGAAGTGATCAGCTCATTAACTTCTTAGCTTCTCTTTCAGTAGAAGAAACTTGAAAAAAATATACTGGTCCGCACCTAATCAGAGTTAAGGAGTGAACAAGGATTTTTTGAGCAGAGCTTGTAAGACGGGGTTTGGTTGACGAAGCATTTATTAATGAGGTTATTATAGCAAGTCCGTTACATGATATTTGAAAGATAGATGTTCCAGGATCTATATTATATAGTTGAGATGAACTTACTGAAATTGAATCATATGCAATGAAGCAGTGACATGTTATAAACTGATATAATTTATTGTATTCATTAAAAAACTTGTCAGCAGTTGCTTTAAATATAGTTTTATGACATCATGAACAATGGGATGGAACTTGATATCCATTGTCAAAAAAAGGTGATGATATTCACCTTGAGGCACAAATAATATCTTTAGTGGATTATTATGATGCTTTAACTTCAGTGAGACCTTATAGATCTAAAAAGCATGATCCTGATGTTGTTATGTGATTTATGCAAAATGATAGATGAAGACGTTTTAAACCTCTTTTGGTTGATGCTTTTGAGCAATGTTATAGAAGTATACCTGTACAGAGTCTTAAAGAAGCTGAAAGCATGTTACAACAGTATCATGGAAAAGCTGTATAGTTTAAGTTTCATATGTGTTTTCTTCTATAAAAGAATATATGTATGATATAGATTTAATATGCATATTCATAAGAAAAGAACTCATACAGTAAAATAAAATACTTTCGGGTTAATTTTATGTGCAAGAATACTTCCTAGTCTTGCTCAAATTACTACTGAAGGAACAGCGAATATGATAATGCTATAAATTTTTATAAAATCATTTTCTCCAGGATGTGATCAAAACCAAAATATATTAAATATTGAGCATACAAAGGCTGTAAATGCTATTAGAAAAACAGAGTTTCAAGATGCGTATGGGATAGATAATTTATTTTTTTCAAGAAAAAAGTAGTTATTTACTTCTCAAAGTCATACTCATATTATTCAAGTTAAGAATCATCAAATTGAATTTAGTACTTTTCATAATCATAAGTATTTAATTGTTGGAAATTCAATATCAGATAATTGTTTGTCTTCTTCTTTTTTATTTTTTTTACTGCATCTTTTAAAATTATTGTAAGCAAGAAATAATGTACTACTGGCTAGTAAGAAATACATCAATGCCTTTGGAGCAAGTTTTGAGGCTATCGCTCACAAAAGTCAAAATCAAATGGCATAAATCAAAAGTGGCATTACTTCTTTAAATAAAATTTTTCATCTTAATATGTATGAATAAACTCATGATCAAAACCCGAAGATTTCAATAAAAATTCAACATGCAATTGCTATTTCGGGCGGAAGTCCAAATCAAAAAATTAGCACTGGGGCCCAAAATATTGCTCAGTCTATACCAGTTGCCATGGCTGTAGTAGCTATTAGTACTCATATTGGAAATGCTGGCCAATATGTTGCGTAATCGAAAAATGTTGTTACCATGATGTTATTTGCTTATAATTAATCTTTTAATAAAAAATGTATTATATGATATATATATAGTTGTAATTAAAAATATTACAAGAAAGAGTATTGAAAAATGTTGAGTTATTATTTCTTTTTTATAATGGTTAGATAATTGTTTTCTTACTATTATTTTATTAGAACTTTTGTTGAAGTCCAGTGCAAGTAATTGTCAAGTTTTATTATTATATCATGATTTGGTATTGATGATGCTTGCTGAGTATGGTGATGAGTGCACGCTTTCTATCTCATCTTTTGGATTTGAAAATACTACATTTCAATTTATATCTAAAACAATTATTGATTCAACATCCTTTATTGTTTTTGCAAAATTTATTATATTTGCTTGATTTTGGTCTTTTCAATTAAAATAGTCAAAAGCTTGTCTTTGAATTCCAATTTCTTCTTTGAGTATTATTTCATTAATTTTATGCTTTTCTTCACTTATAGAACTAAATAATAAAATAGCGAATCAGATAAATATTAAAGACATGAAACTTACGTCATCAAAATTTCGTTTGATTTTTTCAATTAACCTTGAAGAGATTTCCATATTTGTTTTTTATTTTTATTAATATTATTGTATCAGAATTACTTGAAAAGTCAAGAAATAATTTAAAATTTAAACAAATGAATAATAATATATATTATATAGATTGTGTTTATAAAATATCATTGAGAAATGATATTATAATATTGCACTATTAACACTATAATTGTGTATTACGTGCCATTGTTTCTAGGGCTGAGATTAATGTATAGAATTTATTTACTGATGTTTTTAAATCATTTTTATGGTTTCTGGTTCTATTTCAGAATTTTGACTTTAAGTATGTTTTTATAAAGTTATCGACTGTTTTTCAATTTATCATATTATGAATTCAATCTAATTTAAATGGAGTTAAGGTTGCTTGGAATCATCGCTTTCAATTTGATTTTCATTGACTAATATCATTCATACAAGAAATTGACAAAACTTTTGTATTTATTTTTACTATAAATTGGTCAACATTTGGATCATTTAATTTATAATTAATGTCATCTATAATTTTTTGTCATTTTGCTCATGTGAGAGCAAATTGTCTAGTAAAATATTCAGCAAGGTTGGAGTGTACATATGGGGTTTTACCACTTAAGACATGAACAATTCTTCATTCAGGAGAAAATAAGAATATTGGAATAGCATAATTTAAGAAATCTAACATATTTGCATATGTATTTCTCTCATTTTGATCTAGTTGCTTTGTTCAATTTAGGATATTAGTTCAGAGTAATAATCTTTCTTGCCAATCAAATTTAGCTTCTTTTTCTATGTTTTTAATATTGTTAAATTGATTATAAAATATTGGAAGATTTTTAATTCTCTCTATTTCTCTTCTGAATTTTCAAATTTCTGTCCATATTCATGGTATTAACGAATTTTTATCTTGAGCTGTGTCATAGATTTTTAAAAGATTTAATATTTTTGTTTTTCTACGATCTATTAATACTAATATTTTTTTTGCATGATTTGCATTTGCTTGATCAAAATTTGTTATTTTTGATTCTTCTTTAATTGTAAATTGAATATTTCAATCAGGTCTTTGTACTGAATTTATTGAAAATGATCTACCATCATTAGATTTAATTATAATTGCATAATTGTTGGTATTATTCTTTCATTGTTTTATATAATTAAGTGCAGTATCTTCATCTGTTCTTGTGATATAAAGTGACCTTAGCAAACCTCTAACACTCTTTATGTTTCTAGATTGTTCTATTATATCAAGTCATATATGATGCCAAATAAAACTTCAATTACTATTTAATAAAAATACACTTGGCTTCATGCGATTTAAAAACGCCTCTGCAGCTATCATGCGCTCAACAGTTAATTTGTCAAAATCATCACTTCAATTTCTAATATTTTCAATATGTGAAGACCTTTCAGCGCGTTTGCTTTCATGTAATTTCATTTTACAATTTTAATTGATTATTTGCATTTTTATTCCTTTTTTCAAATTTATAAAAAAATTAAAAAAAATTAGTATTTAATACTGAATTAAAATAGTATAATGTCAATAATTCAAATATTGACAGATTGAATTTACTTATGTGAATACTTATTTCAATGTAGCTTAGGCTACTTCAGAGAATTGATATTTTTTCAGATATATTTAACATGAAATAGTTATAATAAATCATCTTAAACATAATTTACATGACAAGTAACTATGATATAGCCGAAATATGAGCATGAACTGTTTGGAATGATGATAAAGTTGTTGTAGCTAAAATAATAATTTCTACTTTATCAAACTTTGAAGCTGAATTTATAAAATTTATATTTTAACAAATAATTATGTCAAAAATCATTAGCCTTAAACCAATTTTTAGAAAGCAAACTCTTCTCCTTGTTTGGATACTTGTGATAACTCTAGCTTTTGCATTTTTTGATAAATTATGAGTCCCACTAGTTCAGTATCCAGAGATGATTAAAGAATTTATTGCTTCTTTTTGAATAATTGGACCAATTGTTTATATTGTTATTTATGCCATAAGACCTTTGGTATTTTTTCCAGCAACACTTCTTACTATGGTATCAGGATTAATTTTTGGACCTGTACTATGAGTTTTGTACACTATTGTTTGAGAAAATATAAGTGCAAATGTTTCATTTGTAACATGAAGATATTTTTGAAAGGAATTTCTAGAAAAAATGGCAACAAAAGGGAGTATATTTAAATTTGCTGATTGTAAATTTAAAGAAAATTGATTTATTGCAGTATTAACTATGAGGCTTATATTTTTTCCTTTTGATTTGGTTTGATATATGTCAGGTGCGTGTAATGTAAGCCAGAGGGAATTTGCTCTTTGAACTTTTATTTGAATTTTGCCATGACTTATAACTTTTGTTGTACTTTGAGCAAGTTTTACAGACCCAAGAAATTTAATTTTTGCATGAATATTTTTTGTATTTTGAATATTACTTTCTAAGTATTTGAAAAATAAGAATTATTGTAAACTTAATTATAAACAATAATTTTTTAGATGTAGCATAGACTACATACATTGCTTTTTAGCTCTTAAGGTAGCTGATATAATATATCAGCTTTTTTTATTATTTAACCAAATATATTATGAAAAAAACACTAAACACTATTGGACTTTTACTAACCCTTAGTTTTCTACTTGCTTCTTGTGGCAATTGAGATCAGGCAAGTTTGACAAATTCATCAAATTCACAAGTTTCAAAGTCACAATCTATAGCATTGGGCTCAAAACTTGAGATTGCTGAGGAATTGATTCATGATATGCCTAAAGATGGAATGAAAGAAATAATGAAGCTGTTTCCAGATCTTAAAACATTTAAAACGGCAGCAAAATGAAGTAATGAAAATATTGTATGAATGTGACCTGAGGATTGGATGTATTCTCCCACAAATAATATAACAGTAATAGTATGCAATGAAATGAATACTCCAGCACATATTATTAATTGAAAAACGCTTAGCTCAAATGAGCTTTGAAAAGTAAAGGCAATGATGAAAGAAATGATGGATATGATGTGAGATCATGACTGAGATATGTGAATAGGTGAAGTATCTTATTCAAATTCTCCTGCTCAATATGCTTCTTATGATCCATCGAAGTTTGGTAATTGACTTTCTGAGAACAAAAAAACGGCACTGTTTTTCCATGCAAATTGGTGTCATGTATGTGTTGCTTTAGAGAAAAATATTAAAAATAATTTAAGCTTTTTTCCAGATAATTCAATTATATATAATGTAAATTTTGATAAAGAAATTGCTTTAAGAAAAAAATATTGAGTTATGTCACAAACAACATTAGTATTTGTAGATAAAAACTGAAATGAAATATCAAAACTTGTTAATCCGTCAATTCAGAAAATTAGTAAATATTTAGCTTTAAAATAATATGGAATTACTTTTAGCATCTTTTTTAGCAGGCATTTTAACAATTTTAGCTCCTTGCGTCTTGCCCCTTCTGCCAATAATAATTGGCTGAAGTGTGCAAGAGAAGTGAATAAAAAGGCCATTTTTAATTACGAGCAGCTTGGCATTATCAATTGTGTTTTTCACATTGATTTTGAAAGTTAGCACTATTTTGATAGATATTGATCCATTATTTTGGAAATTAGTTTCTTGATGATTGATAATAATCATATGAATATTTACTTTGTTACCTGATTTATGGAAACAGATATCTTTATACTTTTCTCTGACTCATAGCTCACAAACTTTTCTTGAAACCAAATGAAAGGAAAGGTGAGTCTTGGGCGCAATACTAACATGAGCAGCTTTGTGACCAGTATTTAGTAGTTGTTCTCCGACTTTTGCACTTATACTTGCAATAGTATTACCAGCAAGCTTTTATGTGTGAATATTGAATTTATTGCTTTACTCATTGGGACTTTCTTTAATGATGTTGCTTATAGCATACTTCGGACAAAAAATAATAATAAGATTAAAATGGATTTCTAATCCAAATTCCATGTTTAAGAAATGATTATGAATATTATTTATAATTGTATGAATTTCTATAATTATTTGATTTGATAAAAAAATTGAATGATTAATTATAAATACTGGCTTTACTGAAATTACTAGTATCTTAGAACAAGATATTTTAAATAGAATAAAAGAATAATAAGCTATATTTAAAATTAACTATTAGTAATATGTGTATAGAAGAATTAATAAATAATATGGGAACAAACAATCAAAAGGCTTATTTTCTTAAGAATTTAGATATTTATAGTTGAATATCAGAACAGGAACATGTCCGTATTGCGGAAAATTCTACAGATAGAACACACTTAGCCTCTGAAATTATTTATTGACCAGATAATGATGATCAGAATATTTATGTACTTAAAAAATGAGAAATTGAACTTTATCATGTTAAAGATTGAAAAAAGATTGTTTTTGATATACTAACTCCATGATCTGTTTTTTGAAATTTTGAAATTGAAAAGCCAAAACCTACACATAGTGCATGATGTATAAGAGATAGTTATTTGTGTATTACTCCTCTTAATGAGTTTCTTAAAATTATTTCAGCTCATCCTGAATTAATGCTTAAGTTGATGCAAAAAATGGCTTCTAGAATCAAAGATTATGAACATAAAATTGAAATAAATTGAAGTAGCGCTGATGATAGAGTAATATATGAGCTCAAAAGATTAAAAGAAAAAAAATCAAAAAACTTTTTTTGAAAGATGTTTGATTTACCATTAAATGTTACACATGAAAAACTTGCACTTATAACTTGATTGAATCGTGTTACTGTAACTAGGGCTATGGATACATTGAAAAAATCATGAAGAATTAAGATAGATGGGCTTACTTGAGCGATTGAAATTTTTTGATAAATTTTTATTTAGAATTATTTATATATTATTATTTAACTCAGGTTTTTAAAATTAATAAAGTAATTGTTAAATTAATTATGTTTTGTATTATGATTTAGCTAAATTTTAAATTAAACTTAAACTTTAACAAAAATATTATGAATATACAAATAATAAGCTCCACAATTATAATATGTTTAACTATTTTCTGATTATCTTGGAATTTACAAAACACATGAATTTCTATAAAAAATACATGAACTGTTTCTGGCCAGGTGCAAAATTCTTTAACTGTGTCATGAGAATGAAAAGCAATGGCAAACCCTGACATTGTAAGAATAAGGGCTTGAATTTCTGAACTTGCAAAAACAACTAAAGAAGCACAGATCAATGCAAATATAAAATTAAATAAAATATTAGAAGCTTTAAAGGCTTATGACATACCTGATAGCGACATTCAAACTAATAATTTATCAATAAATCCTGAACACGAATGGACAAAAGAAAATGGTAGACAGCTTATATGACAAAGAGTTAGGCAAAATTTAAATATTAAAATTACTGAAATTGATAAGGACAAAGATAGGGTGTCTAGTATTATAGATACACTTTGAGAAATTAATTGACTTGAATTAAATTCAATTAATTTTGATATCGAAAACAAGAAAGGGTTATTTACTAAAGCAAGAGAAAAGGCTTTTGAAAAAGCTAAACAAAAAGCTATAGAACTTGCAAAACTCTGAGGTTTAAAATTATTAAAACCAATTACTATCTCTGAATCTCGTGTAAATTACAATCCACCAATGTTTAGCAATGTTGCAAGAATGGATATGGCAGAATCATCTTCAGCTTGATGAGGTTCTTCGATTCCTGCTTGAGAATTAGAAGTTATTGCAAATATTAATGTAGTTTTTTGAATAGAATAATTACTAATTTATAATATATAATGATCTTAGCTATAATAATCACTCTTAGAGAAAGTTTGGAAGCCTTACTGATAATCGCAATTATTATTAGTTATTTAGTAAAAACAAAAAATGAAAAACTTAGCAAGTTTATTTATTATTGAGCTTGAATTTGAATTTTATTTAGCCTATTTTTAGCTTTAATTTTTGAAAAATATCTTTGATGATTCAGCTGAAGCAAGGAGCAGCTTTATGAGTGAGTTTTTATGTTAGCTACATGATGACTTCTTTCATGGATGATAATATGGATGATAAATCAAAAAAATAGCCTCAAGAAACAAATAGAAGATAAGGTGCAAAAACATATTAGCAATAATCATATTGTATGACTTTTTTTCTTAAGTTTTATATGAGTTACAAGAGAATGAATTGAAACTGTGTTATTTTTAAATTCCGCAGTTTTGCAATCAAATTGACAAAGTGTGCTAATTTGATGAGTACTATGAATAATTATTGCAGGTTTTTTGGCATTACTTTTTTATAAGAAAATTAAATCAATTCCTTTGGTTAAGTTTTTTAATTTTGCAAGCCTTCTTTTGATTTTTTTTGCAGCGTGATTATTTGCTCATTGAATACATGAATTACAAGAATTGTGAATAGTTCCTATTATTATAGAGCATGTTTGGGATATCAATCCATCTATAGTAAGTGAGTGAGTTTATCCATTGTTACATGAGAATTGAGTAATTTGAGAATTTTTTAAATGATTGTTTTGATATAATGGAAATCCTTCATTGATTGAGATTGTTACATATTTTTGATCACTGTCTTTTTTGCTTTATATATTCGGCAAACAAAGGTAGGAAAGTATATTTAAATTACAAAGATAGTAATAAAAGATTATCTATCTGCTTGCAAATTTACAAATAATATTTAAAGTACTTTACTAAAAGCATTTTTTGTTAATTAGTATGGAAAAAGATATAAGTATATGGAATCCAATTGATAATATCCCACCTGATAATCAGGCTGTTGTTAATGTTGAATCTGTTGTTCAAAGACTTGATAGACAGTTCGCAGAAAGTCCTAAGTTGCAAGCCTGGGACCGTGTTTATAATGAAGAAAGAAAAAGATTGTTATCCTTGAGAGATAGAGTGTTTACAGATGCTACAATTAATTGACAAATTGATACTAAATTAATTGAACGTTTTATATATGAATCTATTTTAAGATTTATTTGAGGCTGAGATCTTGTGTCAGAAAGCTATTTTTTAGCTCATATATTTTACGAAATATTCTATGAATTTAAGGATATGGCAAGGAAAACTATTGTAGATAGTGCTCAAAATATGGAGAAGGTGTGAGAATATTCAATGAACTATTTATTTTGATACAGACAATGAGATATTATGTATAATTTTTTTGTTAGTGATTTTAGTGATGATGATTTAGATAAAATTAAACAATGAGTTAAAAGAATTTATTGAATTTTTTACTGGTCATATCATCCGAATAATATGTATGCACGTGAAGATGCTGTCTTAGATTTACTTGATGTCTTAATGGTTATGTGAATTAAGTTGTCAATACCTGAATTTTTAGAGCATGAAAAATGTGAAATATGAGAATGAGAGGTTGTTTGATATTATGACGATATGGAAGATTGAATGAATCCATGAACATTAATGCCTCCATGAGTTGTTGTTGGGATTAGGATTAGAACAGCAGAAGAATATTGGTATAGAAAGGAGTTTGATCGTGATAATATTAAGTTTATATGAAAGGGCTGTTTTTTGAAGTGCTAATTAAACCTGTAAATATTAAACACAGCAAAATAGAGATTTGAACTAATGTTAAATTTGTTGATATTCATGAAAGAGATATGACTTTGTATTCTGAGAGAATGATGGATGCTATTGTTATGGAAATTGGTAGCCTCAAGGGGAATTGAACCCCTGTTTCCGCCGTGAGAGGGCAGTGTCCTAACCACTAGACGATGAGGCCATTTTTAAATAGCTTTTTTATTTTACTTTTTAATATAGAAAAAATCAAATGTTCTATTCTTATATTTTTATATATGTTATATTGTAAATATATAATTTGCATTTTATCTATAGCTTAATAGAGCTACTGTTTTAACACAAATTTAATCTTTAACTAATTAGTTTTATGGAAGCTTCAAAATTAAGAACTGGTATGAAAGTTATGATGAATAGTGAGCCATGGACCGTGCTAACTTATACATTGAGACCTCAGTCTAGATGATCTGCAAAGATGATTACTAAAATGAAGAATCTTTTAAATTGAAATATAGTTGAAAAAACTTTTATGTCTTGAGAAAACTTAGATGACGCAGATATCGTATCATGAAGAGCTCAGTATCTTTATAAGTCTTGAGATGATTATTTTTTTATGGATAATGAGACCTTTGATCAATTTGAATTTTCTTCTGAAAAGTTGTGAAATCAAGTAAACTTTTTAGCAGATAATATGGATGTTAGTGTTATAAAGTGGAATTGAAATGTTATTAATATTGAACTCGCTCCTAGTGTAGTTTTAGAAGTGGCTGAAACGGGTCCATGATTAAAGTGAGATACTGCTACCGGTTGATCAAAGCCAGCTACCTTGGAGACTTGATCTGTTGTACAAGTTCCTTTGTTTATTACTGAGTGAGAAAAAATAGTTATTAATACACAGACTTGAGAGTATAAAGAAAGAGCTAAATAATAATTTATTGTAATGCAAAATAAAACAGTACGAATTGCAGTATTTGCTTCTTCTAATGCTAGTGATTTTCCTGCGATAATGTCATCAATCAAATCATGAGTTCTTAAATGAAAATGCGAAATTGTAGTAGCTATTGTTAATCATGATTTTATATGAGCTATATCAAAATTTCATGATAACAATATTGAAACTCATATTGTTAAAACAAAGAATGAAGATCGTGATAATGTATATTCAAGAATTGATGCAATTTTGGAGTCTAAAAATATTGATTTAGTTATCTGTGTATGATGGATGCATATTATTTCAAAGAATTTTGTTAGAAAATGGAATAAAAATATATTAAATATTCATCCTTCTTTGTTGCCAAAATTTCCTTGAGCTCATGCAATCAAAGATGCTTTAGAGGCTTGAGAGAAGATAAGTTGATGCACTGTTCATTATATAGATGAAGGTGTGGATACTTGAGAAATAATTATGAAAAGAGAGCTCAAGGTAGAGAGCTGAGAAACAATTGAGAGTTTAAAAAGTAAAATTCAAATTTTAGAGCAAGAAATATATCCTTTAGCTATTCTAGAGGTAATTTCTTAATATTATTATTGAAGTTATTTTACCACGATATATCTAATTTCATCATCCCAAACTTCTTTTATCCTCTTTAATTCAGAAATCTTAGTTTTTCAAAGTTTTACAACAAGAACAAGGCTTGCTTTGTTTAATCTCAGTACTTCAACATTTTCAGGGAGTTGAGTGTGTATAAGAGTTTTCATTCTTTCTGAGATATTTGTAAATATTTGTGTTAAGAATTTATTTCATGTTCATGCAGGAACAAATTTCAAATTTTCATCTAGGGTATTTTGCAAAAATATTAGATCTTGTGGCTTTTCTCAAAATCACATCTTTTCTTTTGCTTTAAGGTCGATATCATTTTGGATATCGGTATATCATTTTAAATTTTTAAGTCTCAATGAAAGTCATAGGGTATGTTGAAGTATTCTTTTTTGAAGATCTCAATCAACAAGAGCAAGTTGTTCTCAGAAAAAGCTTTGTCTTTGTGCAATTGATACTGCTAAGATATCTGTATTTATATTTACTCAAGCTAGAATGACAATCGGTTTCATTTTTAGCATGGCTACAGAAATAAGTGTATAGTCATTTAATGCCCAGTCAGAATTAATTATATCCAAAGCGGAATTTCATAATAACTCTTCAATCTGATCTATATTAGATACAGATCAGCCAAGGCTTTCATAGAGAAGCAGTATCATAATAGCAATCATGAATCAAATAAGCAGTCATGCAATAGGAATGCTAATGTTTTTAATTGGAGACATAGTTGTTACCCTGCCTTGATCAAATGTCATATATTTTACATTTGATCTAGAATTGTATTCTTTAATTTTCTCATTTAAAGTGTAATAGGCTGATTTGATGAGCAGGTCATTTATTTTCTTATTTGGTGAAATGATTTCAATTATCATATTTTGTCTTTCTTGTTTAAAAGCAGAAATTGATACTCAGTCTGAATTTATTTCAGACATTACTTGTGAACGAAAAGCTGGATTAGAAAACCATCACATTAAAGTTTGTCAAAAATGAGTTGAAGCCTCTTCAATTTCTCTTATGCTTGAATTATCAGATTTTACAGCGATTGTAAGAAATAACTGGGTTTTTGTAGTAAGCTGAAAGTCATCTAGGTAAACTTTTGAAAATCAAAATCAAAATCAAATAAGAGAAAGCATTCATATTAGCATTGCATACCTTCAAATGAAAAATAAGTAAGACATATAGCGCGTGATTAAAATAGGAGGCAAATACTACAATAAAATTTTCTAATTGCAATAGATTGTGATGCTTTTAGCGCTAATTAAATAAAAGTTAGATGTTGAACAAAATCTTCATTATTTCAAGTAACAATATCCCTATATGTATCTCTAATTTTCTTAGATACTACACCAGGATTTCAATTTCAAATTATATTATCATCAATTGAGCAAATTGGAGTGATTTTAGCTGCCGTTCAAGAAAAAAACGATTCATCTGCAGCAAAGGCCTCTTCTGGTTTTATATTTTTTTCCTCTATTTTTATTCATAAATAATCACATATTTCAAAAACAGTTCTGCGTGTTATTCATTTTAATATTGCTCATGTGGGAGGTGTGGTAATTTTTCAATCATTAACAATGAAAAAATTTTCTCATGGTCATTCTGCAATATTTCATTCATAGTCGAGTAACAAAGCCTCTTGATACTTACTTCACTCAATTTGTTGTACAGATAGTATGCTGTTAACATAGTGTCAGGTAATTTTAGCATCTGTAATGCTAGATTTCGGATGTATTCTTATATATTTTGTAATTTTGACATCAATCTTTTCTGGAAGATAATCTCACCATGGCCAACATGCTATGGATACTTCTGATGGTGCTCATTTTGGATTTAATCACATTTTTCAATATCAAAAATAAGCAAGTGGTCTGATATATCACTCTTGTAGCTCATTTTCCTTAACTGTTTTAATAATTGCAGATTTAATTTTTTTTTTGGAATATGGTATTTCTATTTTTATAGAGGAGGCAGAATAAAAAAATCTTTCAACATGATCATCTAATCTAAAAATAGCTGGTCATTTCTTTCATTTATAAACTCTTATTCACTCAAAAGCTCATCATCAATAATGAAGAGTATGAGTAAGTATATGTATCTTAGCTTCGTCCCATTTGACTAACTTTCAATTCATCCAGATAAATTTTGTTGTATCCATAAACTAATTTATAATTTTATTTTATGAAATTCTTTCTTTACTGCAAATATATTTATTTTTTTGATCAATTTAAATGAGGTTCTAAATATCTTTTTATAATTATTATTTCATTATCAAATATTTTTAATACATCTCTTGCTTCATCACTATCTATTCTTAATTTATCTCATGACATTCATAATCTTTCAAGCCAATGGCAAATTTTTCGCATTCTAACTGTTCCCAGTGAATCACCAGATGATTTTAGATAATGTGCTGATTCTCTTAGTTCTGATGGATCAATATTATTGACTGAATTCTTAATCCTCTCAGTGGCTTTGTCAAAATCTTCTAAATAAGTTGTAATAATGATTTCTGCCATGTCTTCTTTTTGTAATTCTCGTATTTTTTTACTGAATTGATTTTCTAGCAACTCACTCATGTTAAATTCTTCAACATCTAATATTAAAGAATTTCATTTTGGTGCTGCTATATTAATTCAGTTTTTGTATATATTTAGAAAGAATTCAATTGTATTAGTTAATTCATTTTCAATTTTTCTAATTTCTATTATGGGAATATGTAAATCAGTTTTACTCTTTTTTAATTTTGTTATTAATATAGAAATTCTAATTCAATATGCAGTACAAATGTCTTCAATTTCCCCAAGAATTATTAATAAGCTTTTTGTATTTATATCATTATTAATTAAGAATAATTTATCTTTTACTTCTAATAAATTATTTATTGTTTGCTGAATTATATCATTATTTTTAAGTTCTCATATATTTGTTTTTAGTCTATGCAGCATTTCAATATTTGCATAGCTTCCGTAAAGATTTGGAGTAGTAAATGATGTTGTAGAATTTTGAGATAATAAATGTTCACGCATAGCTATTGCTAAAGTTTCTTTCTTAATTGGCTTTGTAATAAAATCATTCATTCACACCTCAAGGCATGCTCTCTTTTGTTCACTGAGAACGTTTCATGTTTGAGCAATAATTGGGATTTTCGAAATCTTGTTCCTTTTTTCAAATGTGCGTATGATTTCTGTTGCTTTTACACCATCCATTTCAGGCATTTGTAAATCCATTAAAATAATATCAAATTCAATATCCCTTTTTTTGTATAAGTCCACTGCTTCTTGTCAGTTATTTGCTATTGTAATTTCACATCAAAAATAACTTAATGGAAGACTTGTAACTTCTTGATTAACTATATTATCTTCGACTAGTAAAACATTTTTTCATTTAAAGCAATTTTTCATTTCTGAGGAATCTTTAAGTTCAGCTAATGGTTCATCTCCAATAGTTAATGGTAAAGTGAAATAAAAAGTTGATCATACATTAATTATACTATTAACTTTAAGAGTTCATCACATTTGAGATACAAGTTTTTTTGAGATTGCAAGTCAGAGTCATGTTCATCAAAATTTTTTTCTTATACTTAGATTCGCTTGTTGATAATCATAAAATACTTTTTTTAAATTACTTGCTGCTATTCAAATTCATGAGTCTTGAATTTCAAAATATATTCAGCTATCTGTGTTTTTACAAATTAGCATTACTCATCACTCGCTTGTGAATTTTATTGCATTTCAAATTATATTTATAAGAATTTGACTCAGTCTATCGGAATCTGTAACAATATATTTTGTTAAAGATTCATCATATTCTAGTTCTAAATTAATATTTTTATTATTTGCAGAAACAATAAATATTTCAAAGATATTATCTATAAATTGTTTTAAATTAAAAGATTTTCTATCGAGTTCAAAATCTCAGTTTTCTATTTTTGTTAAATCTAATATATCACCTATTAAGGAGGTTAGAATATTTGCTGATCGTTGAATCATTGTATGTAGTCTAATTGTTTCTGAATCAGAAAGCGTGCTGTCTGTGTTGTCACTGAGAAGAAGTCTCTCGGTTACTCACATTATGGCATGTAACGGGGTTCTTAATTCATGACTCATATTCGCAAGAAATGAGCTTTTGGCAGCATTTGCGATTTGCGCTTTTTTATTTGCAGTCTCTGCAGCATGCAGAGCCTGTTGAAGTAGTTTTGAACTTTCATTTGCTTGATTTGCACGAATATTTGCATCATGTTCATTGCTTGCTTTTTTCTCCAGTAATCTTTGATCTGTTACATCTTTTGAAGTATGTAAAAATATACTAGAATTTGATGTATGTACAGAGAATCTTATTTTATCTTTGTGTTTTTTACGCATTTTTTGTGAAAAAATATTTTTCAGCTGTATTACTCAAACTTCAGATATAAATGCAATTCAGTCTTTGTTAGTATGTATATGGTCATCTATAGCATAATTTCAATTACAACTTTTTGATAAATCAATTGGACAAGGACAGAGCTTAGATCAACATTCCCCATCTGAATGAGTTACTTCGCTACAAGTTATTTTTTCTCAGGTTGTGATACTATTTAATTTTTTTTTGTATGCATCTTCAAAAGCTTGATTCCATACTACTAAAAATCAATCTTGAATTATAAACAACTGCTTTCTTGTTTCAAAAAAAACATTCCAAAACTTTTTAGCCAATTTTTTATTAATATTGTCTCTTTTATTTAATTCTCAAACATATCCTATCAAATCAACATGGCTATATATTGATATTTCCTTCTCCATTTATTTTTCTGCTAACATATTTAATTAATAATTTGGTTATATAATCTAGTTTTAAATATTTGTTGTTACAATAAAAAAACATTTACTATAATTCTTAATATGATATTTTAATATGTACTATTGATAGAAATTTACAATTTTTTTAATTATAATTTTACATTATCATTTTTATAAATAATATTAGTAATATTAATCTAACTTAAAATAAATGAAAAAATTACTAATTTTACTTCTAAGCTCATTATTGGCTTTATTAACTGCATGTTGATCTACTGATCAAAAAGTGGAAAATAACTCATCTGATACAAGTATTGAAGATTCAGGAAGACTTCCTGATTCTAATCAGGAAATTCCAGAATCTAAAGATGATGAAAAAGATTCAAATTCAAATGTTATTGATACAAAAATTAAAATGACTGAAAAGTTAGCTTTTAAAGATGTTAGTGATCTTAAAACTGAGATTTTATCAGATTGATCTTGAGATGAGGTAAAAAATTGAGATAAAGTGAGTGTACATTATTTATGAAGATTTATTGATTGAAGTAAATTTGATTCAAGTGTAGATAGAAAGCAGCCATTTAATTTTATAATTTGAAATTGACAAGTTATTCAAGGTTGGGAAAAATGAATTGTTTGAATGAAAGTATGAGAACTTAGAAGAGTTCATGTTCCTTATGCAATGTGATATTGAGAAGCTCCTAGATGACCAATTCCAGCTAGATCTACATTAATTTTTGATGTTCAATTATTAAAAATAAATTAATAATTATCAATTACATGATTTATAAAGATGTTTGATAGACAAAATTGAAGTTTATCAAACATCTTTATCTTGTTAGTTCTTATATTTGTATATTGATCATGCGAAGTCTTTTGATTTATATATATCTCAATGTTGTGATACAATAAGTGCTGAGATGTTCTTTAGTTTTATTAATTTTAAAGCGTTTTCATATCACATTGAATATAGCATTGTAGAGTATCCATCTGACAGTATTCAACTATCTCCTTGAACAAAACTTGCCAGCATATGATTTGCAGGTTTTATTGTATTCATATTTACTAAATGATGTTTATTTCTCCATTTTCTTTTATTAGCACTGCTTCAGGCTAAAAAACCGTCATCTAATATTATTTCTCCAATTATTTTATCTTTATCTGTTGGATGTTCTAAGAAAGCCTTGTATTTATTTCAATCATTATTTGTTCATCGCGCATAAATATCTCATCCTGCATTAATGAATATGTTTTTATATTGTTTAAATATTTTAAGAATTTTATCAATTACAAATCATTTTCAGATTGCTCATATTTCAATAGGAGAATTTAAGAAAACTTGACTTTTGTTTTTCGATAAGAGGAATTCTCATGTTGTTTTTACTGGAAATTCTTTATCAAGTTCATAATTTTGATTATATCACCAACTATCTAATACATTTTTTACACTTAGTGAAAATGCATTATTGCTTAGTTCTTCTAGATCTTTTCATATTGTTAAGATATAAAACATTTCATCAGATATACTGTTCCATTTTCTTAGATTGTTATTTAATTTGTATAAATTGTTATCTGAAATAAACCTTGAATATTTTCCTTCAAAATCACTTATAATTGAAAAAGCATTTTCAATATCTTTTATAACAGTATTTTTCGAAAATGAAGAATTAACTTCAATGCTAAAGATTGTTCAAAGAAGCTCTTTTTCTTTTTTGATTAACATCTATTTTATGCTTTGAGTCTTTATTGTATCAAGTGCATCAGAAAATGCTTTTGATGTTAATGAGGATCAACTTAGATATCATCACTCTTTTGCTTGATCAATTGATTTTCAAATAACTTTCTCTTTAATGGATTTTTTAAATTCTTCTGCATATCAAACTGATCATTTTCCATCAGGATCTCAAATAACTTCAATTTTAGATATTGTTTTATTTTTTATATCGAGGTTAACATCAATATAAAAATTGTATTCTCAATTATCTCAAGCTATATATTTTTGTCTAACAGAATATGATCAATCCTTAACATGAGCTTGATTGCTTTCTGATATCTCTTTTTTTCAATAGTTTCATAGGCAGCTAGTTAGTATGAGTGAACTTATTGTAATTGATATTCAAAATATAAGCTTGGATTTATTCATAGTTATTTTATTAATAAATTTAAAATAATGATTTTAAAACCAGGGTCAAGTTTGATATTTGTTGTTTATTTTGTTATGTCCTTAATATTTTGAAGTAAATATTTCTTTGATTTTTTCTCATGATTTATGTTCAATTGTTCTAATGTATTGAACTATAAATTTTTTGTAATCCAGTTTTTTTGAATTTTCAACTAAATTTAAGTTTGCAGACAATTGACTTTCTTTTATATTTTGATTTATAAATGGTCCTTTGATATCTACTTTTCTGCCATCATTACTTCAATAAAAAATTGCAATAAGTTCTGAATCAATAATCATAGTTTGTATGTATATATCTCATGGGCTATTATTTTTAAATTTTAAATCAAGATATGGCATATAAATAGCTGAATCTAATCAGTATGGTTTGTAATATGGGATTGCATAAGTATGATTCCTAAAGTTTTGTATTTCCAGTCATGCATTCATTGCAGCTCTTAATATTGTGGTTGATAATTGACATACTCATCATCCTTGTTCCCATATGATTGATCATCATTTAATAATTTGATCCTTAACATATCAATATCTTGCATGTACTGATTTAAGTATTTGATTGAAAGAAAATGTTTCTCATTTTTTAATAATTGTTCAATCAAATTGTTTTGCTACTGTGATTATGTTATGAACTCTGCTGGCTATCGATCATGAAAAATTAGATTTACCAAATGATAGCTTTTGTATAATTCATGCTTGCTGGTATTTTATTGGAATACTTGTTTCAATTGAGTATATGTTATCATTTATATTAATTTGTTCTGATAAAGTTATGCTAGTATTTGCGTTAACATAATTTGAATAAATTAAAATGCTTAACAGTAAAATTATTATTTTAATGATCGATAATTTGACATTCATAAAAACCGTTTTAAAATAGGGAATTTAGTATATAACAATACTATCATTAGTCAAATTTATCTTGCAGCAGCCTGTATGCTAGAACTGTATCAAATAGTCGGTGTCCATATTAAATATCAATTAATTCAATAATCTTTACAAGCAAGCATTTGTTTGTAAATATAATCTACTCAAAATGTTGGCGATTTGTATCTAAATCATTGAAGCCAGGGTCTCACTTTGGTTATATTATGTGCTCAGATTGCTTCAGTTAATTTCTTGTTTGCTGTGCTAATAATAGGATAAGGATTATTATAATTATGAAATCATCAAAATCACTCACTAAAATGACTAGGATATATCATTGGAGATATAAAATCGACATGCTCTATTAGTTGTTTTATGTCTTGGCCAGTTCTTTTAATATCAGAACTTACATACCATGCTGTTATTCAAAATGTATCTATAGAAAGTGCTATATTACTTTGTTTTGATTGCTTATACATTTCTTTAACAAAATTTGTAATTATATCTGTCCTTGCAGTTTTATTTTGTATTCATTGTTGATAAAATTTTTCAGTTGGAAACCTTATATAGTCCAATTGAACTTCATCAAATCAAATTTCTGAGAGTTCCTTTATAATTTCTTTGTGATAAGAAATTACTTCTTTACTACTTCAGTCAACCCATTGACCATCAAATGCTAAATTATTTGTTCATTTGAGAGGGTAGATTCTTGCAAGTTTAGGATCTTTTAATACAGCAACTCTTGCAATAGTGTATATTCAATTGTTTTTAAGATCACTAATATTTTGTCTAATATTTTTTATTAAAACTTTTTCAAGTCATTTCAAATTTGCAAGTGGGATATTTGAATCATAAAACAAATTTCAATATTCTTTTACATCAACTACAATCGAATTTATCTTTGAATCTATAATTTTTTCAATGATTTCTTTTCATGATTTGTGATTAAAAACATCAACCCTTAAATAAACTCATTTTTGAGTATCGGGTGCTTTTTTAACACTTACACGTGATGATCATCATTTAAAAACTAATAGATCATTTTCTTCAGTTTTAAGTCACTCAGAAATAATTTTTCTAACAAAAGCAATCTTTCTTTTTGGGTCTGAGAATCCATTTACTCTGTTTTCAATTATGTTAATTCTTTGTTGTTTATCTTCTATGTTAAAGATATTTGATATATATGAAGAAAAACTTCAAATATTATTTATTTGAGCAAATAAATTTAATGGAATTAATGAAGTAATTATTATACTTATTAATAATACTGAGCGTATTTTAAGGTAAATTTTCAAATTATTATATTTTAAAAATAACTTATAGTATATTAATTAATTATGATAGTTTTTCTTGTTTTCAAGAGAAGTAAATATTGGAATATATTCTCTTAAGATTTTTTATCCTTTTGCAAAGGATGGTTAGAAAAATCCAATTGTAGAAGCCTTATGTTGAATTAGGTATTTGATTTATTAATTTTTCTCAAGTTAATTTCATTTTCAATTTTCATTAATAACCATTTATATTTTTGTTATTATTACAATCTTATTAATCATCTTCTTCTTCATCATCTTCTTCTTCATGATGATTTTTTTCATGTCATTTCTTTTTTCATTTTCAGCTTTTACAATGTCATTTTCATTTTTTAGCATCTTTGCAATTTTCATCATCTTCTTCTTCATCATCATCATCATCATCATTTCATCAATTGTGATTGTGATTTGATATTAACAACTCTAATTCTTTAATTTTTACTTCAAGAGTATCTATCCTGTCTAAATATTCATCAACATTTTTTCAATTTGATTCGATTTCTCAATTAACAATAAGATTTCACCAAATTTTCAAACTGTCTCAAAACTCAAACTGACTGGATGTTTGTGCCCATTTTAGAACTTTGTTTATGGCTTGACCGAAGATTAACTTTATATCTCAGTTGTTATCTCAGCAATTTATTGTAAACTGAGTATTATTAGTGTTATTTGGAATTCTGTCTGAATTAAATACTCAATTTTCTGATAAGAGGGCAATGTCTCACTGATTATTTCAAATCTTGTTATTATCAAGACTAGAAGAGTCTATTGAAAACGTTGATATTCAAATTTTTTTTCTATCTGTTTGGTTATTTATATCATTATCAATATCCAGTATTTCAAATTTGTTGTCATTTTCTCATAGTTCTTTTATTTCAACTTGCAAATATTTGTGCAAATTTGCATTAACTCAAGGAATCGGATTTATAGTTCAAATATCTGATGTAAATTTTCATTTTGAATTTGGAATTATATTCAGTACTTCCTGATATTAACTAAAGTTGGGATTTGATTGATTAATTGATCAGTCTCAGAGAATGTCAGATAAGATATAGTCTCAATCTGACCATAGGCTAAATCTAAAAACTAAAGTTCTGGTTATTGGTATTCACCATTCGTACATATGTTTATTAAATATTATTTTATTTGGTATTGAGGAACTTGCATTTACATTTGAACTTATAAATATTGTAAATGTTAGCAGGATTATTAATATATGTGTTAAATATTCTTTAAAATTCTTCATAGTTTGTTTTAGTATAGAATAACATAATCTATAAAGTATGTCAAATATTCAGCAAAACCATTAACAATAGTTTTTGCAATTGACCAATCTTGGTAATATCTTATAATACTTTCCTTTAAGGAAAAAAATGCTAAAACTACAAGACTTTCCAGCAATATCTAACAACATTGTTTCTTGAGCAGGAGAAAAAGTTTGAAGTCCTTTAAATGAAGATTTTCAAGTAGAGATGTGAGATAGAATTAGTCTACCTGACAAGGAACAATATGATCATATATTTTGAGATATATGAAAAACTATAAAGAAATTATTATATTGAACTCTTTGATTGCTTTGAATTATATACAGTTGAGCTGTTTGACTTGATATGATAATGCAATTAGTTAAGGATGATTGCAATTGTATTACATGAGAATTTAAGAAAAAGAGAAAAAATTATCATAAAAAATCTAATGATTTCAAAAGATGACCTTATGTTTTTGACAAGAGTTTTTCACCTGATTTTAATTATAACTCCCATATTTTAGATCACATATATTGTAGTGCTAATAATGTTAATAATCTTATCTCATGAGTTATAAAAGAATATGATCTAAACTGAATTGATAAAATTACAAACTTTAAAGATTTGCAGTTTTTAAATACTACAATTTTGGATGTTAATTGAAAAGTTATTACCACTTTACATAAAACAAATTATTTAAAATATACCCCACTTTCTAAAATTCCTGATAGGATAAAAGAAATATTTGTTGCAGTAGAAGATGGTGCTTTTTATTATCATCCATGATTTAATCCTTTTGCGATCTTTAGAGCTGGTATTGCAAATATCAAGGCCTGAAGAGTAGTTCAGTGATGAAGTACTATTACACAACAAATAGCCAAGCTTTTAATTATTTGAGATTTAAAACAAACTCTCCCTAGGAAAATTCTTGAAGCAGTTTATGCTGTAGATATGTGTATTAATTTTGATAAAGATCAGGTTCTAGAAACCTGGTTAAATGCATTAAATTTTTGATATTGAGTATATTGAATTTCAAGCGCTGCAAAATTTTATTTTTGAAAAAGGCCTGATCAGTTGAATGATTTTGAAATCGTTGCCTTGCTGTGAACAATACAAAGTCCTAAGTATCTAAATCCTCTTAAAAATCCTAAATCGTCATTAAAAAAGAGAAATACGATTTTAAAATTTCTCTATAAAAAGTGATTGCTTTCTAATGATAAGCCAGTTAATCACTATCTTGATCAAAGTATTGATATCAATAAAACCCCAATTAAAATTAATAATGCGCCTTATGCTGTTAATTATATTAGTATAATATTTGAGAAACTAACATGAATGAATATTAAGGATTGTTGATGTGAAGTTGGTACTACAATAGACTTGTCTTTGACAGAAATTGCCAGACATTCTTTAAGGTCATGATATACAATAGAGCATGTAAAAAATCTAAAAAGAAAAAGAAATGTGATTGATAGATTTGAGTACTGAACAAGTGAATATGATGAAGCATATTGGGATTATGAAGATGCAAAAAAGAGATTAAGAAAAGTGCGAGAAATCAATGGGTGAATGGTAGTAACTAATCCTCATAGTTGAGAAATAAGAGTTATGATTTGATGAATGTCCTATGATGAAAGTCAATATAGTAGGGTTTTTCAAGCACTAAGGCAAATATGAAGTATAATTAAGGCGATAAATGCACTTGCTGCTTTAGAAAATTGAATAGATCAATATCAAAAATTTCCAGACGAACTTATTTCGATTGAATATGCACCTGGAAAATTTTGGGATCCAAGTAATTGGGATTGAAAAGTTACTTGAGAATTTATGAATATGATTACAATCTTACAAAAGAGTGCTAATTTGCCAATGGTACATTTGGTTATGAATATGTGATTTTCAAATTACTTTGATACTTTGAGGAGGTTTTGAATAGATTTGAAATGAGAGCATCTTTCTACTATTTTGTGAACTTTAGAATTAAATCTTTTACAAGTTGCTGATTTATTTTCTATAATGTCTAATAGAGGACATAAGGTCTCTAGCAAGATTATTAAAATTATAAAATATAAAGATTGAACGGAAGCCGAGTTTGTTTTAACTGATAAGATACAGGTAGCAACTGAAGTAAATTCTAATATTGTTTTAGATATGTTACATAACGTTGTTGAAAATTGAACTTGAAAATTAGCTAAGGTTAAATGAGTAAAAGTGATTTGAAAAACTTGAACTACAAACGAAAGCAGAGATGTGTTATTTGCTTCAACAGCTTATTTTTCTCTTAATTGATCAATGGAAGATCTTCAAGTTGTTGTTAGATTGTGAAATGATTGAAATCAAAAAATAGATTCAGGAGTTTATTGATGAAATACTGCTGCTCCAGTTGTTTGAGAGTTTTTTAGTATTATTATTGATATGCTTGAAAAAAAAATCTAGAGTTTGCAGACATTAATAATCCTTAATTACTTTCTTTTTTTCCTTGCTCGACTTTTTGTAACTCTATTTTTTTTTGCAATAGCTCTTTGCTCCTCTCTAATTTTTTCTTTCATCATTGTAATGTGTTCTTGCTGTTTTTCTACATTTGTAAGTACATCATAGGCGTATGTAATTTTTTTCATCATTTTCTCAGATTTATCACATCATGGATTTAAATCTGGATGATACTTTTGTGAAATTTTTCGATAAGCTTTCTTTAATTCACTTTTTGAAACATCTTCATTTACTGTTAGTACAGCTCTTTGTCATTTAAAATATGGCATAATTTATTATTAATTAGATTAAAAGTTTACATATTTTTAAATATATTTCAATAGATATTTTGGATTATTGGCTTATTTGACAATAATATGATTATTTTTAAGCTTTTTTTAAAGAAAGTATTAATTAATAATTTGTTAAATGGAAGTATTAGATAGTAATGGAAACATCTTAATCACTTGAGATACAGTTACGCCAATTAAAGACTTAGCTGTGAAAGGTTTGTCAAAAACACTTAAAAGATGAGAAAAGATTAAAAATATTAAAACAGTTGAAGATGATTTTGATAATGTTGAGTGTCGTATTGGCAAAAGCATAATAGTATTAAAAACTTGTTTCTTGAAAAAACTTTAATTCAAGCTTGCAGGTTTATTACATTTATAATTGTTTATTACATATATATTCTTAATATTAAATAAATAATAAAGGATTTATGGAAAAAAACTATGCTTTTATAGATGCACAAAATGTAAATCTTGCTATAAAAGATCAAAAGTGGAGTTTAGATTGGAAGAAGTTACGAGTTTATTTGAAAGATAAGTATAAGGTTGGTAAGGCATATTTATTTATTTGATATGTATCTGAAAATACTGATCTTTATTCTTTTTTACAAGAAAGCTGATTTTTACTTGTATTTAAACCTGTATTAGAGCTTGAATCATGAAAGACAAAATGAAATGTTGATGCAGAATTAGTTTTACAATCAATGATAGAATATAAAAAATATAATAAAGCAGTTATTGTAACTTGAGATTGAGATTTTGCATGTTTAGTTTGATATTTAAGAAAGAAGTGAAAATTGAAAAGGCTTATAGTGCCAAATCAAAAAAGATACTCAAGTTTTCTAAAAGTTGAGTGACAAGGATTTATAGATTCATTGACAAATTTGAAAAAGAAATTGCAGTATAAAAAGAAGAAAAGATGCACGAGTTAAGCACTAACACTTAACCTAATACATCTTGATCGTGATCATTAATTTAATTATACAAAATATTTTACATAAATGCAAGCAATTATTTGTATATTAAATATTATCGAAATTGAAGATAAGATTTTGTAGTCATTTATAAAGATAATTTAAAAATAATTATCTTTTGTAAATATTAATATAATGATTATTATCAAAGGTACTTGGTTTATATAAAATTAATAAATAAATTTGAAATACATTGATGATCTAATTGCAAAAGTTTTAGAGACACATCCAGATTTTGGATTTAATGAATTAAGAGAAGTATGTGACAATTTTTTAAACTCTCTGCCAAAAAAATGCAAAAAAGAAACAACAAAACATAAGCTTTTAAATAAATACTTAATTAAAGAGTTTGAACTTGATTGAGTTTGCTCTAAGCCAAGTGCAGAAAAAAAATACAGTTTAGACAATATTCCAAAGTATTTGTATGATTGACATTTTTGATGATCTTATGATTTACTTGATATTCGTTTAATTAGTAAATTTCTTTGAAAAACTCATTTATTTGACTCGGTAAGTACAAAGATTTCTTGCAATGATAAGATTGCTTTGATTTGAAAAAATTGATCTTGAAAAACAACACTTCTTAAGATGATTGTTTGATTAGAGGATCCCGATGATTGAGAAATAAATTTATGAAAAAATGTCAAAATTTGATATCTTACACAAGAACTTTTTTGGAATAATAAAGAAAATAGTTTGAGAGATGAGATGCTTACTGTTTTTCCTGAAATTACGAAAGATACAAAAAGACTTGAGCAAATTGAGGATATGCTTTTGTCTGAATGAAATGCTGATTATGTTGAACTTAATGATGAAAGAGAAGAAATCGTTGAAAGATTTTCACACTCTGATTGATATAGAAGATTTGAACTTCAGACAAGTATACTTTTTTATTTTTGATTTACAGAGCAGCAACTTGATTTAAATGTTTTACAACTATCAGGTTGAGAGCAGACAAAGGTGCAAATAGCTAAATTTTTAATACAAGAAATTGATTTACTTGTATTAGATGAGCCTACAAATCATTTAGATATAGAATGAATAATGTTTTTAGAACGTTTTTGTAAATTTTGGAACAAGTGACTTTTATGTATTTCACATGATGTGAAATTTATAAATAGTATTTCTAATGAGATTTTAGAAATATCATGAAAGAAATTACACTTGTATAAGTGAGATTATTTTCATTATCTTGAAAAAAAGCAAGAGAAATACGACAAACAACTTAAGGATCATAGTTTGCAACAAAGACATATAGAAAAACAAGAAAAATATATTGATAGATTTAGATCCAAAGCTAGTAAGGCGTTGTGAGTGCAAAGCAGGATAAAAATGCTTGATAAGATAGAAAGAATTGATAGGCCTGAAAATGAATCTCAAGTAAGAGATATCAGTTTAAAGTCAATAAATAGAATGCCAAATTTAATTGTACGTTTAAATGATTTACAAATTTGATATGATAATGTTTTAATTAATATTACTTGAGAGCTTGAAATTAATAAAAATCAAAAAGTTTGAATTATAGGAAAGAATTGAATATGAAAAACAACTTTTCTTAGAACTATACTTTGAGAAATAAAGTCTCTGTCTTGAGATGTTTATATTAATGAGTCTATTAATGTGTGATCATATTCTCAGGTTTTTGATGATATTAACGTTGATCGTACTATATTAGAAGAATTATTAGATGATTGATTGTCTCAAAAAGAAATCAGAACAATGCTATGATGACTTTTAATAAGTTGAGAAAAGGTAAATCAAAAAATTTCCACTCTATCAGGATGAGAAAAAGCTAAAGTTGCTCTAACTAAAATGCTTTTAAGTGGTCCGCAGCTTATAATAATGGATGAACCTACTAATCATTTAGATCTTCATTCTAAAAAAGTAGTAAAAAACATGCTCGATTGATTTGAGTGAAATGTTATATTAGTTTCTCATGATAGAGATATATTAGAATCTATTGTTGATAGGGTTTGGGTTATAAAAGATGGCGGAATAAGAGATTTTAGTGATTTAGATAAAGGTTTTGATGAAATTTATGGGGGATAGAAAAGAATGATTTTTAATTTGCAAATAGTACGACTACTATGTCTATGTTTAAAATATTTTGTAAATGAAATTATATAAGTTTAATAAAATTATATTTATTAACAAAATCAATATGTTAATTTAAAATTATATGTGGATCTTTTATGCTGTTTCAGGGCTTATAATACTATGAATTTATGATTTTATAAAAAAAGTAGTTGTTGAAAAATGATACAATAAATATGCTTTTTTATTAGTTTCTTCAATTTGTTCTACTATTTTGTCATTTATTTATTTTATATATTCTTGAATTTTTGAGAAATCTACCGTTACATCTTTGATTGGATTAGCGAGCTGAGTTTGAGATTTTATTGTTCCTATTGCTATGATTACAGCATTGCAATATTTAAGCTCATCTTCTGTATTTATCATCATTAGATTACTTTCTTCAGTTTTAGTATTATTTATAGGTGTATTTGTATTAAATGATTCACTGTCTGTATTGAGCTTTATATGATTTCTTCTTTGATTTGTAGTTTTTTGACTTTTATATGATTCAGAGAAATCAGTTTGAAAAGATGATTTTAGAAGCTGATTTCGTTATATATTGATAGCAGTTGCTGCAATAACATTAAATCATTCACTTTTTAAAAATTTTGTAGATCAGTTAATTGTGTCAGAGTTTATTTTTATTAAAATGTCAGTTGCATTTATAGGACTTTCAATATTTATTTTGATCTGTAATAAGCATAAAGAAATAACAATAAAGAATTTATCTGAAGTATTAATATTTTCGTTTATCAATAGCAGTTTGTTTGTATGATTTATGATTCTTATTTTGCCGAAAATCTATTTATTATGACCATTGTCCTTGTCTTATAAAACACTTTCATATTCAATAATAATTCCAATATTATTTTCAATTATTGTTTATAAAGAAAAAATTATGATTAAGACTATTTTGGCCTTTATTTTTACTATTATTAGCTTGGCTTTATTTTTGTATTAATAAATTTATTATAATCTTTAAACCTATCTAAAACAAAGCATAAATTAACAACTCACGGCTGAAAATGATCAAGAAAGGAGTGCGAATCTTATACTTTCTCCTCTTTCTTTCATAAAACTATCTAATTTTCATTTGATTTTTAATGAATTGACTAAAGATTCATTTAATCAATTTAGTCTATTACGTTTGATGTCTAATTTAGTTACAGTGCGGGGATTGCGCATCATTTTTTGTAAAGATGGGAATCCAAACGCTTCCACATTTCTTAGTAGATTATATTGTCATTTCATTAATTTTGCAACAAAAACAGGTTTATTATTAAACTTTCATGCATTTCTAATATTTATATGTGCATCTCTAAAATGATTATAATTAATATGAATATTGCCATCATAATCAACTATAATTATAGTTCATTTATTATCTAATAATCTGTCACATTCTTGAAGCATGGAAATTCAATCTTCAGCAAAAAGTAGGCAAGCTGTAATGAAGATAATATCTTGTGAGTTGTTTTCTAGATTTATATTAGTTCAGTCTGAAGCATTTTTTGTAACAGTTGAAAATTGATGTTGTTTCATGTCTAGTGTTTGCTGTTTCATGATATTAATTCATTCAATAGTTAAAGGATTAGCTTCAATGTGTATTATACCTTTATTTTTGATCATTTTTCTTAATTGATCTCATGAATTATCTATTGTGTCTCTATTGTATTTGATATGTTTATTAATGGTATCTCATCATGAGTAGATAGGATCAATTTTTATTACACTTTTTGGATTTCATATACTTTTAATCATATCCATTAGTGGTGAGCATCAAGCTCATACGTCAATTATTCTTTTTCCTCAAAAATATGGTTCAAGGGTACATGGCTCATATCATTCTTGATTAGTTCAATCGCTCGCAATCATTGGAAATCAAGTAATTTCAAGTATTTGTCTCCAGTTCAGGAGTCATAATGGAGGTGTGTAATCGTTAGTATCTAGCATTTATCTTCAATTATGGTTTTTGAGTTTAGAAGAAATGCTTTCGAGTGTCAATTAATTTAGTAAGTAATGTGGGATAATTTTTAAATCTAAATTTATTGACTTATCAATTAATTAATATATACTACGATGCCATAATTTAAGAGAAAAGTTAATAATGGCGTACAGGTCAGGTAAATTATTATTGAGAAATTCAAGAACAAATTCTTTAGAAGATTGTTCATTCAAACAATTGAAAGCTATTCAGTCGTTACCGAGATTCATGTTGAAATGGGGTCAGGAATGTGTTTGAGAATCTTGAGTTGAAAGAATCATTAATGCAACAATTAATGCTTGTAATCGTTGTGTTATTTGAGATTGATCACTTTGTGGACATTATTGTTTTGCACATCTAGAAAGAAATTGATCAGATACTCCAAGATTGACAGTTCCTGAAGATTATAGAGCTGAAAACGATCACTTATTATCTATGTGATATGATGTGTGATTATTCTTATCGACAGATACAGAGCCATTGCCTTGAGATTCTAATAATAAAGCAATGGAAATCACTAATATTACCGCTAAATTACTTCGTCAAATGATTCAGTCTCCTCCAAGAGGATTGATCTTACATACACATACTGATGTAGCAGCAAATGATCAAATATTACCAATATTAAAAGATCTTGCACAGGCAACAAATCTTATTGTTTGAATGGGTTTTCAAACCGATTTTGATGAAATGCCAGGTGATTTGCCTAATGCTGCTTTTACTCTAAAAAGTCGCATAAATGCAATAGAAACTTTATGAAATAGTGATATAAAAACACAAGCTTCATTATCTCCATTGTTGGGTTATAGAGATTTCGAATGATTTGCAAAAATTTTCCCAGAACTATGAGTATATCGGATCATGATTTGAGATTTGAAATTAGATTTTGAAAAATGATGAACACATCATGCTGAGTCACTAATTAATAAAATATGACTTCCTGTTATTAAACAAGAAGATGCAAAAGCTTATTTTCAGACATTGTGATATTGACCAGATTTAGTTTGATTTAGGGATAAATTTTATGTAGTACTTCCTTAAGCAGTATTGTTTTGTATAAGATTTTTCACAATACTACTTGATAAGATACACATTACTTATATTATAATTTACTATTAATTATATTACCATTCAATTATGTTAACTGAATTAAGTAAATCAGTGCTTTCATCTAATCAACAATTGCCAATAGAGCAACTAGAACGATTTGAATGTACTACGATAGATAAAGTACTGGCATTATCAAATACATTAAAGAAAAAAATATCACCAGCTATTGAGCAACTGGTTGACCAGGTTAAAACTTGAAAAATTGTATTTGCAGATCCAAGAATTAAACAAGCATTTTGTCAAAACCCTTTACCTGAAAATTTAGTTTTTAAAATAGACTGAAATTATCAAATGGAAGTATGGCTATACGTGGATTGAGAGGTTATAATGGACATTGATGATATTAAAAAAGAATGATTTTGTGAAAATCTAATTGAATATATAGTTGTACAACAAATACTAGATATGGTTAGAATTGTATGAGTATATGATATAAAAAAGAAAGAGTGAAAACTAAAAAACTTATGAGCCATTGAATCAAAAATCAGAGCAAAGTGTAAAAAAACCATAGATGTATTAATCGTAATAAAGCAAGTTCATACTGGAAATCTTGATCAGATTACTGGTATACATGCTTTAGAATGAATATTGCGACATTAATATAATATAACATCTAATATAGCTCTTTCAAATAACATTCTTCACAATATACTTTTTCTGGTCATTTGGGATTATATGTTGTTTGAATATTAGAGGAGCATTTGTCGCATTGTCTATGATATAGTATGTAAGGATTGCGAATTTTTAGGCGATTTTTGTGGCGGATTTCAGAGTGTAAGCGAGGAATTGGAATTTTATAATTTCTATAAAACGCAAGCTCACTTTTTGTAATTATGTATGGCCTATTTGATTCTTCACATTTTATTGCCCAATTTAAAATATCGTCAGGGATAGAGTTGATATTATTAGGTATTTGTTTAGCATCAATAATCTTATCAACTTCAAGTATCTTGCTCTCAATTTTTTCATACTTCCATCACCGTGCTAATATCTCTTTCTCTGATAAAGGGTAATTTTCGAAAGCAAGAGTTTTATTAAATACAAACTGACTCATTGAAACTGGAAAAAATTTTCACCATTCTCCAGTAGATTTCATATGATCAATTATTTTCAGAATAAGTTTTTCATATTCTGTTTTTGAATATTGCTTATTTAAAATACAATATTTTTTATTTCTAAGACTCGCGCAGCCAAAACAATCAGTGCAAGCACTAAGTATATTGGAATAATAGTTATTACTTGATCAGCTCCACGTATATATACAGCAAATGTTATGATTACAATTTTCTCAGGTAGCCATGCAATTATATAGCCATGAGGAATTATCTCAAAAAATATCGAGATCCTGACAATTGTTAGAATTAAAAACAAAATAACAATAATTGCAATTTTCAACATTATCACAATAAAAACAATTTTCTGAATCTTTTGCATTTCTTAAGCTATCTCCTGTTGATGATTCATTTGAGTTACCATAATAATATTTTTTTGGAAATTTAGTCTTAAAGTTTTCAAATTTCTTATTAAATTCAACAAGTTTATTATAATCTTCTAATTCTTTTTTTACTTCTTTAATTTTTTCAGGTGTTGCTTTTTCATTAAAAAGATAATTTTCTTTTTGACTCAGGTTGCAACAACCAATACAGTTTTTACATTGTCTACACCCTGAAAGAAAGTAGCTTTCATGACAGCTAGTACTTCTATCTGAGTAAAACAGTCTATATGAATCGTTACAATAAACACATTCATAACACAATTCACACTTCGAGAGACTTAAAGAATCAACACAGCTAGTACAATATCTTCCGGCTGTTAAATAATAGCAATCTTCACAGTAATCCATGTTAAAACTTAGATAACAATTTTTACAATTTGCTAATCAATTACAATAATCACAATTTTCAATAGAAAATGCAGATTGCCCTAGTGCAGGTGCAACATGATAGAGCTCTTTAAATTGCTCAAAAAAAGGTTTTGAAAAATCAAAATCACGTCCATAATCTAATCCATCCCATTTATCTGACCACCAGTAATCACGTTCATACACTGGAAATGGCACATCATCATCAAAATGAGAGAATATCATTTTTCAAGTTGCGCTACATTTGCGCTGGCATATGTTGCGTATGTTACGAAAAGCAAGACGATGCCTAGAACGATCTATTGGACAAGTGTCTGGTTCAGGTACTCACATATTATTATAAAATTTGCGATTTTTTTCAGTTATGCCAAAGTCCTGATTACATTCTATGCATTTTTTCATTATCAATAAAATAGCTTTAGATGTGGTAAAGTCAATGTATTAGGTATTACAGTATAACGAAAGTATAGAACTTCGAACTTATTTTGTAAGAAATATTTTTTATCTTGAGATTCGTAGATTGAAGATTTTAAAATAAAATAACTTTTTAAGTTTTATTTTTTCTTAAAACAATTTCAAAAGCTGTATCCATTCATTTAGGAGGAGTAAAATCATGTAGTTCTATTTCAGTAGGCAAAAGCTGCCTAAAACTTGCGATAGAAAATATTCAATATTTGCCTCACAAATGATATTTTAGATAGTTTTCAATTTTTTTCTGATTATCTGTATTTGATCTATTTGAATATCATGGACCACGTAAAATAAAATATCATCATGGTTTTAAAATGCTTGCAATTTGATTATGTAAATTAGCTATATCTTGTTCAGAAACTCAAAAATTTGAAAAACAAAGACTTGCACTGTCAATAAAAAAATACCAACTCTGATCAAGCCATCAGTACGACCAGTTGATTAAATCTATTTGATTATGATATTTAAAGTGTCAAAGAATTATATCCATTTTTGTAGCACATTGATCACTAACTCAATTACGAATAGTGCTAAATTCTTTTTTTAAAGCTTCTCATGGTGCAGATCATTTATCAAACGTAAGCAAGGTATCACTTGGTGATTTAACTGAAAAATGCTCAGATGGATTTGATAACCAATTAACTAGATATTCTCATCTTGGTCATGAACCAAAATCAATGTGAATTTTTCTATTTTTTGACATATCTTCAAATGTATTATGTTAAAGGTTGACAATAGTATTTATATATATTTATATGTCAAATTAAGTTTAACCCTATATTTAAGAATTAGCAATGAAGTTAAAAAGGAAATTTTCAAATCTTTTTCAACTGAAAATAATATTGAGTGAATATGTTCATTATGAGAAACAATAATAGTACCAATCAGATTATAGAGAGTGCAAATAAATTGTTTATTGTAAACAAAAATCACTAGAATCAAGTTCTAATGTGCAGAATAATTGGTACACCCTACCTGACGACGTCAGAAACTTTTTTATTTTTGACAATAAGCTCGGAACTAGCTTTGTGACCATTGTTGCAAGCATAAAAGGTTACAATTATATCTCATGATGTTCAGATAGTATGTCCTTTGTATATTAATGCTTGTTAAATGAATAGCAGAATTCATCCTAGAGTAACGATATTTTGCTAAAATAAATTAGCTAGACTGATAAAATTTTAAAACTATACTTTAAAAAATTTAAACAATTATTTAGGATGAAGAAACGATGTAAGCTATGTTGAAGTGGATTTGAAGTAACAGAAGATGATATTTCTTTTTTAAAAAAAGTTAGCCCTGAGTATAATTGAACTAAATATCAAATTAGCAATCCTCAGCTTTGTTCAAAATGTAGACAGATGAGAAGGGCGTCATGGAGAAATGAAAGTAAATTGTATAAGAGAAAATGTGATTTAACTTGAAAAGATATTATTTCTATCTATTCATCTGATAAAATATATAAGGTGTATGAACAATCTGAATGGTGGGGTGACAAATGGGATTGAAGAGATTATTGAGCAGATTTTGATTTTTGAAAATCATTTTTTGAACAATTCAAAGGACTTCAATTAAAGGTACCAAGACCATCACTGTTTAATCTAAATTCAGAGAACTCTGAATATGGCAATCATTCAGTATATAATAAAAATTGCTATCTTTGTTTTAACACTTGATACTCAGAAGATTGTAAATATTTATGATGATTTGTAGTTAAATGTAATTATTGTGTAGATTGTCTTTATGTTCAAAATTCAGAGTCGTTGTATTATTGTGTAGATACTAATGACTCCTATAATTCCAAATACCTAATATTAAGTGATAATTGCAAAGATTCCTCTTATTTATTTGATTGTAGATGATGTAGTAATTGTTATTTAAGTTCGAATCTAAGAAATAAAGAGTATTATTTTTTGAATGAACATGTGTGAAAAGAAAGATATTTTGAAAAAATTAAAGAGTATGAAAACAAGGACAAGAATAAATTGTTTGATGAGCAGATCAAAACACAGACTATCCATAAGTCTCTATTAAACTATTGAAATGAAAATGTTACCTGAAATTTTATTAATAATTCAAAAAATGTTCATGAGTCATATGATGCGATTTGATGCGAAGATTGTAAATATTGTTTTAATACTTGGACGATAAAAGATTCAATGGATGTTTTTCAGACTATGGATTATGCAGAGCTCCATTATGAATCTCACGCATCAAGCAAAACATATCATTGATTATTCTGTACTACATCACATGAGAATAAGAATATTATCTATACTGATATTTGTTTTAATTCAGAGAATTTATTTTGATGTGTGTGATTAAAGAATCATATGAAATATTGTATTCTTAATAAGCAGTATTCAAAAGAGGAGTATGAAGAACTTGTTCCAAAGATAATTGAACATATGCAAAAAACTGGAGAATGGTGAGAGTTTTTCCCATTAGAGCTTAGCCCTTTTGCATATAACGAAACAGTTGCTCAGGAATATTTTCCACTGACAAAAGACCAGGTTCAAGATAGAAAATTGAAGTGGAAAGAAGAAAGTGACGAACTTCCTGATGTTACAAAAATAATTCCAGCTGAAAAGTTGCCTACAAATATTATAGATATACCTGACGATGTGTTAAACTGGGCTATAAAATGCGAGGTATCATGAAGACCATTTAAACTTGTTCCCCAAGAGCTTAAGTTTTATAGAGAACATAATATTTCAGCTCCCCATCTGCATCCTGATGAAAGGCATAGGGATAGAATGAAGCTTAGAAATCCACGAGAACTTTTTGATAGACACTGTATGAAGTGCAACAAAGACATTCGTACTACTTATGAATCAAATCGAACAGAAATAATATATTGTGAAGATTGTTATCTTGAACAAGTGTATTAGAGATGATATTTTAAAAAAACATTGCATAATATAAAAAATGTGTTATAGTGGTCTCTCTCATGAAGAGATTAGAACTTGAAATAGGGGCAAATAGTTTAAATACTTGAGATTATTATCAAGAGCGTAATTGGCAAATTCTGATTGACACAATATTGATCAGTTTAGAGAAAAAGCTCAAGGTATGGGTATTGATCTTAATATTACTGTATATGATTCATTTATTCATCCGCTTTCTTGAGGACGAGTTCCCAGCCTTAATAAAGAGGAATTGGAAATTCTTTTTCATGCTTTAGACAGAAATAATGTTCAATTTGCTTTGGCTTTGAATGGTGAATGAAATTGAGATGTAAATAAGAATGATGATATATTGTCTCAATACCCTCAAGTACTTGATTTGTTAAACCAGATGGCAGAATGAAAATCTAATCATGCTTCTATAATAGCTAATCATAGACTTTTTGATGAAATTAAGATTAGGTTTTGAAATCGATTAAAAACAATTGCTTCTTGTATTCAATTTGCCTGATATTTTAACTGAGAGTATCATTTTTGCTTATCAAGAGCTATAAGTGAATATGATGCTGTAGTGGTTGATAATCCAAATGTACAATCCTGAAACGTTTTGGAAAAATATTCATGAGATTTGGGGAAAATAATATTATTTTTAAATTCTCGTTGCTCAAAGAATATGGAGGAATGCAGGGGGCATTATAGGGCTTTAAATGCCCTAAATATATCTGCATCTAAGTGATATGACATTAGGGAGCAGGCGACAACAATTTATAAGTCATTTGATTGAAAAATGCCTAATGTTTGTGAAAATGAAAAAGCAATGTTATTGCATGAAAATAATAGATGATTTTTAGGGCAGGTAATTAAACAATGAATTTATCAGTTTAAAATTTCAAGAGAGTCTGCATGAGGAAGTGGCGTTCCTCTGGGGGATAGGATATGAACATTGCTTGACGTATTCTCAGTGAATGCATAACATAAATATGCAAAATAATTAGTTTATGTATGATTTTTGATTGTAATAATGTGAAAAAAAACATTGGTACATCGTAATGGATGAACTTCGAACTTATTTTATTAGTGAAAAAAAGCATGAAAAAGTTATATTTCATGATCCTGATAAGATTAAAAGGAATTACTTTAAACCAATAACCTAAATATTTTCATAATATTTATCTTGATACTTGAAAATTGTAAGAATTTCAATTGGATTATTGTTTATTCTGTAGATTATTCGGTGTTTAAAATTTGGTTCAATTAATTCCTTAACTCATTCAAATCAATCAACATCTTTTCATAAGTTTGGAAAATATGACAAATTATTAATAACATTAATAATGACTGATATTACATGATCTGAATATCATGGATTTGATTCATCAATATAGCTCTTGATATCATGAATATTGTTTTTTGCCTCAGCTGTGAAGAAAATATTATGCAAGCGTCTTACCTTATTTTCTGTTAGAATGAAGGCTTTTTACAACATCTTCAAAGCTGTGTAGTTTTCATGTTTCAGCATCCTTTATTCACCTCTTGATTGCAGACTTAAGCTCTTGATTGTATTTTGTATTATCTTTTTTCATAATGTTAAGGTTATTGATAATAGTATTATATTGATAATTTAATAAAAGAGCAACAATTCTTTACATGATGTGCCTAACCCCTTTCTTCTATAATTTATACGAGTACATACAGGTTCTATCATACCAATATTCATTTTTTTATCGTACCAAGCTATACAAAATGAACAAAGATTTCCAATGCTGTTCTTTGTCATTATTTCTAATCTTGGATCAAACAAAGGAGCATCTTCCATTTTAAAATCCCATAAAGGAAATGTGTTAGGTTCATCTTTAGGATGAAATCCTAAATGACAACAGAGTATTCTTTTATCCTTATTTTTTACGTTATTGCCATCTACAAAAGAATAGCCATTTGGCAATTTTGGTAAATAATCCTTATTCAAGTTTTGATAATTATAATAACAACATTCATGATTTTTAGTATATCATCTGTCTTTTAGAATTGGTTCTATAAATTTTTTAGTACCATTTAGATAAATCCATAATTCAGAATCTTCATTCTTACTTTCATTTGGAATGGTTTTTTCTAAATACTTGATCATTTCTATTGCTAGAAATTCATATTTAGGTCGAATTTGTAAAAATTATAATTTAATTATTTATATTAACCAATTCCTTTTCTTCTATTTTTATATTTTCAATTCTAATCTCATTATTTGTAAATCGTCTATGTTTAGACTGCATAGTATTTAAATATTCCAGCACATCTTTATATATAACACTTGCTAAGTGTTTAGCAAATACAACAGGTACAGCATTTCCTATCATTTTATATCAGTCTGTAACACTAGTATACTTAAATAAGAAATTATCAGGAAAAGTTTGCACCCTTGCACATTCACGAACCGAAAGCCTTCTATATAAATCTTCCTTACCTGGAATGAAAATTCTAACATTTTGTTCAACAAATTTCATCTTTGGTGCCTGTGGGTGAATCGGTGCATGTCTACCGCCAGCTTGTATGGTAAAACTAGGTTCATCCCAGCTTCTAA
The DNA here is from genome assembly GCA_964456745.1 of uncultured Candidatus Peribacteria bacterium. Classification (GTDB taxonomy): domain Bacteria; phylum Patescibacteriota; class Gracilibacteria; family JAJOLG01; genus CAYWBW01. Next base: position 35,198 of record CAYWBW010000004.1, on the reverse strand, counting down.
CTCTATTTCTAGACATATACATTGATGAAAATCATCCAATCATGTATTCATGATTAGCGACGTGAAGATTTTTCTCTCCATTAGTATAATTCCTATCTTTTGCCGGTTTTGCTTGTCTTAAATCCCAAATAGCATTTTTAATTGTTTGCTTTGGATGAATCTCTTGCGGTGGAGAAAACTTCATATTCATTTTCTTGTGGTATCAAACAATTATGACTCTTTTTCTATCCTGTGGTACTCAGTAATCATTTGCATTTAATAAATAGTAAGTCACATTATAATCAAGAGATCTGAATTCATCAAGAATAGACTCAAATGCATTTTTATGCTTTGGCTGCAAAATTCCAGATACGTTCTCTGCTAGGAAAAATAATGGTTTTTTATCTTTTAACAATCGGATATATTCATAAAATAATTGTCATCTTTTATCGCTTATTCATCTTCATGCTCAGGCTTCGCTCCAGCTTTGACAAGGTGGACCTCAGACTATTCATATTGAATCTGGGACATCAAATGATGGCACGTTTACTATACTTCTTCAGTCAAGTTCAGTATTAGGAAAATTATGCTTAAAAGTCTTCCATATAGATTTATCAAATTCATTAGCCCATATTATATCAAAACCAGCTTGATGAAATCCAAGGTCTAGACCTCAAGCTCCTGTAAATAGGGATACAATTTTCATGTTACTTTGCATAAGAAATAAGTTTAGCTTTTAATAATTTCGAAGGATTATTTGGAGACTTGATTTCAATATCCTTTATTGAAAAATTACTATCTTTAATGGATTCAATAGTTTTTATGTCTTTTTTTGGAAAAGAATTATACTTTGAAGATAAGATAATTGTATTCATAGAGAATGATGATCATTTATTATTTCATGTAATGTATTCAAATATTTTTATAGGATTTTCTATTTGCCACATTCATCTAATTCTTAATGAGGTGATGCCTAATGGATCCACCTTGTTAACTCTTCATAATTCTTTAGTTTCTGAAAATTCTATGTCTGGAATATTAATAACTCAATCAGTAATCAATTTTTTTATATTTTCATAAACCTCCTTATCCGCAGCAAAGCAATCTCAGTATATAAAAAATAAATTAGATAATTTTTTATTGCTAATAACTCAAATAACATATAATAAATCTTTTTTTGTCCATTTTTCACATGATACACATCATTTTGTTATCATGGGGCTATCAGAATGTAATTTATCTTTTGGATATGAACTATTAAGTGCAATTCATCAGCTTAATCACATTAGTTTTTTTACTTCAATAGCATCTCAATTTTTTATCATAATATCAGGAGGACTATTTTGAGTTCAACAGTATGAAAAATTATGACTATATGCTTTATTCTTTTTAATTTCACTGATATTAAATGAATCACAGAATAAATCTTTAACAAAAAACTCAAGTGATTCACCCATGTTATTCATTCGGTTCAGTGATTTAGAATTATTGCTAATAGTTATATTTGAATTGCTTATAAGGTTGTTGATAGCAATAAGCAAGTTTGTCATAGTGTATTATATTAAATTAAATATTTTAGCTATAGATAATATAATTAATAATAGCATATAATGAAAGTCTATTCTTGAGTTTTGTTTAAAATATATGCATAATTATCGAACACTAAAAAAACATTTATTTTAAGTCAATAATATGAATAATCTTGAAACAAAGATCCTGCTTGGTAGGAATGATATTCAAAAAATCTCAAACACTTGAATATCCTATTATTGTCCTTGCAAAAGGAACAAAGAAGGACATATTTTAGTGTTTGATTTTATACACGGTTTGGTACACCACGCCAGTTCTATCTCACACACCTTATATTAAATTGTGGTATAATGTTATTAGAAAATTTGATATTGATGAATTGCTACTTTGGTAGTTTTTGGTAAAATATTTGTGTAAAGAAAAAATATGAATAATGATTTAAGATTTGATGAGTGGCACAAAATTAAAAAACAAGTTGATTGTCTAAATAACAAGCATGTGTATCTCAAAGAAAGGGAAGTTTGGTATGTAAAACTTTGAAAAAATATTTGATGTGAACAAGATTGAAAAAAGGACTTTGAAAGACCTGTGTTAGTTGTTTCAAAAGTATGAAGCTTGTTTTTCTGTGTTCCCATGAGTACAAATTGAAAAAATAATAGATATTATTACAAATTAAAGAAATCTTATTTTAATAGAGATTCATATTTACTTCTTTCGCAAGTCAGAGTTATTGATAAGAAGAGATTTGTTAATGATATTTGAATTGTGTCAGAGGATGATTTCGTAGAAATAAAAAAACTCCTAAAGAGTTTATATCTGAAAGGAGCTTAGTATTGTTTCTCCTCTCTGCAAGCAGAGAGGCGATCCCGAAGGACATTTGTATATATATTATACTTATTATTTACTAATTTATCAATGCTTTTTTAATAAATATAAACTAAATAAATTAGAGATGAAATATTTAGCTTTAGGATAATAAACAAAGAGGTTTTATATCTCTTTTTGATTGATTAAAATATGATTTATAAGTTTAATTAACTTAGTAGAAATATAATTAAATGATTTTACCTGATTTCTTTGAGTGGTGGCATATTCCAATAGTGTTTATTGCCTGATTGGTTTGAGAATGATATTGATCTCTGATCTGATGATGAAGTATTGTTATTCAAAGTTGTTTGGTTTTTTTATGATTACCGCCTCATTCAGCTGTTGCAATAGATAATGCTTGAGCATTGTGATCAGAATTTTGAATTATTTCAGTTACATGAAGAAAAATTGCTAAGTATACAAAGCTGATAGCATGAATTGTATTAGTATTAATAATTGGATGAGTTTATTGAACACACATTTTCGTTAACTTAGATGCCAAAATAATTGAGTATCTAATGATCGCAATGGTTTCAATTATGTTGATTTATTCTTTTACAAATAAGAAATCTGATTTAAAGCCAAATCACAAGCATTATTTCTTATTTTTTCTTATTCTAATGTTTATGGGTTTTTATAATAATATTGTTTGAATATGAGAAGGTACATTTTCAAGACTTGCTCTCATGTCTTTGTTGTGATTTTCATTTGTAGAGTGCCAATGAATTAAAACTCTCTGATTTATTCCTATTAGAATATACTCATGGATAATCACAGCATCGGTTGGATTAATAATATATCCTTATTTGATCACTTTGTTGGTTTCTAATTTTATAGCATGAAGATATGCTACGAAATTTGCAAGTATCATTCCTGAAAGAATTATGAAAAAAATGCTTTCTGTTGTGGCAATAATGTTTATTGTTTACCTTTTAATAAAATAGGATTTTTAAAATAATATCATGCATTTTCTTCCAAATACATTCGACTAAATATAGTTTGTTTAATTTTTTGTAATATCACATCACGGATTCGAAACCTTTATCGAACACCCAACAAAACCTGTAAATAAGCATTATTGGATTAATTATATTTATAATAAAAACGAATAACTATTAGACTTTATATTCAAAATCTCACACACCTATGTTATTTCAATCATTAGCATTACAAAGCCAGATAAAAAAAGAAAAAGTATGTTCTTATGGTAAAAAGTCAGAATGGTACAACCAGCAGGATTCGAACCTGCGACCTTAACCTTAGAAGGGTTCTGCTCTACCAGCTGAGCTATGGTTGCATTTATTTCTTATTGATAATATTTATATAGTATTAATTAGTCAATAAGTATTCTGTTTATCTTTAACATATATTGATCACTCGCTCGTATTGTTGTTTTTGTGATTATTGCGTCTCTACAAGAAACTAAAAAGACCCCAGTTTTCAAAAACAGGTCTTTTATAAATGGCTTAAACAACAAGAAAATGGAAAATATAAGACGAGTATTTGATTGATCTGAACGAAAAATTACGAATTGATATACATTTCATTGAGTATGAGTTAATCAAATGCTTATTAAAACTGAAATACACAACTGAGATAGAGATTATTTACCTCAAATTCGTAAACGAATTGTTACAGATCTATTCAAGAAACTAAGCAATAAGTGAGTATTGGTAGCTGATCGAGGCAATGATGATAAACAATTCTTTCAAAGAAGAAATTCTCAAAGAATAAGATTGTAACCATGCATTTGGAGAGGTGGTGAGTAGAAAATAGTTTCAAACGTATTAAAGGAAAGTTTAATCTTGAACGAATAAGAGTGATTAAGCATAAAGTATTTTTTGAACATAATAGCTCTAAGCCTCTTTACAATGCTAATATCTACAATTATTTATCAGAGAATACAGCAGAAGAATAACGAATTAGTTGTATGAGTACTACTTATGTATAAGCAATACATAAGGAAAAAATCGGTATCATTTAATCTAGATTCATTTATATCCTACATTTAAAACAACCTTCCAAGGCTCGTATTTAGACACCATGATCCTCCAAATCAGATGAAATTATTTGAATATTAGTACAATTTCATACTTTTTTTGAAAAAAATTTAATTTTTATTTGGCTTATTTAAGCCATGTTGTTAGTGGTGAGAAAAAACTGGGGTCTTTTTAGACAAGAAATCATTGACACAATAAAAAATACTTATATAATAAAATCTAACAATAATAATATGGGAATTAAAAATTGAATAAAATATTTACCTTTAGTGTTTTTAGGCGCTTGTTCTCAACTTACGCTATCTCCTCAAGAAAAACCAGTTGATCCACCAATGACTGTATCTAATCTTAGATCATCAATACATGAGAAAGCATGAGCTATACAAAAATGAGAAGAAGTTTCTCATATTGAATTAAGTCAATATGACATTTCAAGTTTAGCAAATGAAGTAAATCCAGATTTTGAAACACAAAAAAAGTTTTTTAATAAGTTAATACAGTTATCTTCTGACTTAAAAGCATTTGATTCATTTTTGATAAATTTGTGATATGTATTAGATAAGAGTTACAATGATAATAAAACTTATAAAGGTAAAAATAATGAAATTATAAAAATTGATTCTTTTTTTGGAGAGCTTATAGTTACATTTATACAAATAACTAATACTGGTGCCGTTGAACATAAAGCTGTTTTTGCAAATGACGAAGTATTATCAGAAAATATTGAGAGAATGAAGGATCGCATGTCAATGAAAGATATTGTAAAAAAATTGACAACTAAACTTCGACTTAAAATAAATTGGATTTGTAAGCATGAAATTAGTTTAAATAACGAAAGTCGGGATACTTTTTTACTGGATCAAGAGAATTGCAAATGACCATATAATTGATTTGGTTTCTCAGAAGATGAGTGAGCACATTGATATTATTACTGATCTCGTTTACAAAAAAATCCAGTTATAACTTACCAGGATTGGCATCACTGAGGTAATGCTTGGTATCGGTTTGAATCTCAAAATGACAAATGGATACGTAGTGATTAATAATTAATCCTGGAAAGTGCTACCATGGTGGCTGTTTCTAGTCTTAATATATTCTTTCATAAAGACAATAATGTACAATTAGACTGTTTTCAAGCGAGCTGTCTTTCTTCTTTTGTAAATCCTCACTCAGCTCATATGATCATATTTATTTCTCCTTTTTTAGAATCTTTAATTTCAAATTGTGTTGGAAGGCTTGTGTCTGCTGAATCAAAAAAATAAAATGTTCAAGAGTAATTTTTAAATATATCATCATATTTCTCTATGTTTTTTATTTTAGGGATAAATAGTCTTTGTGATTGTTCACAGGCTTCTTTTGCAACCAATTTTTCTCTTGATGATCATATTGAGTATTTTGCTTGGCTGTATTGTGACTTGATTCCAATAAATTCACTTACTCACAGTTCAGTTCATTTTTGGATTATAAATTCCCATTTTGATTTAGATTTTGGTAATACTTGAAACAACCTTATTATTTTTCAATTTTCTATTTTTTCAATTTGAGATCTTATAATTTTAAATTCAATTTCTTTTTTGCTAAATCTTACAATTTCAATTAAATCCTTTTTTCATTTTCAATCTATTAAATACAGCTTATCTCAGACTTTCCCTCTGAGTACTTTTCAGATTTGATGAATTAAGTTTTTATCAATTATTTTATTTCCTTTTATTTTAGTTATAAAATATTGCACAATTTATTAAATAATGATTACTTATATTTACTATAATTATATTATTTATTTAATACATATATTTTGTTATGCTATTAATTTATTTAAAAACCATTTTTGCAGCGTTAAAACATATCATAATTTTTTACATTGTCTTATTACTCAAATATTGTTAATTTAAAGATAATATACTTTTTTTAAATAAATTACATTATTAGTTATGAGAATTATAACATGAATACAGCCATCTTGAGATTTACATATATGAAATTATTTTGGAACAATAAAACAAATGCTCAAGCTTCAAAACTCTTTAAAAATTGAAGATGAAATGTTCATGTTTGTTGCAGATATGCACGCACTTACATCACTTAGAGATGCAGATGCTTTAAGACAGTTTGTAAATAATACAATTTTAGATTACCTGGCTTGTTGAATGGATCCTGAAAAGATTACACTTTACGTTCAATCTGATATTCCTGAGGTGTCTGAGCTTATGTGGTATTTGTCTACAGTTACACCCATTTGGATGCTTGAACAGGCTCATTCTTATAAAGATAAGATGGCTAAATGACTTAAACCAAATTCAGGTCTTTTTATTTATCCAATATTAATGGCTGCTGATATTCTTATTGTAAATTCAGAAATTGTACCTGTTTGAAAAGATCAGATTCAGCACGTTGAAATAGCCAGGGATTTGGCTAAGAAATTTAATAATGAGTATTGAGAAGTTTTTACGGTGCCAGAACACCAAATTAAGGCTGATGTTCAAGTTATTCCATGAATTGATGGTCATAAAATGTCCAAATCTTATGGGAATACAATCCAACTTTTTTGAGATAAAAATAAAATCAAAAAATCTGTTATGTCAATCGTTACAGATAGTGCTTGAGTAGATGAAAAGAAAGATCCTGATACTTGTAATATTGTTAGTTTATATAAATTATTTGCAAATAAGGAAGAATTAGAAGAAATAAAAGATAATTATAGAAAATGATGATATTGATATTGAAATGCTAAAATGGCTTTGTTTACTAAAATTGAGGATTATTTTTGAGAAATGTGGGAAAAAAGAAATGATTTAGAATCAAAAAAATGATTAGTTGATGAGATAAGAATTTTATGAGCAGAAAAAATGAGAAAATCATCATCTGTTGTGCTAGAAAAATGTAGGAAAATTGTTGGTATAAGGTAATTTTATGGCAAAGATAAAAACTAATTAACTTCATATGGATAGGCAATCACAAATATTAATGGCGATAATTGAATCACATATTGAAAATTGAACACCTGTATGATCTTCTTTTTTAAATAATATTTATGATTTTAATGTTTCATCTGCAACCATAAGAAAGGAGATGAACAAATTGGAGCAAGATTGATTTATTGATCAGCCTCACACTTCTTCTTGAAGAATACCAACAGCTTCTTGATATAAAGAGTATTTATCAAATATGTTAGAAATTAAAAAGGCTGATAGGGATAAGATAAAAAAAGAATTCAATAACAAATGCGCAGAATATTTTTTAAAAAAATCTAGGGAGAGGGTATATGATGTGGTGTCAATTGCCTCTTCAATGGCTTGAAATATAGCTTTTGCAACTATACCTGAGAAAACTAGTACTATTTATCTTTGACTTGCTAATATGCTTAGACAGCCTGAGTTTGATGATGCTCAAGTGGCTTCATCTGTAGTTGAAGTTTTTGAATGATGACTAATTTCCAAGCTTGATGATATAAATATTTCAGATACTGAAGTTTGAGTTTATATTTGAGATGACAATATTTTTAAGCAGTTTTCTTCATGCTCCTTGCTCGCTATTAAATATAAATCTTACAATTATTGATGAGTTATATGAATACTCTGACCAATGAGAATTAATTATGCTCACAATATTGTTGTACTTGAAGAAGCAAAATCTATGATTGAGGGGGATAGTTATGTTAAAAAGTTGACATAGTACTTATTATGGTGTATAATAGGTAGAAGAGTCTTTGTTTACTTTAAAATATGAAAAAAATCAAATTCTATCTCTTATCAGCAATAATATTATTTATATTTTTTCCAAATTTTTGATCTGCGAAAGTGATGTACAAGATAGCTTTGAAGGATTGATATAATTATCAATATTTTTATCCTCAAAAACATGCTGATATTTTATTTTGAGAGTTTGAAAAATATTATTGGAATTGAAAAGAAATCATTCTAAATGATGATGAGATAGAAGAACTTATTTCACTTTGATGAAAAGTTGAAAAGCGTGTTGTAAAATGAATTAATAGAGGGTTTTTGAAAAAATATATTCAAAATAAAGTTGTCCCTAATGTTAATATTGATTGAACATGAGCTGTTTTGACTTGGACTTGAGAGTGAAAGGTAAAAATCTCAAATAATGCAATGGTTGATAAAAAATTGGATGTTGATCTAACAGTTTATTTGCTAGAGCGTGCCCTTAAACAGTGAGTTGAGGAGCTTGTTTTACCAATTGATGAAGTTGAACCTGATTTACAATTTTCCGAAAATCTTAAAGACTTATGAATTAATTGAATAATATCTACAGCTCAATCTGATTTTTCATGATCAACACCATCTAGAATAGTAAATATAGATAATTCAATAAGCAAATTTAATTGAATTATAATACAACCTTGAGAAGTTTTTTCATTTAATGATAATTTATGACCAGTTAACAAAAGAACATGATTTGTTAAGTCATTAGTTATTCAGTGAGCGAATTTAGTAGCTTGATTTTGATGATGAGTATGTCAAGTAAGTACTACACTTTATCGAACAGTAATGAATAGTTGATTACCAATAGAAGCACGAAGAAACCATTCATTTTCAGTAAGTCATTATAATCCACAATGAAGTGATGCTACTATATATCTCTGAGGTCAGGATTTTCGTTTTGAAAATAATTATGATTTTCCTATTATTCTTCAGTGATCTACTAAGTGAGATCTTGTATACTTTGTTATTTATTGAGATAGTAGTAAGGTAAAAGATGTTAAGCTTTTTGGTCCTTACTTTTCTAATTATACAAATGTTCCAAGTAGAATAAGAGCTTCAAGTAATCTTGCTTTTTGAGAAAAGCGTATAAGAGAAAGGGGACAGCCATGATTCGTTACTCACTGGTTTAGGGTTGTTAATGAAAATATTGAGCAAATTGTAAGTAAGTATGTTTCAAGGCCAACGATTTGGGAAGTAGGATGACTTAACATATAATTTACAACATTGCCCTTGCATCATCGCTTTATTTAAATAAACTTTTACAAGTTAGTTTTTAATTTTTATTATGGCAGTTCCAAAAAAGAAAAAGGCAAAATCACAGACTAAGGCAAAGCATAGTACTTATATGGCATGACAAAGAAAGAGAATGTCAGATGAGCTATGTTTAGTTAAGTGTTCTCATTGCATGAGTATGAAGAAAAATCATACTGTTTGTTGAGAATGCTGATATTATAATTGAAAAGAGATAATATCTACAAAGAAAACAAAAGACGCAACAGTAGTTCATGTATAATAAATATGGCTAAGCATGTATCAAGACATCAATCTAGAGATTTGGCACTAAAGGTTGTTTTTATGATGTCTGAGAGGAAATGAGTCAAGCTTGATGAGGCTTATAAATATATCAAAAATGAATTTTATTCTGATCTATTAGATCAAGATGATTTTGCTTTAAAAATTATTAAAAATAGCATTAAGAAAAAAGCTGAAAATAGAGATATTATAGCAAAATATGCAAAATCTTTCACTCTTGATAAAACAAATCCAATTGATATTTGCATATTAGAGAATTTACTTACAGAGATTCAACATTTAGATCCTCTTACACCTGTTCCAGTTGCAATTAATGAGGCTTTAGTGCTTGCTTGAGATTATTGAAAACAATGAAGTGTTTCTTTTGTTAATTGAGTTATTGCTAAATTTATAAAAGATAATGAAAAATTTTCAAAAAAAAATTAATATAGATTTTACAGATTCTCAATTGCTTAAAACTGCTTTTACGCATAGATCTTTTTTAAATGAAAATAAGTGAGTAAATAGGCATAATGAAAGGCTTGAGTTTTTATGAGATGCTGTTTTGGAATTATCAGTTACTACTTTTTTATTTAAACATTTTGATTTGTCACAGGAATGATATTTGACAAGTGTAAGATCTGCACTGGTTAGAAAAGAAAATTTATCAAAAGTTTCAAGGAATTTAGATCTTTGAAAGTTAATTCTATTAAGTAAGTGAGAAGAGATGACATGATGAAGGGATAATGATTATCTTCTTGCAAATACAATTGAGGCTATAATATGAGCAATTTATTTAGATAAAGGTTTTAAATATGCTGATAAATTTATAAATAAGTATATAATTTCTGAGCTAGACGCTGTTTTGGACAATAAAACGCATGTGAATTCAAAATCTACTATACAATCATATGCCCAATCAAATTTCAAATTAACTCCTTGATATACAGTTTTAGATGAGTATTGACCAGATCATGAAAAAACATTTGTAGCTTGAATAATGTTTAATGAAGTTTGTGTTTGAGTTTGAATATGATCAAATAAGCAAACTGCCCAAGAAGATGCAGCTAGCAAGGTTTGTAAAGCTTTCAATTTAAATTAATTGCTATATTTTATTACTTTTTCTAAATTAACGATAAAATGAAAATAGTTGCAATAGATTATGGCATGAAAAAGATTTGAACAGCTTATTGAGATACCAAGCTTGGTATGTGTTTTCCATGAGAACTTTATAAATCAAAACTTGATCTCATGCAATATCTAAAAAGTCAACAGGCAGATATTATTGTTATTTGAATACCAAAAGTTAATAAGTGAGAAAAAAGTAGCTCTTTGGATAATTGTTTATTGTTAAAAAAAGAAATTTCACATATATTCTCTAAGAGTCTTGTGACAACATTAGATGAAAGGATGACAACTAAAATTGCAAAACAAAAGTTAAATGCGAGTTGATTATCAGAAAAGAAGTCGAAGCTGGTTGAAGACTCTATATCTGCACTAATTATTTTAGAATCATATTTTAATATAAATGACTACAATTAAACCAATTATTTGAATAGTGACTTATCTTTGAATGGCAGAGAGCAATATTTCAATCTTTGAAAGTTTAAATTGTAATGTTTTAGAGATTAAGGATATTGAGGAGATTGAAAAGGTAGATGCTGTAATCTTTCCTTCTTCTATTTATAATGCACTCAAGCATTATGTATGAGATGTCTTTATAAATGAAATATTTGAAAGAATTATGTTTCACAGTCTTCCGATTTGGATTATGTGACAAACAATAAATATTTTTGATAAGCGTTTTGATTTAGAAAAAAAAGAATTGATAACTGAATTAGAAGAAAGTGCAATTTTTGATTTTTTAGATATAAAACCTTATAATATAAAAATGATACATACAAATACTTATAAACAAAAAGTTTTATGGAATAAGTTTTATAGAAAGTTTTTCAAAGAATTATGATATCTTAGCACTTGAGATTCTTGCATCTTTAGAAGAAAAAACATTTTTGTTACTTTGTTTTCTCCAGAGTTTACAAGAGATATTCGAATTTATGAATATTTTTTAAATGACGTTATTGCATCTTAGTTTTTTATTAAGTAAATCTTAAAACATATCAATTTAAAAATTAACCAATTTATTATGTCAAATTTTATCCAAGATGAGTTTAATCAGTTTGTATTATGAGCTTGAGTGATCGGTTTTTTCAAAGATCCAATAATATTTAAATCATGAAGAGTATCTAATAATTATGTTAATTGGCGCAATGCAACTGAGGATGTTTATACTATAGATCAAATTAGTGATTTTATTATAAGTTTTGCAAAATTTAAATGAATTGATTTTGATTGTATTTACTGAGTACCGGAGTGAGGCACAAAGTTATGAGTTATAAGTCAATATAAATGGTCAATTTCTCAAGATAATTTTGCAAAATGATCTCACAGACTTGCTATGTGAAGAGCTAAGCCAAAGCAGCATTGAGCTTTAAAAGATAAGAATTTTGTTTGAATACCGACTTGACGAGTTTTAGTTGTTGAAGATACTATTACAACTTGATGATCTTTAATAGAAACTCTCAATACCTTAAAGAGTTCATGAGTAAACATTGTATGAGTTATTTGATTGATCGATCGTGATGAAAGACGAGATGATTGAAAAACTCCTTGAGAAGTTATTAAAGCTATGTGATATGATTATTATGCAATGAGTCATTGTAAAGATTTGCTTCCAATTGCTTTTAAAGAGCAGTGATTAGAAGAAGGGATTTGAGTGATGACTGAGAAGTATTATGAGAGGTATTGAGTTAGTAAGATTAAGTTGTTGTAAATGATTTTAAGAATCATATCATGGATATAGCCTTGACAACACATAAATTGTACTAAACTGTGTGTAATCTTATTTAATATAAAATATTTATGGATAATTATGACTATAACCATGACTTCATACCGTTAGCTGATTCCCAATTAAGAAATAGAAAAATATTTTCTGATGAGGAAGTTAATAGGGTTTTGAAAACTAGACCTCATTACCTACATGATCAAAAATCTTATAAAGGTGGCAAAACATTGTTTTGAGTGAAAGAAAATGACTTAATTTATAATAATACAGAACTTCTATATGCTTATGATATAGATAAATGGAATGACTCATGTGATTTTGCAGATAAAAGTTGAGCAATAAGTGAAACTCAGAGGTGGTATGAAATATTTCTCTGAAATTATTTAGATAGACCTATTTCATTAAGACATATATTTGCGACTATATGATGAAGATGAGTTCACAATGTTTATCTAGGTTATATTTTATTAGAAATAGATCCAATTATGTCATATTCAAGTTTAAGTATTAAAAGAATGATGTATTTAGAATAGTTATCTTGATTTTATTTTTCAAATATTACTATTCAAAACCTATACTACTCTATCTTCTCAAACAACAACTTAGCCCCTTCTAGTTTTTCCCATTTTTCATCTTGTCAATTTATAGCTTGAATCTCTTTTATATCATTAGATTTTGAGATATTTAATATTTGAAAAATCTTATTAGCACTATCTGGTAAATATGATTCGATAAGGTAGGCTATATGTCTAATTAATTCTAAAAAATCTTTCATCACAAGTTCAAAGCTTTCTTTGTTCTCTTTTACAATTATCCATGGTTTTAGTTCATCCATTTTTTTATTTCAAAAATCTACTAATTTCCATATCTCAAGTAGTCATGCATGGGTATCCAATTTTTTAAATATATGTATTGTATTTTTCCATGTATTTGTTATTACTTCTTCAAAATCTTTAGATTTTGATCATCCTGGATTAATTCAGTGCTTATTAGACATTACAATTACTCTGTTGACTAGGTTTCAAAGTCAGTTCACTAGATGAGCGTTATGAAGTTGTTCAAATTGCTTTGTATTAAAGTCTGCGTCACGTCATGTTGGCACTTCTCTGAGTAGATAGTATCTAAGTGAGTCAAGTCAGTATTTTTCTACTATTTCAACAGGGTCTACAACATTTCAAAGTGATTTAGACATTTTTTGTCATTGTGACGTTAGAAATCAGTGAATGTGAATAAAGTTTGGTAACTCAATTCAGGCAGAAAGCAACATTCATATCCAAATTCAAGCATGAAATCTTACAATATCTTTTCATATACAATGAACTTTATTTGAGTTTTTCCAATATTTTGTAAATTGCTCACTATCATTTTTTGCATCCAAGGCTGATATGTAATTTGTTAAAGCATCACACCAAACATACATGTTCTGACTTTTGTCTCATGGAACAGGTACTCACCAGGGTAATGATTTAGCGGGCCTAGAAAAGCTTACGTCTTTAAGTCATTCTCACTTAAGCATTGATAGTATTTCATTTTTCCTAAAATGAGGGATTATTTCAATTTTATTTGAATTTATTAATGATAAGATCTTATCTGAATATTTAGATAGTTTAAAGAAATAATTTTCTTCTGATATTTTTGTAGGTTCTTTTTTATGATTAGGGCATTGACCGTCTACCAAATCCTTATCTCACATAAAACATTCACATCATTCACAATAAAGTCATTCATAGTGTTTTAGATAAATATCTCAAGAATTATGCAGTTTTTGCCAAATCCATTGAACACTAGGCCAATGTCTTTGCTTGTCACTAGTTCTAATAAAATCATCATTTGTTAAATTCAACAAATTTCATAAATGCTTAAATTTTTCACTATTCATGTCACATAGTTCCAAAGCTGTAATATCAATAGCTTGAGCAGTTTTATAAATTTTAATACCATGTTCATCAGTTCAGGTTAGAAAAAATACTTCATATCACTCAAGTCTTTTGAATCTTGCTATTACATCTGCAACTATTGATTCCATTGCAAATCATAGATGTGGTTTTCAATTAACATAAGCGATAGAAGTTGATACAAAAAAATTACTCATTGTTTATAATTTATTTAATTCTTTATTTATTATTAATGTAAACATAGACAAAAATTTGTACATTTACAAGTTATTTCTTTTTTCTTGAATTATAAAACAGCTTTGTTATCCTTAGTATAATCAATAAAAAATTATTATGGATAAAGACAAATTAATTAATGAAATTCTCAAACGTTGAGTGTCTGAGATTAATGTAAAAAAAGACCTTGAAGAAAAATTAAAATCTTGAAAAAAATTAAGGATTAAATTTTGAATAGATCCAAGTTGATATGATTTAACTTTATGACATGCAGTTCCACTTCGAAAACTTAAGCAATTCCAAGATTTGTGACATCAAATTGTTTTATTAATTTGATCTTTTACTGCAAGGATATGAGATCCTACTTGAAAATCACAAACTAGGACATCACTTAGTAAAGAGCAAGTATTAGACAATGCTAAAGGTTATTTAAAACAAGCTTGAAAAATATTAGATATTAAAAAAGTAGAAGTGGTTTATAATTGAGATTGGCTTGAAAAGATGTCATTTGAAGATGTGTTAAAACTTGCTGCTAATTTTACAGTATGACAAATGTTACATAGAGATATGTTTCAAGACAGAATTAAGTCAAAGCAGGAGATTAACATGGTTGAATTCATGTATCCTTTGATGCAATGATATGACTCTGTACCAATAAAGGCTGATGTTGAAATATGATGAAATGACCAACTCTTTAATTTAATGGCATGAAGAGTAATACAAAAGGCATATAAACAATCATCACAAAATATTATTACAGTTCCTATTCTTATTTGATTAGATTGAAAAGACAAAATGTCAAAATCTCTCTGAAATTTCATTGCTATATTTGATTCAGCAAAGGAAATGTTTGGTAAAACTATGTCAATTCCTGATAGTATTATCTTAGATTACTTTGAATTAGCGACAGATTTACCTTTATCTGAAATAAAAGATATTAAAAAACAATTGGACAAATGAGCTAACCCAAGAGATGTAAAAGTCATTTTAGCAAAAAAGATCGTGGAACTTTATCATTCAAAACAGGATGCTCAGCAGGCAGAAGTAGAATTTAATAATATTTTCACTAAATGATGAAAACCTGATAATATTGACCCAGTTGTTATTGATATGCACTTAACTAGTTCACTTGATATAATTTCTGCTCTATGACTTGTTGAATCAAGATGAGAAGCTAAGAGGATGATTGCTCAATGATGAGTTAAGGTTGATGATGTCAAGATATCTTTAGATACTAAAATAAAGTTAAAAAAATGAATGCTTATTCAGGTTTGAAAAAGGAAGTGGGCGAGTGTGCAATTTTTATAATTAAAACTATTTTCTTAATATTTTAAAGATTGTAAAAAATATTATCTTTATATCTAAGTAGAAAGACCATTTATTTATATATTCTAAATCAGTTCTATACATTGATTGGAAATCGTAGCAGTGTTTATTTTTCCTAATTTGCCAAAGTCATGTTATTCATGGTTTAATTGTTAGTCTTTTTTTGTAATAATCTTTGTAATTATTATATTCTTTGCTAAATGGTGGTCTGGGTCATACAAATGACATATCTCACATTATTACATTTAAAATTTGAGGAAGCTCTAATAAGGATGTCTTTATTAATATTTTATCAATTAATGACATGCTAACTTGATGATTTTCTAGTTTTTGTTGAAAATTATTTTTTGAATTATTTTCAAAATCATCATTTGCTAACCTATCTTCTCAGTAGTTTTTATTATTTACACTATATCTAAACATGCTAAAAGTCTTTCAGTTAACTACTCTTTTTTCTTTAATTAAAATTTTTCTTCTTCTAATAATTTGAAGAAATGAAAAGAATAAAAATATAGGAAGCAAAATCATAGAAATTATACAATCAATTATTCTTTTGATAACTAAATTCCATGAATCGAGATTGCTTTGATTTAGATATATTGTTGGGCTTTTATCAAAATAAAGAACTTCCATATTTTCATGGAATATTCATGAACTAAGAGACGGCATTAAGTAGTAAGAAATTCCTTTATTTTCACAAAATGTTACTATGTTTAGTGTTTGTTCTAAGTTGTCTGCCTGTATAATTTCTTCAATATTGTGATCATTGATAATTTTTTCAAATTTATTCATTTTTCATAAAATTTTGACTCAATCAATTTCTTTTAATTTACTTCAGTAAGCGTCTAATATTCACACTATTTGCCTAATTGAATTCGATTTTCTTAAACTTTGAATTAAATTTTTTGCGTTTTGATTTGCTCAAATTATAAGAGTTTTTTTTCAATACTTTTTCTTCACAATGTTAAGACTATATAATTTAGAAAAAATATAATTATTTAAAAGCAGCAATATAAATAACAATCACGCAGCATAAAGTGGTATTAATCTTGAGAAAAATATCTCTCTATTGTAAAAATATATAAGTATAAATATTGTAACTCAAAGTATTGCGGCAGTTAGATTATTAACTGCATTTTTATAAGGTCTGTCGATAGAATACCTTCATTGATAAATAAATATAATTATGATAAACACTCAGGTTATAGCTGAATTTGATAAAAAATCTCCAATTGGATAATCACTATGAATTAAAGTATTTTTTCATTCTAAAATTAAAGGTAGTGAAAGCCTAAAAAAATAAGAAGCAGCGAAGGCTAATATAACTATAACAAAGTCGAATAATGTTTGTATGCTTTTTAATAAATATATCACTCAAAATTATTAATTATTCAAAATGCTATTATATCTTTTAACAGCTTCTCTTCACACCTTTCAGTTCAGGTCTTTTTTATATGCTATTGAGTATTGTCTTAATGCAGTATTTATGTCTCAAATTTTTTCAGATAGCATTCATGCATATAAATAGTTATTTGCTATATCATTATCTTTTTTAATTGAGACTTGTAGAGATTTTTTAGCTTCTTCTATTTTTCCATTTACAAGAAGAGTCCATCATAGCAGGCTATGTGCAAAAGCATTGTCTGGATGTCTTCTTACAGCCCATTGTCAGAATCTTAAGGCTAGGCCATAATCTTGTAATTTATTTATTAAGATTTCAATTGGATAGTAAAAATTCTGAATATCACTACTATTTAATGAAAGCATTTCTCTGTACATTTGAATAGCTAATTGATCATCTCAATTTTCTGATGATAATTCTGCTAATTTTTGTATTATATGTGATCTAGGCTCATAGTCTCATGCCAATGCTTTCTTGTAATACTCACTAGCTAGTCTTTTTTTTCATATATCCTCATATACAAGTCACATATAAAACAATGTTTCAGGTTTTGTTGAATCAAGTTCGTAAGCTCTTAAAAGATTTTTTAGTGATTGCTGGCTATCTCAAATTCTTAAATAATTGTATCAAAGAATTATCCAGGCATCTCGGTAATTTCATTTAGTTTCAACTATTTGTTTTGTCAATTTAGTGGAAATTTCAAACTCATAAGCTCTTGATAAGGCTTTTGCAATTAATAGTTCTAAATGTTCAATTTTTCAATCTTTATAAGAGTTGAATTCATTAAATGCATCTTTTATTCAAAGTAGTTTTGCCTTCATATTTTGATTTTTTGTTTTCGCAATTAATGCATTCAACTGGTCAAATGAGCTTTCAAAGTTTCTATTCAATAATCAAAGAATCAATTGTAAATATTGTGCATTATCAGATCAAATTTCTAATTTGTTTATTAGATCGAAAGCAGATTTAAAATTTGATTGCTTAATTTTAAGCCTAATAAGTACTTCAATCATTTCTTCTGATTGCTCTAGTCAAATCGCAGTAAGTAAGTTGCTTTCTGCTTTTTCAAATTCTAATAGTGTTATCTGTGTTTTAGCTAATTTTAGATATGCTTCAGGCTTATTATCTTCAATTATAGCATTTGAATATTCTCAAGATGCAAGTTTGAGAAATCATTCTTGTAAATAAAAATCTCACCTTTTAATTCTATCGGTATATGAATATTTTTCGATTTTTTTTATTTTCTTAATCTGTGTAATTTCTTCTACTTTATTTTCTGAAAAATCAAAATTTCTTATTTTTTGCAAATCAATATCAAAAAATAATGATAAAAAAATTGCAATTATAATACCATAAAATATAAATGTGTACATAATTTTTATAACTTAAACTATATTAATTTATGAAAATAATTATAAAAGACAAGAAGAAATGCGAATATCAAACTAAAATGAAATAATTACTTATATTTTTTTGATAATTACAATAATATAATATAAATATTGCTTTATGTTAAATTTTGAATACCTTGCGATGTGAAATGATAACTCAAAACAAAAATGAGTTATTTCAGCAGAGAATGAACAAGAAGCTAAGCATGCATTACATAAATTATGATTATCAGTTTTAAAAGTAACTGAAACATCAAAGATTGCTGATACAACAGTAGAAAGAAAATGACCTAAAACTTCTAAGGTGGGTAGCGATATTCAAGAAAAAGATGAGTATGAGTTATGAGTTGAAGATATTATTAAATTTGATTTTTCTTGATTTGATGCTAATTGAGAAAAAACTAGTTGAAACATAGAATCTAATAATATTGTAACTGCTTATAAAAGACTTGTAGAAGAGTTTTATATCGACGTTGAATGGATAGTTGATGATTCACTTCCAAGTAGGCTTAAGGAAAGTAAAAGAAAGACAAGCATTAATGATGTCATTGATTTAGCTTATGAACAATGAATTAGCATTGTTAGTAAGGCTATGTCTAAAAATACCATAAACCAAACTCAAGAAATTACTGTTTCAAAAGAGGAACAAGAACAAATGCAGGCTGAAGTTGAAGTATATATTGAAAAGATCAATCTGTTTACAACCAATAACCCCGATGTTTTTAGCTCAGTTGAGCATGCAGAGATAAAAAAACGCAAATTTGAATTAGAAAAGATTAAAAGATCAAATAATGTTTTCTATATACAAAGTGAATTAAATGATTTAATAGATTACCTTATTCAAAAGTGCAATAAGGATCAGCAAGTATGATTATCAAATGAAGATGTCGCTTTGTTAAATGATTTTAAGCAATACGTTTGAGCTAAAAAGTGATCAATATTTTACGATAAATTTATTTGACTAATTAGACAGTTTACTTTTTTTAATAAACTTTTTGAAAAGTTTGAGGATAAATTAATTAAAGAAATTAGTCCAGAGATAATACAACAAAAGCAAAGAATTTCTAATTATTTTAAGCAACTTTTTTATCATTTGAAATCAATGTTTGTAACAAAATGAATGGAAAGAATCAGACATTTTAAGGTTATGCTTAAGTCTTGAAAATTGATTATTAGCGCATATAGAACATATTTTAGAATTTATTGACAATATAAACAACAGAAATTGATGATGACTGAAAGTCTTCAGAAGTGATACTTAAGGGTATTTGAAGAAATAAGAGAGTTTACTTGATGGATATTGATGATATATTTTATTGCTTTAGTTATATTTAATATTTCACTTGTAAAATGATTGATTTTCCCAGTTACATTAACTGTAACATTTATGAATTCCAAACTTCTAATTTCTTTTATATTTTTCATATTTTTAACTAATTTTTTACTTTTACTTAAAACTAGATATTTTAGTAGGAGCAATTTTTACAATTTTATATCAGCTTTCATTGCTCTATTTTTAGTATTTATTTATTTTAATAATTATTAATGTACCCAATTGCATTTCATTTTAATTCAATAGAGATTAAATCTTCAAGTGTATTACTTTTTATATGAATTATTTTAACTGGGTTTTACTTAAAAAATTTGATTATAAAAAATTGACTTTCATTGAATTTTTTTATAGATCATTACTTTGCAATGATTTTTTCATTTTTGTTGTTTTGAAGAGCAGGTTATGTCTATTTGAATTGGGAAATTTATAAATCTAATATTGTTAACATTGTTCATATCGAAGATGGTAATTTTTCATTTTTTATATGATTTGTTTGATTTATCATTGCACTTAAAATTTTTGCCTACGTAAAAAAAGAAACATCTTGAAAATGGACAGATATCATCATTAGACCATTTTTATTTTTGATGTTATTTTTATCAATGTCAAACTTTTTAAGTTGAACAGATTATTGAATTCCTACAGATTTGTGGTTTTGACTAATATTTAATGTGCCAGAAGTAAGATATACACTACCAATACACCCTATACAAATTTATGAATTTATTTGAGTTTTGTTTATATTATTAATTACTATGTTCATTGCTAGAAAAAAACGTTCAATATGAGTAATATCATCTTTTTGATTTGGATTATTTTTCATTCTAGAATTGTTAATAACTTTTCTAAGAGCAGGTAATAGTAAATTGATGTTTGAATGATTGTTTACTGATTGAATTGAATTTTATTATTTATTCTTTTGACTACTAGTAATATATTTTTTGTTCAATTTAACTACAAGATCTCATAGAAATTTTCATTTTTAATCATTAGTTAACAAATTAAGTAGTATCCTGAATTAATATTAGATTTATCAAATAAAGTAATACCTTGACTTATCAAATGCTATTGCTTTGATCATTCATCATCTCATTTCTTATCTTCTTCTCATTCTTGTTCTCATTCTCATGTTTCTGTTTCTCATTCGATATCAGCACCTTCCTCTTCAGTGGTTTCTTCTACAACTGTTCTTGGAATTATTATTCATGCAACGATACTGTCTAATCCTATAAAAATTTCAGCATTATCTATTCATTCTAAGTCTGCCACTGTTACGTGTGAAGTGCTTTCTACCAGTATTCATATATCAGCTTTATATGATAATGGTAAATCTGCTGGTTTACAATTAACTTCAATAGTATCAAGTTTTTGAGATAATATTCATCATAATTTCACAGCTTCAGATGTTCAATATAATTCAATTGGTATTTTTGCATGTACTTTTTTATCCATGTCAACTACATAAAAATCTACGTGGGTAAATGTGTGTTTAACCAAATCAAGATCATATGATTTAATAAGAACATTAAAATCATTTCAGTCAATATTTAATTTAATTATTTGTCATTGTCATGCAGATTTGATAGCTTTTCTGAAATCTTGATAATCCATTTCTAAAGCTGTAGATTTAGTTTTTGATCAATACATAACTGCTGGAAGTCTGAATTTAGATAGAAGCTCTTTACTTTTGACCTTTGTATCTCTTTTTTTGCACTCAATTACTATTGTTGACATGTTTTATAGTTAGTTACTTTGCTTATTGGTACCGAAAGAGGGACTTGAACCCTCACTCTTTGCAGAACTCGATTTTGAGTCGAGCGCGTCTACCAATTCCGCCATTTCGGCTTTTATTACGCTAAGCTAATATAGCTGCAAATTAATTAGATGCAAGTGGGAATTTGACATTTATATTATATTTTATTTGCAAGTTAATTTTTTCGCAAGTTCGTCTATGGGTCATGCCCCCATAATAATGACTACATCTCATAATTTTACATTATTAGCGAGATAAGATTGAGTTTTGCTATATCAATCTATAAACAATGAGTTATTTGATATTTTGTTAATTCATTTGCATAATTTTTCAGCAGACATTTTCTTTATATCATTGGGGTTATCACGTACTTCGTATATAGATGGTATAATGACAAGATCACAATTGCTAAATGATTTACAAAATTCATCAAAAAGTTCTATGGTTCGTGAATATTGATGAGGCTCAAAAATGCATATGATTTTGTTATTTCAGTATTTTTCCCTAGATCATTGCAATGTTAACTTTATCTCAGTTGGATGATGTGCATAATCTGATATTATATGCGCTCAATTAAGTTTTCATACTTGTTCAAATCTTCTCCATGTTCACTTAAACATTTTGAGAGCGTCTAATATCTTATCATCTAAGACTTTTAAATCAAATACTTTGTCATTATTTAAGATTTTGTTACAAGTCGCTAATGCAAAAAGTCAGTCAAGTTTAATGTGATCTCATGGTACTGGCAAGGTCGGCATTAATTCTAAAATTTCTATGCTTGATTCTATTTCAATTATTTCACATTTTGCTTTTTGTTTAACCTTATTGCTATTGGCATCGTCTTTATTGATTACTAAAAATCAATTGGGAGAAATATTTTTAACAAAACTTTCAAATCATTTTATATAATTATCTTCATTTTTGTAATAATCTAAATGATCAGCTTCAATATTTAATATTATTGCTCAAAATACCTTTATATTTAAAAAGCTTTCTTTATATTCACATGCTTCAACTATTAAGTATTCTCAATTACCAGCCAAATAATTTTTGTTATTAAAATTTGGAACTTTTGTTCATACAATAACATCTGGTTTTATTCAAATTTCTTGCAATATTATTCATATCATTGCAGTAGTTGTAGATTTTCAATGAGTTCATGATATTGCAATGCATTTTGTATTATGGCTTATTTCTCAAAGTCATTCAAAATAATTTAAACATTTTAAATTTAATTCTCTTGATTTTTCAAGCTCGGGGTTATTTGCATTTATTGCTGAACTGAAAAAAATACATGATTCTTTTCAGGTGATGTTTTCTTTGTTGTGTCATAGCTTAATATTTATTCATTGTAAACTAAGTTCTCATATTAATTCAGAATTTTCACTATCACTTCATTTTATAATATATCATTTATTTAGGTAGTATCTAGCTAAAGCAGACATTCATATTCCTCAGATTCCAATAAAGTGTAATATTTTAGACATTCAATATATATTAATTTAGTTTATTATTTTTAAATTTTCAATTAACATTGCGTTAGATTTTTTTTACAATAAATTCTAAGTGATCCTAAATTAATAATAATTATTATGCAAAAGTTTGTATACACATTTAGCCAATGAGATGCTTCACTTAAATCTCTTCTTTGATGAAAGGGTGCAAATTTATCAGAAATGACAAAATTGGATGTCCCTGTTCCGCCTTGATTTATTATTACAACAGAAGCGTGTAATTATTATCTACAAAATGATAAGCATTTTCCTGATAACATGTGGAATGATGTTTTAGATAATATAAAATTGCTTGAATCAAGAATGTGAAAGAAATTTTGATCAAGTGAAAATCCTTTATTAGTATCAGTTAGATCTTGAGCAGCAGTGTCTATGCCTTGAATGATGGATACTGTATTAAATTTATGACTTAATGAAGCTACTACCAGCTGACTTGCTAAAAAAACCTGAAACGAAGCTTTTGCGTATGATTCATATAGAAGATTTATTCAAATGTATTCTAATGTTGTACTCTGAATTGATCATGATAATTTTGAAGAAATTTTAGATAATAAGAAGAAGCAAGCATGAGTTGAGATAGATAATGAATTATCTGTTGAAGACTTAAAATCTGTTATAAAAAGTTATAAATCTTTAGTTTATACTAAGATTTGAATGTCATTTCCTGATGATCCTATAAAACAACTGGAGAGAGCTGTTATGGCAGTGTTTTATTCTTGGCAAACACCCAGAGCTGTAAAATATAGAGAAATTCACAAAATACCACATGACATGTGAACTGCAGTAAATATACAGTGTATGGTGTTTTGAAATATGTGAACCACATCTTGAACTTGAGTTGCATTTACAAGGGACCCATCTACCTGAGAAAACAAATTATTTTGAGAATTTTTAATGAATGCACAATGAGAAGATGTTGTTGCTTGAATACGTACTCCTGAAAAAATATCATATCTAGAAAGTGTTTCTAAAGATGTATTTGACGAATTCAAATGATATTGTGATAAACTTGAGAATCACTTTAAAGATATGCAAGATATCGAATTTACTATTGAACAATCAAATCTTTATATTTTGCAAACCAGAAATTGAAAAAGATCAGCTTTTGCTTGAGTGAAAATTGCAGTGGACATGGAAGATGAATGACTTATTGATAAAAAAACTGCATTATTAAGAGTGGATCCTAATAAAATTGATCAATTATTACATCCAATGATTGATGATTCACATGATAAGAAATTTTTTGTAAGCTGAATTCCTGCTTCTCCATGAGCAGCTTGTTGAAAGGCATATTTTACAGCTTTAGATGCTGAGAAAGCTGTAAAAAACTGAGAAAAAGTAATACTTATTAGATATGAAACAAGCCCCGAGGATATATGATGAATGAGTGTTTCTCAATGAATTTTAACTGCTTGTGGATGAGCAACATCACATGCTGCTGTTGTTGCAAGATGAATGTGAATTGCTTGTGTTTCTTGAGCAGCTGATTTGCTTGTAAATCCAAAGAGTTGAAAGGCCACAGCTTGAGGTGTTGAAATAAAGAAATGAGATTTTATCACTATTGATTGAAGTAAGTGAGAGTGTTATTTGTGAGAATGTAAGATGAAGATTCCAAAGATATCTTGAAATTTTGAAAAAGTTCTTAAGTGGTCAGATGAGTATAGTGTGTTAAAAGTAAGAACAAATGCAGACACACCTGAAGATGCTAGAAAAGCTAGAGAATTTTGAGCTGAATGAATTTGACTATGCAGAACTGAGCATATGTTTTTTGATAAGGAGAGGATTGGTACTATAAGAGAGATGATACTTTCTTCAGATGTTGATACTAGAAGCTTGGCACTTAATAGACTTCTTCCATTTCAGAAAACTGATTTCAAATGAATTTTTGAAGCAATGAATTGATTACCAGTTACAATAAGATTGTTAGACCCTCCTTTGCATGAATTCTTGCCACATAGTGATAGTGACATTGAAGCTTTGTCTAAACAAATGTGAATAAGTTATGAACAGGTAAAAGATAAGGTGATTTCTTTAAAAGAAGTTAATCCAATGCTTTGACATAGATGATGCAGATTGATGATGACTTATCCTGAGATTGTTGAAATGCAGACTAGGGCAATAGTAGAAGCATCAGTTGAATTGAGAAAAAATTGAATATCAGCATTGCCCGAAATTATGATTCCATTAGTTTGACTAGAGAGTGAGTTTGTAACAATTAAAAAAATTATCGAGTGAGTTATTCGAGAAGTTTTCATGGAACAAGATTATGCATTTGAAATTCCTATTTGAACAATGATTGAGCTTCCAAGGGCTTGTATAACTGCATGACATATAGCAAAACATGCAGATTTCTTTTCTTTTTGAACAAATGATTTAACCCAAATGACATTTGGATATTCAAGAGATGATGTTTGAAAGTTCTTACCAGAATATATTGAGAAGAAATATTTGGATTCAGATCCATTCCAAACTATTGATACAAAGTGAGTTTGAACACTAATTCAGATTTGAGTTAGAAAATGAAGAGGTGTAAAGAAAAATTTAAAAATTTGAATTTGTGGAGAGCACTGATGAGATCCAGATTCAATAGATTTTTGTTATCACAATGATTTTAATTATGTATCATGTAGTCCATTTAGGGTACCTGTAGCACGTATTTCGGCTGCTAGGAGTTACTTAAAGAAGTGGGAGACTCTTTAAATCATAGTCAAAGAAAACAAAACAAAATTAAACTTGTTGGCATGTCTTCAAAGCTATGTAAAAATAGTCATGCTACTAAAATTCAAATCATAGATATTAAGCTTCATTTAAGTAAGAAGTTTTTCTCTTTGTTTTTATATAAAAATATTAAGAAGCTAATCATAAAGCTTATATATGCTAGAGCTCAATGAATTCAAAATTCTTGAAACATTTGAATGAACCAATTTTCAGCTATATTTTGTTCATCCCATTTAGAAAATCTTATTGTTGTAGGGCCAGCCATTCATAGTCAGAGTCATAGTGGATTATGATAAACTTGTTTAATTGCTGTTAATCACTTCTCAAAATGAACAGATGAACTTCATTGTCTTATTAGTGTTCTTTTTATGAAATCTCATTTATAATTATATATAAGTATAGTTAGTAAAAATGTGGATATTATTCAAAGTAAAAGAGTTCTTGTTCTTGCTCTTTTTGGAATTGCAAGAAAAGAAAACACTCACACACTCGCAATAAATCAAATCCATGAAGATCTTGAATAAGTAAAATAAAGTGCAATAAGTCAGAAGATAATTAATAAGAATAGAAAAAACTTTTTATCAATGATGGTGCAAAGTCATTTTTTAAAAGTATTTGATTCATGTGTTATTCGCAGTTTTTTAATTAATCACTTAATAAATGAAGATTTAGTTTTCTGAATAAACAAAGAAAAAATAAATGAAATTAAAACTATCAAGAAAAATCACATTTGATTTGGTCAGCTAAAAGTTCATGCAAATCTAGCGGTTCACCTTGCTTCTATAAAATGAAATGCAGCAAGTGGTTTATTAGGATTATAAGATGATATATTATCTGAATATCAAAGAAAAGTTAATAAGTTTAGATAGTTTTCATTTCTAAAGTCGATTTGTTCATGGTGCTTAAAAAATTCTTTAAGAGTCTGATTTACAATAACTAATTCTCATTTTTTATTATAATAAGTTTGCAAAAACTCTTTTTTTTGATCATTTAGCTTGATATAATTTTCTTTTTCAAAATTAATTTTATTTGGTAGAAAATTGAATGAAGCACTGTAAAGTCATAGTCAAAAAATAAGACTTAAGAATGCAGATATATAAAATTTGCAGAATATTTTAAGTATATCTTCATGTTTTATATCAATTCACCTAATTAAATAAAATAAAATAAAATATATAAAATCTAATCTAAATCACCAGAGTCATTGAATAAAGCTGTCGCTAAATAAAATCCAGGAGCTTAATGCTATAGTTAGAAATATGAGAAATAATTTATCAAATAAATATATTTTTTTTATCGGGAATTCTCACTTTTTGATCCACTTATATAAAAACAAGACTCCAAGCATTAGTATTAGTACTTCTTTCCATGAAGCAATTAAAAGGCTTGTATTAGATAAATAGTTTGAATTTGAATTTAAAAAATACTTAGATGATAATGTAACTAGAAAAGCATGCCAAGGTAAGATAATTACTAATGCACTTAGTAAATAATTACTAATTTTGTTATTCATTCAAAATTAAGGTTAGCTATTTTTTTCTATATTTTTTATTGAAGTATATAATATAATTTATATTAAGTATATGCAAAATTACACATGTATTCATTTTTTTAGTAAATCATCATTTAAATTTGCGTAATTAATTGAATTTAATATACTCCTATTTATCACTTATTCCAAAATTGTTTATTAGCTGATTGATTGTATATAAGACTCTGCAATTTTGAAAATAAACTTAGTAGATATTCAATCTTCATGAAGCGTTCTTAGTCAGTCTTTTGCACTAGCAATGTGTGCATTTATTCAATTGTATACAATAGCTTCTACCTCTTCAATCTTAGGCATCATTCATCAAGTTCACTTTCAGCTGATATCACTTTCAACACATAACTTAAGTTCATCAAATATTCTTTTTAATTCTTCAGTGTTATCAGTTGATAATCAAATTTTTCATGGCATTATTATTCATTTTTTTCTATTCTCAACACCTCTAGTGTTTGTCAAATAAACAACTTCATTGATAAGACTGTGAATTTTTCAATTAAATGAATTTATTAATGCTGTAACAGTTTTGTCATTATCAGAATGTTCAATATATTCTTTTAATTCTTGATCGCTTGCCCAGTCATTAAAATTTACTATTGGAACATTTCATTTTCTTAAGGTATTTAATAATTCTGTTTGAATATGTTCATGATTTATTTTTTCTCAGATGAGACACTGATTTGTTATAATTTTGTGTTTATAAAATGCATCTTCCCACCTTGAGTAAAGTCTTGGTTGTCCTTTTGCAGCAAGTTCAGCTAAAGAATAGCAATTGTAATCTATATCAATTGATTTATAATATGCTTTTCATTTAGCTATGGCTCATGATGACACTATTATAAATCTTTCATTGGTTGATCGCATTATTTCACTGATGTCAAAAATCAAATTTGATATTATTTCATCATTAACATCATATTCTTCATTAATCAGTGAGTCAGATCAGATTTTTACGATATTTATCTTCAGCTCATCTAGCCCTATAATTTTAGGTTTTATCAAGTTTAATTTTCTCATACTTAATATAAAAAAATCCTGCTTTTGCAGGATTTAAAGTGTTGTTAATATATAATTAATTATTCACTTTCTGCAAAAGCATTGATTCTTAGTTTTGTGGGGCAGATTGCAAATTTTAGAAACATGAATAATTATTAGATTAATATATTATTAAAAAAAGTAAATAAGTCAAGTAAATTATATCTTGCTTTGTTACCCGCTGACAATAAACTTCTTTTTAGTATTAATTTATCAATTAAAATATTATGAAAATAGCAATTAATGGTTTTTGAAGAATATGAAGAATGGCTCTAAGAAGCTTCCTTGAAAGTTGACCACAAGATCTTGAGATTGTAGCCATTAATGATCTCGCTGATAATCACACACTCGCTCATTTATTTGAGTTTGATTCAACATATTGAAGATACGAATGAACAGTCTCTTATTGAGATGATTATATAGAAATAGATTGAAATAAAATACATGCTAGTGCAGAGAGAGATCCTGCTAAGTTGCCTTGGTGTGAACTTTGAATTGATTTGGTTTTAGAGTGTACTTGATTTTTTTGCACAAAAGCGTGAGCTTGACAGCATTTAAAAGCATGAGCTAAAAGAGTTATAATTTCAGCACCAGCAAAGGATGAAATTGATGCAACATTTGTTTTATGAGTTAATGAGAATGAATTTGATAGTAGTAAACATTTTATTGTTTCAAATGCCTCTTGTACTACTAATTGTCTTGCACCAATTGCAAAAGTGTTAAATGATAATTTTTGAATCGAGCATGGATTAATGAATACTATACATTCTTATACATGAGATCAAAGACTTTTAGATAGTCCGCATAAAGATTTGAGAAGAGCTAGGTCTGCAGCAGAAAGCATTATTCCGACAACTACATGAGCTGCAAAGGCAGTATCTAGTGTTATTCCAGAATTAAAGTGAAAATTAAATTGATTTGCAATGAGAATTCCTTCACCTACTGCTTCATGTGTTGACTTAACATTTGTAACTAAGAGAAAGATCAGTGTAGATTTGATAAATAAGGCATTTAAAGAGGCATCAAATTGATCGATGAAATGAATATTATGATATGAGGAAAAACCACTTGTATCTTTTGACTATAGATGATGTAAAAATTCATCAACTTTAGACAGTGCGCTTACTCAGGTAATGTGAGATAATTTTTGAAAAATTGTATCATGGTATGACAATGAATATGCTTATGCTACAAGGCTTATTGATTTGGTAAAATATATAAAGAAACACAGTTAATTTTAATTTATGACCCTTACAATTACAAATCAACTTATATCAGATGAAGCAAAAAAGCTTTGAATTAGAGTAAATATAATATCAGAAAAGCATAATTTATTGGAACTCGATTATAATTGAGATAAAAAAGTAATAAGAAGATCAAGAATTCCATCTACTAGTTGAGTTTTGGGCTACATAGCAGATAATAAAGAATCTACATATGATGTCATGGATCATTATTGATTTTCATATCCAAAATCTATAGTTAGTAAAGAATTTTGAATTTTGAAGACTGCAATTACTTCTTTTTGATTTCCTCTTGTAATTAAGCCGGAGCGATGAGCTCATTGAAAATGAGTAACTACCGGTATTAATTCTGAAGATGAGCTAAAAGATGCTTTTGATCTAGCTAAGAAATTTGATAGTGAAATTATAGTTCAAAAATACTTTATATGAGATGATTATAGGATTTTAGTTGTTTGAACCAAGCTTAGAGCAGTAGCTAAACGTAATCCTGCACGAGTATTTTGAAATTGAAAGTCTTCTATTGAGCAGCTAATTGAAACAGAAAACAAAAATCCCAAAAGATGAAATTGACATACTGCAGCACTTACTAAAATTGTTATTGATAAAGACATGCTCGAATTATTAAAATCAAAATCTTTAGATTTGAAATATATTCCAATAAATTGAGAAGAAGTTTTTTTACGCAAGATTTGAAATCTTTCTCAGGGCTGAGAGGCAGAAGATGTTACTGATAATATTGCAGACAATAATATTAAATTATTTGAAAAAATTGCAAAATCTTTAAATGCAAGCATTGTATGAATAGACATATTAGCGAATGATTTATCTAAAGATTTAACATCAGAAGATTATGTTGTTATTGAGGTAAATGTTTCACCATGAATTAGAATGCATCATTTTCCTTCTAAGTGAAAGCCACGAAATATAGCTTTGAATATATTAGAAGATTTATATCATAATATTTTTTAGATAATGTTTAACAAAAAAGAAATAACAGAAATTAAGAATTTATTTCTAGAAATTTGAAAGATTGATAATCCATCGTGACAAGAAGAGAAGGTTTGAGAATTTGTTTTTAATTATTTGCTTAAGAATTGAATCAAATCATCCATTGATAAAACTAATAATCTTTTTTTTAAAATTAAAGCAAAGTGAGAGGCTGTTTTATTAAATTCTCACTTAGATAGCGTAGAGCCAACTATAAATAAAGCTCCAGTATTTGATTGAGAGTATTTTTACTCAAAATGAGAAACCATTCTTTGATCTGATGATTTGGCATGAGTTATACCTATTATTTATGCAATAACTTATATAAAAAGAAATAAAATCAAGCACAAAAATCTTGAAGTTTTGTTTACAGCTATGGAAGAGATTTGATGAATATGATTAAAACAGTTTAAATTTTCTTCAATTACAGCTAAACATTGAATTGTTGTAGATTCTACTGACAAAGTTTGAGCCATTGTTATTAAAGCACCATCTAAAATTAATTTTAAAATAAAATGTATTTGAATTGCTACTCATTGAAAAGAGATAGCTAAATGAGTGTCGTCAATAAAGATGATGTGAGATTTAATTTCACTATTACCACTTTGAGTGGTTAAAAAGTGACTTTATTTAAATATTGGAAAAATTAACTGATGAAAGTCTTTAAATACTGTGCCATGAGAAACAACTCTGGACTGATATCTTAAAACAATGAGTGTTTGAGAAATTAGATGAGATTCATGAAGATGTCAGGAAGTTGTTGATTTTATTATTACAAAGATTTGTAAAATTAGAAAGAAATATCCAAGGTGAAAGATTGAATTTGAATATGAGCTTGTAAGAAATTGATATTCTCATAATAAAAGCGAGCTGTTTATTTCACATATTAAAGATGCAATGAGAAAGTCAAAATTAAGACCAAAATTGGTTGATACATTTTGAACTTCAGATGCAAATACAATTAATGCAATGTGAATCAAAGTGGCTATGATTTGAATGTGAATCACTTGAGCACATACTGTAAATGAAAAAATCTCTCTTAATAGTATCGTTAAGCTGACTGAGATTTTAGTTAACTATTTAAGAGCAGGATAGATGATATTTTTTATCATTCACTTGTTTCTGCGATTTGATTATTTAAACTTTCAGAGATTTCTAGCACTGCTATTCAATTTATTAAAATCTTATATCAGTTAGAATTAGAATCTACAGATTTAAGTCAATCTCTTAGATCTGTTATTGTTCATATTTGAACTAATTTTTTTGTTATCCATATTACTGCAATTGCATCTCTTGCGGATATGGCTCTTAATCATTCCAGTAATTCACTTGCTATTCAAACTTCTGATAATGCAATTCCAAAAAATGAATCACAAAAAGTCTTTTCTTGATTATTATGCAAAATTAAAATGAAATGTTTTGCTTTTCAGATTTCTTTTAACTTTAGTGCTAATATTTTTGCTTGTGTGGAATCGTAATCACTTTCAAGTAATCACCTTACAATATTATCTACCACTCAATTTGAGACTAATTTAATTGCACATGCTTCAGCTTCTTTACAGCTAATTCACTTTATCCCCAGTGCTTTGATCAGATTTTCATCATTTCATATTTCAATGATTCTATTTGCTATAAGCATAGCAATATGCGTATTTTCATCAGTGTGTTCCAGTCAATTAACAAGTTTTTCAGGTGATCATATTTGAAAAAGTTTCTTAGTTAAAATTAATTCTGCTTTATCACCAATTGTGTGTTCTAAACATTGTACTATTTCATCAGCTGATCATTTTTCGCTTAACGCTGTGGCAATAACACATGCTCATTTTGAATTTCAATCCATTGAATATAATATCTCAATAAAATTTGCATTAGTTCATTTTGTTGATAATTCATTTGCTAGTACTTCTTCTGCATCAGAATTATTAATACCATTTACAATTAAGTCCATTAATGATTTCGCTTCTAAATGTCAAATTAGTGCTTTTTGTACATTCTCTAGCACTATTAGTATTGCAGGATTTGATTCTCTGAATTTGTCTTTTAAGCCTGCTAAAATGTTTAATTTATCTTCAATCTTTTTTCATTCAATTGTTTGATTGATGTGTGCTTTTATATTTTCCATGTTTAATTAATTATTGTTTTTATAATAGTAAAATATAATATATAAAATAACCGTAAATGCAAAAAACAAAATTTGACATCAGTAACAAATATGATATTTTCAAAATCTGATGGTCAAATTCAGCAATCATTATACAAAAAAACAATTAACAATGTTTTTTCTAGATTTATATCCTGATTTGTTATATTATGAAATAAATAATATAAATAAAATTATTTTGAATTTTAAAGTTGAAAAATTAAAAGGCCCAATAGAAAAACAGATAATCATACCTGGTAGTAAGTCCATTACCAATAGGGCATTATTACTTGCATTTTTTGCAGAATGAAAATCTATTATTGTTGATCCTTTAATTTCAGATGATACTAGGGTAATGATTGATGCGCTTCATGTTTTGTGAGCATGAATTCAAGAAATAAAAAATGAAATACATATTTGGTGAATGTGATGAAAAATAACTAAATGAAAGAAAGTGCTTTATCTTCAAAATGCATGAACAGCAGTTAGGTTTTTATTATCTTTTGCTTGAATATTAGAAGAAGAAATTAGCATTGATTGAAATGAAAGAATGAGAATGAGGCCTTTGAGAGATTTAATTAATTGACTAATTTCTCTTTGAGCTACTGTAATTTCTGAAAATTGATGTCTTCCAGCTATAATTAAGTGATCAAATACTTTCCCAAAACAAATTACTGTAAAATGAGATGTGTCTTCTCAGTATCTATCATGATTATTACAAATTTGATCCTTGCTTGAAAATTGATTAAAAATATTGGTAAATTGAGACTTGGTTTCAAAACCTTATATAGATCTTACAATTGATGTAATGAAAAGTTTTAATGTATATGTTGAAAACAATTGATACAAAGAGTTCATTATTGGGAGGCAAAAATATGCTAGTACATTGTATCATGTGGAAGCAGATGCATCTTCTGCTAGTTATTGGATTTGATTAGCTGCATTTTCAAAAAGTAACATTACTGTTAATTTACCTTATTCAAGTATCCAATGAGATAGTAAGTTTGTAGATGTTATGGAAATGATTTGAGCGAATATAATTAAGGATAAAAATACGCTTACTATTATTGGAAATTCTGAGCTTAAAGAAATTTGAGAAATTGATATGAATGATATGCCAGATGTTGCAATGACTCTTGCAGTTTTATCTCCACTTCTTCCATGAACAACAAAAATTATAAATGTAGAAAATATGAGGGTAAAAGAATGTGATAGAATTACTGCAATTGCAACTGAACTAACAAAGCTTTGAGTTGATGTGAAGGAATTGAAAGATTGAATTGAGATTAAACATTGTGATAATTTTATTAAGTGAGTTAAAATTGATACATATGACGATCATAGAATTGCAATGTGTTTTACGATACTGTGACTAATAATAGGATGAATAGAAATATTAGATTCTGATTGTGTATCAAAAACTTACCCTAATTTTTACGATGAAATTAATAATCTGTATTAACTTATTTAAACTTTATGAAAATTAAATTTATATTCGTTTGAAAAACAAAAAATAATGAGATTGCTTCAATAGAAAAGTATTATTTTAAATGTTTATCTAAGTATTCAAAGCACAGTTTGATAGTAACAAAAGATTTCAATTATCCTGATGTAGAAAAAATTAAGAAAGCTGAGTGAGATCAGGTTATCGCTAAGCTTGCTGCTGATGATTATGTTATTTTGCTTGATGTTGATTGAAAGCATTTAGATTCTAGAACTTTTGCAAATTCATTAGATAAGTTTAAGTGTGATTGAATTAATCCTGTGTATGTTATTGCGTGACCTTATTGAGCATCTAAAGATCTAATTAATAGAGCTGATATGCTACTTTCTTTTTGAGATCTTACATTCACTCATGAACTTATACGACCATTACTTTTAGAACAGATATTTAGATGATTTAGTATTTTGAAAGGTTCTTGATATCATAAATAATTTTAAACTATCCACAGTCTAACAGATAGCTCTTAAATTTTTGTTAATACATTTAGATCAATTCGTTAAATTAAATTAGAATATTTATTTCATGCGGTGCATTTTAGAAATTGACCATTAACATTTATTTGATTTAAGTGAAGATTAACTAATTTTATTGAAATAAATGTTAATTAGTTTATGCTAAATTACGTTGATTCCGTAGCTCAGCTGGTAGAGTGCAAGTTTGCGGAACTTGAGGTCGTGGGTTCAAATCCCGCCGGAATCACCAATGATACTATCCAATAAATAACTATTTTATTGGA
>CAYWBW010000003.1:58128-124744 GCA_964456745.1 uncultured Candidatus Peribacteria bacterium | reverse complement strand
AAATGGCTTTATTGAGCGGTTTATTTGAGGTGAGAAAAAACTGGGGTCTTTTTAGATTAAATTAAATTAAGAGTTTTAATTTTCTAATACATCTCTTATTAATTCTCTTATTTCACGATTTTTATTAAATATTATATTTTTATTAACTATGCAAGATTGATTATCTGGTCTTTCTTTGCAAAGTACTTCTTCAAATATATCATATATCATTTTATAATATTTCATATTAACTAAAGATTTTTCTAAATTTTTTTCTGCTATAAAACCTACTACTTGAATTTGTAATTCTTCATTTAAAGATATTCATTCTTCAAGTTTTTCAATTATAAAATTCAATACTCTAACTGTTTGATATTTTGGATTATTTGTCCAGTGTTCACGAGGTTGTTTTGGTTGAAAGCGTTGTGCAATTAAATCAATATTAAAATCAAAATTTATGAAATCTTTTAAATTACCAATGAAACCAAATCCTAATTTATTTGGTGTATCGTATTTTATCTTTCAGCTTTCATTCATTGAATCAATATTTATTTTCATGAATCTTATAAGATCTTTTCTAGAAAGAAATTGATTAGTTATTGTATCAAGTTGTTTTTCTTGTTTATTAGGCGACATATTAATTTAGTTTAAAGGAGGGTCATTTTATGTATTTAATTTTATTTTGTCAATTGAAGATGGCTTAACTATAGGTTTTTAAATATAAAAAGTATAATAAAGTAATAAATATTACTTTAAGCAAGCTTAGAGTATTGACCCTGGAGAGTAAAACGAGTAGTATGATATGAAAATTTAATTTAAATCAAAAAAGAAAATAGATTTTAAAATTAGATTTTCAAAAAAACAGATACAAAAAAACAAAACAAAACAAACAAACAAAAACAAAAAATCTCTGAGGCCTCAAGAGAAAACAAAGAAACTTAAAATTATCGCTTAACTAAATACAAGAATAGGAAAATTGAAACCATTATGCATTAATTATTTATGCTTCCAAGGAGCCAATTACACTAATATAGCTAAAATCCTTATGGAACATGTTTTAATTTAGTGGTTTCCATTTTCTTATTCTTATACTTTATAAGTGCTTAAAGATCTTAATAAATCTATAGGCCAAAACAACATGCTTCTGAGAGTATTTATTATTAATTTAATTAGTAATAATGTTTAAGCTCCACCAATAGAAGCGCTTCATCGCAAGAAGTAAAAAGAAGCGGGAATAAGGTATGAGATTTTAGATTCACCAACTTTATTGCTTTACTTTCCCTGGTGTGAAACCAAGGACGAAAGTAAAAATGCAATAGTAAAAACAAAAATAAAAACCGTATAGATTACGGTTTTTTTTGTGTTTATAATTTATATTAGTAATATAAATGTAAATAATTTAAGTTAACCAACTATTCAATGTTTATCGTTTTTGAATGATTAGATGGATCATGAAGTTCAACCCAGGCGGAAAAATTAAATAATTTTTTAATAGAGCAGTGACATAGTGTAATATCTACCAAAGAGCCAACAAATCAGTTACTTTGAAAAATTGTCCGTGATGTTTTACAAAAGAAGATTTCCTTGTCTCCTAAAGCTTTGCAGTTGCTATTTTGTGCAGATCGAGCAGAGCATATTGAATCGAAAATTCTACCATCTTTAGAAAGTTGAAAAATTGTAATAAGTGATAGGTACTATTTTTCAACAATAGCTTTTTGATCAATATGACTTGATAAATCTTGGCTTGAGATAATTAATGATACTTTTTTAAAACCAGACATAGTTTTTTTATTTAAATTAGATCCAGAACAGTGTATTAAAAGAATAGAAAAAAGATGAAGCGAAAAAGAGCTTTTTGAAAAAGAGCAAGTACTTAAAGAGGTTTGGAAGACTTATGATTATTTGCACAAAAAACATGATAATTGTATTTTGATTGATGCATCGCTGAGCATAGATGAGATTTTTGAAGAAATTAAAAATATTTTAAGTAAGCATAAACTTAAAAACATTTAAATATTATAGTTTATCAATTTTTATAAATGACTTTTTATTATCCAGAAGCTTTTCTATTAGTTATATTAGTTTTCATTGTATTTTATTTGTATAAATTCAAAAAGAATAAGTGATTATCAATTCCTGTTTCATGTTTTAGTATTATGAAAAAAAATATGAAAAGTTCATTTATTAAAACAAATATTCTTATTTTTTTAAGAATATCTGCATTACTATTGCTTGTAGTAGCTATTTCAAGGCCAATTGTTAGCAATATTCAATTAGAAAAAACATATAAATGAGTAGATATTGTTTTAGCATTTGATACTTCTTTAAGCATGCTTGCTGAAGACATGAAGCCAAATAGAATCACAGTTGCAAAAAATACTGTCGAAAGTTTTGTATCAAAATTAAGAAAAGGGGATAGGTTTTCTATAGTTGTATTTTCATGAAGACCATTTACATATGTTCCTTTAAGTTCTGATATTGATATTATTAAAACTTTTGTGTCATATATTTCGACAAATTTAATTAATCAAAATATTATTGGTTTAAATTGAACATGAATATGAAATGCTATTTTATCTTCTATAGCAAAATTTGATGATACAATTTGAAGACAAAAAATTGTAATTTTAATGACAGATTGAGAAAGCAATAGATGAGTATCTCCAATATCGGCTGCTAAACTGGCTAAAGAGAAATCAGTAAAAATATATGCAATATGAATTTGAGAAAAAGATTGATCTATTGTTCCATATATAACTAAGGATTGAAATAAGGAGTATATCAAAAATCCAGATTGATCATTGTATTTAACATATTTGGATGAAGATCCATTGAGAATGATATCAATGCAGACAAATTGAAAATATTATTGGGCAAATTCAAAGAATCTTCTTGAGGACATTTTTGATAAAATATATGACTTAGAAGTTTGAGATATTAAAATGAGTCAAAAAGTTAATCATAATGAGTTATATTTTAATTTTTTACTCCTTGCTTTTTTATTGTATTTATTGGAGACTATTCTAAAAATAAGCATTCTTAAGAAGAAAATATAGATTTAATTATTTCAATTAATGTGTTTAATAAGCCATTTTTTTTGTTAATTGCTTACACAGGTGATGTAGGAAGCCTTTTTTTTAAAAAAGGCTTGATCAGGTGATATTTTTAATATAGAGTTTGACGCGTATTTTTTATTTATTAACCATAAAGAACTATGACAAAGCAAGATTTAATTTCAGCAATCGTTGCAAAATCTGGAACAACAAAAAAAGATGCAGCTGCAGTATTAGAGGCATTTTTACAAGTTGTTACTGACAGTTTATCAAAAGGAAACAAAGTTACTTTAACTGGTTTCTGAACATTCCAAGTTTCTCACAGATCAGCAAGAACTTGAGTAAACCCAAGAAATCCTTCAGAAAAAATCAAAATTCCAGCTATGAAGTTGCCAACTTTCAGAGCTTGAAAAAGTTTAAAAGATGCTGTTAGATAATATCTAATTAATTATTTTAAGATTATAAAACCCCTCTTGTAAAACAAGAGGGTTTTTTTATTAATTTGCATAATTTACATAAATACTATATTATAATATATGTTAAAATAGAAACTTAAAATAACAGCAAGACTCAGAGTAATCTCTCAAATTTTAAATTTTAAATTTTAACCACGGGGGTGCACGGCTTTGACAAGAGTGAGTCTAAACTATTACTTGCATTTCGGGCTTTGCTAAGTATGCCCGTTATCCACTTCTTAGCATTTTAAGTGTAAACTTAAATAATTTAGAAAGAACTAGATCTGTTGTGAATAGAGTGAAAAGATTTGCTAGTGATGTTGCAGCTTCTGTAATAACACCAGTATTTTCTTCTCGTTCATTTGCATAGTGTTCGACCTTCTTTCTGTGACTGGCTATAAACCCAGTCCCGTCCTTTAAGGTTTTCTATTGGCTTTATATGGATGTCATACAGGTAGAAAAGTTTATCTATGCTTCCGCTTGCAGTATTTATAAACTTATTAATCAAGCTAGCTTCAAGTTTTTTGCTTAGTTTTCCACCTTGAAGTGAAATAACAAATTGAGCTATAAATGTAGATGGGTTCTAGTTTACACTTTTGAACGCGGGTTCGAAACCCGCCGCCTCCACCAAAGATAAATTTTCGTAATTTATCATCAAATCAAATAAAATTATGACAAATATAAATACAAGCAAAGAACAAGAACGCTCAGAGCTTCATCGTGCTATTTGGCAAATTGCAAATGATTTACGAGGAAGTGTTGATGGCTGGGATTTTAAGCAATATGTTCTTTGAATACTTTTTTATCGTTTTATTAGTGAAAATCTTACAAGTTATATCAATTCTGATGAACAACGCACTGGAAATAAAGATTTTGATTACGCCTTGCTTTCTGACGAAGAAGCTGAATTTGGTCGAGCTGATACCATAAAAGAGAAAAGGTTTTACATTCTACCTAGTGAGCTACTTGCTGAAATTACAACAGTAGATAAAAAAGAAGTAAATAAGGTGTATGATCCTTGTTGTGGATCTTGATCGCTTCTTCTTAAGTTTGCTAAAGTACTTTGAAAAGAAAATATTAGACAAGGATTTTTTTGACAAGAAATAAACCTTACTACTTTTAACCTCTGTCGAATTAATATGTTTCTTCATGATATAAATTACAATCATTTTGATATTGCCCATGGAGATACACTTACAGACCCCAAACATTGGGATGATGAGCCATTTGATGCAATTGTTTCAAATCCTCCATACTCAATTAAGTGGGATTGAGATGCAAATCCGATTATGATTAACGATCCTCGTTTTTCTCCAGCTGGTGTACTTTCTCCAAAAAGTAAGGCTGATCTTGCTTTTACTATGCACATGCTTTCTTGGTTAGCAACTAGTGGAACTGCTGCAATAGTTGAATTTCCTTGAGTTTTGTATCGTGGTGGTGCAGAGCAAAAAATCCGCAAGTATTTGATTGATAATAACTATATTGATGCAATCATACAACTTCCCCCTGATCTTTTCTTTGGTACAAGTATTGCAACTTGCATCATGGTCTTAAAGAAAAGCAAGAAAGATAATAAGACTTTATTTATTGATGCTTCTGCAGAATTTGTAAAAGGTGGGAATAAAAATAAGCTCAGTGAAGAAAATCGTAAAAAGATTCTTGATGCTTTTATTGATCGCAAAGATGTAGATCATTTTGTGAAGCTGGTAGATAACTCAGAGATAGCTGAGAATGATTATAACATTGCTGTTTCGAGTTATGTAGAGGCAGAAGACACAAGAGAGGTTGTGGATATTAAGGAGTTGAATAAGGAGATTGAGAGAATTGTAGTAAGGCAGGGTGAGTTAAGAAATGCGATTGATGAGATAGTTGATAACATTGAGGGAAATAACTAAAAAACTATGAAAAAAGAAAGCTCAATCATTTTATTCAATCAAAAAGAAGTTCGTCGTCATTGGGATGCGGACAAAGAACTTTGGTATTTTTCGATTATTGATGTTGTTCAAATACTTACAGATTCAACTATTCCAAAAAGATATTGGAGTGATTTAAAAAGTAGGTTAAAAAAAGAAGGAAGTGAGGTGTACGAAAAAATCGTACAACTGAAATTTGTAGCTTCTGATGGTAAGAAATATGCTACTGATTGTTTTTCTACTGAGGATGTACTTCGTGTTATTCAGTCTATTCCTTCTCCTAAGGCTGAACCATTTAAGATATGGCTTGCAAAGGTTTGATATGAAAGAATTGAGGAAATGGAAGATCCTGAATTGGCTTTTGATAGAGCGATGCAAACTTATCTCAAGAAGGGGTATTCTAAAGAATGGATTAATCAAAGACTTAAAAGTATTGAAGTAAGGAAGGAGTTGACTGATGAATGGAAAGAAAGAGGTATGAAAGAAGGATTGGAATATGCGGTTTTGACGGATGAAATTACTAGAGCTTGGTCGGATAAATCTGTGAAGCAATATAAGAATTTCAAAAGACTGAAGAAGCAAAATTTGCGAGATAATATGACTAATCTTGAATTGGTTTTGAATATGCTTGCTGAGGCGTCGACGAGTGAAATTTCTAAGGAACAAAAACCTAAGGGTTTGGGTGAAAATAAGAAGGTGGCTAAGAAGGGTGGTAATGTGGCGAAGCAGGCGAGAAAATCGCTAGAAAAGCAGACGGGTAAGAGTGTGATTTCGGATCAAAATGCGAATGATTTGGCGAATAATAAAAAATTCTTAAATTAAGATAATATGATAAACGATTTAACAATTACGAATTATGAAAGATCCAATTAATGTAGAAAGTGTTTTAAAATTTTTTGAGAAAAATAATAACTTTAGGTTTATTGATAGCAAAACAAAAAAATCTGTATTAGCAATGATTGTTCAAAATAAAAACAATGAAAAAACAGATTTTGATTTATGGCTAGAAAACCAAGATAAAGAAACACAGTTAGCTTATAAGATGGGAGAGATATAAAAAAGGCAAAATTTAAAAATTAGTTATGAACAAATAATAATTATAAAATTATGAAAAG
Organism: uncultured Candidatus Peribacteria bacterium; assembly: GCA_964456745.1. GTDB lineage: Bacteria > Patescibacteriota > Gracilibacteria > JAJOLG01 > CAYWBW01. The sequence goes on along the minus strand of CAYWBW010000003.1, from coordinate 118,229 downwards.
TACAACACAACAAATCTTGGATTTAATTGAATCAGAAAATTTTTCTGAACTTTTTAAATTAAAAGAGAGTGTTAATTCTTATTGATGGGGAAAACAAGAAACTCAAGAAATGAATTTTGAAGAAGCTCTTATTGAATTAGAGTCAATTGCAAATTTGCTTTTATCTTCAATAAAAGATAAAAATAATTTATTTGAAAACTTTTTTATTTTTCAAGAAAGAAACAATCTTTTGTCTCAATTGCAAAACCTTAATTCATATATCACAAATATTAAAAATTGAACAAATCATGTCCCAAATTTTATTCAATTTGTACAACAAATAAAACAAATTATTAGAAATCTGGAAAAAGAAATAAAAGGTTATCCAAGTTATCAAGAAAAGCTTAAAAATCTAAATTATTTAAAACATCGCTTTGAGGAATTAATTCAAAAACTGAAAGAAGCTGAGGAATTAAAAAAGAAGGCTGAACAGTTTTTAACTTCCATTTCTGAGAAAGACACTAAGGCTGGTGAGTTTTTAAGTAGTGCAAAAGAAAGCGATACTCAAGTATCATCTATAGAAAAGGATATTGAAGAGCGTTATGTGGATATTAAAACTCGTGATTCAAATATTTCAGATTATGAAGCAGAATCAAAACAGAATAAAGAAAGCATTCTTAAATTTTTTGAAAAAATTGATGAATATACAGAAAACATGCAAACCGAATTAAACAATGTGACTGAATCTTTAGAAAAAGGAGAAGAAAAATTGACGGAAATTATTACAAGTAATACAAAAAAGACTGATGAAATTGTTTCTAAAAATACTAAGCTATAAGATGAAATTTTTGATATTTTAGGAAAAGCAATCGGAACAAAACTATACAAGTCTTTTAATGAAAGGGCATCTTGGTTATTCAAGCAATCATTATTTTGGTTGTTTATTTTAGCATTAAGTATTTGGCTTTTGACAGATTCTGGTCATTATGTTTTTAAAGAACTGAGTCCTTTATTTCAAAATGGAAAACTTGAAGATATAAAATTAACTTTTTATCTTCGTTTAACATTAATTTTCCCAGCTGTCTATGCAGTTTATTTTTCTGCCTCTGAATTTAAAAATGCTTCTAAATTAAAAGAGGAATATGATTTTAAATCATCTGTTGCAGTTGCCTTGCATCACTTTAAGGAGCTAGTTAAAAATGAACAAAAAGGAAAAACTCAAAAGTTTTTAATTGAATCTACAAAAAGTATTTTTGAATCTCCGACAGAAAAAGTGTTTGGGAAGAAATTAAATGAAAAAGATTTAAATGCTAAAGCAAAAAGTATTGTTTTTGATACGGCAGATGTAATAGGAAATATAGCAAGTAAACTAGATTCTAAAAAATAAATAATGTCAACCAATCAATCAAAAATCGAAAGACTAATCGCAGAACTCTGTCCAAATGGAGTTGAATTTAAGGAGTTAGGTGAAGTTTTAGATTATGAGCAACCTACAAAGTATATAGTAAAATCCACAAAATATGTTGATACGGCTTTCCAAATGTAAGATGATACTTTACTTATTTTCTTCTTTCTTACTAGTTCATCAAGAATTTTATATTGTCTTCTTAGTGATCAACTTCTATTGGCTTTTTCTTCATATTATTATTATAAAAGAAAAAATGGGAAAAGCAAGTTAGTTGATTAAAATTATATTATTTTTACTAGATACCTGCCTACGCAGGTATGACAAGTTACGAAAGCATGATAAGTTACTATGTAAGTATAACAAGTTATGTAGATGCGACAAATTTAAAACAACTCATTAGCATAATAATGAAAATTAAGTGCTTTAGGATGATAGAACAAATATATAGAAGTGGTTGTAAGTACAAGTAATATAATATTTAATGGAGCGCCAACTTTTGCAAAGTCAGTAAATTTATAATTTCAGGCTCAGTAAACCATTGTATTTGTTTGATATCATATAGGAGATAGGAAGCTTGTTGAAGCTGCAAACATGATTATGAGAGCAAAAGATTTTGGATCTGCTCAAAGTTTTTGGGCAACTGATATTGCTATTGGGAGTGCTAGAACAACAGCAGCATTGTTTGATATTATTTCAGTTAAAATGTTTGTAGCTAGATAAAACATTCACATTATTAGTATAAGTGGCATTATGCTTGATAGAGCAAATATATGCATAGCTATCCAGTCTGCGGCTCAGCTTTTTTGCATAGCAAGTCAGAGGGGGATAACTCATGCGAGTAAGAATATAATGTTCCAATGCACAGATTGATAAATATCACTTGCTTTTAGACATCATGTTATAAACATTAAAAACACTCAGCAGAGAGCAGCTACCATGATTGGTAGTATTCAAGTTGCAGCTGTTATGATCATAGCTCAGATTATTGAAAGAGTAGTCCATGTTTTACTAGGATCATATTCTTTTTCTATTTCTTCAAGTAGTATTACATTCATTGACTTTCTTAGGGCTGGAAGTGATCATTGAGATACTTTTACTAAAAGTACTTCTCAAGCTGAAATAGAAAGATCTGGCATGTGTGAATCTAATATATGATGTCACTTTTTCCTATGAACTCATATGATTCCTGATCAGTATTTTTTAAGAAAATCTATTTCATTTTGATCACTATTTTTAAAAATATGTCTACTGCTAAATATTAGTTTTATAATTTTTCATCATGCAGGCATTTTTCTATGTTTTGAATCAAAATCAAGGATGAGTTTTTCATTTTTTCTATGATCAAATTCAATAATTCTTTGTTCGTCTGCAAATATTATAAGTATGTCATCTACTTCAATTTTTTTATCAATAAGTCATTTTCTGTAAGATTTATCCTTTCTTCTTAATTTTAAAACTTTAGCATTAAATTTTTCTCAAAACCTAAGTTGTTTAATAGTTTTTCAAATAAATTCAGATCACTTTTGAATTTTTAAACCTGCTAAAAAATTATTGTCATCTGGACTGTCTTCATTTTCATTTTTACGATCTGGAAGTAGATATCTTCAAACTATTAAAAAATATATTATTCCAACAGCTAATACAATGAGTCATATTTTCATAAATTCAAACATTGTAAAACTAGGAAGATTGTTTTCAATCAGTACGGCATTTGCAAGAATATTGGTAGATGTTCAAAGTAGTGTGAGTGTTCCTCATAGCATTGATAAATAAGATAAAGGAATGAGGAGTTTTGTGGCTGGTGTGTTTGATTTTTTTGATATTGTTAAAATCATAGGAAGAAAAATTGCAACGGCTGCAGTATTGTTTACAAAACCTGATAGGGGAGCTATGAGTAAGGCTATCATTAGCAATTGAAGTATTTCTGAATTTCATACAAAGGAAAATACGCTGTTTCAAAGTTTCTGTATGATTCATGTTTTTTCTATTGCAGATGAAAGTACAAACATACAAAGCACTGTAATGGTTGCAACACTAGAAAATCATGACACACCTTCGCTGGGCGTAACAAGTCAGCTAAGAATCAGTATTATCATTATAAAAAGAGCAGTCATATCTACGGGTATTTTTTCGGTAGTAAAAAGATAAAGTGCTAACAATATGATAGTTAAAACTTGAATAATTGGAGATGCATAGAATAAAATAAATATTAATGAAGCTATGGCTAAAGCACTATATGTATAAATAAATAGTTCTGATTGAATTCTTTTTGTTAAAAAATTAAGCATAATGAATTGTTAGGTTCATATTATTATACTTATTTTTTTGTTTTTAGCTAGTTACTTTTTCTTCCTGTGCCTCAATCATAGCCTTAACAATCATAGTAGTGATAATCGAAGCGCGTTCTTGTTCTCAGAGCTTCATTGTGATGAATTTGATTGTATCTTTAAGATTTGGTATCATTGTGTATTCTAGTGCATTTACTCTTCTTCTAGTTTTTTCTATTTCATCAGCTAAGCTTTCTGCTTTTTTTTCATATTCAGATAGCTTAATGAGCTTTGGTAGTATTTTTTCTAATTTGGAAAGTGATATATCTAAGTCTCATGAAGTTTGTGCAAATCCGTAATTTACAAAATCTCCTGAAGTTTCACATGTAAATTCAGGAACTTGAACAGACATTATATTTTTAGTGCTCACACTAAGATTTAATGTACTGCTAGAAAAATTTAATATTCATTCAAGTGAATTTGGATCTATTTCTGATGCAGCAAATAGATAAGATTTTAATACAGTTCACATTTCTTTTTCTACTTCTCTTCTTAGTTCTCTAGCTTCTCTTATGATAGCCATGAAATTTTTCATAAGACCATCTCTTTTATCTTTGAGAAGTTTATGTCAACGTGAAGCTGTCTTAACTTGTTTTTTTAAGTTAAGTAGAATCATTCTAGTTGGATTTACATTTAGTATTGCCATTATAATCTTTTAATTTGTTTTATTTTGTTATGACAATTAACTTACTTGTTTTCAATATTTGTCTATAAATTCCCTTTTTACTCTTTTCATTTCGTTTTCAGGAATATGTTTCATAAGAAGTTTCCATCATATGTCTAAACTTTCATCAATGTTTCTGTCTGTATCTCATTGGTTTACAAATTCATTTTCAAAATCATCTGCAAATTTAAGATGAGCCTTATCAGCATCGTCTAGTGCTGCTTCTCAAAGTACAACAGCAAGTTCTCTTACTTCTTTTCATCTTGCATACGAAGCAAACAATTGATCTTTAAGAGAGGAGTGATCTTCTCTTGTTTTTCACTCTCATACTCAAGCAGACCATAGCCTAGAAAGAGAAGAAAGAATATCAATTGATGGGAATAGGTCTTTACTGTGAAGACTTCTATCAACTACAATTTGTCATTCAGTTATATATCAAGTAAGATCAGGAATTGGATGTGTTTTATCGTCTTCAGGCATAGTTAAAATTGCGATTTGTGTAACAGATCATTTTGATCAAACTACACTTCAAGCTCTTTCGTAAATTGTTGAAAGATCTGTATATAAGTATCAAGGATATCATCTTCTTCATGGCACTTCTTTTCTAGCTGCAGAGACTTCTCTTAAAGCTTCTGCGTAGTTTGTCATATCTGTAAGTATTACAAGCACGTGCATATCTTTTTCATAAGCTAAGTATTCTGCTGTAGTTAGTGCTAAACGTGGAGTAGCGATTCTTTCAACTACTGGGTCTGATGCTGTATTTAAAAATAGCACTGCATTTTTTAGCGCTCAACTTTTTTCAAATTCTGATTGAAAAAATTGTGATTCTTCAAATGTTACACCCATTGCTCAGAATACTACAACAAATTCAGATCAGTCATTTACTTTTGCATTTTTTCAAATAAGTGTAGCAACCTTATTATGAGGTAATCAAGATCAAGAAAATATTGGAAGTTTTTGTCATCTAACCAATGTGTTCATTGTATCAATTGTTGATATTCATGTTTGAATAAAATCGTTTGGAAAAGCTCTTGATGCAGGATTTAATGGCTCTCCGTTAATAGGTGTTTTCTTTTCTGGAATAATTTCTTCTCATCCATCAAGTGGTTTTCAAGATCCATCGAAAATTCTTCAAAGCATGTCTGTTGAAAGTCATATCTTTGATACTTCTCATAAAAATTTTACTTTTGTATCATTTACAGAAATACCTGATGGTTTTTCAAACATTTGAACTAGTGCTTTATCTTTTTCAGCAGATAAAACTTTACCACTTCTTTTTTTGTCTTCTCATCAAACTTGTACTTCTACAATTTCTTCAAAGCTTACACTTACTCATTCTGGTAAATCTACGATAAGTAGTGGTCATTGTATTCCTGATACTGTTTTTAATTCTTTTTGCATGTTAGAATAGTTAGTAGTTTTTAGTTTATATTTAATTTAACTCTTTAATTGCATTTCTAATTTTTCATTCAAGTGCGTCTAATTGTTCATACTTGTCCATTTTTATTTCCTTTGCTCTTGGAAGCTCTTCTAGAATTTTAAGTTTTTCTAAATTTTTAAATTCAAATTCTTCATTAGAAATTAAGTTTAGTCATTCATAATACACAGCCATAATTGCTTTTAGTATTCAATAACATCTTTTTGGAACTGTATAAGCGTCTTCTGGATCAAAAGCATTTTGAAATAAAAAATCTTCTCTAATTGATTTTGAAACAAATAGTACAAGTCTTTCTCTGCTTGATAATGCTTCCATTCAAACTAAGCGTACAATTTCTTCTAATTTTGATTCTTCACTTAAAAGTGTGAGTGCGTCTGCTCTAAGTTGAGGAAAGTCAGGAGCAACATTTTCTTTCCACCAGTCAATCACATTTTCAACGTAAAGAGAATAAGATTGAAGCCAATTTATTGCAGGGAAATGTCTTTTATAAGAAAGGGCCGAATCTAGTCACCAATAACACTTGGTAACACGAAGTGTGTTTTGAGATACTGGTTCTGAAAGATCTCATCCAGGAGGTGATACTGCTCACACCAAGGTGAGTGCTCATTCTCTATTATCAGATCCTAGACAATTTACATATCAAGCTCTTTCATAAAATTCAGCTGTTCTTGATCATAGATATGCAGGATATCCTTCTTCTCAAGGCATTTCTTCTAATCTTCATGAGATTTCTCTCAAAGCTTCAGCCCATCTTGATGTAGAATCAGCCATAAGTGCTACTGAGTATCACATATCTCTATAATATTCTGCAATAGTTACTCAAACATATATAGAAGCTTCTCTTGCTGCCACAGGCATGTTTGACGTATTTGCAATCATTATCGTTCTTTTCATTAAAGGTTCTCATGTGTTCGGATCTTTAAGATGAGGGAATTCTGTTAGTACTTCTGTCATTTCATTTCATCTTTCTCAGCATCAAATATATACAATTACTTCTGCATCACAATATTTCGCAAGTCCTTGTTGAGTAACAGTTTTTCAAGATCCGAATGGTCAAGGAATACATCAAGCTCAACCTTTCACCAAAGGGAAAAAAGTATCAATAGATCTACCTCAAGATATCAATGGAATTTTTGGAACTTTTTTATTTTTTACAGGTCTTGGCTTACGTATAGGCCATTTTTGTAACATAGAAACTTGCTTATCTCACTTGTTAGTTTCGATTGTTGCTACTATTTCTTCAATGTTAAAGTTTCAAGATTTTATTTTTTTAATAGTACCTGTAATTCAGTATGGTACCATTACCTTGTGTTCTATAAGTGTGGTTTCTTTTACAGTTCACAAAATATCTCATGAGCTTACTGAGTCTCAATTGTTTAATTTGGAAACAAAATCCCATTTTTTTTCCTTATCAATTCAAGGTACTTCAATACCCCTTTTGATATAATATGACTGACATTTTTTTTCGATTTCTTTAAGTGGACGTTGAACTCAATCATAAATTGATTCAAGAAGACCTGGTGCAAGTTCAACAGACATTACATCTCAAGTTGGAATTACTGGTTCTCATGGTCATACTCATGCTGTATCTTCATATACTTGTATAAATGCTTTATCTCAATCAAGTCTTATTATTTCTCAAAGTAGATTATCATTTGATACTTTTACCACTTCCTGCATTTTAGCTCAAGTGAGTCCTTCAGCTACAACTAGTGGTCAAGTTACTTTGATAATTGTTCATTTATTCATAGTGATTTAGTTATATTTATTATCGTGGTTATAAATTTATAATATTATCTTATCCGAATATATCTGATCATACAGCTTTTTCTACGATTTTTCTAATTTTAATTTCTCAATATCCACTTGATCATTTATGTGATGGTATTGAAATAATTGCAGGCAAGGCTCAAGATGATAATTTTTTATAATCATCATTTGAGATATTCATAATATATTCTTCTAGTACAAATATGATTCAGTATTTTAGTGCAGAGTTTTCATCTCACGAATTTTGTCTTTCTTTTTTTAATTCAAATAATGCGCTTAAAGCACTTTCACATGATTCTACAATTCTCTTATCTGCTCATATAGCTGAGAAAAGTGAGGCAACTTCTTTTGTGGCAACGATACAGATTTTATAATTCATATATTAATATATTTTTCTTAAATGATTTTTTATTGTTTCTTTATCAATATCATTTATTTTTCAAACTAAAATTGTTCTAATTATTTCAGTAGATTTAACTTGCATCCAAAAATGAGCAAAAACAACTTCTTGACCATAAGCAAGGTATTTAACTTGTTCGAGATTTTTATTAAGCTCAAGGTCAAACTGACTTGATATTTTTATAAATGAATCTATATCTTCTAGTGATTTGATTTTAATATCAAATTTATATTCTAGCATGTTAATTATTTCTTCTTTATTATTTGATTCAAAGAGTGAGGATTTTATTTCTCATCATTCAATAAAATAACTTATATCGAAATTATCTTGACTTCTGAGATATGTAAGAATGTTAACAAGATCAATTTTTTTTTGTAAAAATTTAATAATAATATCTGAATTTATTTTTAAAGCTAGTTTGAGTAAATTTTTAAACATTAGCTTGTCGCAGATTATATCAACATTTTTTAAATTAGAATTATTGCTATAATCATTTATAATTTCAGATCTTAATTTATTTAAGTCTTCTGATATAAAACTATTTTCGTTAGCGTAATTCTTTATTTTTAATAATTCAATACTTCAAAGTTGGGACATATTGTGAAGTATATTATCAAAATCATCTCATTTAAGAAAAGATTTAAGAGCGAGTTTTATATTTATAAAATCATACCAGATTGAAATAAGTTCAACTACTCCTCATTGAGGACATGAAAGATCAATAGTTTTTTTAACTCTTTGAAGATATTTATTTATTGAATTTTCAAAATCTTTATATGAAACTCAAGAAATAAAGCTAGAAAAACTATTATCTTGAAGTACGTCAAAGGCATCTTTTGCATTAGTTGAATTTAACATTCTCTCGATGTCTTTTTCATTAATCATTTCTGATTCTATTGCCCTTAGCCTTGCTGATACTGATATGTAATTATTGAACACTAAATTAATATTATTTTAAATTATATATTCTAAGTTTATGCAGATGTTTTATTGAAAAGCCTGCTTGATATTTCTAATTCTTTTTCTTTTCTAATATTTTTAAAAATGTTATCTAAAGAAAAATCGTAATCAGAAGCTTTAGTAGAAAGAATAAAGCCACCCCTAAAATCTCATTCTTTGCTTATAGTAAATGATTTTTTAGCTTTACTAATTGCTTGCTGTAAAACATTTTTTTCTCATTTTCATGAAATTAATTCTCAAGAATTTTCTTTTATCTTAGCTAAAAGCTTTGAAAGAATGTCTACATATTTATCATCAGGAAGAGATATGATTTTATTTTTGGTTCAAGTAAAAATTGCATCAAGAAGCTCATGTTTAGCCTTAAGGACTTTATTTTTTCATTCCATGACTGCCATTGATTTAGCTTTATCAATAGCTTTCATTTTTTTATTTTTATAAAATTCCTGTAATTGTCCTCATTTTTTAATGAGAATTTGTTCATTTTTCAATTTAAGTTCTTTGAGAGATTTTTCTCAAGAATCTTTTAACTCTTGTGCTTTTTTATTTGCCTGGTTTAAAATATATTCTACGATATTTGTTACTGACATATTTATAATTAGTTTATTATTTTTTAGATTATGCTCAAAGGGCTGATTTGATGTCAAATATTGCCAAGATTGAAACTAGTAATCAAAGGATTGCAAATGTTTCTACGATAGCTGCAAGTATCATTGCTGATCAAAATCATTCAGGATTTTTTGCTATAATGTTCATTCAACCTGCAGATACTTTTCATTGAAATATTCAAGAAAATAAAGCAGTAAGTCAAAGAGGGAGAGATGCAAAAAATACATTCATTCATTGTACAGTTGTCATGTCGAATATTGGTAATAATTTTATCACCAAAAACGCTCAAATAAGACCGTAAATACCTTGGGATCAAGGAAGAGCTTCAAGTACCATTGCTTTACCAAAAAGCTCAGGTTTTTCTGCAACAAGTCAGCTGGCTGCTTGTCATGCTAATCATGATCAGATTGCCGATCATACTCATCATAGGATAGCGGAAACTGCTGCTCAAGCTAATGCCCATGCTGTTCCAAATGATTCTACTGCTAAATTTTCCATAATTTTAAAGTTAAATTTTTTATTTTATAAAAAGTTATTAATAAATTAATCAATATAAACATGTGTTGATTGTCTTTTCATTGGACTTAATGCCATTCATCATCATTCCATGAATTTTCAATAAAACTCAACAAACTGCAAACGAGCAGAGTGTATAAAAGCTCAAAGTCAATTCATTGCTATGTTAAGAACATGTCATATAAGCACTATTGCTACAATTACAATAAAAGATATTCATGCTGGAAGCATATCTCATATTGTACCAGCAATTTGATTAAATACTGTTGCAATTATTCAAGTTGATATTCAGAGTGCGAAAAGTCTTGCATATGATAGAATATTTGACCCCCATGATATTGTTTCATTTAAAATGTTAAAAGGTCACATGATAAGTTTCATAAATCATTTGCTATCATAAGATAGGCTTATAGCCATGACTCATACTGTCATCCATATGTAGTTATTATTTACTTCATTCATCACCTCAAGAGCTATAGCTCAAAAGAAAAGTAGCCAAGAAAAATTCATAAAAATTGCAGATCATACATTTCATTGTTTAAAACTATGAAATCATTTTAATAATGTTCAAGAAAGTAAATGAATAAATCAAAGTCAGAACGCAAGTCACATAACTACCTGCATTCATTCAACCATGTTGAACTGTTGCATATTCATAAGGCTATCTGGTATAAATCATTTTATTTCTTGAAGCCCAGCATATCATCAAAATAAAACTCACATTATAGTAGTTGATAGTCAGACATACACCATAAGTGCAAGAAGGGGTCTGGTGTCTTTTGGTACAATCATATAATTAAGAGCAAGAAAAGCTCCTATGAAAATTATCAAACCATATACAGCATCTGTAAGACAAAAAGCAAAAAACACCCAAAAGAAAACTGATACAAAAGGTGTTGGGTCAAATTCATGTGATTTTGGAAGTCAATAAAGAGATGTAACTGATTCAAAAGGTCTGAAGAGTGGTTTGTTTACTATTTCAACAGGAATTTTTTCATCTTTTTCTATACTAATTTCGCTTATATCAATATTTCAATCAGATATACTAGACAATCATGATTGAACATTTTCTAATTTATTTCAAGACACCCAGCCATTTATCATTATTGTATTTTCAGTAGAAAAACTATTTTGAGATACTTGTTTTTGATCACAAAGCCATAAAAAGTAGTCATATGTTGCTTTAAGTTTAGGCAAAGAAGCTTTGAGTAGTTTTATTTTCTCAATCAACTCTCTTTCAATTCTATTATTTTCTTTAATTTTATTTTTAGCATTTAAAATAAATTCAGATATATTTTTATAATTTTTAAAATCTTTAAACTCAGTTGTAACAAAATTGTTTACAATATTGAAAATTCACTCGCTAATCTTTTTAAGATATACAATAGAAAATGAGGTATTGGTTTTTGAAGATTGAATAATAAAAACCTCTAAAAAAGGAGAAAAAGTCTCCAGTTCTTCTTTTAAAAGAGAAAAAGATATAGTCTTAATTTCTCACAAGAAGATTTCCACATTATCAGTATTTGAAACGACGCTTATATCAAAATCAATTTTCTTAAATTTAGAAAGAATATCAATTTCTTTATTTGTTTCACTATTTTCACTTTTTAGTCAATTTAAAGTTTTTTCATACTCTCTGCATTTTCATACGTCAGTGCTAAAATTGTATTGGTTTGCAACCTTTTTTACATGATCTATAGATAGAATTTCCTTATCTCAAATAAAAGCATATTTAAAAGATCTTTTTTCAGATGAGTATTGTTTTAAAAAATTTATAGAAAATTCAATTTCTCATTTATTTTTTTCAACATTATCAAAAAAAGCATTATTATTTAATGCAAGGTTAGAATTTTTATTATTAGTACTTACGGAAAATGATTCGGAATCTTGTAAGAAATCAAGTATTTGATTTTCATGTTTTTTTAAAGCCAAGATTTGGATTTTTTTTGCTTTTACTAATGCCATATTCTATATTGTCTGAAGAAAGTAGTTATAATTATTTTGCTTCTCTGGTTCTATATCAATTGCTTTTATCGATTGTTCTTCTTGTTCATAGGGTTTGCGATTGTTTGTAAAAGTATCTTTCATTTCTAGTTTTAATTCATCTGAATTCATTTCATATTCTCACTTTTTTTCTTCTTCCAATTTTTTTAATCTTCATTCTAAGCTTTGTTCCTCTGCGTGTTTTGCTTTTTTATTTATTTCTTCTTGATTGATAATGATTTTTTTTCATTGTTCTTCTGTGTCAATAATAGCTTGTATGTTTTTTTGCATAAATCTTTCTTAAAATTTTCTGGGAAATACTATTTGACTAATGTTTAAAGTCAAGTGCTTTTCTTACTCCTTCTTGTTAATTGTTAAACTTAAAGTGGCATACATCTCAATCTTGAACGAGATATTGTTTTCATTGCATTTTTAATAGTCAAAGTTCTTTAGCTTTTATTTCCGATCAAGCACTTACTAAGTCTTTCCAAAAAACAATATCGGCACAAATGAATCATTTTTCAAAATCTGTATGAATTACTCATGCAGCTTGAGGTGCTAAACTTCATTTTTTTATTGTCCAAGCTCGTACTTCTTTTACTCATGCAGTGAAATAAGTTTCAAGGTTTAATGTTTTATAAGCAGCTCTAATAAGCTCATCTTTTCATGAAGAATGTATTGAGTATTCTTTAAGAAACTCACTAGCATCTTCATCAGACATTTCTGCAAGATCTGATTCTAATTTTGCACAAATTGGAGTAATGGCATCACTATTTTTTAGTCATAAAATATCTTTAACCTTTTCTTTATCAAATGAAGCTAATTCGTCTTCACTAACATTAACTACATATAGCATTGCCTTATTTGTGAGAAGGTGAAGATCCATTATAAAAATATCTTCTTCTTCATCTCTTTCAAAATCGACAGCAAGATTTCATTCTTCTAAGAATTTTAGTAAATTTTGAAAAAGTTCAAGTTTTCATAAAGCGATTTTATCTCAGCTTTTAGTCTCTTTTTGAGCTTTTTCTATAGCATTTTCAAGAGTTTGCGTGTCAGCTATTATGAGCTCTGTTTCTATAGTTTCTTTATCGTTTTTTGGATGAATTTCATTATTAACATGTGTAATATTTGAATCTTCAAAAAATCTCAAAACCTGAGCAATAGCGTTACATGATCTGATATGAGATAAAAATTTATTTCAAAGTCATTCTCATTTTGAAGCACCAGCAACAAGACCGGCAATGTCAACAAATTCAACAGTAGCAGGAATTGATTTTTCAGGTTTAACAACTTCGATTATTCGTTTAAGTCTTTCATCTGGAACTTCTACTATTCAAATATTAGGGTCTATTGTACAAAAGGGATAATTTGCAGCTTCAGCACTAGATGATTTTGTAAGAGCATTAAAAAGTGTTGATTTTCAAACATTTGGCAGTCCTACTATTCAGATTTGCATTATTATTGATTAAATATAAAAAAGCTAAAAGAGTGTATAGATTATTTTGAAAAATGATACTTAATTTTTTATTCAAAAATGTTTAAGTAAATATTTATCAATTTCAGCTATCTTCTTGTTATCTAGCTTGCCAATAAAATGAATCAATCTTTTTTTATCAAAAGATGATATTTGACCTGTTTTAATTATTGAATGAGAAAAAAGTCTGCTTTTTGAATTTTTATTTATTTTCAGTTTGTCATTATTTCTTGACAACAAGAAATAATGGTGTAATTTGTGGTACTATTAATTATTAAAAAATATGAATAAATCAGCAAAAACTGGGATTAATACAATGTGAATTGTGGGTAGAGCATGTGGTGTCATTGAAGAAAATGGTAAAGCAATGAATTATCTTAAACAAGTATGAGCTTTGAGACAAAATAATTTTATAGAATGAGAATTAATTATTGAGATTTCGAATAGTGCTATACGTTTAATATCTAATTATATTGATCAGGCATGTGATATGTGATTTGATGATGATCCAGAACGCATACAAAATGTAAGATGAGAATTGATTAGAAATATAAATATTATATTAAGTTGAAATGATTTACTCGATTCATTGTCTGATGAATATCATTTTCCTGATGAAGATGATGTTACTTATTCAACTGAGAGCCTTGATGGAAAAAAGTGATATTCTAATGAGGATTTAGCAGATAGTTTTCATAATAAATCGCTTGAGAGAGGTTTGCATAAAAATGTTGCTGATCACTTGAATCAAATTTCTTGCATGCTACATAGTGTTTGATATGTTAATGAAGAGTACTACAGAGATTCTTGTAGTGGTCCATGATTAGATAATTGTTTTTTGGATCAATGCAAATGGATGTGGTTATAAAACTTGATATGTTTTCCTAATAAGGATAGATTCGATAATACCCACTCGGGAGTCTCTCGAAGAGCTCCCGAAGGGATAAATAATTAAACGGGTAATTATGTTTCAGGTTATAATCTTTTAAGATGTTTAAGGAATATGTCAGGAGTTTTGATAGTACTATCAGCTTTAAGTGTTTTCAGTTTATTGATTATTTGATCTGAGTTTAATTGTAATCTATTAAATTCTGCAAGGATTTTTTTATTAGCATTTGTATTATCTCTTCTTCACCATAGTGTATTCCAATGATTATCATTTTTTATTATTTTATTAAACTCATTATTATTAACATTAGTTGTTCCAGCCGTCTTTCACAAAACCGCTGCCTGAATAGCTAATGTATTATCAATCTTAGATTGTTTTTCTAAAACATATGCATAAATTGCTTTTCATTTGTCTCATTCAAAATCTTTCTTTTTAAAATCTGTACGACTGTCACTAATTAAGTTTGTTTGTATTTTTTCAAATAATTTTGAATTGATTTGATCAGTTGAAGTTATTCCTGCTAATAATTCAGATAATTTATCATTACCTTTTATAGCTAAATTTATATTCTCTTCTACTTTACCATCTACTGACAACTTACTCTTATTCGCAAACCATTCTTGTTTTTCTTTTGATTCTCCTTTAAGAAGTCATGATCCCATTAGTTTCTGGAACATGTCATTAAGTCATCCAAAAGACATGTTTACATCGCTTTCTCATCCTAGAGTTTTTCACATAGGTATAATAGGAATATAGAGGAGTTGTGATCAGGCTGCTTGTGCAAGTGATTGAACTCAGCTTTGTATTGATCATGTTACAGTTTTTGCAACATATTCTGCTTTTTCCATAATACTAAAAGATCAAACCCATAGGATTCATAGGGTTGCAAGTCATAGTATGAGAGTCCAAGCAGATCACATATTATCAAAAACATTTCATTCTCAAATGTCATTAATATCTATATAATAAAGTTGCCCTATCATTACAAATGTAAGTGCAAATACAAGTCATATTCATGCAGGTATTATGATTGCATAGTTGACTAATTTTCAAAGCATATCGCTAAAACTCATTCCCGATACTCATAGATCTTCAAGAGTGATTGCTAGTGCTGCAAAGGGTGACATGACTATCATGAGCCACAATACTATAAGACGCTCTAGCATAGTTATTGCAACTGCTACAAATACAATTGCAGACATGATCACAAATATTATTGAAAAAATTATTTCAAAAGTAAGTGTTGACCAGTCACTTGATCAGCTTGAAAGCTTGTTAAATTCTTCAAGAGGCAGGAAGTTCATACCAATAGCTCAGGCTATAGAAGATGAGCTTAGTTGTTTATTGGTGCCGATTGCTTTGCTCATTGGCATTATATAAATTACAAGCATTGATTCTTCTTCGGTGATGGTCTTATTTTCATCTCAATCGTTTTTTGGAAGTAATGATGAGCATTCTGTCTTATTTTTTATTTCTTCTGTTCTTAGTTGTCTTGTTTCTCACTCTAGTTCAATAATACAAAGTAAATTATTAAAATCAGATGCTTTCTTTGTTGTCTTCTTATTGTCAGTTGTTCAGGCGTTTTGTGTATGATTGGCAGCTTCTAGAATTGTTTCTGGTGTATCGCTATTGCCATCTTCTAAAGCTTTTTTCTCTCTTAAGGCTTGCATCTTTTTTGATACACTTAATTTAGTATTTGGGTTATAATTATATTTAATTTCAACAATCGTATCAAATAGATCATTACGATCTCAAAATTCATTTGGTAATCTATATATTATATTTGTAGTCACTGTTCACACATCTACAATTACTTTTACTGCAAACCATGAAAAATTTACAAAAACAAGAGCTAGTACAAATTTTCATAAAGTTGACCCGAGTGTGCTCATGTCACTGAAAATATTTTTTAGTGCAAGTGCTATAAGTGCTATTGCAAAAACTGTGTTAGCAATATTTCTAAACACTAGCCATGTATCATGTAAAAAATCTACAATTCATGGATGATAGACCATGACATTGTCCATAAGTATCGATAGTAATGATATTGCATACCAGTTGATTACAACAAGCACTTCGATTATTGGAAGTAGTAGGTCTATGAGTTTTTTTTGGGTTTCGTTTACTTTTAAATTTATTTGTTTTAAATTTTTGTTTATACATTTTGTTAACTCATCTTCGGAAATAGTGCTGTTATTTTTTTTACATTTTTCTTCTGCTAGTCTTTTCTTTACTTCTTCTTCTGTGTCTGCTCATGTTTCATTTGCATAAATCTTTTCAAATCAAAATAAATTATCAATATTATCAAAACTGCTAAGTAAAGGATTCAATATTCACAATGCTAAAACTAGCGATATAAGCGATATTTTTAGGAATTTTAGCATTTTAATTTTTTCTTTTTATTTTCCCTTTATTGTACCATAAAATCACAGTTTTTTCTATTTTTATCCATTGATTAATTGTTTAAATGTTGAATTTTGATAAAATCGGTTTAGTATAAGGAAAATTAATATTTTATATGGATAAATGAAAAATAGTATATTCTTGGAATGATATTGATCATATCAAGCCGCATAGATGAGTTTTGTGGTACATAATTTTTACTGTGATTATGATATGAAGTGTTGTTTGGTGAATCTATGAGTGAGTTTATAGTATGTCTGTTGTTTTCTTTATTTTGCTTTTTGTTTATTTTATTTTTTCTAGCAAGGGACCTAGTATGCGAGAAAATAAGATTACAACTTTATGAGTTGTTTTATGAAAAAGATTTATTCCTTACTCTGACATGAAAAGTTTTTGGTTTATTTATTTTCAAAATGCTCACTTGCTTCATATTCAACTAAATTCAAAACTGAATTCAGTACTTGTTGTTCCTGTGGTGGAGTGAGATTCTAGTGTGATAAGGGATCTTATGAATTGAAGAAATATTTTAGAAATTGAATGAAGATCTGAGTCTGTTGATGAAAAGATGACTAGAATTTTAAAATTATAATTTACTTATAATTTTCTTTAGTACTCAAAATACAAATATTCAAGACATGAGTGTGATAAGGATAATCACCCAGATAGGATATTGTTTATCAAGTCTGTTTACATTACTTATACTACTTATATCATCACATTTATCTCATATTCAATCTTTGTCTGTATCTGTTTGATTTACATTATAAACCTTTGGACAATTGTCTTCATCGCTTAAGATTCAATCTCTGTCAAGATCTTCACATATGTCTCAAACCGAGTTGTTATTAGAGTCTTTTTGATTTTTATTTGCAATACTTGCGCAATTATCTTCGATATCAACTATTCAATCTTTATCTGAGTCTTCACAGATATCTCACACTCAGTTGTTATTTTTATCAATTTGATCTTTGTTTTTTACAGAAGGACAGTTGTCACATTCATCTCATATTTTATCGTTATCTTGATCTTTTTGATCTGGGTTTCTTACTTCTTTACAATTATCTTTAAAATAAGCTACTCAATCTTGATCGCTATCTATTATACTGTTTGTTTTTTTCTTCTTTTCTTTTTTTACTTCAGTGTTAATAGGTGCTACTACTTCAGTGTTTTTTGTTTCTTCATTTTTTACTACAATTGTTTTTATAATTTCAAGCTCAGCTACTTCAATTGTTTTATCACATAGGTCTCATACATTATTATTGTTAGAGTCTTTTTGATCTGGATTATTTATTCAAATGCAATTGTCTAAATGTCCAATGATACCATCATTGTCATCATCACTACAAAGATCTCATTTTCCGTCATTGTTTGAATCTTTTTGATATGGATTTGAAACATTTATACAGTTATCCATTCAATCTTTGATTTTGTCATTGTCACTATCGATATCATTATTATCACTATTTGATGCAGGATTTGATTCGTTTTCTTCACAAAGATCTCAAATTCAATTTTCATCTGAATCTAGTTGATCTTGATTTGAAATAAATTGGCAATTGTCATTTTCATTATTTATTCAATCTTTATCTATATCTGTATTAAAATTTGGATTTTCGTCAAAGAAGGGGATTATATTGAGTAAGTTTTCTCAAGTGTTATATTGCTTACTTAAACTTGAAGAAATATAATTTGCAAACTTAACTTTAAACTTAATATTATCAAGGCATTTGTATGAACTAAAAATTTCAAGTTTACTTGTAGTTTTAAGATTTATTAAATAAGAATTTAAATTATTTCATGCTTTGTTGAACTTCTGATCAAGTATTTCTCAATCCTGAATTGGAAAAAATTGACTGAAAGGTGTCATAATCTCTATAGCTTTTATTTCTTCTATTCCTGTGATAACAGCCCTTTTTTCAAAACAGGATGTATCAATAGAATCAAAAGAAGTTTGAGCATTAACACTCGTGAAGATTAATAGCGAAGTAAGTAAACAAAGTAAATTTTTCATAATGTCAAAATTATTTTACTGTGTTATTATTTGTTTTTTTATTTAGAAGTAAAGACAATATAAATGTAATTAAGCAAGATCATATTGACGGAATTGGTAAATATTATTAGTTAGTATTGCAAGGGTTAATAATTTCACTGGTCATTGTTTGGTGAACTGTTTTATTGCTATTGAATCATTTATCAATTAGTATTTATTGCTAATTTAAAAGTTGTAATTTGAAATTTAAATAGATTTTTAATTTAAAATTAATTTAATTTAAAAGTTCGTTTTGCTTTTTTATTTACTTTTATTAATTAATTTATTAATATTTTCAATGCTTCATTTGATGGGTTGGTAGCTCAGTTGGTAGAGCAGAAGCCTCTTAAGCTTTTGGTCGAGGGTTCGAGTCCCTCCCGACCCACCATTCGTTAAATTCAATACTCCATGCAGTGCTTGGTATATTGGAGATGGCTTAAATAAGACTTTTTTTCAATCGTAAATTTGGTTCGAGAGCAGTAAATCTAAAAGTCAGTGTAATGTTTCGTGTGATAGCCCTAAGCCCTTTGTCTTCAATGCTTTACACAGTTCGAGAATGTTTTTATATTGAATTATATTTCAATTTTTACTTTTTCTAAATACTCTAATTCTTGAATCAAATTATTTTTTATTTTCTCAATTTTTTTATATTTTAAAGTAATTTCTTTTTGCTTTTCTAGATCAAATTCTCAATTGTTCTTAATTGGAATGTTTAAAGTTAAATTATCAATCTGATTGTTTCAAAGTTTGTTATTTCAATATCATTTTGCTCTTTCAAAAAACTTATGTTGTAATATTATCTTTATAAATGGTAAAAATAATCAACTTATTTTAGGCAACATTATTCAACAATGATTATTTATTGTAAAAAAATATTCATTTTTTTCTTTATTTTTTAAATTATTCTGATTTCTAATAAATATTTTTCAAGCGTATCAATCAATAGACCAGGTTAAACAATTTTGAAAATATAAATCTTTTTCTTTTATAAATTCCTTTTTTATTCAAACTAATAGTCATTTTCCTTTTGTATTAGATGAATAAATTGGAATATTTCAAATCCAATTATTTTCTAAAATTCTTTTTTTAGTATAGAAAGCATCTCATTGTTTTATTTCAAATAATTCAGTTAAAGATTTTTCAATTCAATTATATTCATTTTCTAAAGATATTTCATTTTCTTCAATATCTTCTTTCATTATTTTTAATCTATTTTTTATTTTCTCTATTTTGTCATATTTTTTTGCAATTTCTTTTTGCTTTTCTAGGTCAAATTCTCAATTTTTATCAATTGGTATTTTTACAAAAATATGATCTTTTATTTTTTGAGGTGATAATTTTGTAAATTCATTTTTTGATCTATCTCAAATTCTTCATTTTGTTAAGGCTCTCAAGGAATATTCTATGGAAAAATTTATAAAATCTATATTTATTAAATCATTAGTCTTAATAAATATTCCTCTATCTGCATTCAAAGAAAATTTTCAATTTAATTTTTTTAAATATCAAGCAAATCAATTTGTAGCCCATGTTAAAAATTCTCAATTAAAATCATAAGTATTGATTGAAGTTAACTTTTCTTGTCAAGCTGAATAAACTGGGTAATCTCATTTATTCTTATTTCAATATTGTTTTGTATATATAGATTTTCATCTTTTTAATGTAAAAATCTCAGATATTTTAATTTCTTTAAATTGAGTCATATTTTTATCTTAAAAATTCTATAAGTTGTTTTTCCATTTCTTCTATTTTACATTTAACTTCTTGAATTTTTCATAAAAATGCTTTTAAGTCTAAAATTTCTTCTTTCTCTTCAATTCAAAGCTCAATTTTCTCTTCCATTGTCCACCATCTATCAACAGTCCAATTATTATTTATTTCTTCTTTAAATTTTTTAATTTCTTGAATTTTACATCTAGGATCTGATGATTCAAAAAATTCCTCATTTCAATCAAACATTCTAAAAAGTTTTTTAGCTTTTTCTAGATCGCTATTTCAAGTATCAAACCTATAAACATCAAGTGTTTCTCAAATATCACTTACTAAATAAGTAAAAACAGATTTAGTTTGTTTTTCTTTATTATCTTTCTTGGTAAGAGCTAAAATATAAGTTTTTTTAGGAGTAGTAAAAAATGTATTTATTGGAAGTGAAATTATTCAATTTATAAAACATTCTTCAATTATAAATTTTCTTAATCTATTATCGTTTAATCTATTGAATATTCAATCTGGTACAACAACAAAAGCTTTTCATCATTTCTTTAATTTTCTTACTATCCATTCAATTGCTAATCATTCAACTCCCATTCAATTTATTTTATAAAAATCTTTTTTATTTCAATCATTTTCAATTTCTTCTTTTAATATTCTACTTCAAGAGGTTACATATGGAGGATTTGTTATAATTAAGTCAAATTTATCTTCTTCTTTATCTGAAATATCAGCTAAAGTTCAAAGTGTTCATTTTTTCAAATTAAAAGTTTTGTTAAAAACTTTTGAAAACTCTTTTGTAATTGCTGAATTATTTTTCATTAAATCGGCTAAATAAATAAGCATATTTGCCTTTGCCAAAATAATTGTTCTCTCACTATCTTTTTCACTTGATCACTTATCATATCAAAAATATTCTATATTTTCTTTAATTTTTCAATTTTTTATTATAAAATCTTTATTGTTTCTTTTTGCAATAACTTCTAAAGGAAAGCCTCAAACTCAACAAAACGGATCACACACTCTTGATCATGGTTTAAGATTTTCTACTTTTGCCATTTCAATTATATTTCAAACAATTTTTCTTGGTGTAAAAAATTGTCACATTCATTTTACTCAACTATCTCTTTTTAAGAATGTTTCATACAACTTTGTTTTAAAAGCTTTTTCAACATTGGTTAAATCTCAAAAATCATTATATTTTTTTATAGATTTTACAAATAAAGAAGCAAACTCTAAAACGGGTTTATCTTTTTCATTTACAAAAATTGTTCAATTGATAATGGTAGTTCAATCATCTTCACTAGAAGGAAAAAGTTGATTTTTAATTTTAGGTCTTATCATATTTGCATAATGACTCAAAATTTCCACATTTTTATCTCAAGAATCTATCATTTTTATCAAAAAATCAAAACTATAAATACTTTCTAAAACACTTAAATCACTTAAGAATTTAAAAATAAAAATTTCAACTACATTGTACAAGCATTTTTCAGGCTCTTTTCCAGTTGCAACATAAATATCTTGCCAAACTGACTTTGCAAGATTTGTAGGATCAACATAAATTGTATCTTTCAATTCAGAGTTTTTTTCAGATATTTCTGAATCTAAAATTCTTTTAACTATCTTTAAAGAATCTTTTACCTCGTCTGATAATTTTTCTTCACTTGTTTCATTTATTTTTTGAAGATGAAAATAGAAATTACTACTTATTTTTTGCTTTTCTTCATCTTTTATAAAAGAATAACTTTTTTTATTTCAAAATGAATCCATATACTCATTTTCTTTATTTTCTTCCTGTGGATTAATCCAAGTAGAAATATTTGTATCAGTAGCAACTCAAAAAATAGCTCATAAAACTTGTGCATAACTGTTGCATTGCTCAATTGCCTCTTGAACATCTTTTTCTTTTTGAAATTTTTCTCAAGATTTATATTCAATTACAGCAATAACTTTTATGTCTTTTTTATTTGATCTATCAACCAAAATTCAATCAGGTCTTTTGTTATTATAATCTCAATAATCTTTTTTTGGAATTACATTATTTATTGAAAGAGATTTTATAGTAACATTTCATAAATTAAAATATTCTAATTTTTCTCAAATTCTAACTCAAGCATTTAATTGTTTTAGTTGTTCAGACATAGAATGATAATTATACCATTTATAATATATTTTTATAAAATGTTTTAATCAACAAATTAATAAAGCATAATTATTAAAACTATTTAATAATAGTTTTTTGAAAATTTCTAATTTTCAACATAAAATTTAATATTCTTATCTTCTTTCAATTTATTTTGTTAATTCAAATTGTTAAAAGAATATATTTAATTTTTTTAGTAAAAAGTTGAATATCTAATATAGATGGTTCGAGTTTCGTCCCACAGAGTCCATGAAATTTGCGAAGCAAGTTTCAGCCCTTCCATCCTCAAACTCGAACTGTATCTAAAATCCACTGACGCAAATTTCAGAGCATACATAAGCGAAGATACAGGATACAGGGATGATTTGCTTTGATAACATCATTACCAGTCTTGTTTTTAAAAAGATTTAAATTTTCATGTAATAGTTTCACACTTGCATCAAAGATCATTATATGGTATAATAATATGTGGAAAGGATGACAAAAATAAAAAAAATCATTATTGGGAAATCTACATTAAAATATGTAATCGCTTTAAGTATCATTGCAATTTTATCAATATCATCTTTTATATGAGTTTATAAACAGATTAGTTTTCAGGAATTAAATTGAGCGATTGTTAACATTTGTTGAAGGCAAAGGATGCTATCACAAAAAATTGTAAGACAGACTTCCAATGTTCTTTATGAATATAAGTATTGAGATAAAAATAAAATTGATGGTCTTAGGAAGTTGATTGAAAGCGATATTGAATTATTTGTTAATTCACATAGTGCAATAATAAGTCATGATCCTATAGCAATTTCCAAAATTTCTTACATCTGAAATAATTATACTCCAATATCTACTAGAAATAAAAAATATTTTACCCCAAAGTTACAAGATTTTTATTTTGTTAAACCAAATGTAAATCTAAAAGTAACTGAATTTATAGATATGATTAATGATGTGCTTTATGTAAATAATACAAATATTGATACTAATTATAATTTATTAAATGACTATATAGAGAATCATCTTCCTGATTTAGCAAAATCTTTAAATCTTGTTACTGAGCAATATGCTATAGAGTGGCAAAATGAGATATTGAGACTTAAAAATATTGAAAGTTATATACTGGCAATAACTCTAATAACTTTAACACTTGAAGCCTTTTTTATTTTTGTGCCAATGATTCGTAGTATTAGACTATATAGAGGGAGGCTTGAAAGAATTAATTTTAATTTGAAAAATGCTCTAAAGGCAAAGGAACAATTTATAAATCTTACAACACATGAGCTTAGAACACCTCTTACAATTGTTAAATCATATGCCTCACTTTTCGCAGATGGATATAAGATCAAAAAAAATCGATCATATCTTGAGAAGATTCAATACACTACTGATGAATTACTTGAAAGTGTTAATTCATTTTTAGAATGAAAAAGGATAAAATCAGAAAAGATTGTGTTAAATATTCAAAGTGTAAAAATTTCAAATTTAGTTGATTCAGTTGTTAATGACCTTTATGTACTCTCTTATAAAAAAAATCAAACACTTAAATTTTTAGATAAAACTAAAAGAGTATTTATTAAAACAGATTGAGAGATGCTTAAAAGGGTTTTAATCAATCTTGTTTCCAATGCAATTAAATATACACATAAAAAATGAAAAATTGTTGTTAGAAGTTTTATTCATGACTGAGAACTTGTAATAAAGATTAATGATAATTGAATTTGAATTAAAGAGGGGGATATTGACATTATATTCAAAGAGTTTGGAAGGGTTGGGTCAGGTGAAGTGCAATGAATTACTTGAACTGGATTGTGATTACCTTATGCAAATAAATTGATTAAGGCACTTGGCTGAAAAATACTTATTTCAAGTGTTATCTGAAAGTGAAGTGAATTTGCTGTTTTTTTACCATTAAATAGGTCTTAAATTTCTTAAAATGCAACAAGATTTGTGATAATATAAGTTTGAGTGTATTTTCTATGCAGCTTGGTTATTTTTAAATAAATTAGATTGTGAAAAATTATGTTTAACAAAACTATAGTAAATTAATTTTTTAGATTATTAATGAAAAAATTTGTTTTAATTTTAAGAAAAATACTATCTAGTGATTTGTTGATATATTTGTTTTTCTTAATTCCTATTTTCTGGAAACAGCTTTTGGCGCATCAAGATATTTTATGGTTTATTAGTTGGTATTCACTTGTAATTTTGATGGCTATAAGGCCACTTTCTGACATATTTAAGAGTAAAACTTTAAGGATGTTAATACCGGTCAGGAAAAGTCTTTGAGTACTCTCTGCCATGGTGGTGGTGACAAATGCCTTTTATACTTATTTTGCAATGAGTGGTAATTTTTTTAATACATTTCTCTCTTTTTACTATTGGTGATTTAATAATATGCAGTTTTTTGGACATTTGGGTGAAATTACTTGATTGATATTATTAATAAGTTCAAATATTTTTAGTCAGAGATTGTTGTGAAAATCATGGAAAAATATTCAAAAACTTTCATATGTGTATTTTTTTAGTTGATGAATATTTATTTTTCATTTATGAAAAGTTGATGCTTTGTATTGAATGATAGTAATATGATTAATTACACTTTTTGCTTTTATGAGAAATAATAAAATTATATTTAAGCACTAGACTTTGATTGTAATCTTAAATTTTTTAATTACCCTAAAGAAAGAAGAAAATATATATATGAAATAATTAAATAATTATGACTAAAAAAAATATTAAAAAATGGATTAAGATTTGAATGATTTCTACTTCATTCATAGTTTTATGTGCATTGTTAATTTGTTTAGGGTATTATATTTGATCCGAAAAAAAGGTTGCTGATGAGCAATTATTATCTCAAAGAATTAATGAGTGAGTTGAATCTTATAAAAAAAATCAGGAAAAAATTAGGGCAGAAAAATTAAAGAAACAAAGACAGGAGGAAGCTAAGCTTGAAGCTCAAAAGAAGCAAGCTCAAAATGAAGCTGTTCAAAATTCAAATACTGAAATAATAATTGATAGCTTAAAAGATCATATTAGATGAAACAAAGATGCACAAATAACATTGGTGGAGTATTCGGATTTTGAATGTCCTTTTTGTAAAAGGTTTCATCCTACTGCATTGAAAATTTTTGAAGATTATAAATGAAAAGTAAATTGGGTTTATAGACATTTTCCTTTATGATTTCATAATCCTCTTGCTACAAAGCAGGCTGAATGAGCTGAATGTGTAGCTGAAGTTGCATGAAATGATGCATTTTGGAAATTTGTAGATTTGGTATATGAAACAACAACTTCAAACTGAAGATGAATGAAAATTGAAAAGCTTACAGATCTTGCTGAGCAGTCTTGATCAGACAGATCAAAATTTCAGCAATGTCTCGATAGTGGCAAGTATAATTCTTATGTTATTGAACAAATGAAAAATTGAGCAAAAGCTTGAGTAAGATGAACTCCATGAAGTTTTATTATTAACAATAAAACCTGAAAAAGTGTATCTGTAAGTGGAG
Source organism: uncultured Candidatus Peribacteria bacterium (assembly GCA_964456745.1). Taxonomy (GTDB): domain Bacteria; phylum Patescibacteriota; class Gracilibacteria; family JAJOLG01; genus CAYWBW01. Next base: position 92,021 of record CAYWBW010000003.1, on the reverse strand, counting down.
CGCAACCATTTGCAAATTTCAAAAAAATTATTGATTGAATGTTATAATTTTAATAAAATTTTAGTGAAAAATATAAATCCGATAATATTTGTAGTAATAGCCTTAATAATAATGTTTTGACCACATTTAATAATGCTGATTTTGCCAATTATATTCTTTTTTGTATTAACTTCGATACTAAAAAAATCTGGTGAAAGAAATGATTTTTCTGATTTGTTTTGAAAGTTTCAAAAAGCAAAGGACTGAAGAATGTTTGTAAAAAATCAATGAGAAAGTTTTTTTAATAATTTTAATTTTAACCAAAATAATATGACGAATTTTAATTCAAAAAGTTTATTAACATGATTATGAATTTTTATTTTTGCAATGATTTTAATTGATTGAATTGTAAATGTTCCAGCTGGTAATGTTGCTGTACTTTTCGACAGGGGAAGGTGAGTTTTACAAGAAAGTCTCTGAGAATGAATTCATCTTAAAATTCCATTTTGGCAAAAGGCTACAAAAATGAGCACAAGAATTCAAATTTATACTATGTCTATTTCTCCAGCAGAATGAAATGTATATTGAGATGATGCAGTAGAAGCTACTACTAAAGATTGACAAACAGTAAAGGTTGATATGACGATTCAATTTTTCCTTGAAAAACAAAATGCTGCTGATGTTTATCAAAAAGTTTGATTGGATTATGTTGCAAAAGTCGTAAGGCCTGCATCTAGATCTATTATTAGAGAAATTGTAACAGGTTATAATTCTAAAGATTTTTTTCAAATAGAAAAAAGACAGGAGCTTCAACAAAAAATTGAGGATAAAATGAGAACTAATTTATCTAATAAAAATCTAGCTCTAGATTCAGCTCTTTTAAGAAATATTCAGTTTTCTAGTATATATTTAAGTGCAATTGAAGAAAAGCAAATAGCAGAGCAAAAAATTCAAAAAGCAGAGTTTGAAAGACAGGAGGCAGAAAAGAAAAAAGAGAAAAAAATTATAGAAGCTCAAGCGGACGCAGAAGCTATAAAGCTAAAATGAGAAGCGCTTAGAGCAAACAAGGAAATTATACAGCTTGAAATGATAAATAAGCTTTCTCCAAATATTAAGTGGTGAGTACTTCCTGATGGAGTTATGCCGCTTTTGGATTTGAAGAGTATGCAGTAGGGGGAGGGGTTCTTTTTTAGTACGCAATTAGTGAATAATATCTTTGAATTTGCTGTGTAAATTTTTAATTTTTATAATTTTGTAAATAAATATATAAAATTTCTGATAGCATTAATTTGGAAATTAAGGATTTAATATTTGTCTTTTGTTATGAGTTAATAGTTTTAAAAAATTCGCTATTAAGAATTGTGTGCGCATTTTTATTTGTCATATAATGTTCCATATGCTGATTTAATACCATGGTTGCCACTAAGGGGTCATCTAATTGTACTATTAGTTTTATTGTTTCATTTATGAAATTATTTTTACTTCTATACATTGTTAATAATTCCAAAATTGAAGTAATAAATTCTTGTCATGTAATATTGTTTTCTTCTAAATTCTTTCAAAGTTTTCATGCTTTATGGTAAATATCATAATATAATATATTACATTCTTTTAATTCCTCAGAAAGTTGGGTTATAAAAGTTTTCATACATCAATTACTAATAAAATTATCCCATATTATTTTTGTTTCATTATTGATGGATATAGAATTTATAAATATCATTATTTCTTTTGTAATTTGTCGAATTTTATTTATTTTTTTATCTAATTTATCATCAAGGTCAATAATCTCTCGTAATTTTTTTTCTATAATTGATAATATTTGCCATAGATTTGATGTTTTATAATCTTCAAGTCAATAGGCGTTTTCAGGCCTAGTTTTTCTAGTTATTAAGTATTTTTCATATCAATCCCATTTGTCTAATCATGGATTTTTACTAGAAACAATTTGTTCAATGCTATTTAATCATCAATTTACAACAACATCGTCTATGAAATCTTCAATAATAGTTAATTTTTTCAAAATTATTTAATTAATAAATATTTAATTTTTCATAAATTACGATGATGAGTTTAGTGATTTTATATTAAATGAAAATAGAATTACAAAAATCATTAATTATAAATTATATATTGTATGATTGTTGTCGGGATTTGTATTTTTTTTGAAAAATAACAACATATAGAACAAATCACACAAAGGATGTTGCCGTAGTTCAGCATATACTTGAGAATAGAAAAAAGCTGTTAATTTAATGTAAGATTTCACACTAAAAGATCAATATACAAGAATTTTGTATTGCGCAATAATTAATTCTTGAACATATATTTATTTTTCATAGCATGCATCGGCTAATTAAAAATTATATATATGGAATTTGTAGATACTAATATATGAGAGCGTGAATTGTTGGCTGCGGAAGTTCAAGTTTCAAAGGTTTTTGCAAAATGTTTTCGTAGTATTGCACAAGAGTGAGATATTCCAATTGATGTAATTGATCAAGTTTTTCAAGGTGAAGCTAAGGGGAAAAATTTTGTATATAAATTACATGCACTTCTTCATTTAATTAATGTAAGAAATTGAACAAGGTCAATGGTGAATTATATTATTAATGGAAGTGAAAAGTTTAAAAATGAGAATCCTGATATGGTATCAGATCTTATAAATATGAAATGAAATTTAGATGCTGCAGTTTTGTTACATGATATTTGAAAAACTGATGAAATAATTTGAGATCTAGTTAATTCTGACAAAAAAGGTTGATTTAGCCCTGAGGAAATTGCAATCATTAAGACTCATCCTCAGATTTGACATGATATTATTAGAAAATTGAGATCTATAGATTTTAATACTAGAATATTGGCTGCTACAATTGCTTTGTCGCATCATACAAAGTTTAAATGAGGTGGTTATCCTTTAGAGGTGGATGGAAAGCATATTCATGTAATTTGCAGAATTGTTGCATTAATTGATGTGTTTGATGCACTTGGTTGACCAAGACCATATATTAGAGATGGACATAGACTTGATCAAAAGGATCTAATCTTAAAAATAATGAAAAAAGGTGAAAGGCATAATTGACAATTTGATCCAGTGTTACTTGATCTTTTTGAAAAGAATATTGATCAGCTTTTAGATGAAAAAAGAGGAACAATAAAGCTTGTTAAACAATCACTTGTAAAAATAGATAGTGTAAAAGAGTGAATAGTAGAATCATTTTTTGTAAGAGCTTGAATATGAAATATTTAAGCATGTAACAAAAAATAATACATTAATCTGGTATATTGATTTGTTAAAACTAAAAATTTATCAGCAACATTTCTTATATTTCTTTCATGATCAACATGGACATGGTTCGTTTCTTCATACTTTTATACTGCTTTGAGTGCTAGCTTGAGTATTAGTAGCAGGTTCATCATCTGCTTTTATAACAGTGATCCCTCAAGTTTTTTTCTCTCATTTTTCAAGTTGATTTTCCAAATTTCAATTATTTTGAAATAATTTTGCAAATTCTTCACCTTCAACTTTTGATAAGCTTTCTTGAGCTTTTTCTTCTTTTATTTCTTTTATATCTTCTTTAATATGTCACTTGCTTATTCCTTCTTCAATTTGTTTTTCATTTGTTTTGGCTGCGTGAGCTACTGAAGTTTTTGGCATTCTTATTTTTACTTCAATTTTTGTTTTAAATAGTGTAGATACCGTATTTCTTGATATATCTTCAAGTAGTTTTTCAAAAGCTTCAAAGGCCTGGTGTTTGTATTCAAGTAGAGGATCTCTTTGTCAATAACCTGCTAGCGATGTTGCTTCTCTGAGTTGTTGCATATTATTAATATGCTCCATCCAAAGCATGTCCAGTGTTTGTAAAAATATAGTTTTTTCAGTTTGTCTTAATATTTGTGGATCTGGTAGGGATTTTTCTTTATTATCGTATTCTCAATTAAGATGATCAAGACACATTTTAATTAATTGCTCTGAGCTCAATCATTCTTGATGCCAAGCATTATAGGAAATTATATTGTTTTCACACATTTGTTTCAAGCTAGAATACATTCATTCATAATCCCATTCATGTACAGGTATTCAATTGGTGTTTGATAAAACAATTTTTTTAGATATTTTTTGAATTTCATTTTTTATCATTTCAGAAACATCATCTGAAAATAATATTTCTTTTCTTTTTTTATAAATAATTCCTCTATGTTTGTTGATTACATCATCATATTGAACTATATGTTTTCTTATATCAAAGTGATGCTCTTCAACCTTTTTTTGAGCAGATTCTATAGAATTTGAAATCATTTTATTCTCAATTGGCATGTCTTCAGGCATTCACATAGCGTTCATTACAGATTGCATTTTTCAAGATCCAAATATTCTCATTAAATCATCATCCATTGATATGAAAAATTGAGAAGTTCAGGCATCTCATTGCCTCCCACTTCTACCCCTTAACTGGTTATCTATTCTTCTAGATTCATGTCTTTCAGATCATAATATAAACAAACCTCACGCTTCTATTACTCATTCTCACAGCTTAATATCAGTACCCCTTCAGGCCATATTAGTTGCAATGGTTACTGCTCACTTTGCTCATGCTTTTGTAATTATTTCAGCTTCTTTTTCGTGATATTTTGCATTTAAAACAGTGTGCGATATTCATGCACTTTTAAACTGACTTGAAAGAATTTCAGATTTTTCAACTGATACTGTTCATATAAGTACTGGTTGTCCTTTATTGCTTAGGTCTTTAACTGTTTTTGTTATAGCTTCATATTTTCATTTAGCAGATTTGTATATTACATCAGATTTATCATTTCTGATCATTGGTTTATTCGTAGGTACTACAATTGTGTCAAGTCAGTATATTGTTCAAAATTCTTCAGCTTCAGTGAGAGCTGTGCCAGTCATTCAGGCAAGTTTTTTATATAACCTAAAAAAGTTTTGAAATGTTATTGTAGCAAGTGTTCTGCTTTCTCTTTGAACTTCTACATTTTCTTTTGCTTCTATTGCTTGATGAAGACCATCTGAATATCTTCTTCAGTCCATAGCTCTTCATGTAAATTCATCAATTATCACAACTTTATTATCTCTAACCATATAGTCTTTATCTTTTTTGAAAACAAAATTTGCCTTAAGAGCTTGTTCGATATGATGTACTTCATTAAATCATTTTTCAGTATAAATATTTTCAATTCACAAAAGTTTTTCCATTTCTAAAATTCATTTTTCAGTTAAGACAGTGGATTTGGATTTTTCGTCAATTGTATAATGTTCAAGTATCTTAAGATTGGTAACAAGTGATGTGTATTGTTTATACTTTTCTGTTGATTCATCTGCAGGAGCAGAAATAATAAGCGGAGTTCTTGCTTCATCTATAAGTATTGAATCTACTTCATCAACAATTACATAATTTAGATCTCATTGAACAATATTTTCTTTTCTTGTTGCCATGTTGTCTCTGAGGTAGTCAAATCAAAATTCATTATTTGTTCAATATGTTATATCACAAGCATAGGCTTTTTGTTTTTCTTCATGATTTATTCAGTGCTTGGTAACTCATACACTTAATCCAAGATAATTAAATAATTGTCACATTTCATTTGAATCTCTTTCGGCTAAATATTCATTTACTGTTACTAGGTGTGATCATGTTCAGGCGAGTGAGTTTAGATAAAGCGCAAGAGCTGCTACGAGAGTTTTTCATTCTCAAGTTTTCATTTCTGCAATTTTTCATTCATGTAAGATAATTGCTCACATCAGTTGTACATCATATGGAATCATGTTCCATTCAAGTTGCGCTTCTCATTTTTTATATTTATGCTTTTTTTCAGTAAGTCTTCGGCATCAATTTTTTGCAGTAGCTAGAGCGTCTATTAAAATATCATCTAAGCTTTTTCAGGACTTAATATCTTCTTTGAATTTTTCAGAATTTTTTAAAAATTCACTTTCTTCAAGTTGTTGATATTCTTCTTCTTTTTTGTTTATTAATTCAACTTTATTTTTAAATGTATTGATCGTTTTTTCATTATAATCAAGGAACACTCATCAGAAGGATTTTTTTAATTTTTCAAGCATAGTTTTGGATATTAATTCTTTAAATTCGTCTTTTATAAATATGTTTTACAAAGATTTGTTATTTTTTTTATTCTACAAACAAAATTCTAGTGTAACTAGCTTTAAAATCAATTGGAAATTAGATAATAAATGTTCTTATTTACCTATTATAACATATCTTGATTGAAAAGTAAAATAATGTATTGACAAAAAATATAAATATACATATAGTATTATACTATAACTAAAACTAAATTATGAGTAAAAAATTGTGAAAATTGGATCAGAATGCATCTAGTGCATCCAAGAGTGCTTTAAAAAATCTTTTTTGATATGCAACTCAAGAAAATCTTAGAAAGCAGCTTAATAGACCTCAATTGGTAGAAGTTGATAATACAATAAGGATATTCGCTAATATATTACAAGTTATAAAAACTCATAGATCTAGTATCGAGACAGCTTTAAGAGGGGTAGTAAGTGAAAGTGCATTAAATGGTAAATTGAACATATCAAGAGTGACGCAATCAAAAGGTGAAGTAAAAGTTCAAACTATGAAGGTTTCTGTTCCTAGTTTATTAAGTTGAAATTGGCTTAACTCTTTATTTAGGGAAAATATAACAAATTTTTTCTGCAATACGGCTAATTATTGAAATTATGCAAGTGCTAATGGTCAAGATTTGACTTTATTTACCTGAAAAGCATTAAATCAGGATTTACCTAATGGTCAAGGATTGTCTACCATTGTTAGTGACAGCAAGGTGAATAGTGATAAAAGTAGTAAAGAAAGTGCTGTTGGCAATAGTGTTATTGATCGTTATAAACATGCAAGTTATGATATTCCTGAACATGTTTCAAAGGTGTCAGAATTATTGAGACAATGATACTTTGTTCCAATGAGGTGAGCGGTATTAATTAATCATGAGTGTGTTTGATGAATTAGATCCTGAAGAGTATTATTAGATTGAAGTAAGGTTTCTACCATTGAGCGTGATAGTGATTTTTTTAATAGATATGATCGATGTTATTCTAAGGTTAATTGAACAACAGCATATGTGGTTGATTGAAATTATTATTTAACTAATTCATATAAAAACCCTGATTGAATTGATTGGGCAATTATATTAAAAGAAAAAGGGTTTAAGGAAAGTGACCTTGGTGTTATAAATCTATCTACTCAAGTAATTCTTGATTTACCTATGCAAAATCTTTATGATTTGACTGTGGAGCAAATGTTTAGCCCTGAAACTCTATGAAAAGAAGATGTTTTTTGATGAAAAAATAGCTTGGTTGTTTCTTAAATATATCATGCATCAACTAATCCTTCTGCAACCAATATCGCACCTCAGGCTGCTCACCTTATTGTATTATGAGAAAGGCATATGAATTTATAATCCAAAACAGGACAGTCTCTAAGTCTTCAAATTGAAATTCACATTCAATTCTCTAAATCTCTATCAAGTCTTGTTTGAGGTCTGTCGGCTTCTTCGAAATATTTTAAGAATTTTTTTGGAGCAAATGGTAAATTTTTATCTTGTGGGATTGCGCTAAAATCTTGCCAAGCTTTTAATATATCTTCTTTACTTGTTTTGTTTTTAAATTTCACTGATACAGCTGCCATATGCCCATCAAGGGTTGGGACTCTGATGCAATTAGCTGATATTTTTATATTTTGCTTGTTTACTATTTTTCATCATTCAATTTTTCACCAAACTTTCATAGGTTCTTTTTCTGATTTTTCCTCTTCTCATCAGATGTATGGAATTATGTTATCTACCATTTCGGGCCACGATTCAAAAGTTTTTCATGCTCAAGAAATTGCTTGATAAGTAGACACCATTACTTCTGTGATTCAATATTTTTTTAATGGTTCTAGTGCAGGAATATAAGATTGGATTGAACAATTTGATTTCACAACTATAAATCATTTATCCCAATTATTATCTTTCTTTTGCTGATCAATAATTTTAAAATGGTCTGAGTTAATTTCTGGAATTACCATTGGAACATTGTCTGTCCACCTGTGTGCTGAGTTATTGGATACTACAGGGATGTCTTTTTTTGCATATATATTTTCAATTTCTTTAATTTTTTCTTTTTCTATGTCTAATGCACAAAAGACAAAATCTATTTGTGGAACTATATCTTCAATATCTGATTTTACTGCATAAACATTTAAATTTTTAACATTTTCAGGAATTGGAGTGTTCATTGCCCATCTTCATTCAACAGCTTGTTTGAATGGCTTTCCTGCAGATCTAGGAGAAGCTGCAACTAAAACAACATCAAACCATGGATGATTTTCTAAAAGACTAATAAATCTTTGTCATACCATTCATGTTGCTCATAGTATTCATATTTTATATTTTTTTTGCATGATTTTTTCAATTAGTTTTGTAAAAGATTTTATTTATTGCTAAGATAAGTTCAAGTACTTATTAAATAATTTATAATGGAATATACAAAAGAAGAAAAACATACACCTGTAATTGATGTGATTAGCGAAACTAGAGTTTCAGTTTCTGTGCCAAATCATCCAGCGCAAAGTCAAGAGCATTTTATTTCAAATATTACACTTTTTACTTGAGATAAAATTATCTCTTCTAAAGACATTGGTCCAAATGATGAAGCAAAAGTTGAATTTGAAGTAGATTTCATTGATAATTTAAATTCTACAGCCATTTGCAATTTGCATGGTAAATGGAATAGTGCTTGAGAGATGCTTTAATTTTAAGCTTTAACAGTTTTCAGATTTTTAATAATTATAGCATTTTTTGTTACATCATTGATGTCTTTTTTTAGAATTTCTTTTCATTTTCAAAAATATAAGATTCAATAAAAAGATGATTTTACGAATATTGAAATTCAAGAAAAAGTACTTTTATTGAAAAAGAAGTCTGTAACAATTCATATATTTTTTCAATTTTCATCTATTACTTTATTCCATATTATTCAGATTTCTTTTTCTAAAATATTTTTTGCAACAACATTTGATTCTATTTCTTTTAAACTATAGGAGGAAAGATATATATTTTTTCACCAGGATTTCACTGAGGAACTATTAATAATTTGTGGTGTTTTAAAAAATGAGCTTTTTATTATTAAAAATTCAACTTTAAAAGTATCAGGATTAATTATTAGATCATCAACAATTCAAAGTGGCATTCTAGTTGTTTCATCAAATATAATTGTTCAAATGGCGTTTTGATATGAAAGAGTGTTCATTTAAGTTTAGGTTTTTTAAAGGTATTAAAACATTTCGGCTAATTTTTCTCAAAAATAATACATTAATATAAATCTAGGCATTCTTCATACTATTCAAGCAAGAATAAAAGTCCAAAAATTCATTTCAAATATTCAAGCTATCCATGTAATTAATTTGTAAGGAATTGGGGTAAGTCCTGCAATTATTACTCAGAGTACTCACCATTTTTCTATAAGTTTATGTCCAGCTGAAAATGATCTTTTTCAAAATATTTTAATAAAAATTGGCTCTCAAAGATATTTTCATAAAGCATATCAGGTCGCGCTTCATAAAATTGTTCAAATAAAAACAGTAAAAAGAATCGATTTAAAATTCAAAAAAGAAGATGCTGCAATGATTAGTGGATCTACAGGAATTGGTTGAATGAAAGCTTCGGTGTAAACGATGAAAAACATTCAGATAATTCAATATTCTAAAATTATGTTTTCTAAAAAAAGTTTAGCAGATAATATAAATCAGTGCATAATAATTAGTTAGTTAGTCTATTTTTATAAGCCATTGAGTACAGTAATTAAATAAAGATATAATTGTTGAAACTAGTATATAAGCTAGTATTCATCATTTTATTTCAAATACTACATTTAAGCTTTCTACATTTAAAAAGAAATATTCAGTTAGGTATATAATTGAGGCATTTATTAGTAGTACAAATAATCAAGCTGTGATTAAGATAAAAGGCAAGCTTACTAATTTTAAAATAGGTTTGATAATAGAGTTAAAAATTCAAAATATCATTCATGATATTAAAAATGATTTAATTCATCATTCAATGTTTAAGTATTCAGGAAAATAGTGAAATGTAAGATAGATTGCCACTCATGAGGCGATAATTCAAAGAATTGTTTTTTTAATATAATTCATTATTAAGTAGTTATTTTATTTACCCTTCTTTCATGTCTTCATCATTCAAATTCATTTTCTAAAAAAGCGTCGAGACATTTTTTTGCAATTTCAACTCAAAGTACTCTTGCTCACATACAAAGAACATTAGCATCATTATGCTTCCTTGACATAGATGCTTCATAGCAATTGTGAACCAGGGCTGCCCTGATTCATTTTAATTTATTTGCAGACATAGACATTCATATTCATGTTCAGCAAAAGAGAACTCATATTCCATTACCCTCGGAAGTCTTTTTGCATACTAGTTTGGCAATATCTGGATAATCAAGCTTTTCTCAAAGATCTTCACAGATAATATTTTTTTCCTTTGCGTATTTGAGTAAAGGCTCTTTTAAAATACTTCATCATTTGTCCGATCAGAAAAATATTTTTGTCATATTGTATTTTTTTAATTTTATAATAGATTGATTAATTATCCAAATATCACTTATTCATTAAGTGAAGATATATGCTATTGGCTGCTCTTCTATTTCATAATCTGTTAAAATGCGGATCTTGTTTAAAGTATAAAAATTTATTGACATCTTCTTTGGCAAATCATTTATCAACATCTTGGAATTTTGGGAGAAGGTCAATGTATTCAATTTCTAAATCATCTAAAATTTTAATAATTCTTTTTTGTGGTCTTCTAAAATTAAATTCATTTTCTCAAAAAGGCATTTTTGGATATTTATGCCAATATCTTTTTGATACTTGAACATCCATTGGGAGAATATTTACAATAAACTTAATATCATTGTTTTTACAAAAATTATTCATTTGCTTAAGTATATTGATAAAAATTCACCAGTATTTATGAAGATTTATGTCTCATCTTGGATCATTGTCAGCAAAAAATACTGGCCAAGTCAGGGTTGCATCAGTATTAAGTCAAAAAATTACACTGTTAAGCCATAGTAAAAAATATGAATTAGGCTCTTTCTTTCAGTGTTTTCTTAAAAATCCATAATCATTGATATAATGCTTACTATCCTCTGTAAGTAATAGTTCTCAATTTTCAGAATATGTATGTATATGCCTTCTAAGCTCTGTAATGTCGTTTCATACAAAGAAATTATACACTACAACATCAGGTTTTAATTTTATTCAATCGTATTTCAAATAAAGATAGGCATCATCAATAGTTTGACCAATTACTCATGCATTAATAACCCTAGTATATTTTTTTCAAGCGTATGTGTTATTTAAATATTCTGATATGCTGTGATATTGTTGAGCTCACATTCAAAAAACAAAAGAATCTCAAAGTAGCATAATTCTTTTTTTTGTTTTTATATCTGGTATTTCATCGTTTCTTAGTCAAATAGAATTAATTTTTATTTCTGGAACAGGTTTCTCAAATCAACTTCTTGCATAAGCATTTGGTTCTAAATCCCAAGAACGATAGGTGCTTTCTTTAAAAATTGGTAAATTTACAGCTGTTGATGTTGTCTTGCTCCATTTAAGTTTGTATTTAAAAAATACTTCTAATCATGCAAAACAAATTATAAGTGTAAATGTAAGGAGTAGTAGGTTGATAATAAATGATTTATTTAACTTTGTTCTTTTCATTATTTAGAAATTTTTAATATATCAGCAAATTCAGCTTCGGTCAAAATTCATCTTTCTTTTAGTTTGCTTTGAATTCAATCTGCTTGTGTTAGGTATTTTTTTAATTCGCTCTGCTCTCAGACAATGGAAAATATCATTGGAGAACTTAAAGGTTCTCAGTTTAATAATATTATATTATCATTAATGAGAGAAAAATATGAATTTGAATTAATTCTAATATTGTTAATTGATATAGCTTTTGCGTTTGCAAACCAGAGCGTGTGAACAAGGTCAATCAAACTTGAAATATCGATATCTCATGAAAGAGTTAAGATTAATCATTCTCAATCAATATCTGTTTTTGCTAAATCTTTAAGCAATTTTTCATAAGACTTTTTAACAAAATCATTTTTGCTTTTAGAGTTTTGCTTATTTGATAAAAGGTCTTTTAAATCATGAATTTTTCATTTAATTTTTTCATTCTCTTTAAGTGAAATCAGAATTTCTCTATTTTGATTAACATCAAGGAGTGTTCTATTTTTATTATTTGCTATAGTTATATACTGAGATGCTCATAGAAATCATATAACTGATGATACTATGAAAATCGAAATCCAGATTTTGTGAAATTTTGTAATCATAATTTATTCTTTAAATTTTTCTAATGCATTGTATCTTATTGTTTGCGTAATATTTCTTTCGATTTTTTCTATAGACAATATTAATTTTAAAATCACAAAAGACAAAAGCATTATTATCATTGCAAAAAATGCCCTTACAGAATCGCTTATTCAAGTAATTCTTGCTAAAAAATCAATAATATGTGGATAAATTGCTATTGCTGTTAAAAATCACCAGAACAGTGTTGAGAAAAGTAGTTCTCGCCAATCAATATTTCATTTGATCAAACTCATTAGACCTTTGTAGATCATTAGTCCGGCAATGATTGGAATCAAAATTTTATAAAAAGGCATAATTAATTTATTAGTGAATGAAGAGCAAGTTTTCAAACTGTTTTAAATCAGTTAAATAGATTTTGTCCTTTCCCTTGAGAGTATTTTGTGTATTTAACAGATATTGGAATTTCTTTATAGCTTAAACAATTTTTATGAATTTTTTGAATAATTTCACTACAAAATTCATAACCATTTGACTCAATTTTTATTTTAGAAAATGCTTTTTTATTAAAAGCTTTCAGTCAAGATTGGCTATCTGTTACCCATGCTCAAAAGAAAAACCAAGTAACAATATTTCAAATAAAATTAAATACCTTCCTATGAATTGGAATTTTTTGTTTTTCAATAAATCTACTTCAAATAACAACATCTACTTTTTCTTTTTCTAATGTATTAATGAGTTTGGCAACATCTTCTATATAATGCTGACCATCTGCATCCATAGTTACAACAATATCTGCTCAAAGCATTAAAGCTAATTCGAATCATGTTTGTGTAGCAGCTCATGCTCATCTGTTAACTAAGTGATTTACATGTTTAACTCAGCATTTGATAAGTATTTCCCTAGTATTATCGTTACTTCAGTCATTTACAATAATAATATTGTTGTATCAATTTTTCTTAATATTATGCAATACAGCTTCTATTTGCTCTCATTCATTAAATGCCGGAAGAAGGATAAATATTTTTTTACTCATTTGTGACTAATATAGCTATTTTATAAGACAATACAAATAATTATATTGTTAATTACTAATACTATGAGTTTTTTTAAAATATTTAAAACTTATTCTTGATTTTTAAAAAATTATTCTTAGATTAGAGTAGCTTTAGATAAAACTAGTGGGGCATTAGCTCAGTTGGCTAGAGCGCCTGCCTTGCACGCAGGAGGTCAACGGTTCAACTCCGTTATGCTCCACCATGAACGAAAATCGAAGAATCTTCAGCTTGCTGAGGATTTTTTTGGCTTGTAGATTAAAGATTGGGAACATTTTAATTGTGTGAGAGTTGATTTCTTCAAAACTTGGAGTTTCATCAAAGATGAGATCGAAAGTAAGCTTAATGATTTCAGGTTTATCTGTTTTAGTAGCCAATTTATCAAGTTGTGTGAGAACTAAATTCGAGATAGTTTTAAACTCATCCAATTTCATCTCATCTGTATTTTGATTATTTTCAAAATCTTGAGTTAATTCTTTTATCTCAATTTTAATAGTTTCAAGTTCTTTATTCTTTACTTCAAGGATTTTTTGGATATTTTAGATAGTTGTCCAAACTTGATACTATAGCTGTTTGTTTGTTTTTAAGATCTGTAATATTTGTTTTTCTAATATCATCATACTGCTTAATCTCTGATTTCCTTTCGCTCCATATCAAATCTAATATCTCAGTAAATCAATTTATAATTTCATTATTAGGCTTTATCTCATTAACAAACTCAATGATCTGTTTATTTGCTGTATCTTTGTTGATTTTGTAATTTTTATGCTTTCCTCAATTTTTTCATCAACATTGGTAATAATGATAATGAGTTCAGTTTCAAGATCGTGATTTACTTGCAGTTAAGTGTCATGAGCAAATAGGGCATTTAAGCACTTTAGAATATGGATAAGTAGGATTGTAGCTTAACCTTATTTCTTTGATCTGCTCTGATTCCAGTTCTTTTCAGTATAAAATATTCAATTCTCAATCTGCTTGTTCTACTATTTTGATTTTCCCTTTATTTGCTTTATTAAAGGTGTCTATGCTAATAAGTCATGGATATGGAGCTTTAATAGGTTTAAATCAAGTCCATTCTTCAACTTTTATTCATGCATATACAACTTGTGATAAATAAACCTGCATTGTTTTGACATCAAGCTTATTTCCTCAATCTTTTCAGATGATCTTTGTTTTATCGCTATTCCACTTGTTTCTTTCTCTTGATTTGTATCACATCTGATTAATTTTATCCACAATTTGCTTATCGTTTAAGCCTCATCTTGCTTTGAGTTCAAATATTTGCTTTATATAGGCTGATTCTTCAGGGTGTTCTATTTGAATTACTTTCTTTTTTCATTCATTGGATATTATTTTGTGATTTTGGAATCCAAAATTAGCTTGTCTTACTTGAAATCAGCTCCGAGCCTCCCTAATTTGTTGACCAATCATTCTTTGCAATATTGAATTACGTTCTTCTTCTGAAAACATAACTTGCAAATGTTCAGAGTATTTTCAGGGATTTACCTTAGCCCAGTCATATTTATCCGTATTAACTCAATCGATATTTAAAATATTTTTTTCTTCTTGAATTATTCATTGAATATCTCTGAGAATTACTCAATCTTTCATTAGTTTCTTTTTAATGTCATTGTATGTTTCAAATCCTCACCTTGTACTCCTATCAATTTTGTAGATTATGCAGTAATCAACTTTGTCATTGGAATTATCTATGAAACTTAGAGCTTCATTGAACTTCGGTCTATCTGATTTAGTTCAAGTGAATTGCTCTCTAAATGGCTTACAAAGAACTTTGATATTATTTTTTCACAGAACCTTAAACATTCTTTTTCTTGATTCTCAAGACTTTCTCCTTGTTGTCATTGCTTGTTGGTCGATACTCTTGAATAGATGATTGCTGTTTTTTGTTTCATAGGATTTATATTACTCAATTATTTTAAATAGATCATTTGGAGTGCATTTATCATTGTCTTATCCCAAAATAAAGCATAATATACTCTCTGCTTATACATTAATCATTATGTTATGATAAATAAAATCTCAATTTTTCAATGAACAAAAATAAGAAAAACTATACATAATAATGAATGGTGGTTTGTAGTTGAGGATGTAGTTTCAGTTTTAACTGAAAGTGTTAATGTTAAGGACTATATCAAAAAAATGAAAAAACGAGATGATGAGCTAGGTAAAGGGTGGGGACAAATTGTCACCCCCCTTGCAATAAAGACTGCATGATGAGAACAAAAGATTAATTGTGCAAATACTGAATGATGTTTTAGGATTATCCAATCAATCCCATCTCCAAGAGCAGAACCATTCAAAAAATGGCTTGCAAAAGTATGATATGAAAGAGTTCAAGAAATTGAAGATCCGGAACTTGCAATGAAAAGAATGAGGAAATTATATGAGCAAAAATGATATCCTAAAGACTGGATAGACAAAAGAGAAAGATGAATAGCAATAAGAAATACTCTTACATGAGAGTGGCAAGATAGAGGTGTACAGGAATGACTTGAATATGCAATTTTAACTGATGAAATTTATCAAGCTACATTTTGAATGAAATCAAAACAGTATAAAACTTTCAAATGATTAAAGAGAAAAAATCTCAGAGATCATATGACTGATCTTGAGCTTATATTTAATATGCTATGAGAAGCTTCTACTACAGAAATTATTAAGAATCAAGATAGTAAGTGATTTTCTCAATGTAAAACAGCTAGTCAAAAATGATGAAAAATTGCTTGAGATGCAAGAAAAAAGCTTGAGATTGAATCAGGCAAGAAAGTAATCACAAAGAAGAATTACTTACTAAGATCTATCAAACATATTACCGATCATAGTTATATATCATTTAGATCATAACACTCATCATGTGAAACTATCTATAGAATGTAGTAGTCTTAAAATAGCTAATCATTTGATCTCAGTTGAAATCTCTTTTGCCGATCATGACTCAATAACTTTCCACATTTGAATCATGGACTTTTCAAAGTCATTATCAGGAGTAAGGCTATTTCTAAGTCATGACACAAAAGCATAGAGCTTTATTAGACCTGATTTGATTTTTTCATCGTATAATACATCAACTTCTCAATTGTAACTTATAAAAAATGACTCCAATCAGGATGCAACTGTTATTGATTCCGGATTATTTTGAAAAATATCATCTTCTTCTGATTTAAATGTAGATTTAACTAATTTTTCTATTTCTCTTTCCATTCTAACATCTTCTCATCACAAATACTCGCAAGAATTATTGCAATTAACTTCATTATTTCGTTTTGTTCAACAACATTTTGAGCAAATTGAATCATCTAAGCTCACACAATACCTCCTAGCTTTTTTCCCACAGAATTTACAATTTGATTTCATGTGAATTATTTAAGACAGCATTTCTTATACTTCTTTCAACTTCAGCATGGACATGGATCATTTCTACCGGTTTTATTAACAACTAATGACTTTTTATTTCTGTTAGGGTCATATTCTCAAATTTGTACCGGACTAAATTCTCACCTTTGACTTCATTGATCCATTTTTTTTAGAAATAACTCATCAACTATATGTGGCAGTAATTGCCTTCCTGTTGTAGTAGTTTGAATGTATTCCGGAATAGCTGTATAAAAATCTCAATTCTCGAAAGCATATTTGTTTACATATCAGTCAAGTAATCAAAATATATTGAAATTATTGACAACAAATGTTGTAAGCATTCATTTCAGAAAAAGCTTCATATGATTATCATTCTTAAGAATATTTCTTTTTGATCAGTAAAAACGATAAAAGAAGTCTTTCATTGATTCTTTTTTATCTCATATTAAATCAAGATTAGCGAGTGCAGATTCTCGTTTTATGTAATAACCTTCCAATATATCTTTTTCAAGTGAATTAAGTGGTCTATTGAATAAAAAATCCCATTTATTAGAAAAATACCATACTGTAAATAATTGATATAACTGCTCTCATCAGGATAATTTTAGGAATTTTGCATAATTATCTTTATTTATAGTCAGCTCTTGTCATTTCTTTATTATCAGCTTTGCTAAAATTCACAACAACCAAAGAAAATTACTATAGTTTCATATTGAAAAATCCGATTTTCATTTTCTTCAATATTTATAATAAAAAAGTCATGTTTTTTTGCATTTAGATATAATTTTTTCGAGAATGTCAAGTCTTATATCATTACTTTTTGGGTTTAACTTAATTCAATCTTTTTGATCTATGAATTTTAACAAAACTTTAAGATCATGTAATAGATAATTATCGGAGACATTTATGTTTTCAATGGAAATAGTTTTATCATTTTCATTTATTCATCATGGTCATACCCTATTAGCCATAAATCTAATTGAAATCCGCTTATCTTTATTTCAGAGTGATTTTCTTTCCTTCAAAATAGCTTCTCTGGGAGTTTCCCCGCCTAAAACTTCTTGAGATGTATCGAGCCAATTTTTCTGAAAATCCTCTATAAACTTATTTGCCACTTTCTCTGATGGCATCCTGTTTAAATCAATACTGCTTTGTAGTGCATTAGATAGATCTTGAATTAATGTTTTTTCTATTTGTCATTTATTGATATCATCACTTGCTTCATTTGGAGATTTTCATCAAAGAGCTTTTCTTGGTAGCTTATTAAGAAATTTATTACATAATTGCATGAAATCATCAATTTGTTTTTCTGAAGGGTGCTTTCTAAAACTTTTCAAAATAGTAGTCAAGATGGCTCATACATCATATCACTCAGATTCGTTGTAAATTCAATCAATAATTTCATCTATGGTTAAAATTGACTTATATTTCTTTAGTGTTTTTTCAAATTCTCTCTGAAGAAACTCTTTATCATCATTGCCGTCTTGTTGATTAAAGATATTTAATTCATCTTTTTCTGACTTTTTATAAAAAATCTTTTCAAAAATTAAGGATGAAAATTTATCATATTCCCACTTGTCATTATTTCGCTCAATTACATTTCATATTGATATTGCAGCTTCTCAGCTGTAAACATTACACATTCATGGAGCTAGTCTATAATCTCACTTCTTGTCTGTTGTAATTCTCCATATAATCAGATCTCACATATTCATCTCAAAAGTAGCAGTATATTCCTTGATTAAATATGTTTTATTAGTAAGTAGATCTCTAGCATTAAAAGATTTGCCAGTATCTATTTTAATTACTCTGAATGCACTATAAACCTGATTTTTTATTAAGTTTTTATAATAATCTCTTTCGCTTTCAGAAAGATCTGCATTCTCACAGTAAAATTCTAATATCGTTTTTTTCCTAAAAGATCTATCTCTATAATCAAAAAAGAAAAAATCCCAAAATCTATTATCAGCTCTTTCTCTTTCAGGTCAATCAAGTGGAACAAGAATGTGATTATGTGGAAAAAATTTATGCAAAGCTCTTTCCTCAGCTTCAATAAACTTTTTTCCATGATGATCTCTAAAATATTCAAATATCGGTCATACTTGAATAGTTGCTTCTCTTGGTCTTAATTGATTAATAAACGACTGTATAATTGACATAAAAATAAAATCTAATTCATTTTATATATGTTCAAAGATACTTGTTTTTTTGCATCAAAGCAAAGTTAACTGATATTTTTGAGTTTTTCATATTGTTTTAATGTAAAAACATAATTAAAATCTATTTGATTTAATCAAATAATCAGTATCAAGTTCTTATGGTAAAATATGTCTATTTAACACTGTCAAACATAAAATATTCTTGAGAATCAATTGGAGATGACATTATTATAGAAATTGAAGCATTAGATCAATTTGCTACTTTCAATAAAGAGCTTGAAAATTGAGAAATCAGAGAACTTAATGATAAAATCGGAGCATTTAAGGCATTTGAGTCACCGTTTACAATACCTATAACCTTAAGAATTATTGAAAGAGATCTTGTTTTTGCTTTATTTTTATTAATTCCTATTAAAACCCTTACTCAGTTTGCAATCAATAATATTGATAATATATCCGATAATATAATCAGCAACATTTATTCAAGTGCAATTTAGAATATTTTTCATTTGTGCATTTGAATTTACTTCGCATACAATTGGTTCATCATCGTCTCAAAATAGTAAATCTACTCAAGCAAAATCTACTCAAATTAATTTAGTGCATTTAATTGCTAAATTAATTTGTTTTTTATTTGGTTCATAATTATAAATATCACAGCCCATACTCGCACTTGTTATGAAATCTGTTTTTGAAATTCTCAACATGCTTGCCACAACCTTGTTGCCAACTACATTTAACCTTATCGATCTTCATTTACTTTTCTCAATAAATTCTTGTATTATGTAAGGTTTTATTCAAATCTGCTTAATGATTTTTAACAGATTATTTTTGTTTTTAATTAAATATACCTGCAAGCCAAAAGCTCAATAAACTTCTTTTATAACAAATGGATATTTAAATTCTTTTTCTATTGAATTAATATAATCATTATTGATATTTAAACTTTCATTAAATATCAATGGAGATGTTAAGGTTTTGGGCATTAAGATATTGTTGTCTGAAAGAACTTGCTGTGTTAGAGATTTATCATCACAAATTTCTATAGCCTTTGAGCTGTTGAACAATTTAAATCACATTCTTTCCAAGTGCCTAGCAAGCCTAACATCTTTGTCCCAAAAAATTACAAAATCAGGTTTATTTTTTGAGTGGCTTCATATCAATGATGAATTATTTAGTTTGATCAAGGCCAGAACTTCATTGTTTTTTATTGTTTTAACTTTCAATCATTTTTTAATTGCAGAATTTTTTAATTGAGTAATGGTTTCAATAAATTTTCTCTCTCTTAGGCTTCAGTTGTGTATAATCCACAAGAAATAATTATTCATATTGTAGAGATATTAGTTTTATAATTTCTATTAATGAACTTAGTAAGTCTGTTAATTTATTATTTTTATTATTTTCATCTAATAGTTGCCAATTTATTTCAATTTGTAGAGTTCAAATATTACATAACTTTGACACTGTGGAAGATACAGTGTTAACATTGCTTGCATCAAAAACTTTGTCAATTTCAACATCATTAATGTTATGTTTATTGAATATTTGCACTAGATCATTAAGTTGTTTAAATTTTCAGAAAATATTATTTCAATTTCAAGTTCAAATATCTATCATATGTTTATGTTTTGGGGACATGATATGCAAGTCTATTAAAAATTTAATCTTATGTTCCTTTACAATTTCTATAACAACTTCTTTGAAATAATTTTTTGCATCATAATTTGCATCATCATTAAGACATCTTGTTTTATATACACAAAAGCATTTTGTTTTTTCATATAAATAATTAGCTATAGATCAGGTTCTATATTCTCATATCTTAAAGCTATTATTTCTAAATTGCTTTACACTATGAGGGGCAGTAAT
The DNA here is from genome assembly GCA_964456745.1 of uncultured Candidatus Peribacteria bacterium. GTDB lineage: Bacteria > Patescibacteriota > Gracilibacteria > JAJOLG01 > CAYWBW01. Next base: position 71,216 of record CAYWBW010000003.1, on the reverse strand, counting down.
TAATATTGGAATTTTTCAATTATAACTGATAAATCATTTAGAATTGAAACCTTCATTGATTAATTTATTTTCAAGCTCAGTAAAATTATTTATTATTGTAAAGAACAAGATATTTTAATAATATGTGTTTATTGTATCAATAAATTACTTGATAATATATAATACTCAATATTTACTTTATATTAAATTTATTTTAATTTCGATTTATTGGATTTATTTTATCTCGTACAGTCTTAGTATCACGGGATATTATATTTTAAGCGGTCTAAGAATAAGACTTATAATGTGCATAATAAATTTAATATTAATTCTATTTAAAATATTTCAGTATCATCTACTGCCTGTAAACATATCCCAAAGTATTGAAGTATAGTCTTTTTTTCAGTTTGTAATAATATCTTCTTTTTTGGCTAGCCATACTAAAAAAGTTGAAAGGTGTGGAATATAATTTAAGATTTCCATTCAGTAAAAAAAATAATGTCATATCTTATTGTCTTTTTCAATAGCGCTACATAGTGTTAGATATTCACATATTTATTTAATGCTATCTAGTCAGTGTTTGTAGTCAATAGATCTTTTTATTGTAAATATTCTAAAATAAATCCAATTACTTAAATTAAGAGATAAATTAAGATTAAATAATTTTTATTAATAATGATTGCACTTCAAGATTTAGTTCAAGGTTATCAGGGAACAAGTATATCTTTTTAGATTTCGTGGCTATTTTTCTTTCGTTCTTCTTTTGCAGTTAATTGATGAGCAACCAGAGAAGAAATAATTGCAACTTTATTTTTCATTTGTTGACTCATATATTGACCATGAGTATCAAAAATTTGTTTATCAAATTCACATTTTACTCACTCACTATCTTCTCATGCAGGTAGTGGATGTAGTACTTTTAAATTATTAATCTTTACAGTTCAAAGATTTAATCTATAATCCGTAGATTTTTTACCATCTCACTTACCTCATTCTAAGGAAGTACCTTCTGCATTTGAAATATATAGAAAATCTGCTCACTTTGTTAATTTGCTAACATTGTCAGTATCTGTAAGGTTGTTATTTACAATTATATCAAAATTATCTCACTCAATTTCAGGATTATATTTATTATCAGGAATTAAATTTTTTATTTTCCAATGTGGAAAATGTTTAATAATAAATTGTATCAATGCTTTGTCTGCTCTTTTGAATTTTGTATGTCACATGAAAATTATTAAGGGTGGTTTCTTTTTTGTTATTTCTGATAATTCTTGTACTGAAGAACATCAGTATTCATCCATAAATATTAATATTTCTCATAGCGTTTGAGTAGGATGAAATTCATTTCATCACAATGAAACCCTTGCAGGGTTGTTATCTAGGTTATTTCATTGTTTTAATTTGTTAGCAGTTTTTTCAAATCCTTTATCTCTTGATAAAATTACATCAATATTATGAGCAGTAAATGCTGAGGTTTCACTTGCTAATCATTCTCATTTCCCTTTCGAACTTTTTGATGAATCAAGTTTTTGAACTTGTATTCATAGGGCTTGTAATGCTTGCACTGCAGCAGTTACTGTTCTTGTTGAATCTTGTGACATTGATACTATTGCGTGTTTTCATGTGAATTCAGAATAAATTGTTCAAAATTGTCATACTTCAGTCTTTTGATTAATTGCTTTTAAATTATTTTGCCACATATCTTTAGCTTTACTTGCCCAAGAGAGAACATTATCAATTTGATTTAATGATAAGTCTTCAGCACCAGATATTATACTAGGAAAATTGATTCAATCATCAGATTTCATATAATCAACTAATTGTTTTTTAAAACTTAAATGTATTCACATTCTTCTTATTGCTTCTTGATCTTCTGGTTTTTGTTGAGATAATTGAACTTGATGCATTCATTCTTCAACTTCAGACAATTCAAGTGGGTCAATTTGTTTTTGAGGCAGTGGTGTTCATATAATATTAGAAATTCATTCGCCAGTAGCCATTATTCAATATTTTTCCATTCACTCATTTATTCAATAGTCTAAATATGTAATTGGCGAATTATCTTTTCATTCTGAAATTGCTATGACAAATTTTAAATATTGTTTTTTATCTGTTCATTTAGATAAGCTTGGTATCCTTCATCATGCAGCTCTTGCCATATGTTCATCCCAACGATAATTAGCTAGTGAAATTCTAGCTTTATATTTACTGTTTTTAAATACAGTTTCATTTAAAACAACTGCAATTGATAAATTTTTGAGCGTACTATTGAGTGTAGACATTGAAGCGTCTCATTGAATCAATGTATCAAAATACCAATTACTTAGTTCATTAGCATATTTTTGAGAATATTTTTTAATAAATTCAGGAACTTTTCAAGATATCCACCTAGTTAGAGAATATTTATCGATTCAGTCCTGAATTGCATGATTAAATTTGTCAAATGTATTTGGTGTAATTGTTTTAGCCTTTTCTCTAAAGACATTAACCATATCTTGCATAAAAACTGGTTTATAATCTTTATCTAAAATTTTAAATGTTTTAGTATTCTTTATCTCTTCTTGAATTTTTTTTATAACTGCATTTTTTCATTCTTCCTCTTGTAATCTTTCTAATTCATCAAAATCAATTGAACGTAATTCATGTATAATAGCTGTAAGCAGTATAGGTCTTGTCTCGGGATCAGGTAATAATGAATTAAGTACTTCTGGTTATAGATATTTGTTAATAGTTTCTAATCTTGATTTATAATCATTTAAAAGCTCATATCCTTTTAGGATTTTACTATTTTCTAATTGATTTATAATTTGTTTTTCTTCCATTTTTTTTATTTCATATTATTATAGCAAAAAATATAATTTTAATCAAATATATTTATCATATATTAAGGTTTGATAGTTGCAAAATATCTTTACAAAGTATTAATTAGCAGGCTCTAAACTTATACAATGATTGTTAGGTGTGATATCAGGATTTATTATTTCTGTTATGCTAGGTACATAAATATCTGGTACATTTAGAATTCTAAGGCTATCGACTATTCTCATAGCAACTTTTCACATTTGATTAACTTCAGGTCAAAAACGTGCATTATTATCAGTCCATGATGCAGTTTTACTTAATGTTATCCAATCATCATCAGTGATGATGTTATTTCTTAATGATAATGGTATTCTGTTTTTTGCGAGTCAGTGGCAACAAGTCATTACTGATCAATTTTTTAAATTTCATAAATCTTTTAATTGGCTTATTTTTTCAATGAAAATATCAGATGCTGATCAGCATGCATGTTTTGCTAATAAGTAGGCACTTGAGTCTCATGTCATATCTAAAGATATATTATCTAAATCATTTAATATTACTTCAGATAAAGTAGAGTCAATTCAAAATAACATAAGAAAAAGTGTATGATTTTTAATTTTATTAGAGTCTTTTTCGATTAACTTTGCAGTTGTAGTTCAGGTACCTTCTCTTAACGAGTGAATCATAGATGATAACAGTCATGGTCAACTACATATGTCATAAATTAAAGCATTATCTGGGCTTCATAGAACTCATGAATGTATTCATAATGAAAGTATCTGTTTAATGTTTTTTCATTGTTTTCATAAAATTTTATCTCTAATTAAATTTCTCCTTGATCTATGTTTAATTCTAAATTGTTTACCATTTTGTGCAAAATTTTCACGAATTGTTTGCCTAGCAGTTTCAATGAGATGATCAATATGCTTTCATTTATTATATAATTTAGATTTTTGAAATGGAATGAAATGTCTATTGAGTCATTTTTTTTCAATTATGTCTCATGTTCTTAATAAAACATCTCTTTGCTTGGATCATTCTATTGAATTTAACAAATCTAAATTTAAAAATTTATCTATTTCCATAATATGTTTAAAAGGTGTGAAATATTAAATAAAGGTTTTATTATGTTGATAATAATTGCAAAAAAATCACAATTTTAAAAACAAAACGAATAAAACCTATTCTACTTTGCTTATACTAGACTTATTACTTTTACTTTTATCCTTATGAGGTCAAAGCTTATTATCCCTAAGTCTCCATAGAGTAACAGGTTTATCTAATTCTAATAATTTTTCTAAAGTAGTATCACTACTGAACATATCTTGTACTAATCATAGTGACCCTTCATTATTATCAAATGATATTGTTGATTTTCCAAACAAGGCTTGCATAACAGCTGCATTATCACTTAAATCTAATGTAGATAAGGAAGTTTTGGTGCTTGAAGAGGTTGTATCATTTATTGCAGTGTTTGTTTTACTCGCTTCATTTGATAATATATTTGCCTCATTATCAGAGGCTTTAATACTTCTTTCAACAACTCATTGTCTTGCTAATTTTTCTAATACAGATTCTAAAGCACTATTAGAAATATTTATACAATTTGCACCACTGTTAGTCCTGTTATTTGTAATTAATTGTAATATGTCTCAAACACTCATCCAATTATTAAAACTCATAACTGTTGTTATTTCAGAATGTTTTAGGTCATCCCTAATTACAAACATATCTAAGACTCATCAGTTATTTCATTCTCATTTCCGCATAATAATTTATTAATAAGATAATATCTTATACTAAAATTATTATATGTCAATACTAAAAACATAATTCTAACTAATCATCTAACTCTATTCAAAGTGAGGTAACTATTTTATTATATCAAGTGTACATTTCCATAACTGTTAATATTTCTAAAATATCTTCATCTGTATATCAAAAGATTCTTAATTTATCAAAATCATTATCTGTAATCTTATTGGCATTTTTAGTTGCTATTGAGACAAAATTTAATATAAAATTAGTCTTTTCGTTTTCAGTATTTTTTTCAGAAATACTAATAATTTCTTCTTTAGAAAATCACATATTTTTCAAGTTTTCTGTATGAATATTAATACAAAAACTACATTTATTTGTGATAGATACAATGAAGGCAATAGACTCTTTGATTTTTCATGGAAGATTTCATTGTTTTGAAACTTTTATTGTTTTATTCCAATTAGCCTGAAGTATGTGTGGTAATTTTGCAAAAGCTCTATATGGGGCTGGCACAAAACCTTTAATTTTTTTAATTTCATCAAATATTTTTTGAATTTCAGAATTGTTCACATCTTCAGTTTGAAGTTTAATTCTTGCCATAATTTTTTATTTAAACATTAGTAAACATATTATTAACAATTTCCTTATCATTATCAATCTTAATTCGATTAACAATCTTTGTAATATTATTAAATATTTTATATATAAATTTAAGATTTCTTATTCAGTATTTCTCCAAGTCTCTTTACCTCATCAAACAAAATATGCATAGCATCTGTAAGATTTTCATTTTCAATTTTTATTCAGATAGGGGTTTTGTCATAAATAATAAAATAAAGAACATTTCAAGCTAATATAATATTAATAGAAGATTTTGTAGCAGGAAGCTGTGCAAGATTTTTAGAATCAATATAGTGTTCAATTCTTTCCATTAGAAGATTTCAAACTCAGATATATTCATCAATATGTATTTTTTCTTTTTCAAGTGTTTTAAAAAAATTTGATGCATGTTCTCATATTTTTTCTCAAACTCCTTTTTCTTCTATTGTATTTGAAGCAAATATTCTGATTTTTAATATTCACTGTTTTTTAACATTTGAAATAATATCTTCAAAAATATTATTTACTCATTGTCATGCATCATAAATAGTAATTCTAGGGATATTTATTTCTCATATTTTAGATTTTTCAATTAAATGCAGTACTCTATCTTTATTTGTATTTAGATAATTTGTGTCTTTAGTTTTATTTTCAATAATTCTTGATAAATCTCTAACATCTTCAATAAAAAAATGTTGAATCTTATTTTTTTGTGTTTTTCTTATAATTCAGAGTTTTATCATTTTTATAAGTTTTCTATATACCATTGTTCTTTCAAGTCATAATGCATTTGATATTACAGAAGCGGGTTGAGTTCATAACTTATATAAACTTAGATATACATCCGCTTCTTGTCTTGTAAGTCATATTTTTTCAAAAAATTGATAATCCATATATTTTAAATTTAGAAATTAATGTTGACATCGTTAGTGTTGTGCTAGTATGTGCACAGATTATTATACCTTGTATAAGCCGTGAGTGCAAGTATTTTTCATTCGGTTGGAATATTCTATTTATTTTATTCCTTTTTATGCTATATTGTAATTCTTATGAATAAACAATGTAAACATTGCTCGGCGAAATTTGAAGTAACTGAAGATGATAAAATTTTCTATGATAAAATGTCACCTATTTTTAATTGAGTTAAGCATCAAATTCCAAATCCAACTTTATGTCCAAAGTGTAGACATCAGAGAAGATTGGCGTTTAGAAATTTTAGAAATTTATTTAAGGTTAAATGTAATGCATGTGGTAAAAAAACAATTTCTGTATTTCCAGAAAACAAAAAAGTATTTTGTAGAGATTGTTGGTGGTCTGACATTTGGGATAGTGAAACTTTTTGAATTGAATTTGATTTTAAACAAGATTTTTTTAAACAATTTCACAAGTTATTAAAAGCTTCTCCAGAATTAAGTTCAACAGTGTCAAACTGTGATAATTGTGATTATCTTGTATTTTCTGTTAATGGGAGAAATTGTTATTTATCATCAAGAATATGAAATAGTGAAGATATTTATTATTCTTACACGGTGCTTGATCATAGTAAGGTTTGTATAGATTGTGTGCACATTGATTGATGTGAATATTGTTATGAAGCTATAGATTCTCAGGATTGTTTTTCAAGTAAGTATATTCAAAATTGCAAAAATTGTTCTGATGTAAATTTTTGCTTTGATTGTATAAGTTGCACGGATTGTTTTTGATGCGTGAATTTAAGAAATAAGCAATATTATTTTTTTAATAAACAGCTTACAAAAGAGCAGTATTTAAAAGAAGTGTCTAAATTTGATCTATGAAATATTGAGGATATTCAAAAGATATTAGGCATTTTTAATGAAGAAAAAATTAAATTTCCAAAAAGAGAGAATTTTAATTTTAAAAATGAAAATGTTTCAGGAAATTGAATAATAAATTGTAAGAATGTACTTTCTTCTTTTGATGTTCGAAATTTGGAAAATGGAAAATTTTTAAATGCATCTGAAAATGGCAAAGATCAATATGATTGAGATTTTAATTATTTTTGAGAATTATCATTAGAGCAAATAGCTTTAGTTCAATGAAACTATTCTATTTTTTCTTATACTACATATAACTCAAATAATGTTTTGTATTCTTATAACACGCATAATTGTTCAAATGTATTTTGATGTGCGAATATTAAAAACAAGGAGTATTGCATTCTAAATAAGCAATATACAAAGCAGGAGTATGAAATCTTAGTTTCAAAAATAATAAATCATATGCAGGTAACTTGAGAATGGTGAGAGTTCTTTCCAGTAGAATTGTCTCCATTTGCATATAATGAAACAGTGGCACAAGAATATTATCCTATGACCAAAGAAGAGTGTATAAACACATATTCAAAATGATTATTTGATGACAATGTTTTCGCAGATATGCGATTAATAGCGTCTCTACGCCAAAATCAAAATCAATCAATATCAAAAGGCTGGAAATGGAAAGATCAAGAAAATCAAATTCCAGATATTGAAAAAATAATTCCAGCTGATAAATTACCTACTAATATTAAAGATATTCCAGATGATATTTTAAATTGGGCAGTAAGATGCAAGGCAAGCAATAAACCTTTTAGAATTATTCCACAAGAGCTTCAGTTTTATAGGAGTTATAATATTCCAATACCTCATTTACATCCAGATGAGAGACATAAAAATAGAATGAAATTAAGAAATCCTAGGAAGTTATATGATAGAAAGTGTGATAAATGTAAAAAAAATATTCAGACTACGTATTTTCCTAATAATTCTACCGTTTGATCCTCCGAAGAGCCTTTAGGCTATTGAAGAGAAATTGTTTACTGTGAAAGTTGTTATCTTGAAGATCTTTATTAGGGGTAATCCATTGTTCATAATATATGTTAAAACTAACATTGCATTATTGTCAAGATCATGTTATAATAACATGAATGTTACATTTAAAAATAAAAAATGAAAACAAAAAAATATCTCAAAAATGGCTTGTTAAAGCTATATAGTATAAATTTTTCCATATCATATATTGTAAAATATAAATTAAGAAAAATTCTTTCTAGCTTATCTTGATTTAATTTATGAAAACTTTTAAATAAAATTATTGTTATAATTTTTACTGGTTTATTTTTTCTTATTACTTTGCATCAAGTGTCAGTTTATGCTGTTTATCAGTCTTTTTTAGTTAAAGATATTAATCCATGAGTTTTTTGATGAGTAAATGATCTCAATGTGCTTGGTGAAGATGTTATATTTAGGGGTAATGCTACAGAAAATCCTTGATACAGACTTTGGAAATCTGATTGAAGTGCAAGCGGAACAGTTATGATTAAGGATATTGATGTTGGTAATTTGTTAGAAATGAACAATGAGATGTATTTTGTGAGTAATTCTGATGATTATTACAAGTGAGAGCTTTGGAAGACAGACTGAACATACACTTGAACAGTTTTGGTTAAAGATATAAGCACTGGTTGATATGCATGGGTTTCTAATATTTTTGCAAGTTCAGATAATATTTTATATTTTTCTGCTGCAGATGATGATAATAATATAAATAATGAGCTTTGGAGATCTGATTGAACAGAGTCTTGAACTTATATGCTTAAAGATATTAATCCAGCATCTTGATCATCTCCATTTGGTTTTACTGAAATTTCAGATTGAACAATATTCTTTAGTGCATCTACTTGAAGTTGAAGAGAGCTCTGGAAAACTGATTGAACGCCTGATTGAACATTATTTGTTAAAGATGTAAATCCTTGATCTGGAAATTGATTAGATTGAAATTATACTCATAAATATTGAAGTGTTGGTAATACATTTTATTTTCAATGAACAAACTGAGTAGACTGAAAGGAGATTTGGAAATCTGATTGAACTGAAAGTTGAACGGTGATGTTGCAGGATATAAACTTAAGTGGTGATTCTAATGCGGCATATTTTACTCAGCATAATTGAGCAATGTATTTTATTATAGATGGACTTGCAGATAAGGGGTTGTGGAAATCTGATTGAACTACTAGTTGAACTGTTTTACTTAAGGGGATAGATTATTTAAGAGAATTGACCAGTGTTAATGGTAAATTATATTTTCAGTGATGGGATGATATATATTGAACAGAGCCATGGATTTCAGACTGAACTAATGCTTGAACTCATATTTTAAAAGACATTGAAGAAGGTACATTTAATGAAAGTTATCCATTTAATTTTATTGAATTTGATAGCGAAGTATATTTTATTGCAATAGTTGATTCTTGGAATAAATATCAGATTTGGAAAACTGATTGAACTCAAGGAGATACAAAATTAGTTGTAGATACTGGGGACGTGAGTAGTGAAATTGATAATCTTATAGCTACAAGTGATAAATTGTTTTATAAGGTTGATGATCAAGTTTGAGGTGATTGATTTAAGCTTTGGAAAACACTTGATATCCCTGCCACATTATTGTCTCCAGTTGTTAATAATTTAAATGATTGATGATATACTAATGCAACACCTACATTTGATTTTGATATTTTAACTGATATTAATTGAGAAGAAGTTAAATATAAAATTGAAATCACAAGTTCATGAGATACAAATTTTGAAAATGTTTTATATACTTATGATGAGGAATTTGATAATTTCTCAAGTATAGTGTGATGATCTTACCATACTATAGCGCTTAAGAGAGACTGAACTTTACTTTGATGGTGATATAACCTAAGTGGACAGCTTTGAAACTGAGACACTACTCAATACAATACACCTATAGAAATTACAAGCATCTCTTGAGTTACAGTTGTTTCAGCTAAATCGTATAATACATCAGCTGTTAAAGAAGATTGAAGTGTATGGACTTGGTGAAGCAATACTTATGGTCAAATATGAGATTGAACTACGACAAATCGTCTTTTGCCAGTTCAGGTTTCGTATTTAAAATGAAAATTTAATTCTATTTCTTCTGGTGATTACCATACTGTTGCACTTAAAAATGATTGAACGGTATGGTCTTGGTGATATAATAACTATGGTACTTTATGAGATTGAACTACAGTTAATCGTCATTTGCCAGTACAGGTTAAAAATTTAACTGGTGTAGTTTCAATTTCTGCTTGATCAATGCATTCTATGGCTCTTAAAGAAGATTGAACAGTGTGGTGATGGTGATGGGGGACTTGGGGGCAGCTCTGACAAGGAGTGGAGTCTAATGAATCATATCCAGTACAAGTTCTTAATCTAACGTGAGTAACTGCAATATCGGCTGGATGATATTTTTCCTCTGCCCTTAAAGAAGATTGAACAGTATGGACTTGGTGAAATAATGCTCATTGAGAACTTTGAGATTGAACAACTAATAATAGTGCATTTCCAATAAAAACAAATAATCTTACTGGTGTAGTTACAATTTCTTCAGTTTGAAGTTTTACCATTGTTCTTAAGAATGATCAGACAGTATGGTCATGGTGATATAATTATTCTTGAATTCATTGAGATTGAACTTATGATAATAGGCTTGAGCCATGAATAATTGAGAATTTAACTGGTGTTACTGTAATTTCGAAAAATGATAATAATGCTTTTGCAATAAAGAGCGATTGAACAGTTTTATGATGGTGAAATAATAACAAAGGGCAAATTTGAGATTGAACAACTACTAAAAAAACATTTCCTGTTTTAACACATGGAGTAAATGACCAATGATATTTATCAATAAATCAGAATCCAGTTGCAAGCATTACACCAAGAAATAATGAACAGTTTTCTCCACTAAAGTATTTTGAAAATGATCAGTTGTATATATGGAGAATTAAATCTATCAATAATTATTGATCATGAAGTGATTGGATAGTATCTAGTACATGATTCATGATTGATAATACTGCTCCAGTTTTTTCATGAAAAACAGTTTATGGTACTTGATGGTATAATCAAGCTATAAATTCAGTATTTGATTTTACAGAGGATAATTGATTTGCTAGCTGAAGTAGTGTGATTTGTTCTATTGATACAGATTCTATTTCGTCTTCTTGTGATATAGTAGCAAGTATCTGTGATATATTTGATAACTGTAATTATAATACCTTTACATCAAATTCTATAAAATTAGATACTAGTGCTCCATTGGTTCCAGTGCCTGAATGAACTTATTTATATCCCAATTTATTATCACTTTCATCAAAGCCTTGAGAATATTTATCATGAATGTCAGATTGTACATGAGTAATTGCTTTAAATTGAACATCTTCATATATTTTTGAATGATCTGTTTGAACTGACTGAGATCATACTATTGAAGCAACAAATACAAATTCTCATTATTATAAATATCAATGTAGTGATATAGCATGAAATATAAGTGAATGGTCTCCTTGGACAAGTTATATTAATAATTATCCAAATGATCCTGTTATTAATAATCTTAATGATTGATTGTACTCTGATGAAGAAAGTATATTTGATTTTGATTTATTAGATTCAGATGAGTGAGACAAGGTTCATTATAAGATTGATATTACTAGTAGTATAGATACTGATTTTTCAAACTCTCTTCTAAGTTATGAAGAAAGGTGAATAAATAAAAATATTTTCTTATCAGCTGGTTATTATCATGCTATGGCTAATAATAACAGTTGAATCGTATTATGATGGGGAGAAAATTGAAGTTTACAATTATGAGATGGCACTACAGTTGATAAACTTTTTCCAGTAGAAATACAAGATGAGCAATCAGGTATTTATAAAGTTGCAGCTTGATGACAGCAAACTTATGCACTAAAAAATGATTGAACTGTTTGGGCATGGTGATCTAATAATCAAGGTCAATTATGAGATTGAACAACTGAAAATAGTAGTGATCCAGTTCAGGTTTTGTGAGAAGGTGGTGCATGATATTTGAGTGATATAATTTCAATTTCAGCTGCATTTGATAATGCAATTGCTTTAAAAAATGATTGAACAGTGTGGACATGGTGATCTAATTCTAATGGTCAATTATGAGATTGAACAACTGTAAGAAAATTATATCCAATACAGGTTGAGGGACTTGAAAATATAATTGAAGTAGCGTGAGCATATCATAGCTTAGCACTTAAAGACGATTGAACAGTGTGGTGATGGGGAAGCAATTGGAAAAATGAATTATGAGATTGAACAACGATTCAACGCAATACTCCTGTACAAGTAATATGAGAAAGTGGTACATGATTTTTGACAGATGTTAAATCTATCTCTGTTTGATGATATAACTCATTTGCAATAAAAAATGATTGAACACTTGTTTCATGGGGTTCAAATACTTATTGAGAACTATGAGATTGAACTCAAGAAATGAGATCTTATCCAGTACAGGTGCTTTGAGAAAGTGGTAGTTCATTATTAACTAATGTTAAGTCTGTTTCTGCATGAGTACAACATACGATTGCACTAAAAAATGATTGAACACTTTTTTGATGGTGAAGGAATCAATATGGTGAACTTTGAGATTGAACCAAAGTAATGAGATTAAATCCAGTACAGGTAATATGAGAAAATGGTACATGATTTTTGCTTGATATTGATTCTATTTCTTCGTCAAGACGATATTCTTTAGCACTTAGAAATGACTGAGAAATATTATGATGGTGATATGATAGTAATGCTCAATTGTGAGATTGAATTAAAGCTATGCAAAGATTATATCCAGTACATGCACTTTGAGAAAGTGGTACATGATATTTATCAAATATAAAATTATCTGAATTAAGTATTTCTGAATGATCAGAGGCACCAAGAAATAATGTTAATTATACTACTACTTTAGCTCATGATACTTATATATGGAGAGTAAAAACAATTGATGAGTTTTGATCAGAAAGTCCTTGGGTGGTGGCAAGTAGTTGATTTACAATTGATGGAGTAGACAGAACAGCTCCAACCCTCTCCTGAAAAACCACATTTGATACAATCTGGTATACTTCAGATCAA
>CAYWBW010000003.1:47421-58028 GCA_964456745.1 uncultured Candidatus Peribacteria bacterium | reverse complement strand
ATATGATGTAGCAGGACATCAAGCTGAATCTAATGAAGCTAATATTAAGGTTGATACAGAAAATCCTTGAGTAGAAGTTTTATATCCTGCGACACTAGCTTCAATAAATGATAATGATGTTACAGTGACAACAAGTTTTAATGATGATAATCTAGTAAACTGTGTTATCAAAAAAGATTCATGATCTTATTTAGATATGAATAATGATAACCTAGTATCTTGAACTGCTTCTTATACATACAACTCATTAGATGAGTGAATATATTCATTTGAAGTTAAATGTACAGATGAATCAAATAATACTTGAATAGATACAGCAGAAAATATAACAGTAGATACTTTATCTCCAACCCTCTCCTGAAAAACCACATTTGATACAATCTGGTATACTTCAGATCAACAATCAACTTTCACATTTACAGACAGTTCAGAAATTGCTTCATGAGATAATGCAGTTTGTACTATTACTCAAGAATCATCTAACTCTACTTGCTCAACATGAGTAAATGTATGTGATACAGTATGAAACTGCAACACTTGATCTTATATATCAAATAGCATTAAATTAGATAAAAATCCTCCTTTTTCATGATCTATAGTAAACAACAACTTAGAAGTATATACTATTGAAATAAATCCTAGTATAACAGTAAATGATTGAATAGACTTAGCCTCTTGAATAAATACTTGATCTAGAATACTTTTAAGATCTCAATGAACCTTGTCATGAGAAATGTGTTCAGATTATTGATCATATACTCAGGCAAGTTATATTTGATCATATCCTGATATTGAAGATGATGAAATTATAGAAGTAGAAAAATGTTATAAATATAAATGGAAAGTGTCTGATAATATATGACATGAATCAGTTTATGTATGATTAAATGAGGTTAAGATTTGAGTTGTATGAGAGGTAGTTACTATTGATGAAACTACAGATATTGCAGAAATAGTTGAATTAGTGGTAACAGTGTCAGGTGGATCTATTACTGAAGCTGAGTCAGTTGAATTAGTGGCTGATTTGGAATTTACTATTCCTGTTAGTTTTAAAAACACTTGAACTAGTCAAACTGTAGTAGAGATACCAGAAGAGACAGTTGTTCTTGATAAGAATGATGAGGTATTTGATTTCAGTGCAATTGAGGTAGCTCCTTATGATAGAAATGCTTGAACTGAGGCTAGATTTGCAGCAGGAAAATGATGAATGAATTTTTGAATTCCTGGAAAAAATCTTATTTTTACCAAGCCTGTTAAGATAGAAATGCCAATTGATCCTGCTTATAGCTCAGCAACAATAAGAATGTATGTAAAACACGGTGGAGATTCTAGATTTTGATCACTAGGTCTTACAAATAGCTCTTGAGCATCTTGTGATGAAAATTGATATGCAGACGGACAATCAAATTATAGAGATAGATTTTATGCTCCAATTGAAAATAATTATGCAATATTTTACACCTGTAGTGCATCTAATTATATAGCTATTAATGATGATGATTTTACAGATCCGGTAGAAGAAGTAGTTAGTCCAGTTAGTACTCCAAGAAGAAGTAGTTGATGAGGAGGTTGAGGATCAAGTATAGATCATTACATAGCCCCACTTAATATGTTAAATGAGTCAGGAGACAGTGAATATAAAATTATTGATTCTTTAAATTTTAATAATTTAAGGGATTGAATTATTAAATCAAATTATAAAATTATAAATCGTTGACATAATCATTCTTTAAAAATTAAAAGAGATACAAAAATACTTTGAGAAAATGGTAACTTATTTAAATGAGAAATTGATAAGCTCTCCATTGTTTCAAGTAAAATATTACCAAAATTAGCATTTGATGTTAGCCCGCTAAGAGCTATAAATATTTCTTCAAAGACATGAGATTGAATATATTTTTCTATTCCGGCTTTGTTAACAATGTCTACTAAATGACTTTCTAAAAATGTGAGATTATCTGATCTTTATATTTATTCATATAATGAAAAGACAAAGAAATACGATTTAGAAAATAATAAGAGAGATATTGATTCTAAAAAACAAACTATATCTGTAGAAGTAAGTCATCTTACTAGTTTTGTGTTAGTATATTGAGAGACATTAAGATGATCTGCTACTAAAAATAAATTAAGCGACTTTAGTGATATTTCTAATCATTGGTCTAGACAATACATAGAAACTCTATTTTGAATGTGAGTGTTAAAAAATAATGATAACTATTTCCCAAACAGAAATCTGACTAGGGCAGAACTTATAAAAATAGCGTTAGAAACATTTGATTACTGAAGTGGAGGGGATTTATCCAATATTGATTTTTGAGATATTAGATGAGATGAATGGTTTAGTTCTTATCTTGCACAAGCAGTTGAATTAGGAATAATCGATAAACCTAGACCTACAAGTCTTAGGATATCTTATATCAAATCTTGATATGATATATTAAATGTACAAACAATATTAAAATTTCTTTGATACAATATTGAGATTACTTGAATAGAAGATGAGAAAACCACTTTAGCTTTAATTAAATATCAAAAAGATAACTGACTTACTAATCCTCAATGAAGAATATTAAAATGGACTATTTGAAAATTAAATAACGAAATAAGAGTAAAAAACACAATAGATAATAATGGGTGATATATAAAAAGCAATTTTAGACCATGAGATAGTGTTAATAGAGCAGAAGCGTTAAAGATAATAATTAAAGCTTCTTGAATAAATTTATCTTCATGATCAGAGAGAATATTTGATGATGTAAAAAAGCAAGATTGGTATTTTAAATATGTTAATACAGCAAATTTAAATAAAATTGTATCTTGATACTGAAATTGAAAGTTTGGACCATGAGATAATGTAACAAGAGGTCAAATATCTAAGATTGCAGTAAAAGCTTACGAGATATATTCATTTCAATAGGGTTAGATAATTGAAATATTTGTAAGAAAGAAAGTTTTAATTTTGATTTATGAATCAGGAACAATTGAAATATTTGTTGTAACATTATTGGTTATGAATATCTTGAAAGCGCGTGATAACTGAATAATTTTGTCATTATTTTTATCGGAATAAGCTGTGTCTATAACTTGTCAAATATTACTATGCAACATTGCTAGTTTATTTTGTATCGAAAAAGAAGATCTTTCTAAGTTAGCCAGGTGTCATGGAATCAATGTCGCTTGATGTCCGTTTTTTGTAAGTGTTTTTTTGCTCATAACAAAAAAATCTTTTCATCATAGTCTTGTAAAATGTTGATCATAATGTTTTTTTTCAATTAATGCTCTAAAGTCTTTTGATTGTTGGACTTGTTGAACTTGTTGAAATCATTTATCTTTTCAGGTTCATTTATTAAATCAAGCATTTGATCATTTTCATTGAGAATTAAGCGCTGCATAAAAACTTGTCCAATTTGGATATTTTCATTTAACATTTTTTCAATTTAATATATAAATATCTTCATCTAAAGATTGTGGTGCAAATACAAAAGTAGGAAGAGCTTGTTCTATGAAGCTATTAGTTAATTGTATTCTATTAATTAATACCTTAGGAATAGCTTGAGAGTTGTTGAAATCATTCCAATCATGAGAATGACCATCTGTAGATTCATGATTTTGCCTATCAATTTTGCTTAATTTAGATATAATATTAGTTAAGACATTATGAAGTTCTATTCACAAACTTGATACTTTTTCTTTTGGAAAAGTAGCAAGATTTCTATTTAATAATGAAGCAAATGTGGCATAATTATTAGTTATGTGTTCTGATAATATATTTTTCTCATTTTCTATTATTGTATTAATATTTGAGATATTACTTAATGTTGCTTGCAAACATCAATCTGCTCTTTTGTAAAATATTAGTGAAAAAGTTGAATTATCATTTCATTTAAGTTTAATTCAGGCTGAAATTCATTCTTTATTTTTTAAGCCATTCATTGTTTTAAGTATAAGCTGTTCATCTTCAGTGTTTATTCAAAAATAATTTAATAATTTAAAAAAATGAGATCATTCAATTTTTCATTGAAATTGATTTGTATCAAAATCTAGTCATCATCATGTCCATTGAATATTTAAATCTTTATCAAAAAGAAAAAACATTGGTTTCGCTCATTTTTCAAATAAGTGTCATGTAATATCTCTTTCATGGTCTGATGTTTTTAATCTTTGTAGTTGATTTTGCATAATTTCATATTAGTTGTTAGAAGTGTAATAAATTGTGATTTGTTTTTAATGTATTATTAAAAAACAGTATCAAATAATACCATGTTTAACTTATGAAACAATTGACAATAATAAAAAAACTTAGAATCTCTTAATAAGATGATATCCTGAGAAAATAGCAAAGAAAATATTTAACCAAAAAAAGATCCAACTTGCTTCGATATAGCTAAATAGTGCAATTAATATTGAACCTAGAGTTAGTGCTACACCTCTTCTAATCGTTGCCATATCAAAAACATATCAAAGACCAATTCAAATAAGCCCAAGAATAAAAAATATCGTATTGTATCATTCAAATAAATAAAGTGACCAAGTTATTAGGGCTAATCAGCAAATTACAATGATTGGAGTATCAATTTCATCTGGAGTATTTAACATCATCAATATACTGGCTACTATAACAAGACATTGTAAGAATATAAAAAATATTGGACCTCATTCAAGAAAATTAAATGAAGAATAAAAAAGCATGATAACTCATCACATGGCAAAACACCAATTTTTAATAGATTTCATTGGATGATTTGCATTTTCAGGTTCTGGAGGGAGAGCTGATCAAGCTACTAAGGTAAGTGCTCATATGATACCAGTGATACTAATATAATCCATAATTTATTTATTCTTTTTTATTATTATATTGATTTAAATAAAATATGCTATTTATTTAATTTCTAAAAATAAAATTGGTTTTAGATATAATTAATATAATAAATTGTGATTGGTGGATAATTTAAAATTTTAAATTATCCACAGTCTAACAGGTAGCTGTTAATATTTTATTAATACGCTTAGATCAATTCATTAAATCAGGTTATAATATTCAGTTCCAGCGATGTATTTTAGGAATTACCCATTAAGATCACTGCTTTAATTTGCTTATTTCTCATATCTATGTTATAATAGGTAGAAGAGATGAGTAAAATTTTTATAAAACTATTGGCAAATTTGTACATTAGGTCAGATGTAAAAATTAAAATTATTAAAAAGTGGAAAATACTTTCTATTGATAATAAAAAAGAAATTGTAAGACTTATTGATAAGTCTTATGAAATTCAAGCTGAAATATTTAAAGCTGCTATTTCAATTAATCCAAAATTACCACAACTTATTAAGTCATTGGTATCAAAGAATATTAAAATATGAATTAAGAATAAGGAATTAAAGTATAAACAAGGTGAGGGGTGCGTTGAAGATATACTATTGGATAAATTAAACAGAATTTAATATGGCATTAAATAGACTGAGTACATCGCCAGCATGAAATGAATTACAAAAAGAGAAGATAGAATCTAGAGAGCTAATTGATAAAACTAATGCTGAAGATTTGTTGTGATATATTTCTAAGGCTCTAAACAAGCTTACCCCTATTGCTAATATCTTTTCCAGGCCTCAAGATAAAGAAGATTTGAATAACGTTGACATGATATCTGTTGAAGCAAGAAAACTACTTGATAAAACATTTTCAGGAAATATTGCTATGGAAACCTATTTAAGATCTAAGTCAGAATTGGCTCAGATAGAAAAAACTATCAATTTAGCTTAGTTAAGATTTATGAATCAGAATAATAATTTTTCTTCTCTTTATGACAAATATTTATCCTTAAAAAAGAATATAAATTGAAAGGATGTTATTGAGATTGTGGAGCATGTTTGGAAAAATGAAAAACTTGTAATTGGATGACTAGTTAATTTTCATTCAAGAATAAGTAATTCAATAAAATTCTTTACTCAATCAATTTTTTCTCATGTTAATTTAGTTTTATTTAGAGAAAATAATAAAACAAATTCTGAGCTTTTAACTGTTGGTTCTGAAGATGGTAAGTGAATAATTAGTTTGCATTATCATAAGAAGCAAGATGATATGGATCATTTTTATTTTATTACAAAACAAGTTGATATTGATTTGATAACTTTCTTATTTGATTTTAAAATTGCAGAAAAAATTGTTTCAAAAGTTTATAAGTCAAAAATTTTAGATTATTTTAATTATAAATTTTCTAAATATTCAAGTTTTAGAATTAAACATTCTAAAGATATTGATTCTGCTTGATCTATTGTGTCAATGACAGAAAAACAAATAGACAATTTTATTGATGATAAAATTAGTTTAAAGAGTGTTATAAGTGAGAATATATCTTATTACGATCAAAAAGAGGATTTGAGTGTTATAATAAAGCAAATTAGTAAATTTATTGAAACCAAGAGTGCTTTAAAAGATTCTAAATGAACTGATTTTTTTAAGAAAAATGATATGAAGATTTATAGAGTATATTTCCAGCTATTGAAGGAATTTATTCTTTATTGAGTTATTGAGCATATTATCAGCAAGGCTGGCAGTGAGTATGATATTAAATGAACATTGTCTGTTTGGTGATCCTCTTGGAAAAAAACTGAAATGAAAGAGGATATTGAATTTTGTTCTGAATTTGTAGCAGATTGTTTATTTTTTGCATGAATATATCCTTTTGATATTAATAGTAAGTCTCCTGAAAGTATTAGTCCATGAGATATTATGGATATGAGACTTTTTTATAAAGATGAAAAAACTAAGCTTTTGAGTATTGAAAAGTGAAAAATTGATGTTATCTCAGAAACAAAATCTGATTGATTTGATTCATTTAAAGATATTATCATAAGTAGAGAGTGATCAAAATTTTATTTCATAAGACAAAAAATATTAGTTTTCATAATTGAAAAACTCATAATTCTAGCATTGAATTTTGGAAAAATATCAATTCTAATAATTCTAATATATTTATTTATAAAATTATTAATTTAGAATTTAGCTGCTTTCAAAAATTCAAAAATTATAAAAATTAAACAATGTTATATAATTATAAATGATTTAAAGACGTATTAATCAAAGTTCATTTATAAGTAATAAGATAGGGCTTAATATCATAATATCATTTATATCAATTATCATAATCTTTAACAGGATAAGAAAATATATTATCATGTTTTTCAATTTTAATTCTTCTAACTCAAAAATGTAAGTGTGGACCAGTGGAAAATCAGCTATTTCAGCTGTATCATATAATATCTCATTGATAAATTTTATCTCAGGTTTTAATTTTTACAGAGGATAAATGTCCAAGAACAAGTTCTAGTTTTTTATATGGATTTCTTATTTTAATATGTAATCAGTATCAAGATCATTTACTGTCTTTTACTTTAGCTACTCAGTCACAAGGAGCGAGAATCGGTATACCAACTTTGGCTTTAAAATCAATTCAATTGTGTCACTTGAGTCCAAATGATTTGTAAGCCCATTTTCAATTTGATTTTTTAAAATCTTTTCAAAATTCTTGAGTTACTTTCGGTCTTACTTGTTTCCAAAATCAAAGAATTTTATTTGCTGAATTTTCTATTGGTAGTATTAACATGAGTTTTTTTGTTTATTATTTATTCAGCTATTAATGCTCAAAACAGTGGATTTTGAGTATCTTTTCCTACTCACAGTAAGCTTGCTCTATCTTCTGTATTATTCATTATTGATAATATGTTTTTATCAATAAGACGTTTATCAAGTGGATCAGCTTTTTCTGTTATGTTTAAATTTTTTGTTAATGCAATTATAGTGGTTCATAATTTGTCGAGGAGGATTTTAACTGGTGTTCATTTCTCTGCTGATTTATTAACTAGTCAGTCTGTCTTAGTTACTATTCATGTTAATCATGAGTCTTTTAATGCTACCCTGTCTCATCTATCTACTTTTAATTCCGTTGAATTAATGGTTTCTGAATTTCCCGCTTTTGATATTATGCTGGCAGATTCTGCCAAGCTCAATCTCTTACCTTCATCAGGATTAAATTTTTCTGTTGCACCCATAATATTTTTTAAATATTAAAATATTTCAGATAAGTATATCACAAAATTGAATATTTTTAAAGAGTATTTTTGAATTTAAATATGATTATACAAAAAATGATAATTTCCTTTCATTTAGTAAGAAAATAGTGTATAATGATTTGATAAATTTATTATAATTACAAATTAAAATATGAAATTAATATGAAATGGCTTCTTGCAAGGTTTAATAGCTAGAGTTATATATTTTTACAGTTTGATATTTTTAATTATAACAGCATGAGCTTTTTTCTTTTTTCAGGATATTTTTGCTGCAATACCAGCTATTACTAATTTAAAACAATATGCTATCACATGAGCGCAAGTGACAGAAATTGCTGATTGATCTTGGGCACTTCGGTCTGAAGTTCGTTTAGAGACATTTGTTACTGATCCTGATAATCCTGAAAATATTACTCAGTATTTTCAACTTATTCAAACCTGATCTGTATTTAATACATGAACTAGTTCTTTGCTTTGAGCATGTAATACTAGTACTTCTTACAATAATTGTCTTTCAAAAATTTGGGAGATTCAAGATACATATAGTCCGTGATGAACTACTTATAGTGTAGATATTTCATGAGTTCCTGATTCTATTAATTGATATAAGTGGCAAACGATATCTTACAATTGAGTTTCTTATTCTTCTTGGGAAACAGATTATGATATTGGTCAATATTTTAAGATGGATACAAAATTTCATGTTAGTCCAATATGATGAATTTTAGATGCTGCATGAGCTTGGAACACAACTTGTTATATCAAAGAATGATTAATTGTGTGAGAAGGTACGGTTTGGTGTGTGTGACAAAATGATAAGGGACAACTTTGAGATTGAACATATAATAATAGTGTAGAACCAGTGCAGGTTGTATGAATTACAAATGCTGTACAGATATCCTTATGATACCAGAGAGCTTGTGTAGTCCTTTCGGATGGAAAAATTAATTGTTGGTGATATAGTGCT
The DNA here is from genome assembly GCA_964456745.1 of uncultured Candidatus Peribacteria bacterium. GTDB lineage: Bacteria > Patescibacteriota > Gracilibacteria > JAJOLG01 > CAYWBW01. The sequence continues at coordinate 48,988 of CAYWBW010000003.1, read as the reverse complement.
TATTGAGCATTTGGAAATTGAACAACTTGAACATTTCCAACTCCAGTGGAAGTTACATGAATTACAAATGCTGTAAAAGTAACAACTAAATGAGAAGCTACTTATGGTCATAGTTGTGCTTTGCTTGCAGATACTAGTGTAAAATGTTGGGGTAGGGGTTCTCATCATCAATTGTGAAATTGATCTACTTCTAACAGATATTCTCCAGTAAGTGTAAGAGCTGAATGATGAACAGGGGATTTAATTTGAGCAGTAGATGTAACTGTAAGCTATCTTGGTAGTTGTGCTGCAATGAATGATTGAAGAGTTCTTTGCTGGGGTTATAATGGATATTCTCAACTTTGATCATCAAATATTGATGGTTGGCCATATCAGAAATATCCTTATCCTGTAATAGGAATAAATAATGCTGTTAAGATTTCATCTCAACATTATTGGAACAGGTGCGCTGTACTTAGTGATTGAACTTGAAAGTGTTGGTGACATTGACACAATTGAAGGCTTTGAAATTGATGAGCATCAAGTGCATATACAACTCCGACTTTAATTTCTTGAGTGAATAATATTTCAACATTGGAAATGTGATATTGAGTTTGATGCGCATCTCTTACAGATTGAACAGTAAAATGCTGGTGACAAAATGAGAATTGACAAGTTTGAGATTGAACATATTTAGAAAGGCGTACGCCAGTGTTTGCAACAAATATGTCAGATGTTAAAAAAATTGTTTGATGATATTATTATATGTGTGCAATTAAAAATGATGATACAATGTCATGTTGGTGAGAAAATAATTTTGGACAATTAGTGAATTGAGAAAAAACTTCTTATTCAAATCAAATATCAATACCAAATGTTAGCAATGTTTCAAGTATATGAAAATCACAGTGAGAATATCATTCATGTTACATAGATTCATCAGAAGTATATTGTTTTTGAAGAAATGATAATGGGCAACTTTGAGATTGAACTACTACGAGTAGTACTGATCCTGTAAAAGTGCTATGAATAAATAACGCACTATCGGTAGAAACTGCAAGAAAACATAGTTGCGCTTTACTTGCAGATAAAACAGTTAAATGTTGGTGATATAATGGCAATTGAAGATTGTGAGATTGAACTTGAACAAATAGATCTACTCCAGTAAGTGTAAGCTGACTTACAGGTGTAAGTATTATTGCTGTTTGATGAAGAACAAATTGCGTGGTACTTGAATCTTGAAAATCAAAATGTTGGTGAGAATGATGATATTGAGGTTTGTGAAATGGTAATAATAGTGCTTATTATACTCCTAAAGAAGTATACGGCATATCAAATGCTATAGATGTTAGTATTGATAAATGGGAATGATATAATCATACATGTTGGGTGCTTGCAGATAAAACAGTAAAGTGCGCTTGAGGAAATTATTATTTTCAGTTATGAGAACATTGACCTAGAACTTGGTGGCGATGAAGCGTGAAGGTATGAGATTATAGTAGTACAATTACACAATATTTAACATGAGCTAAAATTTTACCTCATAATCAATGATGGAATCACAGTTGTGTTATAAGAGATGATGATA
>CAYWBW010000003.1:0-47399 GCA_964456745.1 uncultured Candidatus Peribacteria bacterium | reverse complement strand
GAAGCATTATGAAGTCTTTGAACAACAGAAAATAATTTATCTGATTGAAGAAATAAATATTCAAATTATCAACAATATAAGGTTCAAGGTATTGATAGTGCGAGCTGAATTGCATTGGCTGGTCATTCTACTTGTGCCTTACTTCCTGATAAAACTGTCAAATGTTGGGGGCAAAACAATCAATGACAATTATGAAATTGAACAAATGTTAATTCTGAGACTCCTGTGCAAGTTTCTTGATTAACTGATGTAAAAGAAATAGTTTGATCAAAATGACATTATGTTTATTGTGCTCGAAAAACAGATTGAACAGTTTGGTGTTGGTGAGATAATGGATATGGACAGCTTTGAGATTGAACTGCCAGTGATTATAAAACTACACCAGTGCAAGTTTCTTGAATAAGTAATGCAGTAGATATTTCAGTTTGATACTATCATGCTTGTGCAATTTTATCAGGTGGCACAGTGAAATGTTGGTGAAATAACTCATATTGAAGATTGTGAGATTGAACTACAAATCATAGTTATACTCCTGTAAGTGTAAGTTGATCACTTACTAATGCAGTAGAGATTTCTTTATGACTTTATTATTCATGTGCTAGATTAGATGATTTTTCAGTAAAATGTTGGGGTTATGATGGGCATTGACAAATGAGAAATGGTGATGGTAATAATAGTGAACTTACACCTTATGATATGTGACTTGCAAAAGATGTTGTTGAGATTTCATCATCAGCATATACTATTCATGTCAGATATTCTGATAATACTCAAGGTGCATGGTGATACAATTCTCATTGAGAGGTTAGTTATACTAATAGTGTACCATGAGCTTCAAAAATTTCTTGATGATATCATCATGCTTGTCAAATGAGCAATGATGGATCTGTATATTGCTGGTGAAGAAACATATATGGTGAAACTTGAAGCTGGTGAGCGAGATCGATGGTACCTCAAACAGTAGTAAAGAGTCAATGAGTACCACTGACTAATGTTGAAGAAATTGCATCTTGATATATAAATAATTGCGCTCGACATACAAATTGAACAATAACTTGTTGGTGATATAATTCTTATTGACAACTTTGAAGATGAGTTACCTGAGACAGTCATGCACATACTTTGGTTAGTGGTATTTCTAATGCTATTTCTATAAGTGCTTGAATGTATCATTATTGTGCGAGACTTAATGATAATAGTGTAAAATGTTGGTGAAGATGATTGCAGTGACAGATTGGTGATTGAAATATGGATAATATAAATTCGAGTCCTAAAACTGTAATGTCATCATCTGGTTCAAAGTTACTTTGAGTATATGAAATTTCTGCTGGGATTAACCATACAATAGTAAGACTAGCAGATAATAGTTTAAAAGCTTGGGGTAATAACTCTCATGGTCAAATTTGATGAACAACTAAAAGTGAATCAGTAGGAATACAGACAACTATTTATTTTGATGTTGTAAACATTTATCCCATAGAGTCTCCAATTGCAACTCCAAGACCTGAATGGACGTGGACAAAAGCAATAGATGATGTGTCCGGGCTTTGATGATATTTATGGAAAATAAGTACAGATGCGGCATGAAATAATATTGTTAGTACCTGAGAAATAATATGAGATATTACAACACTTGAGTCTCCAAGTGATTTGAGTAATTGAACTTATTATTTGTGATTGAGGTCTAAGGATATGGCATGAAATTTAGCGAATAATTATGTTTTATCTTCAGAGGTGATTATTGACACCACGCCTCCAACAAGTGTATCAGTAGAATATACTGATTGATACCATACTAGCACTACTCAAGATATAAATTTATTAGCGACAGAGGATTCTTCAGGTATTGATCATTTTGATATATATTATAAGGAGGCCACTTTAACAGGCGATACTTGTATAGATTATGATACAGATTGGCAATATAAAGAATCTACAAATTTGACTATATATTCAAATTCAGTCGAAAATAGAAAATGTTATAAATATAAAACAGTAGCTTATAATTGAGCATGATATACAGGTTCGTCTATAGATAGTCCAAGTGGAGAGACAAAAGTAGAAACAATTATTCCTAGTTTATGATTTTCATCTAATAGTGAAAATTGGACTAGTACTTCAATTACAGTTCCATTAATAAGTGTAACTAATGATATCATATTAAGTTATACAAGAAGTTGTTTTACAGAATCTTGAAGTCAGCCATGTGATCCTAATGAGCTTGATGCAGATAATATTCAAGTATCTCCAACAAATGATGGAGAGTATTATTATTGTGCAAAGATTAGAAGTATAGCTTGAAATTGGTCAGATAATACTTGCAGCACTTGAACTTTTAAACTAGATAAAACAGCTCCAGTGATTGCGTTTGATATTGAATCAAGATTTTTAAATTATTCATGAGTTATTGTAAATCCAAATCTAATTTCAAGTGATATATCTTGAATCATTTATGAAAGAAGTTGTTGGATAGAAAAATGATTATGAGATTTCTGTGAATCATGAACCTGATATTCAAATAATATTTCAAATGCTCCAAGTATTTGAAGTTATGGAAGATATAAATATTGTGCGAGACAATATAATGGTGTGTGATTTTGGAGTGATAATACATGTATATCTTGAGAATTTTATTATTATCCACAAGATGATGATATCCCAATCTGATGAATTGTGAACTATTCTTGATGATATCTTACAAGCATTCCATCTTCAATTGAAATTATTGTAGACGATTGAACTGATTTAATATCTTGATTGGACGAAAATACGAGAAAACTTCAAAGATCTGATTGAACTTTAAGTGGTAATATTTGTACATTTTGATCATTTTCTGATATAGCTTATCAATGATCATATCCAAACTTGACAGATGCATGAACTTTTTTACAAAGCTATTGTTATAAATACAGATGGATAATAAAAGATAATGTAGAAAATGAGGCTATAAGCACTAATATAAATGAAATTAAAATTGATATAACTGCTCAATCTGCGCAAGTACGTCAAATAACAGAGAATTCAGAGTACATTTATTATAATTCTTGATCTGAAACTTTGTTTTATAAAACTACTAATTTAGATAAAAATTTCTCTATTGAAATTAATACTATAGATTATGAAAGTTGAATAAATAAAGTTAATTATCCAGCTATTGGAACTTGATTTACATGAGCTTGAGATGATCTTATTTTTCCTTATGAAACAGAATATACAATTGAAGCTAATACAAATTTTTCAAAAAGTTGAAATATTATAAGTTCTTTTAATAATGCATGATTTACTAATACTTGATCATTTAGTATTGAGTCTGATAATACTGCACCAGCAACTGTGAGTATATCTTGTCCAAGTTCCTATGATACTGATTGAGCGTTTACAATTAATGGGCAAGTATGAACAGATACATGAGTTTGATTAGATTCTGTTAATAGTTTTATTCAAAGAAGAGATTGAATATTATCTTGAAATAATTGTAGTTGATGGAGTGATTATTCAAATAAATGACCAGCTTCTTCTACTAGTCTAGATCAAGTTCTTTTAAATTGATGTTATGAGTATAGATATTATTCTGTAGATTTGGTTTGAAATGAGAATATTGAAAATTCTTGTGTAATTAAAGTGGACAAAACAAGCCCTACAACACCTAGTTATACAATATCAGAAAATTCAGATTATATTTATTATAATTGATCAAATCTTTACTATAATAATACTAGTGCTACTTGATCTGATTTTTATATTAATCTTTCAAGTGAAGATGCCGAAAGTGGTATCAATTATCTTGCCTGATCTTCAGCATTTGAAGATAGTCCTAATGATGGCACTGTACCTTATTCATTGCATTATAGTATTGATCAATGAGATATTTGTCCAGGTGGTGATATTAGTATAATTTCACGAAATAATGCATGATTAACAAGTTGAATTACTTTGTCTTGTGAGTTAGATGCAAGTTCACCAGTTGCTTGAAGTATTACATATACGGATTGATATGAAACAGATACAAATATTTCAGTAGGAGTTAGTAGATGAACAGATAATATATCGTGAATGTCTTCAGATAGTAGTGATTACTTACTTGAATACCAAAAAGCATCAATGTCTAATGGTGTTTGTTGATGATATTGAGGATGGACCGATAGCCTGGTAAGCGAAGCGGATTGATCGGTGTCATATAATTTTACATCAGAAAATTGAAATTGTTATAAATTTAGATATACAGTAAAAGATAAAGTATGAAATATAAGTACTTGGGAATCAACAAATGAGGTAATGGTTGCTACAGGTACTCCAGAAATTGACTGCTCAATTGTTAAATCTTTAAATCCACAGTATCAATATATAGTATCAAATACTATTTATTATTCTTCAAATTTTTCATGATCATTTTTGGTTTATGCAACCTGAAGCGAGCTTGCATCATGAGTAGATAAATTAACATTTCCTTCACTTTGAATTTGATTTTTATGATGATCGGATTATTTTGACTCATCTTATGATGAATTATATGAATGGACTGATTCTGCTACAATTGATCCATGATCTGTAAATATTGAAGTAACAGCAAATAATCAATTAACTAATTTTTGTAATATCAATGTTGTACATGATTGATCTTATCCAAGCTGAGGATCTATGAATTATTTTTCTAAATATATAGTTAGACTTACTACTAATCCAAGTATTACGGTATCTAATTGAATAGATTTATGAGTATGAATTGATTATTCACAAAGTAGACTTATGAGAAGGCAGTGATCTTTATCCTGATGAACATGTATTAATTATTGAGACTATGTTCAAACAACATATACTTGATCACTACCGAATATAGAAGATACTTGAGAGATTTTAGATAGTACATGTTATCAGTATTGATGGAAAATTGTTGATTATGTTTGAAATGAATCTATATATATAGATGAGCAGTGAGATGAGTTTATGGTTGATACCACTAAGCCAATTGTAACTATTGATGATATAGATGAAAGTTTAAATAATTTGTACTTAGTTTGATTGAGAAATTTGTATTACAAAACCATGTCTTCACTTAGACAATTTACAGTAAAAACATTTTCAAGTGACTCGGAAAGTCTTGTAACTAAGGTGTTATTTCCAAATATATTACCATGATTTTCTAGTTGATCAGAAATAATACATACTCCTTGAGTTGTTAGTACATATGAAAATTTTATTTATGACATATTAGCATTTACAGATCTTTCTCCACAATCTAATGTGATAGAATTTGAAAATGGTGCGTGACTTACGGGAAATACTAGTTTTGATATTACAGCAGATAATGTTAGTCCAAGTTGAGTATTAATTTCATGTCCTTGAGAATATGATACAGATTGAAGTTTTGTTATTAATGGTCAGGCCTGAACTGATACTTGAGTTTGACTTAATATTAATAACAGCTTTATACAAAAAAAATCATGAACTTTAGAGAATAACAATTGTACATGGGAAAATTCATTTACAAATACTTGAGCCTTTTGAGCAAATACTTTGTGAGAATCTAGCTTAGATATTTGATGTTACGCATATCAATATATTTCTGAAGATTATATTTCAAATACTTTTGTTGCAGATTTTTGTAGCGTAAAAGTAGATAAAACTAGTCCTATAGTTCCAGAATATAATATAAGTGAAAATTCTGAATTTATATATTTTGATTGAGTGGCAGTATATTATAGCAATACATCAAGTTTAATATCAAATTTTGATATAGAAGTAATCACATGAGATTGAGATAGCTTGGTAAAAAGTGTGTCAGGTTCAACTTGATTTTGAGAAAATCCAATTTTGTTAACTGGTTCTTATAATCCATGATCTGAAACCGGTTTATATATTTTAAATTATTCAATTGAACAATGATCTAAATGTTTAAATGATGAGCTGTCTATTACATCATTAAATAACGCCTGACTTGCAAGTAATAATTTAATTTCTTGTTTAGAGGACAATGATGCACCCGTGTGATGAGTTATTAATTATACAGATTGATATGAAACAGATACCGGAATTATTGTTACAATTATAAATAAGTGAATAGATGCAATTTCTGCTATGTCAATTGATAGTGATGATTATTTATTAGAGTACAGAAAAGCTTCACTTTCTTATGATGTTTGTGGCTTATATGAATCTTGGACTTGAGCAAATGTTGTAGAAACGATTTCATCTCCTTATTATGAATTTAATTCTTCGTGATGATATTGTTATCAATTTAGATATCTAGTAAAAGATAATGTTGGCAATCAAAGCATTTGGAGCACCACAGGAACTACAAAAGTAGATACAACAAAGCCAGATTTGTGAAATATGCAAATAGATGAAAGTTCGCCTTATATATATTACAACACTAGTTCTTGAGTATTATATTATAATAATTCATACGCTACTTCAAATTTTACTATTCAATCTATTTCGTGAGATTTAGAGTCATCTATAAGTAATAGCGAATGATCTTTAGATTTTGCTGATATACCATCTAGTAATACTTATCCTTATTCTTTAGAATATAGCATAGAAACTTGAAGCGTATGTTCAGATGGAATAGTTGAAATTTCCCTGATAAACGGTGCATGACTTTCAAATAAATTAACTATTGAATGTACTTTAGATCTTATGTCTCCATCATCTTGATCCATATCTTATACTAATGGATATAATTCATGATGATTAATTCCAATAAGTATAATTACTTGAGAAGATCTTGTTTCTGGAATGAGTTTTAATGATAGTGATTATTTATTAGAATACAAAAAGTCTATATATTCTTGAGGTTTTTGTTGAACATTTAATACTTGGCAAGATGCTAATATTGATGAGACTTTATTATCAACTTCTTATAATTATTCAGCAGAGAATTGATATTGTTATATGTTTAGATATACCGTAAAAGATAATGTTTGAAACGATACAGTGCTTGTTTCGAGTAGCGTAACAAAGGTAGATACTACTTTACCAATACTTCAAATTTCTAATATTACAGAAAATTCAGATTATATTTATGTAAATTGAAATGATATTTATTATAAAAATGATGAAAATTATGAATGAAGCATTGATATTTCAGTATTATCTTCAGATATTGAATCAGGTATTGTAAGTGTTTCTGGCTCTGAGGCTTTTTGAGACAGTCCTATTGATTATATTTGAGAATATTCAAGTGGGTCTAGTACTTGAGAATTTCTACTAACTTATTGAGTTGAACTTGGTAGTAGTTGTACTTGAAACAAAATTACAATTAGTACAATAAATCATTTATGAGTTGTTACTAGTGAGGAAATAAGTTGTATACTTGATAATAACAATCCACAAGCATCAATTGAAATAATAAATTCAAATGCAGCAAATAATCAGGCATATTTAAATCTTGAATTTAAAGATGGTCAGGATGAAAGTGGTGTCGATCTGTGTAGATATTCCAATGAAGATTTTTCTTGGACTTCTTGGCAGAAGTGTGAATCTTCGATAGATTGGTCACTTGTTAATAGTGCTTGAATGAGACAAGTTTATTATGAAGTTAAAGATAAAGCATGAAATGTGACAAGGGTGTCGGATACAACTAAGAGTACTATTAACACTTCAATTGGAGTTATAGAAAGTATTTGATGAGGAAGCTCAGGATGATGAGGATCAAGTTTTTCTTTACCATCTTCTTCTTATAAGTCAGAAGTAGAATTTCAGGAAGATGTTAGTTTTAAAAATTTAATAGAATGAACTACTACTGTGCCAATTAGAATTAAACATCCATCGCATAATTATTCTATATTAATAAATAACGATACGAAAATATTAAAACAGGATTGAACAATTTTTGACTGAGTTATTAATAATGTTTCAGTATTTTCATCAAGTAAACTTCCGAGTATAAAGTGAGAAGCTGTTCCATTGAGAAGCGTTAATATATGATCTAGAGATTGAGAATCTATATATTTTTCTAAACCGATAACTTTAACTCTTTCAACTAAATGAATATCAAAAAAAATAAGAAGATCTGATATACAAGTTTATTCTTATAACGAATATACAAAGAAATATGATTTAGAAAATTTAAATATAAAGATTGATAAATCATGAGAAACAATTTCAGTTGATGTAAGTCATCTTACAAAATTTGTTTTGGCTTATTGACTTGATTTAAGAAGATCAGCTTGATTGAAATGAGATCAAGTTCCTTTTAAAGATATTTGAAATCATTGGTCAAGAACTTATATAGAAAAGTTATATTCTTTAGGGGTATTGAAAAGCAACGATAAATTTTATCCAGAGAGTTTGCTAACAAGGGTGGAGCTATTAAAAATTGTATTAGAAACCTTTTGATATTGAAGTGATTGAGATTTGTATAATATGAAATTTTGAGATACAGATAGTACTCAATGGTATGCTTGATATCTCGCTAAAGCTATAGAAATTTGAATTGTAGATTGAGTTGTTAAAACAAAGGTAGATTTTGAATATCTTAAGTCAAAATACGATATTAAAAATGCACAAAAGATTTTAAGATTTCTTTGATATGATATTAAATATACAAAAAAGTATGATGATCAAACTCAAAGAATTTTAATAAAATATCAGAAAGATAAATGACTTAAAAATCCTTGATGAGCATTGTGAGATTGGACTATGAAAATGCTTAATAATGAGTCTTTAGTTAAAAAAATATTAGATGATCAAGATTGAATGATTTTAAGTGATTTTAGACCACAAGATAGTGTAAATAGGGCAGAAGCAATGAAGATAATCATAAGAGCTTCATGAATAAAACTAATACCGTGGAAAAATCAAATATTTCCTGATGTAAAAGAAGATGATTGGTTTTCCTCTTATGTAAATACAGCTGCACTTCATGCTATAGTTTCTTGATATTGATCTTGATTGTTTGGTCCTTGAGATAGGGTGACTAGATGACAGATTACAAAGATCGCTATTAAAACTTTGGAATATTCCGAAAGCCAGTAGAGACAAGGCATTACTTTGTCTTTATGATTTTTTTACATTTAATGCGGATCCCTTTTCTCCAGTATTACTACTTGACTAATAACAAAAAATGATTCATTATCATACTAATTATTTATTATGTCAGAAGCAACTTTAACTATAAAGTCAGTAGACAGACAAGATGATGTAGATAGTAGAATAGATTTTTCGAAGCGAAGATTTGTGATTGATTCAATAGCTTTTCTTACCTTTATAAATGCATCTTCCCTGTGTGCTGGTCAGCCTGGTGATGATGAGCCAAGTAAAATAAAGCCAGAGATAAGTTATGACAGTCTTTTAAAAGAAAGAAGAAAGATTTTTACTAAAAACACGAATTCTCATAAAGAGGTAATCTGACTCAGGGCAAATACAGATAGTAGTTTATATTATTATTTGATAGATGGTGCGCTTCAAGATGAGCAGGCTTTTATTTTTGTAAGTTATTGATCTGATCAGCAATTAATCTCATTTACAATTACAAAAGCTAAAATGTATTTAAGGGAATTTAGAAATTCTTTAAAAAGTCAGATTTATCCAAATTTAAGGTCAAATAACATTGTAAATGAAATTTCTAAAAGGGTTTGAATATCGAGAGAAGAATATTTTTCGCACTTAAATACAGTTTTTTGATTACTTGAATATAGCCTTGATACTTATAGAAATTATAAATCTTGATTGAGTTATTTATCTAAATATGCAAATTTTAGAACAGAATATGAAATGCAAAGAAGGTATTGAAAAGTAGAATTTTTTCAAAAAGATCAAGATTGAAAAGAAGTTCTAGCTCCGTGATTTGAAGAAGTTGTGAAAAATCTTGAACCAAGATATCCAAGAAAAGAACTTATTGCTATATTTAAAGAAATGGATCGATTGCAAAATCAAGATAGATCCAAAATATACAATCATGCACCATTATATTTTTACTGTAAGGTAAAACCTTCTTATAGGCAAAATAGGCTTATTGATCAAAAGGCAGAAGATAAGGCTGAAGAAAAAAAGCTGAAACTTATATTAGATTTTTTGTGAAAATATAAAAAAGAATTTGATGATATTGAGAAAAAATTTGATGTTTCTCGTGAAATAATTGCTGCCACTCTTTTTATGGAGACAAGGCTTTGAAATCAAGGTATTATTGATAAGTATATGACTCATAGTGCATTCTCTGTAATTTCTGTACAAATCAGTGATTTATTTGTTCCAATTGGCGTTGATCCTAAGTCACTTTTTAAAAAATGACTTACTCATGAGAATAGAATTAAGAAGTTAAATAAAAGAGCTGTTTGATATCTTGCTTGATTAATCAAACAGGCTTATAAAAACAAGCAAAATATTTTGTCTTTTAAGTCTAACAATGTTTGAGCTATGTGAATAACTCAATTTATGCCAAATAAATTTAAATACTGACATGATTGAAACTGAGATTGAAAACTTGATTTGTATAATATGGTAGATGCAATTTATAGTGTGGCAAGTTTTTATAGTATGAATAATTGATGAAGCGAGATGGTATTATCTAATTCCAGAAAATCTTTATTAAGAAAAATTAAGGTTTATAATTGAGCACGGTATGCAAGGCAGGTTTATTGGCTTGCTAGACTTATAAAAGATGCAAGGTAAATAATGACTTTTAATTCTAGAGATTAATCACTATAGTGTTTTAGATGCTAAAACTAAATAAGATTAATAAAACTTATAAAGATGCTAAGTCTTATGCGCTTAAGGATGTTTCTATTAGTGTTAAGTCTTGAGAGTTTTTAGCCCTCTTGTGACCCAATTGAGCTTGAAAAAGTACTATCATTAATAGTATATGTTGAAATGTAATAGTAGATTCTTGAGACATTGAGATTTTATGAATGAATACAGCTCAAAATGAGATTGAAACAAAAAGGATTATTTGAGTTGTTTCGCAAGAATTAAGTTTTGATAGTTTTTTTACAGTAAATGAAATTTTAAACAACCAATCTTGATATTTTTGAATTAAAAACAATCAGAAATATATTGATTACTTGCTTGAGAATTTGCATTTAATGGATAAGAAACATACAAATTCAAGAATGCTTTCTGGTTGAATGAAAAGAAGGCTTCTAATTGCAAAAGCATTAGTTCATAAGCCGAAATTTTTTATTCTTGATGAGCCTACTGCTTGAGTTGATATTGAGCTTAGAAAAAATCTTTATGATTTTTTAAGGAAATTGCATAAAGACTGACTAACTATACTTCTTACTACTCATTACTTAGAAGAGGCTGAAAATTTATGTGATAGAATTGTAATTATTCATCATTGAAAAATTTTAATAGATGATAAAAAAGAAAATATTCTGCAATTATTTTGATGAGATGTTTGAATTAATTTACATCTTTGAGACAATTTTTCAAAAAATAATTTTAATTTTTTGAAAGACTTTGAACACAAGTTTGATTGAGAAAATTTAAATGTGAAAACTAAAAAGAAGAATTTAGATAAATTATTTTTTTTATTAAACAAAAATGATATTAATTATTTAAATATTAAAATTGAAGAAGATAGGTTAGAAGATATTTTTTTGAAACTAATTAATAAATCAAATGCAGATAGATAATTATATTCCATTTTATACACTTTTTAAAAAAGAAGTTGATAGATTTTTAAAAATCTATGTTCAAACTATTTTGTCTCCACTTCTTACAAATATATTATTCCTTTGAGTTTTTTGATGAATGTTTAAAACAAGAAGTATCTGAATTGAGTGAGTTGATTATCTTAGTTTTTTAGTACCATGACTTTGTGCAATGTGAGCTATTACTAGTTCATTTCAAACTCCTTCTTTTTCATTAATTATTTCAAAGTTTCAAAATACTATACAGGATCTCAATTCTTATCCTATTTCAAGTTTTGGGAAATCTATGGCTTATATTCTAGCATGATCTTTTAGGGGATTTTTGGTATGATTTCTTACTTACATTTCCACAATTGTTTTTGTTTGATATTCAATTGATAATTGAATTTTATTTTTTGTTTGAATATTTTTGATTTCTTTTATTTTTTCCTGTCTTTGATATATTTTATGACTTTATTTAAAAGATTTTGATAAAATTAATTTTGCTTTAAGTATAGTTATTACTCCACTTATTTATTTTTGATGAGTATTTTTTGAGATTACAAAGCTTCCTTGAATATTTTCTAAAATTGCATTTTTAAATCCAATTTTTCCACTGGTTGATTTTTTGAGATTTTCCTATATTTGAAAGAGTGAATGAGTTGTATTATTTGATGTTTGATATATTTTATTAATTACTTTTTTGTTTTATTGAGTTGCATATTATATGACAAAAAGGGGAGTTTGAGTTAAGGATTAAGTATTTTGGCTTAATAAAAAAATAGCTTGAACGTAAACATAAAACTATGTATTTATATAAAGCATCTGTCTTTGCGAGCAAAGCGAAGCAATCCATTATACAGTAACGTATTTAACTGTCACATGGATTGCTTCTTCACTTCATTTTATTATGCTCATCGCAAAGACGATCTTCTTAGATTTTTTCTAATCTTACTATTTCTAGTTTCAGGTTCAAGTAGATCAACTTCAATTAAGTGGTTTTCAATCAGGTCAAAGTCATTTCATTTCTCTTTCGGTAAAAGTAATTAAATTCATGAAAGCATACTTATGTTTTGGCATATCAACTTTTTTTCAATTAACTAGGATAGTAGGAGTTTGATTTAACCCATTTGATATAGCTGATTGTTTGTCATGATTTATTTTTGCAATTACTTCTTTTGAGCTAGCATCTTTCTTTAGTTTATTGAGATCTAAACCAATTTCTTTTCAGTAACTTTCAAAAAGTGCTCATGGATTTGAAGATGATGACCATTTTTGTTGTTCAAAAAATATCTTGTCATGCATCTCCCAAAATTTTCATTGAAGTCAAGCTGCTTCTGCAAATTGTGCTGCAAGTTGTGCATTAGGGTGAAGACTTGAGAGAGGAAAATGTCTATAAACAAATTTTACTTTAGATCATATCATAAACCATGAGTCTTGAACGATTCTAAATGCAACATAACAAGCAGGACATTGAAAATCAGAATATTCTATAATAACAATTTCTCCTGTGCTACTTCATTTCATATGATCGATCGAAGAAACTTCATTCAATTTTAATGTTTCAAGTTTTGGCGCTGCTACTTCTTTTTTTATAATTTCTTGATTTTGTTGATTACTTGCTTGGTTAATTGCTGCTTTTTCTCCTCAGTTTTCTTTGTTACTGTAGTTAAAAATTAACAAGATTACAGCTACTCAAATTCATATTTTTGCTAATGTTTGCATAAGATTATTTGCTTTAGCTTTTTTAATTCTATTTTCTTTTTTAGACATTTTTAAATTGGTTAATTTATTACTATCACTAAATAAATAATTTATTTTGCAAATAAAGTCAATAAATTTTCATTTAAAAAACTCGTTCTTGATTATAAAATCAATAAACACTATTATAATAATAAATTAATAATTAACTAAAATAAATATGTTAGGTAAAATGAAGGATTTGTATAATTTACAAAAACAAGCAAAGACTATTAAAAAACAACTTGCTTCAATCCATATTGAAGCGGAAGTTGACTGAGTAGTTGTTGTAATGTCTGCTGAAATGGAGATAATCTCAATTCATATTCCAGATGAATTAATGGATGTTTCTAAGAAATCTGCCTTGCAAGCTGCTATACTAAAGGCAATTGAAAAAGCTAAGAAAAAAGCTGAGGAAATTTCTGCAGAAAAAATGAAATGAGTTTTAGGAAGCATGTGAATGTGAGGTATGCCATGAATGGAATAGGAAGCACGCACGCATGATGATAAGACTTCAAAAGGCAATGGCAGACAAGTGAGTAGCTTCTAGAAGAAAGTCTGAAGAATATATATTAGCTTGAAATGTAAAAGTTAATGGAGAAGTTATTACTAAGCTTTGAACAAAAGTCGATCCAAATAAAGATAATATTGAAGTAGATTGAAAAGCTCTTAAAAAACAAGAAGAATCACTTGTTTATTATATGTTAAATAAGCCAGTTTGATACGTATCTACAACCCATAGAACTAGAATGGAAAATGACATGGTTGTTGACCTAGTTCCTGAAAATCCTAAGGTTTATCCTATTTGAAGATTAGATAAAGATACAACATGACTTATAATATTAACAAATGATTGAGATCTTACTTATAAACTTACTCATCCCTCTTTTGAACATGAAAAAGAATATGAAGTTTTGGTTAACAATAAAATCTTGGATAAAGATTTGAATTATTTGTGAAGTTGAAATATAGTTCTTTTTTGAAAATCAGTTCAAAAAACTCAAGTTGTAAGAAGATCTTCTAGATCTTTTTCGATAATATTAAGAGAGTGAATGAATAGACAGATTAGAAGGATGATGAGAACAATTGGTTTGCGAGTTGAAAAACTTCGTCGCATAAGGGTGTGAAAATTATTACTTTGAGATTTGCCAGTTTGAGAATATAGGATTTTAAATAAGAAGGATCTTGATTTGCTAAGAGTGTAATAAAAAATATTATAGTTTAACGCATCAAAAAAAGAATTACCCTGTTTTTATTTGAATAATTTTCTTCATTTATCTTTTTTTCAAAATAATATTCACAAAACATTGTAAACCTTCTCATTTTCAAAAACTTGTTAGTTCTTCTCAGCTTGTACAAGCAATTCAGATCTGATATGGATTACATTCTAAATATTTTGATAAATTTTCTTTAATGGAGATAATGTGTTTTTCAAGTTTTGGATTTTTTCATTCGATTGTGGCTGCAAGGTTTCAAATTATATAACCTCTTGATTTCATTTCTTTAATTATATGTTCTAAGTATTTTGATGAATCGCTTATTGAGTCTTTACACATTTTATCTGAATATAGAGATAATGATCATTCTCAGATGGCAGTTCATATCGCGTTGCATATTGCATGAATTAATACATCTCAATCAGAATTTCCTTCAAAATGTAAATCAGATTCAATTACTATTCATCATAGTGTTAATGGCTTATTTCATAAGATTAATTTATGACTATCATGTCATATTCAAATAAGAAGTTCTTGTTTTACAAACACTTGAGCTTTATCCAAATCTTGCTTACTTGTTATTTTAAAATTACTTTGTGAAGCTGGAATTATTTTTACAGGAAGATTGGCCTCTTCAAAATAAGAAACATCATCAGTAAAAATTTTTGATTTTCACTTTTCATTTTTTACTTTTCAAATTAGTGTTTTAAATGTTTTAGTGTTAACTCATTGTGGTGTTTGAACTTCATATATATCATCTCTAGGAATTGTTTTTTTAATAAGTCAATCTTTACTTGCTTGTTTAAGTGTGTTTACAACCAAAGATCATGGTACGCAAGCTCATATTTCTTTGCTTCATTTAATTACATCATTTATTTCTTTTTCACTAACTCATGGATTAGATCAATTATGAATTAGGACAATATCATTTGTTACTTTTTCAACTCACTTTTCTACAGAATCTTGACGAAGTTTTCATCAGATAATAACTTCTTTAACCTTGGGAAAAGTTTTTTGAAGCAAGGTATAATCTTGAATTTCTTCTTTTGTTGATACGATAACAATTTCGTTAATTTCTGGATGTTTATAAAACTTAGCTAGAGAGTGTAAAAAAACAGGAACTCATCAAAGCAGTGATTTAAGTTTGTTTCAGTCTCAAAATCTAGTTGAGCTTCAGGCTGCAAGTAATATAACAGATACCATAGTTAATTAGAATAATAGCTTAGATTAATTAACTCACTCAGTGGTTTGAATTGTGTTAATGAAATCTGGATCTTGTAGCAATATCATCATTGCTTGTATCATTAAAGATATTGTGATAATTCAAACAATTAATACTAAAATATTTCAAATTATAACAACCCATGATGGAGTTTTTCTTACAGTTATAACTAGAGTTTTTGCTAATAGATCATGAAAAGATCTTTTTTTATTATCCCATCAAGCCCAAAAGAATCATAGTAATAGGGGGAGACTTGATACTATTGTTGCAAAATATCTTCAAAATGCCTGATATATTGAGATATTTTTTAATTTAACATTAACAACTTTTACTCACATGGCCATTTTTCATAGTGTTTGACCATAATAATAATGCATTAAAGAAAAATAACTTACACTTACTATAAATCAAATTATATTACTAATAATTTCTCAATATATTTCTTCTGAAAATCATAGTGCTGAAAATAAAAATCAAATTATAATTATTGTTATTGTGGCTAAAAACAGGAAAAAAACCATATCAATAGATAGGGCTAAATGTCTAATCCAGAATCAAGCATAAGTAGTTTTTATCATAATGTTTAAATTAATTTTATACTAATTCTATTAATTTATTTGTTTAAATCAAATTTATTAGCATTTTCCTAAGCATAGATACTGGTAATCATATAATGTTAAAAAAACATCAATCAATGGAATTGATAAAATTACTTGTATATCATTCTACAGAAAAAGATCAGGACCTTTCTTGCCATTGATTTTTTGAAAGCCAAATCTTAACTTCTTTTTTTCAAAATGTATCAAATTGAATATAAGATTTAACAATATTTGTTTGTTGATTGTTATCTGAATTTATAACAGATATTCAGCTCAAGATTTCAATTTTTTCTCAGCTATAAGATTCGAGTTGCATTTTAGCTTCCTTTTCATTTTTAGCTTTTAAGTAAACTCATTTTTTAGGATGAACAACAAAGGTGTCGCATCATATAACAATATGTCATTTATGTTTTTTAGAAATATTGATAGCTTTTTGCATTGAAAAATGTTTTATATTTTCTTCGGTATTTTTCTTACTATTCCATTTCTCTTCATAGTTACTTGGAATTACTATGAAATTTTCGCTTATATTTAGCATTAATCTTTTTCTTTGTGGACTGGCAGAAGCTAGGATTAGGAATCTTCAATTTTCAGTTTTCAATTTTCAGTTTTCAATGTTTGTTTTGGAATTTTTGATTATTCAATTTTCTAATATAAATCAGTGTTTTTGCTTTTTTCAGATTCATTTTTTGATCATTTTACAGATTTCTTCTGTGTTTTTAAAATTTAATGTGGGATTAATTGATTTAAGCACTCATCTTTTGTGAGCAATGTTGAGATTTTCAAATGTCTGTTTTGATATTATATTATTAGAATGAAGAATTTGCATTGCTTGATCCTTTATAAGTGCAGAATTTTTTGAAGAAATTTCTCATAACCTAAGAAGCGATTCTCAGAAATTTGGATTAATTTTATTTATTTCAGGGATAATTTTATTTCTTAAAATATTTCTTGTAAAAATATTTTGAGCATTTGTTGAATCTTCTTTCCATTTTAAATTATTCTGTTTTGCATAAGAAAGAATTTCTTTTTTTTCGATATTTAATAATGGTCTCCATAAACTTCAAGAAAATTCTTCCATAGGGCTAAAAGATCAAGTTCACCTAATTAGTTGAAGTAACAAGGTTTCGATTTGATCATTTTTATGTTGTGCTGTTACTATGTATTTTGCATTTTGTTTTTTTAAAATTTTTTCTAAAAATTTATATCTTTTATCTCTGCCTTCTTCTTCATTTTTTGGAGGAGTGTTTAGTTTGATTGAGTAAAATCAGATATCATGTTTGGAAGCAAAAGCTTCAACAAACTGTTGATCTGAGTCACTCTCTTCTCATCTCAGATTATGATTGATGTGAACAATGCTTAGACTTTCTTTATCAAATTCTTTTAAAAATAAATGCAATAAGCACATAGAGTCAACTCATCATGAAATAGCTAGAACTAGTTTAAGACCAAGTTGTTTTTTTATATTTAATTGAAGCATTTAAAATTAATATTATTTAAGACAGTTTTTAATATAATTTTTTTGTATTATAATACAAACAACTAAAGTTAATTATGAGCAGTAATTGTATGCAGTGTTTGAAACAATTTGAATTATCCAAAGAGGATTTATCTTTTTTTGAAAGAATTGCGCCAATTTTTAATTGAAAAAAATATATTATAAATAGTCCATCATTATGTGTTAAATGTAGGCATCAAAGAAGATTGGTGGTATTAAATGCTAGAAATTTATACAACAGAAAGTGTGATGCAACGAATATGAATATTATTTCAATTTATGACAAAGACAGTTTGTATAAAGTTTTTGATAAGCAATATTGGCAAAGTGATAGCTGGGACCCGATTGATTATTGAAAAGATTTTGATTTTAATAAAAGTTTTTTTGAAAATTTATATGAATTTTCATTAACTATGCCTAAAAATGCCTTATCGGTTTTAAATAATGAAAATTGCGATTATTGCAATATTGCTTATGGTTCTAAGGATTCATATCTGTCTTATTCAGTAGCAAGAATTGATAAATGTTATTACATGGATAGTGCAGCAGAAGATGTATCTTGTATGGATTGTTCATTTACATATTATAGTGAGCTTTGTTATTCGTGTGTAGATGTATGAAATAGTTATGATATTAAATATTGTTTTAATTCACATAATTGTAGTAATTCATATTTTTTACATTCTTGTATCTGATGTAAAAGTTGTTTATTTTGTACTAATTTAAGACAAAAAGAGTATTGTATTTATAACAAACAATATTCAAAGCAAGAATATTTGAAGAAACTTTCAGAGATTGATTTTTGAAATATTGAAATGGTAGAAAAACTAAAAAATAAGTTTAATGATTTTGTTTTAAAATATCCAAAAAAATTTGCTTTAAACATAAGTTGTGAAAATACAACAGGGGACTGAAATTGAAATATGAAAAATTGCATTAATTGTTTTGATTCTGGAAAAGCAGAAAATTGCAAAAATATTTATTTAACTGTTTGACACAGCGGGCTTGTTTTTGATTCTCAGGACATTGATTTTACAGACACTATTGAGGCAAGTTATGACACAATAAATACATGAAATAATAAATTTGTTTTATTTTGTCTTGATTTGGAGTCTTGCAATAATTGTTATTATAGTAGCTATTTAACATCTTGCTCAAACTGTTTTGCTTGTGAATGATTAAAGCATAAATCTTATTGCATTTTTAATAAACAATATAGCAAAGAGCAGTATGAAATTTTGGTTTCAAAAATTGTTGATCATATGCAAGAAACTAAAGAGTGGTGAGAATTTCCTCCAATAGAATTGTCTCCATTTGCATACAATGAAACAGTAGCTCAAGAATATTTCCCATTAACAAAAGAGGAGGCATGAAATACATATTCTAAATGATTATTTAATAACGATGCCCCCATAGAGACGCGATTAATCGCGTCTCTACATCAGGATCATAATCAGAATAAGAATCAAGATCAGGATCATAATCAATCAATACAAAAAGGTTGGAAATGGAAAGATCAAGATGATCAAATTCCAGATGTCACAAAAATAATTCCAGCTAGTAAGCTCCCAGATACTATTAAAGATATCCCAGATGACATACAAAATTGGGCAATAAGATGTGAAAAAACTAATAGACCATTTAAGATAATAGCTCAAGAGCTTGAATTTTATAGAAAACATAATATTCCAATCCCACATCTTCATCCTGATCAAGGACATAAAGAAAGAATTATGCTAAGAAATCCAAGAAGATTATTTAATAGAAAATGCATGAAGTGTGACAAACAAATTCAAACAAGTTATGCTCCAGAAAAACCTGAAATTGTTTATTGTGAGGAATGTTATGTGGAGGAGGTTTATTAGATGTTACGCTTAATGTATTCAAATTTAATATTTAAATCTTAAATTCCATTGTTTTTATACTTATTTTTATTGTATGTAGTCTTATTTTATGATATAATTAAACGATTTTTATTATGTAAAAACAGAAAATGAATTCAGTGCCAAATTGAAGTAATAAGCCAGTTAGCCTTAATAAAGATGTATTGACAGTAAAAGAATGACTTGATAAAAAAACTGATATTAAAATATTGGATAGAATTAATTGAGTTAGAAATATACTTAATTTAGCCTTGTTAAATAGTTCAAAATGTCCACTGTCAGAAGAAGATTTAAAAAATATATGGAAATGAGTTAATAGGCGCTATCGAAGTCCTGTAAATATGATGGGATTTTATGAAAATCCTATTGATTGAAAAATATGACAGCATTTTGATGCTCATTGAATTGCAAAACTTAGCATTTATGAACAATTACTATTACTTATAAATATATTGGATAATTGAATTGATAAAAATAGGAGTTTTGATAGTGCACCTTTGGAAGTAAGTAGTGAAGACAGAGCATGACTCTGAAGTTGACTTTGAACATGAGGAGGTTGTGCATATAAAGATGGTGCATTTATTATATTGTGAGAAATGGACACATCAATAAGCGAATGAATAAAATATGTTTTAGTAAATGAGGCATATTATCATTGAATTGATCAATTTCAAAAAGCATATTCAAATATTCAGTTTATAAGAGCAGATCAGGTAAATGAACAGTTGTGAAAAATGATTTCTAATTAATTAACATGTTAAAGTAAATAGAAAACAATAAAGAACGACAGACTAGTATTCCAAATGAATATAAAGAAGTGATTGAATGATTATCCGAATAAGGTATAAATACTATTGTAAATTTACTTCTATGATTCTGAAAATATGATTCATACGTAAATAAGTTTGTAAATTGAATTCAAAATGTAACAGAATCTCATGAAATACTTAAGACATATACATATCTAAAAAATCTTTTTGAAGTTTAGTTGGATTATTAAGATTAATTTGGATGATTTTTTCTAATAGATATTTAGTTTTATAGACTTTACAAAATCCTAATTTGTATACAAATAGATAAATTTTGGATAGTTTATTAAATGTGAAAACTATAATAGTGGATTGTTTTAAACAATTATCATATATTGGTAAAATATCATTTATGCTACATGAAGAGTGCATAAT
This sequence comes from uncultured Candidatus Peribacteria bacterium, assembly GCA_964456745.1. GTDB lineage: Bacteria > Patescibacteriota > Gracilibacteria > JAJOLG01 > CAYWBW01. Next base: position 26,486 of record CAYWBW010000003.1, on the reverse strand, counting down.
TCGATAATTAAGACTCAAAATTCTGATTTAAATTTCTTAGGTGTATTAAATACTTTGAAAAAAAATAAAATATGGCGAGATAAAAAATTAATAAACATCACTAATATCAAATCACATTTGTATTAATTTTTCAATTTCTTTTAAAGTTGCCCTATAGGCATTTTGTATTACCAATTTTTGCTTCTCAATAGCTTTGTATGCAAAATAAGCCTCAATATATTTAACATCTGCATCATTAATAATTCAAGAAAATTTAAAAACTTTAGGTAAAAATCATTTTTCATCATAATTAATATAAATAGTAAATTTTCCACTTCATGAAACAAAATTCTCAGGTTCTGTTCGAACTTCAATGTTATCAATAGTAATTGGATTAACGTATGCCACACCTCTAGCAGCATTTTCTTTTCGTGAAGCCTGTAGTGCTTTTAACACCTCTTCCTTTAGAGTTAATTTAACAAATTTTTCAGCCTCAGTATATGTAATTGGTTGTAGATTTTCATTAACCATAGTTTTTATGTTAGTAATTAAAATGTAATCTAATTTATCAGAAATAAAAAAATAAGTCAAGGTTTTTATTACTAAAAAGACCCCAGTTTTTTCTCACACCAAATAAACCGCTTACTCGAGCCATTTAATTTCTGCAAAAAACTCTAATATTCGAATAATTGCAATTGATCGGGTGGAAACTGTTCCCTGAACAGCATCTTAGGAAGTGACTTTTGAATGTATGAAATAAATGAATCTAAGTTGAATCAAAGAGATTTTTTCTTTATAAACCCCTTGTAATAGGTTAATACTCACACTATTAACTGATTATTTGCTTTTTGTATTCTTTGAAATACTACTGTTGAGATAAGCATGGCAAATAAACTTAATGCAATTAAATTCAAAAATGTTTGATTTTTTAGTACTCTAATTCGTTCAAGATTGAACTTACCATTTATGCGTTTAAAGCTACTTTCAACTCACCATCTCTCTAAATACATAGTAACAACTTGGTTTTTTGAGAACCTTTTCTTTGAAAGTGTAGTAAGTAGCCGTATCGGTTCTTTCTCTGTTAAGTGATTTTGAATTACCAACCTATAAATAGTGCTTTTATCAGCTTTTGATCCATGTCTATTCATTATGTATACATCATACTGTCATTCTTTCAGATTTTTTACTTTTGATTTAACCCCAGTTTTTACATTAATGACAGTCCGATTATCCTTTAATCTAACGATAAAGTTAACTTTTATTTCTGAACGCAGTAAACGAAAGAATTGTCCGCAATCGTTGCCACGATCAGCGACCAATACTCATTTATTATCAAGTTTATCAAACAACTTTGTTACGATTTCTCTTCTGATTTGAGGTAGATAGTCTTTATCTCAGTCATGTATTTCAGCTTTAATAAGCATTTGATTAACTCCGACTCAATGGAAAGTATATCCATTAGCTACCTTTCGTTCACTTCAGTCAAAGATTCGTCTTATATTCTCCATTTTCTTAGCTGACTGCTTTGAGATATCGCTTAAGTCATAGGAAACAATGGTATACTTACCAACATGGTTTTTAGCATGCCTAAGAGCCACAGCTTCTACGGCTGCTGTTAAATCCACCTTTCTAAGATGAGCTGAATATTTCTCAGCTTGCTTCTTTGCAGTTAAATCTTCATTTTGAACTAGGTGTCGGAGTATAGGCGTTCATTCGGTCATTAATCATCGTACAACCTCATTTATTGCCTTCTTTTCCGGCTTAGTGCAATCCTGAATTATGCTTTTAAGGTTGTTTTTAACTGTATCTGTAATATATTTATTCATAGAAAAATAGTGTTATTTTTTTAAACGTAGCGTTCAAAAGTATAGCCTATTTTTCTATTTGGTTAAGCCATTTTTAAGAAACCTGTTTTTGAAAACTGGGGTCTTTTTAGTTTTCTTATTAACTTGATATTTTAACACCATTATGTAATATTAATATTATTAATCTAAAAACTATGAAAAAAATTAAAAATATTCTTACAATTATTACAATATCGTTTATGATTTTTATTTATAATTGAGTAAATAATGTTTATTCTAGTGATGAATTTATTATTTTTACAATCTCATCTAATAAATGAAATTGACCCATTATATTAAATGCTAAAGAGACAATTGAATTTACTGCTAAAGTTGGTAGTTGAACAGATGCAAATCTTAATGATTATTTAATTTTATGAGCAAATACAGAAAATTTACAAAAAGTAAATTCATATATTAGTGCTAATAAAATTTTTTCTAAAATGATAGCTGTTCATAATGCTTGAAATACAACAAGTTCAAAAATTGCAGTTTATAAAAAATGAAAATATGATCAACCTTTATCTAATATTATTGAAATTAAGGCGACTCCAGAGAATGAAATGCGCCCTGATTTAAAATTAGATAATTTTCTTTTTTATCCTGAATTTCAACTTTGAACAAAGAATATGTTACGAGTAATAGTTCATAATAAATGAAAAGAAATAATTAATCCTGAAATTGAAATTGAAACAACAATTAACTGAAAAGCATTTAATGAAACTATAGTTAATATCATGAAACGTAAAAGTATTGGGTGAGAAGCTTGATCAACTGAACACTTTGTTAAAGCAAGTGAGTTTTGAATTAGTTATTCCGGAAAATACACAATAGAATATAACATTGATCCGAATAACAAGATTGATGAATCTAATGAAAATAATAATAAATACAAGGATACATTTTATTTTGATGCAGTGGATCAAGCAGACGAGGTCTGTAAAGACTCTGATTGATTTGACTTTTTTAATAAATGATTTGTAATTCAAAAAATATCGAACAATAAGCATTTTGATAAATGTGCTGTATGATATAAAGATTATAAAAATAATTGCTCTGGTAGTGATTGCTCAGTTTATGAAACATTTTGTAATGATGAAAATATTCCAAGTGTTAAGGCATATCCATGTAAGTATTGATGTGATGATTGAGCTTGCATTAAAAATGAATCTAATACTCCACTTGCATGATATGAAGATGAAGTTATTATAAATGAATTAAAATCTAATTTTAAAGATAAATGACAAAATACGCTCGAATGAAAATCTGCAAATTATCTTTTTGATGAGTGAATTATTTGATGATATTCAGATGGTACATTTAAGTGAGATAATTTGGTTAATAGAGCAGAAGCTGCAAAGTTTCTTGTATTAGCAAAATTTGGTAAACACTTTAATACTTCTTATTATACATGAGAATTAAGTTATAAGACTAAATTATGGGATGTTAAACAGGGAGAGTGGTACGCTTCATTTGTAAATATGGCTGAATTTTATAATATCATTAAATGATATGATGATTGAACATTTAAACCAGGTGAGTGAGTTAGAAGATGAGAGTTTTTAAAAATGATCACAAAAACCTTTAATTTAGATGAAAATTTACCTCATGATTTTATTGATATAAATTGAGCTTGGGTAGATGACTATGCATGAATTGTCAATGAATATGATTTAATTCCAAATATATGAAATAAGCTTGGATATTGAGATTTTATGACAAGAGATGAGGTCTCGGTAGCAATTTATCAATATTTTCAAAATAAATAATTGTATGAGTATTAAGGATTTGTAATATTTTCACGTATCCGTCTTTGCGAGGAGCGTAGTGACGTGGCAGTCCAGGATGAAGTGACTAAAATGATGAATATGTTATAAATTAGCCAATTAGATCTGAATAGTTACAAGAATTTAATAGAATATAAGCTTTTAATTTGATTTTTTACAAAAAAATTGCATCATATTAAAGAAGTTAGTTTTTTATGGATAATTTAGCATATCTTTTTGTTTTACTTCCACAGTGAAGTAGTGCGCTTTGAGAAAAAAGAGAAAAAGTATTCTCTATTTTTTTACAAACTCTCCATGATGCTTCGTTAGATTTTCCAGTTTCATTTGAGATTTTTTGAAAATGAAACTATGCATATTTTTTTATTGTAGTTGATAAGAAAATTAAAAAAACAGTTGAGTCTATCACTTATGCAAATTTTCCAAATTGTGAATTAATTGAAAGATCAAAAGATTATCTAGATTTAAGATGAATGAAGCTTAGAACTATAAAAACAATTAGATCTGACATTTTTCCAGTAAAAGATTATGATAATTTCGAGTGATGTTCGATTGCAAATCTGATATCGGTTATTGAAAAATCAAGTGATGATGTTTATTATCAATTAGTAATAAAAAAGCAATCATCTTGAGCATGATATCATTTAAAAAGAAGTATAAGTAAAAATTATTTTTCATTTAAAGATTCAATGAATCCAAGATCATGGATTCATCCAAGAATGAGAGAGTTGAGAAAAACAAGAAAAGAAGAATCTGATATTAAAATAAAAGTAGATACGTTTTTGAGTTCTATAAGAATTGCTGCAAAAAATGAAGCAGACTTACACAGTTTAATTACTGCATTTTCTCCTTATTGAAGAGAAGACATTAATGAATTTAAAGCTGCCGGGTCTGCTAGCAGTAGCGATATGCAGAAGAGAAAATTATGAGCGACTAATTACTTATCATGCAAAGAAATTGCTACAATTTTTCATTTTCCAAATCCTGATTTTACTTCTCATTTAGTTTATTTGCAATCAAAGAGATCCGAGCCTCCGAGAGATATTCCGAAATTAAGAACAAATGATGTGAGTTTTTTCGGACATACAAATTATCATTGAAGCGTTACTCCATTTTGAATTAGTCAGGCAGATAGGCAGAGACATCTTTATATGATTTGAAAAAGTGGTTCTTGAAAATCTAAATGTTTAGAGCTTTTAATTAAGGAAGACATTGATGCCTGAAGATGACTTTGTTTATTAGATCCTCACTGAGATTTGATTGATAATACTCTTAGATTTGTACCTGAAAATAGAATAAAAGATATTATAATTTTTGATCCATCAAATACAGATTTTCCTGTGGCATTTAATCCACTTGAAAATGTAGATCCTGCATTAAAAATGCAAGTTACAATTTGATTTATTTCGATATTTAAAAAACTTTTTTGAGATAATTGGTCTCCAAAATTAGAGCATGTACTTAGATACACGCTTCTGGCTTTATTGGATTCTGATAATACTACAACATTGTCTATTCAAAAAATGCTTACGGATAAAGACTATAGACAAAAAATAGTTTCTAGGATTGAAGACTCAACTGTTAAAAGTTTCTGGGTTTCTGAGTTTGCTGGCTGGAGTGAGAAATTTGATGCAGAAGCAATTACACCACTTTTAAATAAAGTAGGTCAATTTGTTGCATCTGATGTTATAAGAAATATTGTTGGTCAACCAGTATCTGCTTTTAATATAAGAGAAATAATGGATGGTGGAAAAATTCTCTTGGTAAAGGTGTCAAAGTGACTTCTCTGAGATGAAAATGCTGGTCTTATATGATCAATGTTTGTTACGAAAATACATGAAGCTGCTATGAGCAGGGCAGATACCAGAGAAGAAGATAGAAGAGATTTTACTTTATATGTAGATGAGTTTCAAAACTTTGCGACAGATACATTTGCAGAGATTCTTTCAGAGGCTAGAAAATATAGACTCAATCTTACAATAGCTCATCAGTACATGTGACAGTTGTCTGAAAGTATTCATAAAACAGTTTTTTGAAATGTTGGATCGATTGTTTCTTTTAGGGTTTGAGCAGAAGATGCGAGTATTCTTTCTGATGAATATAATCCAGTGTTTTCCGATAGGGATATTATAAATCTTTGAGTGAGGGAATTTTATGCTAAACTTTCTGTTAATTGAGAAATTCGCGAAGCTTTTTCCTGAAAAACTTTAAATGTTTCTTATAATTCTAAAGATCTTTCCAAAGAGATAATTGAATATTCCAGTAAAGCTTATTGAACACCAAAGGCAAAAGTAAATGAACTTCTTTGAAAGTGGGATGAAAGTGGTGATTTTGAAAATCCTAATGATAATATTAGTGAAGAATTTGAGAGTCCAATTATTTAGTTGTTAGTTTTTAGTAAGTTGATAAGCTAGGTTTTTTAAATTAATTAATTGTTAATGATAAAAGAGTGTAAGCAGTGTAATGCAGGGTATATTGTAGATAAGGATTATTTAGATTTTCTAGATAGGATTTCACCTAGCTTTAAATGAAATAAATATTTGATTCCAGTATCTGAGCATTGCTCGGATTGTAGACAACAGAGGAAAATTGCTTTTAGAAATGAGAGAAATCTTTATCGAAGAAAGTGTGATTTAACATGAGAGGATGTAATTTCTGCTTATAGCCCTGATAAAAATTTTTTAATATATAATACTAGCGATTGGTGGAGTGATAAATGGAATCCAATGGATTATTGAATGGATTTTGATTTTAATAAAAGTTTCTTCGATCAATTTAATGACTTGATTTTAAGAGTTCCAAAATTAGCTTCATTTATTCATAGTACAATGGAAAATTGTGGGTTTTGTAATTATGGACAAGCTTCAAAGGATTGCTACATGTGTTTTTCTGCTGTTTGGTCAGAAAATTGTATTAATTCTCAAACGCCTTGTAGTTGTATTCAGGATGTTGATTGAGTATTTAATATTCAAAATCAATATTGTTATAACTGTGTTCAGTGTAATAGTTGATACAATTTATTACATTCATCATATAGTCAAAATTGTAAAGATTCATATTTTTTGCTTGATTGTGTTTCTTGTGATCATTGTTTTTGATGTGTAAATTTGCAACACAAAAAATACTGTTTTTTAAATGAACAATTAAGTGAGCAAGATTATAAAAATAAGATTAATAAAATTATATGATCTTTTCGTGAGCTAAGTAAATTTAAATCAGAATTTGATAATTTTATTTTAAAAAATCCAAGAAAGAATGTTAGAAATACTAATGCAGAAAATTGTAGTTGAGATTTTATTCAAAATTCAAAAGATTGTAAAAATTGTTTTTCTGTAGTGTGAGCTGAAAAATTTGTAGACTGTGATGTTTCTTGATATGCTTTTGATATTAGATCAAGTTATTTTACCTGAGATAAGGCAAGCTTAATTTATGAATCTTCTTGATATTGAAGATCTAATAAATGCGCATTTTGATTTTATGGATTTGATAATCATGATTGCTATTATTCATTTTATTTAAATAATTGCTCCAACTGTTTCGCCTGTGAATGATTAAAACATAAATCTTATTGTATCTTTAATAAACAATATACAAAGCAAGAGTATGAGGCTTTAGTTCCAAAAATCATAGAGCACATGCAAAAGACTAAAGAATGGTGAGAATTCTTTCCAATAGAACTATCTCCATTTGCATACAATGAAACAGTAGCTCAAGAGTATTTCCCATTAATAAAAGAAGAAATAGAAAATACATATTCTAAATGATTATTTAATAACAATACCAGCGCATGAACGTGATTAATCGCGCCCATGCGCAAAGATCAAGATCATAATCAATCAATACAAAAAGGTTGGAAATGGAAAGATCAAAATGATCAAATTCCAGATGTTACAAAAGTAATCCCTGCAACCAGGCTTCCAGATACTATCAAAGATATTCCAGATGATATACTAAACTGGGCAATAAAATGTGAAAAAACCAATAGACCATTTAAGATAATAGCACAAGAACTTGAATTTTATAGAAAACATAATATCCCAATCCCACATCTTCATCCTGATCAAAGACATAAAGAAAGAATTATGCTAAGAAATCCAAGAAGATTATTTAATAGAAAATGCATGAAATGTGACAAACAAATACAAACAAGTTATGCTCCAGAAAAACCTGAAATTGTTTATTGTGAGGAGTGTTATATGGGGGAGATTTATTAATAAATTATTGATTGAATTCCTATTTTGTAATCCCTATTTTGTAATTAAGATATAGTTTAAAAAAATTTTGACTTTAAAAAATATAATACTATATTTACCTTCCTTTAATTAATAAAACTTTTATGGAAACATTACAGGAATCACATCAGCAGGTTATTAGTAGAGCAAGTTGAGAGTATTTGAGTAATTTAAGTGACAATAAAGATACTGGCTTAAATAATATGTTATCGATTGTAAGGGAGTGATTTACTCCTGGGTACGAAGAACGTTTTATGCAAATATTATGACCAGATTTTAATATTGATACAATGAATAAATTTATTGAGGATAGGGTGTCTAAGGTGTGAGAATTTATAGAATTATTATCAAACTTAAATAAAGGAATTAGTATTGAATTTTTTGAATGAAATAATAAGCCTTCTGAACTTTTAAAACACATAGAAAGTTGTGAAATATGATCAAATCCATTAACTTGAACACTTATGATATTGCCAGAAGATGTTTTTGCTACATTGAATATCTGAGAAATGATTAGCAATTGGGATAAGGCATGAAATAATGATAATTGATCTAATGTAGATTTATTATGTGAGCCGTTTCCTGTTTTGGAATGAAATTATAAAAGATCTGCAAATCCTCCATATTATTTTTTGAATAGAAAAGATGCTACAATGACTTTGTTTATTTCTGAATGATTTTCATTAAATCATGTGGCACAATTTGTAAATTCAATTAATAAGTGACCTTGAAGGGGTTCTTAATTACATAAAAAAATTTGATTTTTAAACATAAAAATTGCATTATAATAATATAATTCAATTTAAATGAAAAAAATATTATTTAAAGTATTTCATTATCCTAGCATAGTTATTTTAGCTTTGATTTGATTAATTTTTTCTTATATCGCTATTGATCAATTTTATAATGCTATTATTCATTTAATTAATTCTCTTGATGTAAGATTTTTTTTAGAAGAGGTGTTTATTGTTTTCTTGTTTATTGAGCTTATTGCTGCAATCAAGATTTATTTTAAAGAGAATTATCATTTTCCTCTAAGGTTTTTTATTTATATGGGGATTACAGATCTAGTTAGGCATATTATTATTTTTAATAAAGACTGAAAGCAAACTTTCTATTTTGCATTATCAATAATTGTATTAGTTGCTTGTCTTGCATTAATGGATTATAAAAATAAAGTTCTAAGAAAAGAGTTAGAAAAAGAATCTGAAAAGAGTTTTGAATTATAAATTATTATGCTTTTTATTGTATCAACACCGATTTGAAATCTTGATGATATTACATTAAGAGCAATTAAGACTCTTAAGCAAGTGGATTATATTGCTTGTGAAGATACAAGACATACTTGAATTTTGTTAAAAAAATTAGAAATTGAAAATAAAAATGAAAACTGATCTAAGCTTGTATCTTTTCATTCACATTCTTGATGAGCAAAAACAGATAAAATAATTGATATTTTAAAATCCTGAAAGTCATTAGCCTTGGTTTCAGATGCTTGAACTCCATGAATATCTGACCCTGCTTATGAAATTACCACAAAAGCTCGATTGCTTTGAATAAAGATAGTGCCAATTCCATGATCTGCCGCTTTTCTTACCGCTTTACAGGCATCTTGAGTAGCAATTAATAAATTTGTTTATTTATGATTTGTTCCAACAAAAAAGTGAAGAGAAACATTTTTTAAGAATTTAATTGTTACAGATAAAACAGTAGTTTTTTATGAGTCGGTACATAGAATTAAAAAAACTTTTCAGCAGATTTGTGATATCATATGAGAAGATAGGAGGGTAATAGTAGCTAGGGAGCTTACAAAAATATATGAGGAGTTTTTCGATTGAACTGCAGAAGAAGCTTTGGATTATTTTCAAAATCCAAAAGGGGAGTTTGTTGTGATACTTCCAATTGATTAATCATTTGTTGCTTTTTTTGGTTCAAAGGTGATTCACCCTAGACATCATATACATGGATTAATACCACTTTGCTCAAAAGCCTGTTGTAATTCAGTGCTTATTTTTAATGATCAAGTAGTTTTTTGCTGTCTCATTATTGTTTGAACTTCTTCTGCTCGATTTAGTGGACACTTATTACCACATTGATCTGGTTCACATCATGACATAGAAATATAATAAAATTTATAAGATATTAATTATTTGAATAATTTAATATTATCAACTTATAATTAATTAGACATAAGTCAAAATAAAAATTACAATGTTCAAGATTATAGTCTTATTATTAATTTATTTTTTAATTAATATAGTTAAAATTATTAATACTTAATACAGATTGTAACTTTTACAAATAATGCTTAGCTGACTAAATGATAAACAAATTGAGGCAATTGAAACAACTGAGTGACCACTTCTTTTGGTAGCATGAGCATGATCTTGAAAAACTAAAACACTTACACATAGAATTGCTAACATATTATCAAAGTGAATAAAGCCATGGGAGGTGGTAGCAGTAACTTTTACAAATAAAGCTTGAGATGAAATGAAAAAGAGGGTCAGATCTCTTTTAGAGTCTCAAAGTTGAACTGAGCTTTCTCATAGTGATATACCTTTTATGTGAACTTTTCATTCTTTTTGTTTAAGGATTTTAAGATCTGAAATTAATTTTATTTGATTTAATTCAGATTTTGTTATTTATGATACTCAGGATCAAGAAAGTGCTATGAAGCAAGTTATGAAAAAACTTTGATATGATCCAAAGCAAATAAGACCAAAAATGTTTTTAAATATAATTTCAAATTATAAGAATTTATTTTTAAACCCAGATGAGATTACAGAAAAAATTTCCAGTCAACAAGATGAACAAAATGCTGAGATTTATAGTGAGTATCAAGCTCTTTTAAAAACTAATAATGCTGTTGATTTTGATGATATTTTATTTTATACAGTTAAGATAATAAAAGAAAACCCTGATATTTTAGAAAAATATTCAAATCGTTATAAGTATATTTGTGTTGATGAGTATCAGGATACAAATCATGTTCAGTATTTGCTTATAAAATTACTTGCGAGTATTCATAGAAATGTTTGTGTAATTGGGGATGCAGATCAATCAATTTATTCTTTTAGATGAGCAGATATTAGAAATATATTAGATTTTCAAAAAGATTTTGAAGATTGCAAGATAGTGAAATTAGAACAAAATTATAGATCAACACAAACTATACTAGATGCAGCTGATCAAATTATTTCAAATAATAAATGAAGACATGTTAAAAAAATGTGGTCTGATTCTTGAGTTTGAAGCAAGATAAAATTTGTAACAACTACTTCTGAAAAATCAGAATGAGATTTTGTTTCATGAGAAATTTCAAAAATTCTAAATTCAAATCCTGGAAAGGATCTCTCGTCATTTGCTGTTTTCTATAGAACAAACGCGCAATCAAGAGCAGTTGAGGAAAGTTTGATTAAATCTTGAATAATGTACAAAATTATATGAGGAATTAAATTTTATTCTAGAAAGGAGGTTAAAGATATACTCGCTTATTTAAGATTTATTTTTAATCCAATGGATTCTGTATCCCTTTTAAGAATAATCAATGTTCCAGCAAGAAAGATTTGAAATACTACAATTGCTAAGTTGCAAAATTTTGCTTGGCAAAGGTCTTTATCTATATGAGAAGTTTTAAAACATGTTGAAACTATGGAATGACTATCTGCCTGAGCAAAGAAGTCAATTATTTGTTTTTCTGACATGATTGAAGAAATAAAATCTAAGCAAGCTGAAGTTTCTCTTTCAGATTTTATTGATATAGTAATTGATTACACTTCTTATTTAAGTATTTTTAAATGAGATTCAAGTCCTGAAAATCAGTCTAGAATGGAGAATCTAATGGAACTTAAGTCTGTTGCTTCAAAGTTTGATAATTTATGAACAGACGCTTTGAAATCATTTTTAGAAGAAGTTTCATTGGTTCAAGATACTGATAATTTAGAGCAGTGACTTCAATCTATTACTTTAATGACAATACATGCAGCAAAAGGTTTAGAATTTGATACAGTTTTTGTGGTATGAATGGAAGAATGAATATTTCCATCTTCAAAAGTTGAAGATGATGATTTTGCACTAGAAGAGGAAAGAAGATTAGCTTATGTAGCTGTAACTAGAGCTAAAAGGAATCTTTATCTTTTAAATACAAAAAATAGAATGCTTTATTGAAAGTTTCAAAATAATGCTGGTTCGAGATTTCTATGAGAGATATCAAGAGATTTAATTGATGAACTTGATGTTTCTTATGTTTCACGGTTTTGAACTCAGGATAGAAAGAAAAATTCAAATTGGGTAAATGTACCTAGTTGGGTAGATTTTTAGTACATACAGTATTGATTTTTATGAAAAAATTATGTATAATTATTAGAATTAATTAATTCTTTTTATGGAAAAAAAAGAAAAAAGTGATAAGCCTAAGTTTGCAGATGAACTATTAGAAAGATATAAAACTACTATAGATAAAACTTGAATTGAAGCTGATAATATTTTTGAAGAAATGAAAATCAGGATCAAAGATCCTATGGATTTTATTTATTTAGGAAAAAAATTATCTTCATTAAAATATGAATTTCATAATGTTGTCAATGTTGCTGCAGTTAGAGCTATAATGCAAGAGTGTTATTGTGATTGGGATGATGCCTATAGCACTTGGAATAATGAAAAAATTAAAAGAATTGCATTAGAAAAGAGATTAAATCAAACTAGGGCAATTGATTTATTTAGTGCAGCAGAAGATTTAGGAAAAGATATTTGAATTTTTTATATATGAAAAGTTTTTTTAGATAAGGGGGAAATATTATTAGCTACTCATAATTTTGATAAGTATATACGAAGGCTAAACAGCCTTGAATCTTATTTAGTAGTTGTAAATGCTTTGATGAAAAAAAAACTATATAAGAAAGTGGCTGATCCGTATATAGATAAAGCACTTAATAGATATTGAATTTCAAATTCAATATCTATTTTGCTGTCAAAGTATCAATCTGATATCAATAATACTTTATTGTATAGACCAATTAAAGCATTAGAAAATTCTTAATAATAATTTTTCCATCACTAGTACCTATGCTTTCTGGATGAAACTGTAATCAATAAATCGGAAATTTCTTGTGTTCAAAAGACATTAAAGTTCAGTCTTTTGTTTTTGATGTAATAAGTATATATTTTGATAGATTTATCGGATCAACAGCTAAAGAGTGATATCTCATAACTTCAAAAGGACTTTTTATTCATTTGAGTAACTTGCTTTTATTTTCAATATAAACTTTTGAAGTTTTTCAATGCATTATTTTTGGGCTTGAGATGATGTCTCAGCTGAAACATGCTCATATTCATTGATGTCAAAGACATACTCAAAGAAGAGGGATTTTCTTCCCCATTTGCATTATTATATCATTACAAACTCAGAAATACTCAGGACTTGTTGGATTTCATGGTCATGGTGAAATGACAATATGACTTGGATTTAGCTCAATCGCTTTTTTAAGAGTAATTTTATCATTTCTATAAACCATAGGGTTTCATCAAGCTTCGCCTATATATTGAACAAGATTATATACGAATGAATCGTAGTTATCGATTATTAGAGTTTTTAACATTTTGTTTTATAAATTAGTGATGTTGATAACCGGTATTTTAGGGTCATTTTAGATTTTATCAATTAATATTTGTAATTTTTAAATTTTTGTAAATAAGGTGGATTCAAGAATCTAACGCAATACTTATAATATAATAAGTAATTAACATTAGACAATATGAATAAAAAATACAAAAAATCTGTCTTTGCGAGAAGTGAGCTTTGCGAGCGCCGAAGCAATCCAGAAATCTCAAGTTATATATTGTTATATAAATATATTTTATAATTTTTTGACTTAATTGGTTTGCATTGGATTGCTTCGCAAAGCTCGCAATGACGGTATTTTATGATTTGTATTTATTTTTAATACATGCAATTCTGTTTTTACCAGATAAATCTTTTAATATTTCAACTTCTCAAAAATTTTTAAATAAATGCTTAATATCTAAATCTTGAAATGGCGCAATTTCTAAAAATAAACACTTAAATCAAATTCATTTTTCTTTTAATTCAATGGCTAGACGCCTGTAGTGATCAAGTCAATCTTTTCAAGAATAAAGGGCAATATCGGGTTCTTTTTCTATGCTTGGATTTTTATTTTTTATTGGAACATAGGGTAAATTTGCAGTAATTATATCAAAATATTTTTCTTCTATATTATCAAATAAATCACTTTTAATACAATCTATCTTGATTCAATGTTTTTTCGCATTTTGACTTGCTATTAAAAGAGCTTTTTTTGAGATATCACAAACTTTTATTTTATAGTTTGTTTGAGAATTTAGCTCTAATCACAATGTTATTGGTATGCATCAAGTTCATGTTCAAATATCAAGCATACTTAATTTTGTATTTTTTATTTCTGTTTTTCAATTAATTATTTTTATAACTTCTTCTATTAATATTTCGGTTTCTGGGCGAGGGATTAGTGTGTTTTCTGATACAATAAAATCTCTTCAATAAAATTCTTTTTTTCAAATGATTGAAGCAACTGAGTATCATTTTTTTCTTTTATCTAAAAAATTGTTTAATAGAATTAACTGTCTTTTGTTCATTTGAAAATCATTGTTTGATATTAAAAAGCTTTTTTCCTTGTTTAAAACCGTACATAAAAAAATTTCTAAATCTATAAGATCAAAGTTTTTTTTATTCTCAATAATAAAGTCTTTAATTTTTAACATTTTTTTAATAGTACCTTGATATAGTACTAATATATTTTATATATTAAATAATTTAATTAATTGAATTCGTATCATGTTGCTTGGGCATCTTTAAATTGGCTAACAATAACTAGACTTAAAAAGATTGAAGGTGAATATTGAGATTTATCAAATGCTTTTAATAAAATTGATCGAAAGTTTTTAGAAAAAATGTGAGAAAGAAAGACATGGATTGAAGAATTTTTAGATAAAAAATCAAAATTGGATTTAATTAAACAGGAGGAGTTTTTGAAAAAATATAATACAAAACTCCTTTATTTTAGAGATGAATTATATCCTGAAAATCTAAAGTTTATAAGTGATCCTCCGATATTTTTATATTGTCAGTGAGATTTATTGAAAGAAGATGCACTTTCATTAGCAGCTGTTTGAAGTCGCAAAATGTCAGATTATTGAAAACAAATTGCAAAAGAAATAATTTTTAATCTACCCTCTTCTTTGGTAATAGTATCTTGATTTGCTTTGTGAGTTGATACACTGTCTCATGAAATAGCGTTATCTAATTGAGCAAGAACAATTTGAGTACTTTGAACCTGACTTGATATAGTGTATCCATCTTCAAACAGAGGACTTAGGGATAGGATTATAAATGAAAAAGCGTGAGTATTGATCACTGAATTTCCTTTCTGAGAAAGGCCAGAAAGATTTAATTTTCCAAAAAGAAATCGAATAATTGCATGAATGACAATGTGAACTTTAGTAATTGAAGCTAGACAGAAATCATGATCCTTAATAACAGCAAAGCAAGCACTTGATTATAATAGAGAAGTATTTGCTTGCCCTTGAAGTATTATTTCTTCAGAAAGTATGTGAACAAATGAAATGATTAAAAAGTGAGAAGCTAAACTTGTTCAAACAAGTGAGGATATTTTAGTTGAGCTAGGTATTTGAATAAAATCAGAGAAATGATGAGGATTTAGAAATGTAATTGATGTATTTAATTGAGGTAAAGATGAAATGAAAGTATATTCAATTTTATGAAAAATTTGAAAAGATTATTCTCAAATAGTTAATGAAACTTGATTCACACTTTCTAAGATTTCTTCAATTTTAATTTGAATGGAGATTAAGTGAGTTGTGGAGAATGTTGGGATGGGGGTTTGGATTGTGAAAAAATAATAATGTATTATTATTTTGTATTTTTATAAAAAATATAAATAGAATTAGCAAAAATTATTTTTTAATTACTTAGCAATTTCTGTGCTTTATTACTAACTTCGACAGTTTCAAGATAAACTCTGTCTCAAGTGTCCATATTTAATATTCATCATTGATAACAATTGTTATTATTATTTAAGCCTAGTGTATTTAATCAATCAATATCAATAAATTTTTCTCAATTTTTTCAACAATTATGCTGAATTTCTGTTAAAAAAACGGACTGAGTAGAATCTCTTAATAATATATGATCTTTTGCTACTTTATTAACATGCTGCCAGTCAACTTTAATTCTGCCATCGCTTTCTTTGATAACTCTTGTTATTTGACCTTTTATTGTAGTTATTATATTATTTTTTTCTACATATTCTTTATTATTATATTTGCTATATGAAATTAAGAGTAATAAAGCTATTGCTCAAAAAGGAAGTAGTATACGAAAATAATCATTACTAATCAGATATTTTGTTATTGAAATTGCGGGTGGTTTTAAGGTATAAAAAAATTTAGGTAGTTTGTTATCCATAATTAAATTTATGTTTCATTTATATTCTTAACATAATTTGATTAAGTATCAAGTTTATTATATTTATTATTACCTATAGACATGATTTTAGATATTATGTACTAGGTTGTGATTGATTTTAATTGTGTCATAATCTTAAAATAATTTATTGATAAAAGTACGTAATAATACATAAAATTAATCATTTGTCAAGTATATTTATTCTTTTTAATTATTTATGATTCAGATTTCTGCTAAAGTGCTTATGCAAGCTAATTAAGAAATATGTAAATATGATATTAAATCAAGAAATGTTGAAATCCAGTGATCAGTTTTTAGACAAAATTTTAAAAATTTGAGAAAGTTTAGCAAATAAATTGCCATGGGCGACTACTGTGGATTATCAAAAGTCTATCACTCAGGTGAAAGAAGTTTTTTGAAATTGTAAAAAACATAAAAAATTATTAGTTTTATGAATTTGATGAAGCGCGCTTTGAGCAAGTAGCGTTTTAAGCGCTTTGTGAAAATCAGCTAATGTAATAGTGTTAGACACACTGGATCCTGAATATTGTGATGATCTTTTTAATGAAATTGATTTTAATGAAACCCTTGTAAATGTCATATCTAAATCTTGATCTACTCTTGAAACCTTGGCACAGCTTTCCGTAGTTGTGAAAGTATTGGAATCTAAGAATTTGAATATTAAAGATCGTATGGTTGTCACTACTTGATCTAAATGAGATTTGAGAGATTTTGCGAATGAAAATGATTTACTTACATTGGATGTGCCAGACAGTGCGGGTTGAAGATTTTCTGTTTTTACTCAGGTCTGACTCTTTCCTTTATTGTTTGCTTGAGTTGATACTGATCAATTTGTTTTATGAATGACTAATGCAATTGAGAAATTTAAAACTTGAGATTTTGGAATTAATGTTCCAATGAAATTAGCAGCTTCTCAAATTTATGCTTATGAGAATCAAAAAAAGAACATTTCTGTTTTAATGACTTATAATAAAAATTTATATTGATTATTGGATTGGTATAGACAACTTCTTGCAGAAAGCATTTGAAAAAGTGAAGGTGTTTGAATAACTCCAGTATTGGCACTTTGATCTACAGATCAGCATTCTCAGTTACAACTTTATCTTGAAGGTCCAAAAGATAAGTTTTTTACATTTGTTAATTGATGAAAAGGTTTATGACCAGTGACATGAGATGATTTTAAATATTTGCATTCAAAGTCTTTTAGAGAAATCCAAAATTCTTTTTTTGTTTGAACAAAGAAGGCTTTTAGTCACCATCAAATTGAGTATCAAGAAATTGAAGTTGATATTAATGAAAAGTCTATTGCTGAGTTTCTTGCAAATTATATGATTTGTATTTGAATAATGTGAGAATACTTTTGAATAAATCCATACAATCAACCAGCGGTAGAATATTGAAAAATAGAATCAAAAAAAATATTATCAGAAGAATAATAATTTGAAATTAGATATACTTTAATTATAATAAAAACCAATTATTTTTTAAATTATAAAAATTAATAATTAAAATTTATTTCAAAAATTCAAAAATTTATTCAATGAAACTTTTTATCTCACTTTTGTTGCTACTTACTCCAATCTTCTCTTATTCAACTTTTAATATTGATGTTGATGAAAGTCATTTATTATATTATCCAATAAACGAAAAAAGATTGACAAAATATTTCATACCAAATGACTTGGTTTATATGGCTGATTATTGAATAAATAGCGCACGTCCAAGGAAAAATGAATGAAAAATTAGAAGAATTGCTGTTGATGATCTTAAGGCATTTCAGTCACATTGTCAGGATCTTACTTGAAAACAAATGCCAATAAGAAGCGCTTATAGGTCATATTATGAACAATCTGTTGCTTATAGGAATCATAAATCTGAATGAAGTTCAGCTCCGCCTTGAACATCTGAGCATCAACTTTGATTGGCTGTTGATTTTTGATTTAATAATAATTTTTTAGATTCATATAATTTTCCACAACTTGCAAAATGTTTTAGAGATAGTGCGCACCTTTATGGTTTTGTTCTTTCGTATTGAATTGGTAATCCTCAATATATATATGAACCTTGGCATTTTAGGTATGTGTGAAAAAAATATGCAAAAATGATTCATGATCAATGACTTTCAGGAGAGGCATGGGTTTTTCTTGAAAAACCATGAGATTATTTGAATGCAGAAAGGGCACAGTATTTAGCAGTATTAAGAGAAAGAAAGAAGAAGGCAAGAGAAAAAGAGATTGCTGATCAAAGAGATTCTTATTATTGGAATATGATATCAGGAAAATATAATTTAAGTGAAGATATGAAAGCTATGGTGTTTCTTAAGTGAAATCTTATTAGTCTTTTGTCTAAATGAGATAGAGACAATTTTTATGAATATTCTTGTGCATATCGGTATTTACAGAAATCTGGTTTTAATTTTTAATTTTTAATTTACAATTTGTAATTTTCAATTTTAATTAGCATTGTGTCTAAATAGTAAAAAAATATAATTAATAAGAAATTAACTTAAGTTTTATGAAAACAATTAATACAACAAATTTGCCTTCTCAATTTCAAAAAATTCATGAATGAAAAGTTCGCGATACTTTCCTTAGAGAGTGAAAGAGAATAATAATAGTATCTGACAGAATTTCAGCTTTTGATTATAGTATTACAACTATTCCATATAAGGGTCAGGTTCTAAATCAATTGTCAGCTTGGTGGTTTGATAAGACAAAAGATATTGTGCCAAATCACATTATAAGTATTCCAGATCCAAATGTGATGATTGTAAAAAGTGCCACAATGTTTCCAGTTGAAGTAGTTGTAAGGTGATATATGACTTGAAGTACAGATACATCTATTTGGGTAAATTATAATAAATGAGATAGAAAATTTTGTTGAATTGATTTGCCAGATTGAATTAAGAAAAATGAAAAATTAGAAATGCCAATCATTACTCCAACTACAAAACCAGAAGTGTGACATGATTTAAACATTTCAAAAAAAGAAATTATTGATCAGGGTCTAGTTGAAGAAGAAAAGTGGAATAAGATAGAAAAAATGGCAATGGCTTTATATTTAAAATGAGTAGAAGTTGCAAAGGAGAGGTGACTTATTTTTGTAGATACAAAATATGAATTTTGAGAAGATGAAGATGGAAATATAATTGTCTGTGATGAAGTAAATACTCCTGATTCTTCAAGGTATTGGATGCTAGAATCATATAAAGATAGATTATCTCAGTGATTAGAGCCAGAAAGTCTTGATAAGGAGTTTTTAAGATTAAAATTAAGAGAGCTCTGATATAAATGAGATGAAAATATTCCAGAAGTTTCAGATGAATTTAGAAAAGAGATTTCGGAGAAATATATATCTCTTTATGAAAAAATTACTTGAGAAATTTTTGTAAGATGAGATTTGGAAGATATAGATGGGAGAATGTTGAAACATTTAAATGGGCATTTTCAAAAGCCTTAAAAACCTTTTAATTTAAAAGTTAAAACTTTACCTTCTTTCTTAAGCATCTTTTGTAACAGTTAAATCCCACACACGTTCACCATCTTTATACTCTTTATATTCTCATGTCTTAGGTGTAACTTTAAGAAATTTCCTCATAAGTATATATTTTTTTTTCATTATATCACTTTCTTTCATCATTTTTTGAAAAGATCAATTGTGTTCTATGTAAAGAAGATAGCTTTCAGCAAAATCTTCAAAAGCATCAGATTGAGAATATCAGGATGAAAAATCTGTGTCTTTACAGTTTCCATTTTGTTCATATTCGTTTTTCCAACAAAGTGAGTAAAACGTTAGTGATATATCATCTGCATAAATATCATTAGATCAGTCTTTAAAATTTGTAATAATTTTTTTTTCTTTACTTGTTAGATATCAAAGATCAAATATATGTCAAATTTCATGTATTAGAACTTTTCTTATTTCAAGATCAGAATCCATTTTATCAAAATTTAAATATATTGAGCGATCAGAAGCCATACCTCTTCTTAGAGAATCAGGTTTATATTTTATTCTTTGCAAGCTTTTAAAATTTTTATAGGGAAATAATTGAAGTGTGTTTATTACACTAGCCTTATACTTATCGGGAATATCAAATTCAATAGATTTAACTAAATTTAGTATTTTGTCATTATTTTCTTTAAGTAAATTAGTATGAATTTCATCTTTCTCTTTTTCATAAGCTGTAAAAGAGCTATCTGAATATCAAATACTGATAGGAAATGCTATTACAGCTAAGATTATATATAATGTAATAAAGAATGATCTCATTAGTACGAGTGTTAATTAATTTCTTTATTTTTATTTTAGATACGAAAATAACAAAAATAGGTTAAAATGTCAAGCTTATTTTGATTTTTTCTATTTATTATATAAGAATGTGGCTTAAATTAAACATTGAAATAAATAATATAAAGTTATGAATCAATTAATTTCAGAAATAAAAGATTTAAAAAAGAAGAAAAATGCAATAATTTTAGCGCATAATTATCAAACAAAAGAGATTTTTGAGGTTTCTGATCATATGGGAGATTCTTATGATCTTTCAATAAAATCCAAACAAGCAAAAGCTGATATAATTGTATTTGCTTGAGTTAAATTTATGGCAGAATCTGCAAAACTTTTAAATCCTACAAAAAAAGTTTTGTTACCTTCTTTAGATGCATGATGTTTTATGGCTAGTAAAATAAGCGCAATAGAATTAATTGAAGAAAAAAAGAAGTATCCAAATGCAAAAGTAGTATCTTATGTAAATACATTTGCTGATGTAAAAGCTGAAAGTGATAGTTGTTGTACTTCTGCAAATGCACTGAAAGTTGTAGAAAGTATTCCTTGAGATGAAATCATTTTTACCCCTGATAGAAATCTTTGAGCATATGTTCAATCTAAGACTAATAAAAAGATACATTTATGGGATAAATGATATTGTTTTTTGCATGAGCAAGTAAGTGATCAATTTTTTATTGATGTTAAAAATAATAATCCAAATGCTAGGCTTTTAATGCATCCAGAAACTCCTTTAAAATTTCATAAATATGCAGATTTTATTTATTGAACTTGAGGTATGGTTAAATATGTGGATTCATGTAAAAATACTGACCAGAAAGAGTTTTTAATTGCGACTGAGTCTAATATGTGTGACAGGCTTGAATTTGAATTTCCTGATATGAAATTTACTCCACTTATGTGAAGATGTAAGTTTATGGCAAAAATTAATCTTGAAAATATACGAGATGCTCTTATTTATGAGAAGTATGAGATTGAAGTTGATGAGCAAATTGTTCCTTGAGCACTTAGGTCTTTGGAGGAGATGATAAGGCTTGGTAGTAAGTAAATTACGTTGTATTTCATTGATTTATATGCTACAGTTAAATTGAAATAAAAATAAAAATGTCAGATTTTAAAAAATGATTGAAAAATCCAGAAAGGAGAAGTTTCTTGAGATTAGATAGATTGTTTACTGCGGCTAATAAAACCAATAAGCCTAATGTTAATGATTCGTTATCTTGAGTTTGAAGTATTACAAGGAGAAATGTATTATCGGTAATATCTTCATTGCCAGTTTTGCCATTATTTTCTTCAATAAAAAATTCAGTTATTACCTCCTTGTTTTTTAGTATGTTTTCAAATACCAGTGAATCAAGTGATCGTTGGCAGGATAAAATAAAAAGAGTTTCATCAAAGCCAAAAAAAGGTGAGTGATTATATTCTTTATTGGAAGGATTTTGATTAAATACAAATCCTATTGTTTGTTGATTGTTTCAAGATATGAATTATGAAATTATTTGAGATAATAATATTTTAAAGGCTGAAGAAGAGTATGAGTTGCCAATATATTTAGTTAATATTATCTGATCATTTGATGCTACATTAAAAGCAAGTTGAGTAATAAATCATAAAACGCAAATTCATAATTATAATTTGAAATACAATCCAGATTATAAAATTACTAATATTTCGGATGTTAAAGTATGACAATCTTTATGGATCCCTCAATGGGGTACTTGATTTTATTGAGAATCAGAAGAGGAGGCTTTTATGCCTCAGCCAAATGTTATACCAAAAAAACGAAAAATTGCAGCAGAAATTGATAAAAAAGATATTACTACAAATTGATTAACAACTCCATATCCTGGTATTAAAGATCATATTGAAATATTGACGGATAAATTAAAAGATTATTGTTTTGTTATTGATCCATGACATTGATGAGGTGATCCATGAGCAGTTCCTGAAGTAAAAAATTGAAATTGAAAATTAGTAAAAGTGTATGAAGCACCTAATGTTTATGATGTATCTTTAAGATTGTTAAAATATTTAAGAAATAATGGTGCAGAGGTATTTCTTACTCATTATTCTGATCAATTTTGAATTCAGGAAAAAAAAGATTTACAGTTATTTAGGTGAAATATTTTTAATTTAAGTTCAAAAAAGGTGAGTAGTTTAGATTCAAAAACTCTAAAATTGAAAAAAAGGAGAGATATTGCATGAAAAATATTAAATAATAAAAAATATTCTAAAGGAAAAAAAGTTGTATTTTTGTCTTTGCATGCAGATAGTGCTTGAAGCAGTAGGGATTTGTGAATTAATTTTTCTTTTGATAGAAAAACAGAACTTGATTGAGGTTTGTCTAAAAGTTTTGCTTACAGTATGGCTTATAATACAGATCCAAAGAAATCACTTGTTAAAAAGCAGTGATTATATGTTTTGAGAGAAAATATAGCTAATTTAGAATTATTAGTTGAACTTTCAAATATGGCCAATATGAAATGAGCTTGGCGAATAAGATCACCTATTTGAAGAGAAATGTTGGCTAAAAAATTGTCAGAATGATTGATTAAAACTTTATCTTAGACAGATTTACTTAAGTGCTATAATACTAATACTTGATTTATAAATAAAATTATTTAATATTTTTCGGAATTATTTTTTAAGTAATATTTTGAGTAAAAAAAGACAATATTTGGTTGGTGATGCAATTTTAGATGTATTAAAAGCTCATTGAGTTGATTGTATATTTGGTTATCCAGGTTGAGCGATACTTCCTTTTTATGATGTTTTAAATTATCATAGAAAAGATATAAAACATATCTTAGTTAGAAATGAGCAAGCTGCAGCTTTTGCAGCACAAGGATTTGCAAGATCAACAAAAAAGCTTTGAGTTTGTTGTTCTACTTCTGGACCTTGAGCTACAAATTTAGTTACTGGGATAGCAGATGCATATTTAGACTCTATTCCGATTCTTTGTATTACTGGACAAGTGCCTCTTTCGACTATATGAAAAGATATGTTTCAAGAAGTTGATATGACTTGAATTACATTAGATATAACTAAGCATAATTACCTTGTAAAAAAAGCTGAGGATATTGTTTATATTCTGACAGAAGCAATTGAAATTGCCCTAAGCTGAAGACCGTGACCAGTGCATGTCGATGTTCCAAAGGATATCATGGCAAGTCCTCACTCTGAAAAGTTTGATATCCCAAAGTTAGATTTATCTGAAACTGATCCTTTTAAAAAAGCTTATCATTCTATAGAAATTGTAATTATAGATAGAGTTTTAAGGTCAATAAAGGCTGCAAAAAAACCAGTATTATTAATTGGGCAATGAATTAAGCATTCTAAAGCTGAAGAAAGATTGAATGAATTTGTTAATAAAACAAAGATACCTACAGTTTCTACAATTTTATGAAAATGAATAATTGAAGATTGAAATCCAAATTATCATTGAATGCTGTGAATGCATTGATTTTATAATGCGAATAAGGCTATAGATGGCGCTGATTTGATATTAAATATTTGATCAAGGTTTGATGACAGAATCGTATGAAGATATGACAGTTTTTGAAAGGATGCAAAAATCATTCATGTTGACATTGATCAGGCAGAATTAAATAAAGTGGTAACTGTTGATATATGAGTTAATTGTGATGCTAATTTGTTTTTAAAAGAAATATTATCCCATCCTATGTTTTGAGAGCTTGACATAATGCCATGGAGGAAAACTATTAATGTATGGAAAAAAGCTAAGCCGTACAAATTAGAAACTGACTCTTTTACAATAAGATCAGTTTTAAATTGAATAATGCAGCAAGTAGATAAAAATCCAGATAAATATGTAATTGTCTCTGATGTTGGACAGCATATGATGTGGTCTGCTCTTTCAATTAAGGTTTCAAAATCTATTAATTTTTTTGCATCTTGATGAGCGTGAACAATGTGATTTGCCTTGCCTGCTTGCATGTGAGCAGCTAAAGCTAATCCAGATAAGACAATTATTTGTATAGTTGGGGATTGATGAATTCAGATGAATATTCAAGAATTACAAACTTTAAAAGATTATGGTTTCAATATCAAGGTTTGTATAGTTAATAATAACTTCTTGTGAATGGTAAGACAGTGGCAAGAGCTTTTTTATTCAAAAAATTATTCTCAAGTACTTATAAGTTCACCAAATTATCAAAAACTTGCAGATGCTTATGGCTTGGATGGTTTTTTGGTTAAATCAGAAAAAGATCTTAAAAATGTTCATGAAAAAGTATTTTTATCAAAAAAACCTCAAGTTATTGAATATGAAGTGTTAAAAGAGGATAATGTTTATCCTATGGTGCCAGGGGGTAATACTTTAGGGGATATGATGACAGAGGATTAGAGATAATGACTATTTCCAAGAGCTGTAGCGAATAATCTAAATTGATCAGTATTTTGTATTTAAAATAAGTTATACTCAAATCCTAACTTAAATCCATCTTACATTCATATCTCAATCAGGAATATCAATTTCAATTCTAGCTCATTTTTCTTTTGTATCACGAACTCTTATAAGTCCACTATTTTCAATATACCTACATGCAAATCAATGAAAGTTAAAATTATTGACTGGCAATTTATCATTTTTCCCATTGTCATCAATTCTTATTGTTGTTCATCACTGGTAATATCTCGCTGTAAAATTTATAATGGAAGCACCTCTTTTGTTTATAGCTTCATATGTAAAACCGTTAAATAATCTTAGCAAATTATCTGTATTAGCTATGATAACATCTTTTACTCACTGAGTAATTAGAATATTTATCCCACTTATGTTTTCAAAACTTGTTCTGCCTAGGCTTAATAATATGCTTGAATAAAGAGATTTTGGCCAGTTCTGTGATATTAAATTTTTCCCCATTGAAAATAATAATCCAATTGATAATCAGGATTTAATTTGAATTTTATTTGCAATATTATCAATATTAGAAAATTCTAAAAGAAAACTTGCTAATAATCATATTATATGATTTAAAGCAAAAGACATTTGATAATAAAAATATTCTGGTTTAGCTTTAACATAATAATCATCCCATATTTTCATCTCAATTTTCTCTCATTTTATTTTACATGATAATTTTTTTAAAACATCAAAATAATAATGCATTTGCTTTGTTTTTTTGTTAATAAAAGTCATTATTTCTTTTCACGGAATTCAATATTCTGAAATATCTTTTAAAGCGTTTATTGTTTCTAAGCAAGATCTTATTCAAATACGTAAGTTTGTATTATAGGTTAATCAATTTTCTAAGTCTATTTCTCATTTGTTATATTTAAATAATATTGTATCTATATTATGTTCATGTATTTTTAATGATTTAATAGTAGAAAGTAAATTTTCAGATAATTCATTTGGAATTTCAAAATTTCAAAATCATTTAAATTTTATTAATTTTATAATTGATTTTTTTGTTAGTTTTAATTTTTCTAAAAAAAACTTAAATGAATCACGTTCTCAAAGTTCCCTCCTTTCTTTTATCAGTAATTCCTCATAGGAGAGTGATATGTTTGTTTTTCATAATTTAGAAATCGTATGCTTTATGTATCCCATTCAGGTTACTTGCAAAAACTGATCTGAGTGATTGGAATTTATATTTCAGAGAGTGTTTGTTATTTTATCTTATAATTTTTTACACGATTCTAAGAGATCTAATCTTTCAATTCAAGCGTGACATGAGTTTTGAAAATCATCAATTTCATTTACAAGATCGCTTAAATGATCAACGTCAATCTGATCGGCTAAACGCATTATTATATTAAAATTGCTTAAATAATATAAAGAGGTTAAATCTTTTTTTGCAATGCTAAGAAAAATATTCCTTCATTCTAAAATGAA
>CAYWBW010000002.1:0-139253 GCA_964456745.1 uncultured Candidatus Peribacteria bacterium | reverse complement strand
TGATAAACGTAATTAAAAAAAAGACAGGTGTTGCACTTGACTATTTAATATAGGAGCGCACTATTTGGGCTATCAGCCAATGTTATTTGAAAAATACCAGAATTTAAATTTATAAAAATATATGGATTTACTAGTATTTGATTTAACTGTAAGAAATTGTTTCTAATTACATCTATAATCTTTAAACTTCAGTTTCATTTTTTTAAGATTTCTCCAAATAGTTTTCAAAGTCATTTAAGAGAATCTGTTGTTAGAGAGTATTTTGAAAATTGATTAAATTCTGAAGTTCAAATAATTAAGGGGGCTTGTTTTCAATTTTCTTGTAAGTAACTAATAAATTTTCTTATGAAATTCTGATTGTAACATGATCAAAGAATTATAATATCTTCTTCTCATTTAGATCTTTTAAGCCAAATATCTCACAATTCTTTATATCCAAGGTTCTCATTGCCACCAAGGCTAAGATTGTTTTTGTCTCAATGTCAATTAAAAACAAAAGTTATTGGTCAATTATTTCCAGCTAGCTTATCTTTTAACTCCTTTTTACTTGAAGATGATTCAAAGCTATTTGGCTTATCTTCAAGAATATATTCTTTTATTGTATCATTAAAAAATGAATTTCACCGCTCTCAGGTGTCAGCGTCTTTCCATGTTTCTTTTCAATGTCAATATACCACATTTCTTCACTTAATAATTTCCTTATTAGACTGAGAATCTAGGAGGTTTATCCAAGTTTCCATGTTAAGTTTAATTGAATTTTCATTTATAGAATCAGGAGAGGCTCAAGAAAAATAAAGATTTCTTCATAGTATAAATGAAATTTCTATTAGATATTTATTATATGTACCTGATATTTTTGAATCGTTAAAAATTCAAGATTCGTATTCAGTATTTCAACTTAGTTCTATATTTATTCAATGTTGCTTGAGCCAATTGCCAATTTTTCTAATATTATCATCAAGATTATTATTGTTGCTCAGCAGATAATAAACTTCCATAACATAAACAAATGAATCATCTTTAAGCATTATTCATTCGATGTTTTCATTATATTTCTCATCAATTCTAGCAATATCAGTAATACTTTCTCATCTTAAAAACTTAACTAAGGCAATTCATTGTGCACTTTCAGTTAATTCCAGTGTGTCTTTAATTTGTTTAAGAAGTTTTAAATATCAGGATCAATTTGAATCTAAATTGACACCATTAATCTTACCCAAAACAAACAGTTTTATTATTGCTAAGTGTTTTAATACATTGTCAGTGTTCTTATTGTTTAGAAATTCACTAATTATATATTCTTTTTTCCCATTTTGTATTCAAAACTCAACAAAAAGTCATGTAATTTGATGATGTCTCTTCAGGGTCTCAATTTTTCAAACTAGATTTCCCCATCATGTCTTAAGAAATACATTTTTAAAAATAGTTCTAAGATCAAATGTTTTTATTCTATCATAAAATCAGGAATCAGTATCCAATTGATTTAGAATTATATCAGATCAAGTTTTTGTTTTTGATAATCAAATTATCAACATTTCAAAAATCTCTTCATTATTACTTAAATTAAATGTATCAAAACTATCTTGGGGGCATTGTTTTGCTACATTTGTTACTATTTGAGATTTTTTTGCTAAATGATTTAAGCTGTCTAGTCATTGATCTAATATATACTGAGATCATGGATTATTTCTACTAAGTCAAATTAGTATGTGTTCTTTGTAAATATAGTTTGTTGGTTGTTCATTTAAATAGCCAATCATTTCGACAGGAAGGTGATATCATAAATATTCAAAAATTAAATGACTATATATATTATTACTGACCATTGATTCTCAGTTTTGGCTTCTTTTGATATGATTAAATATATATTTAGATCAATTTACAGATAAAGATAGTCACCGTAGTATATATGGAAATATTTTAGTATCATTTTCTAATGGTTGTAAGAAGCTGATCAGATTATCAGGTTTCATATATAGCAACCGAGCACTGAGAATTATTATCTTATCTCAATTTGAAAGAGATAAAATATGATCAAAGTTTGAACTGCTTTCTTTTATTTTATTAATAATATATATTGCTCAATTTTTCGTTTCTGATAATCAAAGTAAAATAAGACTCTTAAGAGTGGCATCTTGAAGGTAGGGGGCATTATTATTAAGATCTGCAATAATGATTCATGTTAATTCTTCACAAATTATTCAAATTGTTGATCTTTCATAGTCATTATATCAAATACCTGAAAAAAGCCTCGGTGATTTTTTCAATCAATTGTATAAAGTTTTAAATTGATTTTTGTTGTAAATCGAATCGATAAGTCATTCTAGCAAAGGATGGTCTTTAAAATTAGATAAGTCAATTTGACTTAAATCCATACTTTTAAAAATTTCTTCGTATCACCATGCGTCATATTCACTTATATAATTTTTTGATAAATCCCTCCAGCTTTTACTTGAAATAATCTTCTTAAAAATTTCTTCCCTTCCGTGCTTGTATCTTTGATACTTCTTAAATTGTAATTTTTGTTCTTGGGGATCTAAATTTAATAGTTTTGAAATTTGTTTATTAAAATCACTGTTAGCTTGATGTATGATTGATAAATTATCTATTGGTACAACTTTTTCTGCTTTCACGGTATCTACTGAACTCAGTGCTGACAATAAGATTGGCATAACAATTCAAAGCTTGCTTCGTTTATTTTTCATTTTGGTTTAGGGTTCATATGATTATATCATGATTTTATGTTTTAATCAAATCTACTAAAAAGACCCCATTTTTTTCTTACACCAAATAAACCGCACTAATAAGCCATTTAATTTTTTCAAAAAGCTCTAATATTCAAATAATTGCAATTGATCGGGTGGAAATTGTTCCCTAAACAACATCTTTGGAAGTGACATTTGTATGTATGAAATAAATGAATCTAAATTAAATCAAAGGGATTTTTTCTTTATAAATCCCTTATAATAGGTTAATACTCACACTATTAACTGATTATTTGCTTTTTGAATCCTCTGAAATACAACTGTTGATATAAGCATAGCAAATAAACTTAATGCAATTAAATTCAAAGGGGTTTTTTTAGAAATCTAAATTTGCAATATTCTCAAATCTATGGTATAATAGACAGAAGATAAAATTTATGAAAAAAATACTAAATTACTTAATTGTCTTAATACTTGTAAGTATTGGTGTTATTTCTTTTTGGGTTTATGACAAGTATGTAAAGGTTGAGAGTCAAAAGTTTATTAGTTTTGATTCAAAAATATGAACTATAAGGGAAACTATTAAGGCTAGGTGAGAAGTGGTAAACGAAAAAAATTATAATTTAGATTTAATTTACTCTTGAATCGTAGAAGATATTTTTGTTCAAAAATGAGATATAGTTCAAAAATGAGACTTGTTACTTAAGTTAGAAACTACAGATTTTGAATTAGAATTAAGAAGTTTGAATACTTTGAGAAATCAAAACATGGCATATCTTGATAAACTTGAGGCCTGATCTAGGCCAGAGGATATTAAACTACATTCAACTGCAGTTAATAATGCAAAAGATAATTATAATAATATTGTCATCTCTTCAGAAGAAGAGATACAAAGTGCTATTTTAGATCTTGAAGTTTCAGAGGTTGCATTGGAAAATGCATCGATTTCTTTGAAAAATTCAGAAATTTGAATAGCAAATGCAAAAATATCTTTAACTAACATTGAAGCAGTTAATGATACCATTTTATCAGGTCTTTATGAAAATGTCACAATTGTTTTGCAGAAGAATTTAATAAATATTTCGTCTGCACTAACTAGGATTAATAATATTTTAGATCCAAATAAGCAGTTGAATCAAAAATTTATATCAGTTTTATGAACATATGATGAACAAACTTTATTAAGTGCAAAGGATGACTATAGGAGATTAAAAGATGGATACGATGAAGCTAAGAAAGAGATGGATTTGTTAAGTTGAACCTGAGCTGTAGAAAAAATAGATAGTATGCTTATTAGGGTTGCAGATCTTCTTGATTTAACATCAGTATCATTTACTGATATTTATACAGTTTTGCAAAATACTTCGACAAATTCTGAGTTTTCACATGATGATTTGATTAATTTAATGTCATTGGTTGCTTCTTATCAGTTAGAAATTAATCAGGAAAGACAGTTTTTTGTTTCAAAGATTGAAGAAATTAAATTACATAATGTGAAATCTAATTCAGATATTGATAATGCAAATGCAAATATTGATATTGCACAGATTAAAAAAGATGAGTTGCAGGCTTTATATAATAGTGCACAAACTCAGTTTAAATCATCAAAACAAAAGCTTATTGTTGTTGAAACTGCTTTAAAAACAAAAGCACAAGCGGCTAGGTGAGAACTTGATTTTGCTATAGACAAACTATCTCTTGTAAAAGCTTGAGCAAGAGAACAGGATATCAAAATTGCAAAAGCTCAGATTGAAGAAATTGATACAAAGATAGACATTCTTAATGAAAAAATTAATAAATCTAGTTTGTATTCTCCATTTCACGCAAAGGTTGTAAATATCCTTGTTGAAAAATGAGAGCTTTTTAGGTCTTCCATTGACAGGAGCAAAAGTGTAATTGGGCTAGTGAGTCTTGATTATATAGTGCAATCAGATATTTCTGAAATTGATATTTCAAAAATAAGAAATGGAGATACTGATGATAGTGTGGAAGTTGTATTTGATGCTTTTGATAATAAGAGTTATAATTGAAAAATAATATCTATTGAGCCAAGAGAAATAATAAAAGATGGAGATAGTTATTATAGGGTAAATATTGTAATTGATGAAGCTGGTAAGGGGCTTCGTTCCTGAATGAACGCAGATTTAAAAATTATTATTTCAAGTAAGGATAATGTTTTAATGATTCCTGCAATCGCTGTTTATGATGAAGATGATGAGATATTTACTTACATTTTAGATCAAGATACTTTAAATAAAACAGGTCTTATTACTTGAGTTACAGATTGAGATTATATTGAAATTCTTCATTGAGTATCTATTTGAGACAAGGTAGCTATTCCGTCAAATTAAGCATTGCATAATTTATGAATAAAAAAGTGTTTGATCCAGTTTGCGGCATAGAAGTTGAAAATCCTGATGATTGATCAAACATTTTTCATCATGAGAAGTGTTTTTGTTGAGAAGTTTGCAAAGAATTATTTGAAAAAAATCCTAATAAATATGATTGAGATCCAGTTTTAAAACTTGTTAATTTAAAAAAAAGTTTCACTTTGTGAACAGTTATTACAGAGGTATTAAGAGGTATAAGTTTTAATATTTGGCCTTGAGAATTTGTTGCAATTGTATGAGCGAGTGGTTCTTGAAAAAGTACCTCTTTAAATATGATTTGATTACTTGATAAACAAAGCTCTGGAGAAATTTTTTTAAATTGAGAAAGTTTATCATTTTTGAGTGATAATAAAAAATCAAATCTTCGTTCTACTTATTTTGGATTTGTTTTTCAACAATATAATCTTATGCCTTGGCTTAATGCTTATGAAAATATCACGCTTCCACTTATTTTTGCAGAAAAAGATTCAAAAATTCAAAAAATTCAAAAGCATATAAAACAAATATGACTTGAATGAAGAATGGATCATAAACCAGTTGAGCTGTCATGAGGAGAGCAACAAAGAGTAGCTTTATTAAGAGCTATTGTTAATGATCCTAAGATCATTATATGAGATGAGCCAACTTGAAATTTAGATTCAACTACAGGAGAAAAGATTTTAAAAATATTGATGGATTTAAATAGAGATGAATGAAAAACTTTGATAATTGTGACTCATGATAAGTCTATAGCTGAAAAAGCAGATAGAGTGATAACACTGAAGGATTGAAATATAATTAAAAATGACTAATGTTTAAGGATATTGTGCTTTTAACACTGAAGGGGATTGTACACAGACCAATAAGGAGTTGGCTTACTATACTGTGAATTGTACTTGGAATAATGCTTGTGGTTATTATTTTGTCACTTTGAAATTGAATAAGAAAAGTGATTTGAGATCAGATGCAAATGTTTTGAACTAATTTGATTGTTATAGTTCCGTGAGAAGAAACAAATCCACTTGCTTGAATTGTTTGATGACAAAAATTTAATGAAGAAGATTTAATGAATTTAGAAAAAATTAATTGAGTTGAATATGTTCTTCCTACAGAGATTGCTTCGTTTAATATTGAGCATGAGTGAGAGAAGAAATCCATAATGGTTAAAGCGGCTCCTTGGAAAGGTCTTATAGATACGTTTGAGCAATCTCAAGGTGTAAAGCTTAAAGATTGATCTTGGCCAGAACACGATGATAGTAATGATGTAATTTTTGGAAACTATGCTTATGAAAAACTTTTTAAAAACAAGATGAGAATATGAGATGATATTTTAATAAAATCAAAAAGAATGAAATTAAAATGATATTTAACAGCTATTTGAAATCAAATGGATGATAATGTTATATATGTTTCAATGGAAAATTTTAGAATACTAAGCTGAGTATATGGTAAAGCATGATCGGCTTTAGTAAAAATTGATAATTCTAGTGATATTGATCTTATTTCTAGACAAATCAAATTTGAATTAAATAAACAAGAACTTGTTCGGGATTTTGCAATAATTACTCCGCAAAAAGCTAACAAGTTGATCTGATCAATAGTATCGGTTATTGAGCTTTTTTTAGTAATAATTGCCTTGATATCTTTAATTGTTTGAGCTGTTTGAGTGACAAATACAATGTACACCTCAGTTCTTGAAAGAACTAAGCAAATTGGGATAATGAAGGCGATAGGTGCAAGTAAAGAAGCAATACTATCATTATTTTTAATGGAGTCTGGGCTTATATGACTTGTTTGATGACTTATTTGAATAATGCTTGGCCTCTTGTTTTCATTTTTAATATGACTAGCTTCATCTGCTCAATGAGCTTGAAATCTTTTTTCCTTTTCTTCTGTTGATTTTTACTGACTTTTTGTAGTACTTCTTATCACTTTTGTTACTGGTATTTTTTCATGAATTCTTCCGGCGCGGCAAGCTGCAAGCATGGAAGCAGCTGAGGCGCTTAGGTATGAGTAGTAGTACACAGCTTGATTAAAAATGAAAATCATGAGATTTTGATAATTACTCTATTTTTTGACGAACAGCTCACAAAGCATTGATAGGATTACATACTAATTTATAAAATAAGTAAATTTATGTTATCCGTAGCTTTAGAAAGAAATTTAACCAGAAGGGGTATTGTAATACATGATAATTTTCGAGATTTATTTAGACAGTTAGAGGTAAAAAATGTTAACGATGAAGTTAAAAAAAGAATAAACAGAGCAGTTTTTGTAATATTAAATAATGCAACATTAGCAAGAAAGTCTAAAAATACTACGCCTGTTACTGCTTTATATAAAGGGAATGTCAATGTTTTATTAGATAATTATAGTAATATTTGCGATTTTTCTAGAATCAAAATTATAACTAGGCATTCAATGTTTCAATCAATAACTTCAATACAGGGTTGAAAGTGAATGATGAAGGAAGACGACTTTAGAAAATTAATAAAGTTTTGCACTCTTAATTGAGACTTAGATAAAGGTCTTCTTAGGTCTATATCTTGAATGCAAAAATGAAAGTGAATGATAAAAGAAGAAGATTTCAATAAATTAATACAACTTTGTACAGTTAATTGAGACTTAGATAAAGGTCTTCTTAGGTCGATAACTTGAATGCAAAACTGAAAGTGAATAATGACAGACGATGATTTTAATAAATTAAACAAAATTTGTTCAGCGAATTGATCTTTAGATAAAGAACTTCTTAGGTCGATAAGCTCAATGCAAAATTGAAAATGAATGATAAAAGAAAGTGAATTTAAGAAATTAATTAAGATTTGTTCGACTAACTGAATTTTAGATAAACAGCTTCTTGGGTCTGTAGCTTGAATGCAGCATTGAAAATGAATCCAGATAGGAGTGATAGAAAAATATATTAAAAAAAGAAATGATTTAAAGAAAAAAATAATTAAAAAGTTTTGATCAGATGATAGATATCAATTTAATTATAAGTTTCTTGAAAGAATGTTGGATAGTTTGTTAAAGTTTTATCTGATAAATAATGAAATGCTTTTATCTTATATTGAGGAAGCAGTAGAAAAAAGTGAAATACTTTTTGAAAAAATTACTAATATATCTTTAAGTTGAGTAGCTGTTAATAATTGTGATGATTTATATAAAATATCTGATGAAATTGGAATATCAAGAATTGCATCAAATCTTATAATTAGAATGAAATGAAAAAATATAGTTTGAATAAAGTCCATAGCTAATAATTGAAAGCACGAAAAATCCAATGAGTCTTTGCATGCAAGAAACGAATCAGACTGAAAAGAGTTGCAAGATCGTTTTTGAGTCTGGGATGAAGGTCAATTGTCAGTTGAATGAAATGTTATTGATCAATTAAGAGATTTTCTTCTTAGATATAAAAATGATTTAGATAATTGAATTAAAGGATTTTTAGATAAAATAGTTATATGACAACAGTTAGACAGTCAAAATGATTATGATATTATTTGAAAATATTTAAGACAGTATCCAGAATTAGTGGATTTGTTGAGAGAATTTATAATGAGATAAGTATTCCCCTTGCATTTTAATAAAAAATATTATACATTACCATCAGTTGCATAGAAAAAAAATAGAATTTGTGTTATAATAAAGGGATTATAAAACAAAAAACAAAAACAAAACGTGAAACTAATTAATTTGGGCCGTAGATACCACAGCACTTTGCCACAGAAAAAATTTAAACTCTTTTGAGAGCAAAGGGAGCTTTTTGCCGTAGATGATCCAGATGATTTAGTAGCACAAGCGGCACAACAAGAATTGTTAGAACAACAGGCAGCACAAGAGCAAGAAGATTGAGCTAAAAAAACAGCTAGTGACAAACGTTCTCCAAGAGAGATGAATCCTATTTCTGGTGAATCAATGGAAAACGTTAATCAGGGCTTGTGATTTAAAATGTCGGAAAGAACATCAGGTGTTTTTAAAGAAGTGTATGTATGAGAACTAACAGATTGGATTGATCCAGTTAAAAAAGAGAGAAAAGAGTTTTCAAATTTTACAGAATATTTAAAAGCAGATATTTGAGAACATGCAGTTGCTTCAGGTGCATTTTGAGCTTTTTTTGATAAAGAAGGTGCAAGAATGCCATTGGCTATGAAGACGTATTTTAATGAATATTTTGAAAGCTCGCAAGGTACAGATGAATATGAAAAATTACAAACAAAAATTTCTAATTCTAAAGATTCTTATTGAAATCAAAAGATGTACGAGGCTTTTGCAAAAGCTATTAAGAATGCAAAAATCACTAAGTATGAAGATACAAAAAAACATTTTAGCTGACATTTTGACTCTCATGTAAGCACTATGAAAAATAATGCGTCTGTTTATATCAAAGAAGTGAAAACCAAGGCAACAGAAAAATTCTTAACATTAGAATGAAGATTTCCAAATTCTAATATAGCTAAATGACTTCACAATGATTTAGAATTAAATTTAAAAAAGCTTGATTGAATGTATGATGATATGTGATCAGAGCTTTCAGCTAAGTCTTTAATTGACTGAGTAGATAAAACAAGACAGGATGAATTCTATCATAGAGAAGTCTTGGAATGATTAAGAAAACATGGGCTTATCCAACAAGATGAGCAATGAGCTTGTTTTAAAAAAGTTGAGAAAGATGGTAAAACAGTACATAAGTTAAGCATTAAAAAAGTAAAAAAACTTTTAGATAAATTAAGATCTGAATATGATAATAAAGATGAAAAATGAAGGTATTGATATGAAGCAATTTGAGATATTCAATTTTATTCTTATAAAAAGGCAGTATCTGGTGTATCAAGAGAGTACTATCAGAAATACTTAGATAAAATTGATAAAATAGAATCAGATATTGATTATACACTCACGCAGTATGATGAATATATAAATATCTGAAACGAGATATGAGAAAAAACCAGAGAAGATTGCTTGAAAGAATTAGAGCTTTTACCTACAGGAACATTTTGAAAAAGAGAAATTCATGATATGATGGCTGCTTTGGATGAGTGATTTCATGGAGCTAGAGATGCAATACATAATTTAAGAAGAAAGTGAAATATTACAGACGATCAGCGTAATTTAATGTTTGATCGTTTAAATGCTTCAATAGATTTTACAAAAGATGATCCGCTTTTTTGGTCAATTGTTTGGAAGGATTTAAATACAGTTTCTGATGGGTTTTATAAAGTATTTATGAACAAGGGTGAAGAAGAAGAATTTGATAATGCTGATGATGGCGATAAAAAGAAGATAAAAGCAAAATCTGCATTACAAACAGTGAAAGAGATGGATCATGATCAAATAAATAAGCTTTTTGATGATTTACTTTGAGCTTGAGAAATACGTGTGTGAGAAGATAATCAATGAAATTTTTGAAAATCAGAAAAAATATTACAAAAACATAAAGGCAAAAAAGGCTGTAAGGATTTTATTATTCACCTTGATGATCTGAAGGATCGTGTGATTGAGGCAAAAGAAAGTAATGTATGACTTAGTGAGCAGTATAAAGAAATAAATGATAAACCGGAAGAAAAGCAGACAGGTTTTGATAAAAAAAGGCTTGAAAGTATACAGAGAGCAATGCAAGCAAATGCAGAAGTTGCTGCTGAAGGTGATTTGATTACTAAGTATATTATTAGTAATTTAGACTGATGAGAGGAGGAGCATACTGAAATTTATTTTCTTTCTTTGAAAGATATTTTTAATGCAGTGAAAAATGCAAAAGAATATTGGAATGAAGTTTTTGAATCAAGATCTAAGAAAACATGACATCAACTTGCTTGAGATGTAACTAAATATATCCCATGAATGCAGCAACTTAGTTCATCAGAGCTTGCAAAAGTGAGTCAAGAATTTAATACACAAGTAGAAAAATGGAAAGAAGGGTTTAAAACTCTTGATAGAAAATGAGTTTATAATGAGCTTTTGAAAAACATTAAAAGTAAAAAAGGTCGCTATGAAAAAGACCATCTTCAAGCAGTAATTGATACCCTATCTGACAAGTGAGCTTTGCAAATTGTAGATAATAATTTAGTTAAGGCTTTAAATAATCATCTTCCACATTGAATGAAAATTAATATGTGACATTATATTGATTCTTTAGATATGTGAGAAAAAGAAGCTGTTTTAAGATCTAAATTTAATTATATATTTTGAGATAATGAGCTTGCACAAAAAGTGATAAAACAAAATGATTCAAATATAAAAACTAAAACAGAAGAAGCTAGAAGTGAGTATGATAGACTTTGAGACGCTGCATGATGAAGATTTGAGAGGATTTATAAAAATTACTTACAAATGTGATATCAAAGCAAGCCACCATCTTTTAATGATCAATGACAATTGATACCTGGTATGATAGTAAATTTTTGAGATAGTGATCAGGTAGATAGTGCTGCATATGAACAATCTTTATTTTTTGCACTTGAAGAATTTACAATGGACCCAAGAGAGGCACTTTTTTATATTGTTCGTTGATACGCTACTGGTCTTATCCCGCAAAATAGATTGGGAGAAATTGAGGCAAGAGGTTTATATTCAAAGATATCTTTTTTACAAGGATTGAGATGAAAGCCAATTAGTTATTTTAGAGAGCTTGATTTATTATTAACTAATGACTGAAAAGATCCAAATGCTGTAAGTGGTTGAGAAATGACTCCTGAAATTAAAGACAGGGTAGCACTTCTTATAAGAAAACTAACAGATGAAGATGGATGAAATAGAACAGATAGAAATCTTCAACAGGCAGATGCGGTTGATCCTGATTTGTGGAGGGATATTATATGAAAAGCTTCATTTGCTGAATTTCAATCTCAAATATTCTGATCAACAGCTTGATGAAGAGTAAAATTTAAAGGACAGGCTTGGTCTGCTGTAACAGTATGAATGACAGATGAATTTGAAACTTTTTGAAAGCATTATGCTACATGAAAAATTGATAAAGTTCAGCAAGACAATCAAGCAGATAATATGAAAGAAACCCTTAAGCTTTGGATGGCTCTTGATGCTGCTAAATATTCTTGAACTTATCAAGATTCTACAAAGTGAAGTGATGTTAATAAACTATCTACTAAGCTTGCGGGTGCTCCTCCAAAAATATCAGGCCCATGAGTTACTTTAACTAATAGTGATTACGCCAGTGTTTTAAGAAATCTTACAAAAGATATTTTAGGCTGAGTTAGTTGATGAAATAGTGTTCTTACAAAGATTTATGATAAACCTTCAAAAAATTACATTGAGTGAAATATTAAATATTTAGAAGACTGAGAGCCAAGATATACTGATGAATTTGATGAGGTTATGGGAACTCCTGAGGCAAAAGCGAGAATGATTGAAGTAATAGAACAATATCAAAATAATTGATGGATTCCAACTTGTTGGGATAATAAAGATGGTCAGGCGTGATTAGATATCTGAGGATTGGGATGACATAAGAATAACTAAATAATTTAATACGATCATTTATTGCATGAATTCATATTCTTGCCGATCTCAACATCCTGATTAGATAAATTACCCCATCGGAAGTCTTTCAAAAAGGACTTCACGAGATCCCCCTGTAGTCCAGAAAGCTAAAGCATTTTGCTTGAAAGAAATTTCAGCATAATGAATTAGTAGTGATAGAACTAAAATTGTATTTTCAATACTCCAGAAATAAGAACATAAGAAGTAAGTAAAACTCATAATCAAATTAGAAGATCTATTATAATATCTTTTGATTTTGTTCTTCGATCTTCTTCTCAAAGTGCTGTGATATATAAAACTCAAGCATATATTATCATGACAATTATTATAATAGAAACAGTTTCTACAACAATTCAAATTATTTTTGGTATTACATCAGTTTGTATGTCTCATGATGGAAGACCTGCAAGATCTGTTGATTCTAGTCAGTAATCTGATGGAGTTGTCTGAGAGCTGGCTATTGATAGGTTTTCTATAATTCAAACAAGTCATTTGGAAAAAAGCATGATAATAAGACCTACAACTGAATACGAAACAATTTTCCATCACTGCGAAAGCCGATCTGATTCTCAAAGGGATGTCATCATGGTAAAACCTGCATAGGCAGCAGAAGCTACAGCAATTGCTGAACCAAAATAAAACAATATTTTTATTATATTTGGAATAACTGTTTTAGATAAAAATGATTCTTTAAGGTCTGTATTTTCATCTGCATCTATTATCACAGCTTTATTTTCTAATTTTTCAATAATTGTAATGGGGATTGGAGCATGTTTAGCAGCATCAGCATAAGTACTAATACTAGCAAATGAACTAAAACAAAAAATTGCAAAAGCAATAGGGAGCAAAAATGATCAAATTCAAAATTTTATATTTAGAGTTAAGCCAGAACCATTAAGTAAGTTTTTCATTACCAGACAAAATATAAGGGATTAATAGTATTAAGTATCACTCAAGCAAGAACAATAATTAAAAAAGCTACAACTCATCCAATGATTTTTCATTTTCATGACTCGACAGCATCATCAGAACCAGAGGTGGACACTACAATTCATCCAAAAACAATAACTCAAATGGAAATAAGGATTCATAGTTTAATTAAAACATTGAAAAGTTTTGATATATATTTATTTATAAGAGCTGTTGCACTTAGTGCTCATTCAATTTCTAGTCTTTGTACTATGGTTCAACCAGAACAGCTTTCTTGTGTTTTATTTTCATATCCTGGTTTAAATTCTGGTTTTCAATCTTTATCTTTAGTATAACAAAATATTGTTCATGCTTCATTATCTAAAGGAGCAGTAAGCCAAACATCTTTAACTGAAGGATCTGATCAATTTGAAATTGAATTTGGTAAGAAGAGTGCGCTTATTATGACGATGAGAATTATTTTAAGTATTGCTTTCATATTATTATCACAAGCTAAAAGTTATAATTTGAACTAGTTTTACTAAAGCATAGGAGCCTATCGTAAAAGCCATTCAGGCTATTGAATACACTATCGTCATTTTTCACTGAGTGGCTAGGTCACCAGTTCATGCCAGCATGACCATAAATCATCAAACTATGATTCACAAAATAGCAAGTCCAGAAACGGAATAAGCTAAAAATTTTATTACATTTCATGTTATTGATTCGATGGTGGGTGCAGTATTGCTATCATCAAAAACAGGATTGTTTGTTAAAAAAATTGGTGTTAAGTCGAATACTTTATCTTCTTGATCGATAGGTGGATTTGCTAATCTTTGTGTGGTTTTTAGTGATATTCATTCATTTCAATAAATATCCAATCATCATCAAAGCAATAAGGTCATTGTTGTAGCCATTAAGATAAATATTTTGATTAGTTTCATTTTTGAAAAGGAATTGATTTTATTGTTAATTAGATTGTTTGGCAAGGGTAAGTTTTAGGGTTTTGATTGTTAAATTTTTAAGTATTTTAGTTCGTTTATGGTTTTGGGGTTAGTTTTGTCTCTGTTTGTTTTGTAGCATCACCTATCATTTGCTTAAGATCATCTTTTTTTATAAATAAGAATTTTATTTTATTTCAATCTAGAGTTGCAATTCTTACAGAGTTTCATGATACCTGATCAATTATTTTATCAATTTTACCTTGCTCAATTCATTGTCCTCATTTTAATGAATCAACAATATCACTAGTTAGTTCTCATTCTATATCTGACATTATTGGTGAAAGTTTTGATTTTATAAAGGCTGCAGCACCCCAATTTTTACAGTTAATTGTAAAAGATCAGTGTTTTTCTGATTCTCCTTTTGAAGCAGCTTTTATGGCATCCAAAGGGGGATCTGTTTTAAGTCATCAAGAATATTTTTTGATTTCTTCTATAACGATGTTTACATCTTTGTCTTTGAATAAGGTTTTTTCACTTTCGTTTGTTAGGTTATTGATAGTCTCTGTAAGTGCTGCTTTCTGTCCTTCGTCTGCTCCAGTTTCATATCCTTGTGCAGCTTTCTCTGCATTGTCCACATTTTTAGTAAATTTGATTCAAGCCATTCATTTTATCAATTTAGCAATGGTTCAGTTTCATGAGATTAAGGCCTTGAAAGCTTCTTTTCACATAAAAGCAGATATAAGTTGTCATAATAGTCACATCTCATTTATTTGTTTATCAAGTTCTTTTAAATTTTCCTTATCTATTTTGGTCTGTGCAGCTGTTTCAAGACTTATTGCTACATTTTTGATGTTGTCTGATGTTAAGTTGGTTTCTCCTGTTATTTCTTTCATTGTGTTTGAATCAGTTCAAAACTCCTTCAAATTATTGATGAAATTGTTGAATTGTTTGATGTTGTCTCATTCGAGTTTTCAAAACCCGTCTGTTATTATTTGTGGAGTAAGTTTGTATCAAGATATGTTAATATGAGTATTTAAAATACCTAAAGATGTATCATTTATTACTCATTGATCATTCGAAATAGCATCAGCATATTTTCATTCTGATATGAGTTTTTGATCTGGATGAGCGTTGGCTAGGGCTGCTTCAAGGAGATCGACAATTGGAAATATTTGTTTAATATGAGCCAGTTTGGTTCATTCTTTAGTAAGTAGATCTTCAATTTTTTTGTATTCTGCTTGTATTGCTGGTGTTGTAATGTTTATTCATGCCTTTGTGGCTGCTGTTTGAGAATCTGTGATTTTATTTGTGTATTTTAGTTCATCATCTTTATCAAGATCACTACTGTCTCCATCAAGATTTTTAAATTTTCTTAAAAATTTTTCTTCTTCGCTTTCACTAGCTATTGACTTGTCAGTAGTAGTTACTTTATCTAATCACAATCATGTATCAAACATCACAAGCCTATTTTCCCCAAACACTCAAAAATCCCCACAGTTTTCGAAGCTATTTCAATTATTTTTTAAATGCAGGTTATTTTCTGTTTTGAATGTCATTTTTGTTTTTGTGATACATAGGGCTAAAGCCCTAAGTTGAAAATAATTTCTTGTTTTATAATTTCTTTAGTAATTGCTCTCAGCGTATTTTGTCTTTCTGTAAATCTTCCCCTTCAGCTATATGGTAAACTTTCTTTAACCCATTGGTCATAATGTTTTGAGCCTTTTGTTTTAATGCTTCGTGGTATTTTACTAATCTGATTTTTCAAATGTCTATTTCTTGTTTACTTGTTGCTGTTAGCAAAAAAAGCAAGATTTCCCTAAGCTCAGGACTTACTGTCTGGCTAAAGTCATAGATTTTCTTTTTTGCATCATCTCAAAAAGCTTTTGAAGATGTGCTTCAGCCTAGAGCGTTTATTATTTGTAAATCGTATTCCATTTTTGTTTTTTATTTCAGCTTATTATAGCAGAAAAATACGATTTTTACGATTCTTAGAACTTGAAGAAAATTGGGAATATTGTGTTATGCTTTTTCAGCTTCTTCTTCATACTTTACTCAATGCTTGTGTCAAAAATATTTAAAATAAAGATTTTTAATCTCATCTGCACTTTTTTTTGGAAAGTCACTTAGTTTTGCATCTTCATCTCTAGCTTGATTATAGCTTTCATTAAGTTTAAATGGATCTGACATATACTTAGAAAGTATATTAAGTTTTTCTTTTTTCCCATTAACTAAAAAGCTAAATAAGCGTTTTTTCATAACATTTATCGAAGGAAGAGGTCTTATCTTTTTTTTCTTTATTCTCTCATCTCTCATTTGTTGTTTTTTAGCTTTTCTTACTTCCAGATTAGAAACAACTTTAGATAATTCACCACTAGTTGAATCAAGCACATTATCAGGATGTTTTTGAATTTGAGCTGAAGAATTATCGTTTATTTGATCTTCATTATCCATAAAACAAATTTTTAATTTTAAATATTTTTATAACTATTCAGGTTTAATTGCTTTATTCATAGCATGTTCATCATTTTAGTCATTTCTACCTGGATTGCCACGTCGCTACGCTCCTCGCAATGATGGGGATGTAACATAGATACATATTTTTTAAATTCTTAAATTTTAAACTTTAAATGAATCATCTGTATATTCTCTAATCTAAAAGCATAAAGTATTCATAGTTCCCACTGACTCTAATACATCTCAGTTTGTAAATTTTCTGTAATTTTATTGAAAATACTTTTAGCAAATTGTTTTTGCTCTTCTCGATCAAATTTTATCTTTTCTTCTTCTAAAATCTTTATTGCAATTTCAAAAAATAATAAATGGGCAGATGCCAAGCATTCCCATGTGTCATGATTAATAAGTGATGAAAGTACTTTTTCCTTATCTACAATGGCACATGAGTATATCACATTTACCCATTCATACATTTGATTTTCTATTTTAGAATCAAAGCTAAGTGCGAGATCATATATTTTTCATAGCTTGTCATTTATTCTCATATTTGCTTGCTTGTTGGCGTTTTCATCAACAATGGAAAGTATTGCTAAAATAAAATCAGAAGGAACATTGTTTTCTATCAGGTCTGCAACTAAATATATAATTTTATCATAACCGCCTTTTGATAACATGTATTGAATAATTACTGCGAGAGTATTATCATAGCCTTTAAATTTTTTTTCAGTTATTGCAGCTTTTTTTTGTGCAGCTTGGGCTTTTCTTAAATTTTCATTAAATTTTTCTTTTGCTGCTTCGGAGACTTGTCATCAAGCTTCGCCTCATCCCGGTATGTCTTTATCTGAGTAACTATCAACTCACATTATTTTGAATTATTATGTATTTACCTCTTTAAGTTTAGAATTCTGATTTTATAGCTGTCACTGCATCAGCGTGTACAGTTGCTCGAGTTGCTTGTTTAGTTGCAGAGTTTGCTCTAGTAATAGCCTTTCTTCTTCTGTTTCTTAAAAGTGATTTAGGTCTTTTCTCAGGTTGGCAACCATGACCTTTTGAGGATGTTCTATTTGACATTGCTTATTTTGTTAATTTGTTTTTAATACCTGAAAACAATATGATTTTTTTTGCAAATGGCAAGGGGTAATGGGGGTGTTCTTTTTTTTGCTGTAATATAAATGGATAGTAACTTTGGATTTGGTTTATAAATTTTTATTTTTTTAATTTTT
Organism: uncultured Candidatus Peribacteria bacterium; assembly: GCA_964456745.1. Taxonomy (GTDB): domain Bacteria; phylum Patescibacteriota; class Gracilibacteria; family JAJOLG01; genus CAYWBW01. The sequence continues at coordinate 121,155 of CAYWBW010000002.1, read as the reverse complement.
AATTTTTATAAATAAATCTTAATTTTTAATTTCTAAGGTACTTTTACTTGGTTTTTAGCGTAGTTTTTTATTCTATTATAGAATATTAATATTGATTCATGAGATGGCTTTACATATAGTTTTACAAAACATTTTAAAAATTTATCTTGTATGGAAAAAAAGAAAATAGTTTTAAAAGATGAGTTGTTTAATAAACAAAGTGTTAGATTTATATCTAAGAGAATAAAAAAAGTATTTCATGATTTTGATGAAAATAGTTTTGTTAAAGATATTTTAGATAAATTTCCAGAGCTCGAATTAAAGCAAAGGATAATTTGGATAACAGAAAATTTAAAAAAATACCTGGTTTCAGATTATCAAGTAGCATGCAACTTGCTTATTAAAAGTTTACCAGATGAGCTTGATTTAAATAAAACAGATAATGATTTTGGTTATTTTATTTTATCTCCTTATTGAGAGTTTGTTGGGAAATACGGTTGTAATAACGAGCATTTAGATTTTTCTTTATGAGTTTTAGAGGTTTTTACTAAGAGATTTTCTATGGAGAGTGCTATTCGCCCTTTTTTAAAAAAATATCCAAAGCAAACTATGGTTTATATTGAAAAATGGTCAAAGAATGATAATTATCATGTAAGAAGGTTGGCTAGTGAGTGAATCAGGCCAAATTTACCGTGGTCAGGGAAAATTGATATATGAATTTGACCTACTTTATCGATTTTAGATAATTTATTTACTGATCACGCGCAGTATGTTCTTAGGTCTGTGGCTAATAATTTAAATGATATAACAAAACTTAGCCCGAAAAGCGTGATTGAAAAACTTCAAAACTGGAGAAGTCAAAACATTCAATCAGAAAAAAATATGTGATTTTTGATTAGACATGCTTTGCGTTCAGAATTAAAAAATGCAAATAAGAGTGCCTTATGATTATTATGATATGAAAAAAGTGATATTAAATTTTCTGATTTTAAAATGTTAAAAAAACTTGTAAATATTTGAGAAAATGCGCAGTTTTCATTTAAAATTTTTTCAAAGAAAAATCAAAAACTTTTAATAAAATATAATTTATACTTTGTTACAGCTAGTGGAAAACTTAGCTCAAAAGTTTTTAATATTTGAAATAAGCAAATGAAAAAGTGAGAAAATATAAATATTTTTAAAAAACACCCTTTAAAAAAAATGACTACGAAGAAATTATACAAAGGAAAACATTTTGTTGAAATTGTTATTAATGGTGAAGTGTTTTGAAAATGAGATTTTGAATTGCTTGTTTAGAATTAATTTTTATTTTTAATTTGCCTCTACTTTAATTGTTAATTTTAATTTCAAATTTAAACTTTTAAATTAACCTCCTTTATCCCTTTGATTTGCATTCCCCCAAATTTCCAAGTAATATCCCAAAAGATAATTTATATTATATGAAATTAGAAAAAACATTATTTAGAGCTTATGATCTTCGTTGAATTTACTGAAAAGATTTTGATTTGCAGTGAGCGGAGATAATCTGAAAGGCTTATTGAACTTATTTGATTAAACATTCTGAGAAAAAATCGACTTTAAAAGCAGTTGTCTGAAGAGATTGAAGAACACATAGTGAAGAAATTCAAGAGGCATTTATAAAATGAGTACAATCTACTTGAATTGATGTTACAAATATTTGACTTTCTCCTTCTCCACTTGTTTATTTTGCGATTTGTGAGTGAGAGTTTGATGGATGAGTTTGTATAACTGCAAGTCATAATCCAAAGGAATATAATTGATTTAAGTTACAATGAACAAAGGCGGACAGTATTTTTTGAAAACAAATTCAAGATATTTATAATATCTGCAAAGATAAGAATTTTATTAAATGAACTATTGTTAAACAAAAACATGATTCTTATTTTATTAAATATTTGCTTAAAATAGAAAAAGCAGTTTGAAAAAAGGGTGCTAAAAAATGAGACAATAGACAAAAAGTAGTAATTGATTGATGAAATTGAGTTGCTGGTCCTTTTGCCAGTCTTCTTTTAAAACATTTATGATATGAGGTGTTAGAGCTTTATTGTGATATAGATTGAAATTTTCCAAATCACCAAGCTGATCCAGAAGACGAATCCACACTTGAAGATTTAAAACAAAAAGTAAAGGATGAGAAAGCTTTTTTGTGAATTGCTTTTGATTGAGATTGAGACAGGATTTGAGTGGTAGATTCTTTTTGAGTGAATTATAATGCTGATAAGTTGCTTATTTTACTTGCTCGTGATTTGATTAAAAGAACTTGACCACAGACTATAATTTATGAACTTAATATTACTTCTTTATTAGCAGAAGAGGTAGAAAAAATGTGAGGAAAAGCTGTTATGTGTAAGACATGACATAGCTATGTTGAACACGAAATGAGAAAAGAAAATGCATTTCTTTGATGAGAAAATTCAGGGCATTTATTTTTTTGAGAAAATTATTATGGATTTGATGATGCACTTTTCGCAGCAGCTCTTATTTTAAAAATTTTAACAAGGGATCATAAGATTTCTATTGCAAAGCATTTTAGCTCTCTTCCAAAGACATATGAATTTTCAAAGAAATATAAAGTGACAGATACAAATAAATTTAAGATTATCGAATCTATAGCATTAAGACTTTGAAGAAAATATGAAATTAACAGGCTTGATTGAGTTAGAATTGATTTTGAAGATAGGGCTTGGTGTGTGATAAGGGCGTCAAATACTAGTCCTAAGATTCAAGCTAGATTTGAAACTAGAAGTGAAAAACAGCTTGAGGATTTGAAAACTGAGATAGTAGAGGTTTTGGATAAATGTATAAATAAAGCATAAAAAATGAATAAAATTAAATTATTATTATCAAAAACGATAGAAGATCTCTATTGAATTAAAGAAGACGTTGTTTTTATGCTTGCTAGGAAAGGACAATGACATTTTTCTTTTGTGGGTACGATGAAGCTTGCTAAAGAGCTTTGAAAGTCTTGAGAAGAAGTTGCTACAGAGTTAATGAATAAAATGAGCGTGAGCGACTCAATAAGTAATTTTGAAATTATAAAACCATGATTTTTGAATTTTAGTATTTCTGATAATGCATTGCTTGAGAGGCTTGAAGAAAAGAAATATGAAAGTAATAAGACAATTGTTATTGATTATTGAGCAGAAAATATTGCAAAACATATGTCAGTTGGTCATTTAAGATCTAATATTATTTGAAAAGTACTTGTTAATATATATGAAAAGCTTTGATGGAAAGTGATTAAGGATAATCATCTTTGAGATTACTGAACTCAATTTTGAAAGATGATTTATGCATACAAACATTGGTGAGATGATAGTGTTATTGACAAAGATCCAATCGAAGAGCTTAATAAATTATATGTATATTTTCACAAAGTAGCCAAAGAAGATCCTTGATTAGATGAATTAGCTAGAGAAGAGTTTAAGAAGCTTGAGAATTGAGATCTTGAGAATAAACAAATATGGGAAAAGTTTATTGAGCTTTCAATGAAGGAATTTAATCAAATGTATAGCTACCTTTGAAGTGAATTTGATACATTTCATGGAGAAAGTTTTTATGTTCCGATGCTCCCCGAGGTTATTAAAGAGATTGACGATAAGATATGAAAAAAATGAGAAGATGGAGCAAAAATAATAGAATTTGAAAAAATGTCTCCTTTTATGTATTTAAAAAAAGACTGAGCAACACTTTATTCTACAAGAGATTTTGCTACAATTAAATATAGAAAAGAAGAATATAATCCACAAAAAATTGTTTATGTCGTATGAAGAGATCAGACATTACATTTTAGACAGCTTTTTAAGGCTGCGTCTATGCTTTGATGGGTAGATGGTATTGAGCTTGTCCATTCAGTTTTTTGAATGGTTAGGCTTCCAGAGTGAAAAATGTCTACAAGAAAATGAAGAGTTGTTAGATTACGTGAACTCATAGAAACAGCTTTTGAAAAATCAAGAGAGCTTTTAGAGACAAAAGATTCATATCATGAATTTGATGAAAAAACTCAAGAAAAACTCGTCAAAGATTTGGCTATCTGAGCTATTAAATTTAATGATCTTTCTCAGGATAGAGAAACTGATATTACTTTTACATGGGAAAAAGCTATTACTTTTGAATGAATGTCAGGGCCATATATGCAATATGCTCATGCAAGAACTTATGGAATATTAAGAAAAGTGCCAGATTTAAAAATTGCTCAAATTAAATTAGATAATACAATTAAATTTACAGAGGAAAAAGAACGATCTCTTGCATTTATGTTGTGAAATTATCCTGATATCTTAGAAAGATCTGCAAAAGATTATAAACCACATCTCATAGCTAGATATATTTATGATTTATCACAAGAGTTTAATAGTTTTTATGCAGTTTGCTCTGTGTTAAATGCAGATAGTGATAATTCAAAGAAGCTTAGACTGCTTTTAGTTCAAAAAACTCAAAAGCTTTTAAATGAAGGATTGCAACTTTTGGGCATCGTTGCTCCTGAGAAGATGTAAGAGTTTTATATTATAAGCTGTTCTTTTATAATATCAATTAAATCATTTTCAATTTCTTCGTCTTTGGGAGGATTGGAGATAATATAATCAACTTTTTCTGTTTTATCCCATGCTTTTTCTATAATAGTTTCAAAGGCAGCTTTTTCTTGAAACAGGTCTCAAAATATCTTATGTGTTTTGTTTAAAATATTAGTAAGAGAGTGTCAATTATTAATTATAAAGCAAAGATCAACAGCATCTTTCCATTTGCTTCTATACATCATAGCAAAAATTTTAAGTGCTCAGAGTTCTAATAAATTTAAAGTTTTTAGTCATTTACATATTGTTTTTGATGGAGATAATTTTATCCTTTTGCCAAAAGGATTTCTTCCAAAATTTATTAATTGAATTTTTACTCAATTAAAATATAAATTACAATCAGGATCTTGCTCGTCTGATAAATAGTTAAGATCTGATTTTTTGTCTAATTTAAATCAGGTTTTTTCAATTCTTTTAAAAATTTCTTTTCAGCTTCATTGGTTTCAGATTTTAAATAAATCAAAATCAATACTTGTTCTGTGCCCAAGTTGCATTGCAATTGCAGTGCCTCAAGCAAGAAAATGAGTTGTTGAAAATTCTTCTAATATTCAAACAAGATTTTTTTGTTTATCGTTAAGAACTTTATTTGCGATATTATCAAAAATGATTTTATTTTGATTCATTTGTTTTAAAGAAAAAATTTAAGAAAGTTTGTTTTTTATTTTTAAAAAATGGATTATTAAGTAATTTTTTATTATAGATTTCTTTAACTTTATTGATTCAGACTTTATTGCATGCTTCTTTTAATTCTTTAAGATTTCAAAACTCCAATATGTACTCGATGCGTGAATTAAGCGAGATATTTTTTTTATCTTTTATATTAGTCCACCAATTATATTTGCAAGCAAAGTTTAACATAAATTATTTTTAATTGTATTTTAATAAATTTTTGTTTAAATGCAATTAATGACAAAACGTGTTTTGCTTTGAATGTCGGGGTGAATAGATAGCACAGTAGCTGCTTACAAGCTAAAAGAGAGCTGATATGAAGTTGTATGAGTTTTTATGAGATATTGGGTAGATCCTTCACAAAATACCTGAATTGAAAAGGAAGACAAGATTTCTGAAAATAAATGTTGTAGCTTAGAAGCGCAAATGGCAGCTAAAAATACCTGTGATAAGCTTTGAATAAAATTCCATGTTTTAAATGTAAGAGATAGGTTTTATGAAGAAGTGGTAAAATTTTTCTTAGAAATTCATAAAAAAGGTCTTACTCCAAATCCTTGTATTAGATGCAATCAAAAGATTAAATGGGGTGATATTTTATCAAAACTTAAAAAATTTAATTGTGATTTTATAGCTACTGGGCATTACGCAAGAATAAAAGAAAATAATTGAAAATTGTACGCACAAGAGGGGGTAGATAAGAAAAAAGATCAATCATATTTTATGTCAGTTTTATCGCATAAAGATCTTGAAAAAGTCATTTTTCCACTTTGAGAAATGATAAAGTGTGATACTAAAAAATTAGCAAAAGAGTATTGAGAAGAAGAGATATTTAAAAAGAAAGAATCTCAATGAGTTTGTTTTTTTAATGAAGATTCATATATACCTTTCTTGAAAAGAACAGTTCCTGAGATATTTAATATTTGAGAATTTATTTTTATAGATGATGAGCAAAATAGAAAAAGCGTGTGAAAACACAAAGGTTTACCATTTTATACAATTGGCCAGAGAAAATGACTCCCTGGAGGTTTTGATAGGGCGATCTATGTTGTTTGATTTGAAAGAGAAAAAAATCAAGTTATGCTTTGATACGATGAGGCTTTGTGGAAAAAAGAAATATTAATAACAGATATACATTTTTTAGATGAGATAAAAGATTTGATTTGAAAAAAAATAGATCCATGATATTTAAAAATAAGAATTAGACACTTAGGAGGTCTTGTAGAAGTAGCCAGTGTAAACAAACAGAACAATATCATTGAAAATTGAAAATTGAAAACTGAAAATTGAGAATTTTACGTCGTTTCTTTATCTAAACCAATTCGTGCAATTACTCCATGACAATATGCTGTTTTTTATTCAAAAGATGAGAGGGTTTTGGGTAATGGAATGATTGTTTAAAACAAATGATTTAATTATTTTTAATCTTCTTTTGAAACCAGTGTTTAAGTTTATTTTTTATAGAACTATCTCTAATAGTAACTCAAGATGGTTGTTTTTGAGTTCTAGCTTGCTTTTTTCTTTTTCTTGCATTAATAGCTCTATTAGACCATGTATCTAGTGATGTAGTCATAATTGGTCACCATTGTCAATTATCTCATTCTCACATATGTCATATTTCTCATTTCATTGTTATTTGTGTTTCAGGTTTTTTTGGTCTTTTTTTAGGTTCAACTTTGTTTAAAGCAGCTCTTCATTCGTCATGATGTGTTGTGTAAGCTTTACTTGAAAGAATATCATTTTGAAAATGATCAGATAATATCTTTCTTACTGCAAATATTTTGGCAACAAATAGTCTGTTTTCTGTGCCTATAATTTTACTTAAACTATAATTTTTTGATTTTCATTGTAACTCAACATAAATTGGTTTTACAAGTTTTGATCATCAGTTGTAACAATATAGTGCAAAATGCCATCTATCATGATTATTAATTTCAAATTCTTTTTTAACTTCATTTAAAAGTTCTTTGTTGGTCTTTAGTTTCTTAACTTCATTTAATTTCCCAGCTTCTATTAATTTATTGTTTTCGATTTTTGTTAACCGTCTAGCTTCTGATTTCTTTTTATATGGTTCTCGATAAAGATCAGATTCCCAATTTCATACTATTTTATAATTATCTCGAATCATGTGAATTGCAACATCTGAACTTTTTTCAGGATGATCTCTGTAATCATAAGGTACTTTTCAGTTTTCCACTTTTCTTATTCCATATTTTTCTGCCATGTATTCTGATATTTGCCAATATCAGCATGCTCACTTATTTGAACAAACTCATGCTTGCCATCTTGATTCTACTATTGCAGTAAACGCAATTTCTAGTGGTACTCTGTATTTGTTACATTTAGAATTTATCATAGATAAATACGGGAACATTCTTTCAAATGCTTGAATTAATTCCTTTTCTTCATTTGCGCTTTCACTTTTTATTCTATAATATTTAACTCGTTCATTTAATACTGACCAAGGAGCTGGATACCAATCTATACTTGGGTACTTTCGTGTAAATAGTCTGTCTAAAAGTTTTCTCTCATTTGTAGATATTTTTTTTATACTAGCTTCTGCTTTTGGTGCTAAAGAGCTTATTCATATTGCGGCTAATCATGTGAAAAATGCAATATCTCTCATTTTTCAAAATAAAGCTCTTCGTGTTAATCACTTGCTATTATCTGGGTATTTGCCAATTGAAGGTGTTTTTTTAATTTCAGTCATTATTATTTTACCGGTATCATATGATTATAACATAAATATGTCAAAAATCAAGAAAATGAGAAAAATTTCACATGAAATGTGTGTGGATATTTCCTTTTAGTGAGTTGTTGACAAATGACAACTTCAGATTTGCTGTATAAATTTTTAATTTTTGCAATTTTTATAATTTTTGTAAATAAATACTAAATTATAATTTTTAATGTATTTTTACTTATTTTTTTTTTATTAATTAGCTTTGTAGTAAGGTTTTTTTAAGTCAATTGCCTAGTGCTCTTGCTATTTTTTCTCTTCAATGGTGTTTTATGAGTCTTAGTATTCATTGAATGTTATTCATATTAGCAGTTTCGATTAATACCTTTTCACCACAATCAACTTTTCTTAAAATTCAGAAATTTCTATCTCTCACTTCAGAGTTTGGGTCATTTAAATTGTTACATAAATTATGTGCAAAGACTTCAGAGTGTCATTGATTATTAGTGTGTGTGTTATAATAAACATCGATTCAATTATCAGTTGTATCTCAGGCAATGTCTGCATGCACAGATACTAATGTTACCTTTTTATCACTTGTAGATCGTATTTCTTCTGATAAATTGTTGATAACTTCTCTACGCATTCCAATTATTGAATTTCGACCTCTAACGGCTGAAACTTCTTTGTAATTATGAGTATCACTGTTATAATCTTGACTACTAAATTTAGTTGGATTAATCATATCTTTAATTCAAAATTCAGTGGTGTAATGGGTTAGATATACAGATGCTCAGTTTTGAATTAGAAATCTGAGTAGTCTAAGTGATATATCATATACAATTGCAGCCTCGTTCATAGTGGCTGGCATGTCTCAAATTTTAATTTTGGTTGTAGCTCAAGGATCTTCTCATCAGTGTCCAGAGTCTATTATGAATGAGTGGTTTTTAAGTGAATGATTTAATATTGGAATATTTCATGGATCTTTCATATTTGGATATGGAAGCTTTGATGGATCACCTTCCCACATTGCATTTCAAGTTGAACAAGATCACATTCTTGGAAGTAGAAAATTAGCTGCTGTTGCTGCACACAAACTACTAAACCACCTCCTAGTAACAAGAAGATTTTTTGAAAAATTTGTTCCTGGTTTTATTATACGACTTTCGTGTCGTTTTCAATCTACATGCTTTAAAACATCCATATAATAAATAATAAGGGATGCATTATAGAAGAAAGAATATTTATGTCAATGTTTTTTTACTTTTTAAATCAGTTTTTTGCAAAACCCTCAATGGCTTCAAGAACATTAACAGGAAGCATCCATATTGTTGTATTTGATTGATCAGATGATAGATCGTTTACAGCTTGAAGAGTTCTTAAATGAAGAGCTCATGGTGTTTCATTGAGCATTGCTGCGGCATCTTGTAGGTTTTTTGCAGCTGCCTTATCTCACTCTGACTTAATTATAACTGCTCTTTTTTCTCTTTCCGCCTCTGCTTCTTTAGATATAGTTCTTTTTAAATTTTCTGGAATTACTACATCTTTTAGATCAACTGATTCAACATCTATTCACCATGGATCGGTTTTGTTATCTACATATGATTTTATCTTTTCTGCAATTTCTGCCCTATTTTGCAATAATTCATCTAGTGTTACTTCTCATACTGCATTTCTCATTGTTGTTTGAGCCATTTGTGAAACTGCCCAGAAGAAATTTTCTACTTCTAAAATCGCTTTATCTGCATTTTGAATTTTATAATATACTACAGCATTTATTCTAACTGGAATATTATCTTTTGTTATAGCTTCTTGATCAGGAACGTCTACTGCCTTTGTTCTAATATCTACCTTGGTCATTGATTGAATAATCGGAATGATAAGTCTCCATCATGGTTGTTTGATTTCTTGAAATTTTCATAGCATAAAAACAACTCATCTTTGATATTGATTGATTTGTTTTATAGATACGATAATAACAATTAAGATTAAAAAAAATGGTCAAAATATGAAATCCATAATAATTTGTTAATAATATAATTTTAGCTTAAATCTTAATGATGATTTTTACAAGTATTATTATTTTATACAAACCTTATAAGAGAAAATAATAAAATCATTCAAATCGTAGAAGTAAGAAAAAAGTGGTCAAGAAATCAGATAATAAATACAATCGAAAATATTATTAATTTTATAAATATATTTTGCTTTGATTGTTTTCAAATAAAATAAAATAATGTTATAAGAATGCTTAAAGAAATTATTCAGGCTTCATTGCTAAATAGCAAAAAAAAGTTGTGTACTGGTTGAAGTTTCCAGGGTTCTAATATTTCAGAGGAAAATGATTGAATATTGAGAGTAAAATTTCAAAGTCATACTCATAAAGGTTTTGATAAAAGCATTTTTATGGAATATCAATAGCTTTCAAGTCTATTGTAAAAAGAATTGTCTAAGATATTAAACCTTAGAATTATATAAGGAATAGTAAATAGTACTGGTATTATTGAAAAAATTAATATTTTTTTTATTACTTCTTTTTTATGAAATAATAAATTAATAATAAATATTGCTCAAAATAGTAGCCAAGCTGTTCTAGAAAATGAAAACACTATTGGAATAATTAGTAAATATCTCAAAGGAGCAAATGAAGAATAAAGACTGAGAAAATAAATTATTACACAGGAGATTCATAATATGTTTGCATGTTGCATGGTTCAGTATGGCCTTATAAGTTTATCTCAAGAGATAAGATCAATTTTTGCAATTCATATGACATCTTTAAATAAACCTGGTTCTCAGAGAAAATGAAGTCACACAGAGCTTTGAAAAATAAATTGATATATTACTATTACTCATTGAATTAAGAATGAAAATAAGAGAGCATTTCAGATCTCTTTTTTTGAAATAACATTTTCTGGAATATAGAGAAATAAAAATAATATTCAAATAAATTTAAGATATAAAAATAAATGCAAAATCTGATCTTGAGAAAAGAAAGTAGCTAAAAGCAAGCTGATAGATAGAAGTATAAAGCAATTGTTGATTTTATTATCCCTGGGATAAAAATATTCATTTCTTTTTATTATATGACTTATTGAAAACCCAGTACTGATTTTTGCTTGGAATCATATAATTATGAAATAAAAAAGTATGCTAAAAAGAAAAAATAGATCAGATAGATTGATACCTATTGTGGTCCAAGGAGAAAATTCTCATGAAAAAAATGAATATTTATCCCATATTACAATAGTAGTAGAGATAGGAATAGAAACAAATAATCAAAAAATTGAATATCGTAGTAAATTAAAAATTGATAAATATTTGATAATTTTTAAACTCAATTCTGAGAATTAATTAAATTAAACTAGTTGAAGATTTGTATTAATATTCAACTACTTATTTTAGATATACAAAAATTATAGCAGCTTGTCTAGCGCTTCTTTAATAGTTTCAACTGGTACAAATCAAGATATTTCTTCTTTTAATTCTCATCATTTAAATATTTTTATAGCTGGTATTCACATTACTGAAAATTCTTGAGGGATTTGTGTATTTTCATCCACATTCATTTTACCAATTTTTACTTTTCCTTCATATTCAGTAGCAAGTTCGTCTATAATTGGTCAAAGCATTTGACAAGGTCCACACCATGGAGCCCAAAAATCTATTAATACAACTCATGAAGCTATTTCTTCTTTGAAGTTATCATCTGTAAAAACAAAAGCCATAATATTTTATTAAAAATTAATTACGCAATTTAGTTTAAATTCTTTTTTTGCTAAGTCAAAGTTTTTAGACAAATAAGGGTGAGGTATTTTTTGATTTATTATTAATGGATAGCAACTATGAATTTGCTGTATAAATTTTTAATTCTTGGATTTATAGAATTTCAAGAAATGAAGTTATTTCAAGATTTAGAAAAAATAAAGGATTTTCATTCATAAGTTTGTTTAAGCAGTCTGAAGATTCTTGAGATGATATTGAATTTGAGATTCCGGATAATGTGAATTTGGAAAAAGATTTTGAAAAGAATTTAAATAAAGAGTTCGTACAAAAAATACTTTGATTAATGAATATAAGGATATTTTAGTTTTAAGATTTTTAGAAGAAAAATCTTATGAAGAGATTTGAGATATGTTAAAAATTCCACTTTGAACTGTTGCAACATTAATAAATCGAGCAAAGAAACGGTTCAAAGAAAAAGTTATAAATTTAAAATCGAAAAATGGATAAATTCAAATTAGCAATATTAAAGGAAATAAAAAAAATTAAACCTAAGCCAAGATTGGTTTTTACCATGCAAAATATTTTTTGGTGGGCTTTGTTTGTATTTTTTACTTTATTTTGAGCTTTTGCTTTCCAGATTGTCTTATTTTTGATTTTTTGATCTGATTGGAATACTTATGAGCATGTTTATTCGTCAAAGACTATTTTCCTTTTAAATATTTTTCCATATTTTTGGTTACTTGTATTTCTTCTTTTTTTATCACTTGCATTTATTTATACAAAATATACAAAAAATGCTTATAAAATTTGATACTTAAAGATTATATTAACAAATTCTATCTTAAGTATATTTATCTGATGATTGTTATTTTATTGCTGAGTTTCTTATTGAAATTTATTTGAAGATAAATGACTTTTATGAAAAGAAATACAAAGTCGTTTTGAGAGTCGATGGATGAATCCAGGTAGATGACGTTTGATATGAAAAATACAAAAAGTATGAAGAGATTGATTTGATTTAAAGGATATAAGATGATTTGAATGGAGAGTAAATAAACCATTTGTAAAATGAAAAAATGATCATGAATTATTGGTAGCCTGAAAAGATGTTCGTGTTGCCTGAAAGTTAGAATTCAAAAATGTATTTAAAGCAAAAGTTATTGTTCCAGGTTGCATTAAAGGGTTTAAGGATCGAAAAATGAAAGCAAAAAGATTTAAGAAAGCTTGAAAATAGTAATTTTACTTTACAAATAAGCTTTTTTGACTAAAATTTCTTAGCTTTTTTAAATAAACACAACAAAAATGGCACATAAAAAATCATGATGAACGGCCCAGAATGTCCACGATTCCCCAGGACAAAGGCTTTGAATTAAAAAATACGCTGGAGAAGCTGTGATAGCTTGAAATATCTTAGCGAGACAAAGGGGGAATAAATTTTATCCTTGAGCTTGAGTTTGAATGTGAAAAGATCACACTTTATACGCTTTGGTGGATTGAGTTGTTTATTTTACTGAAAAAAGACAGCTTAAATTTAATTGAAGAGTTTATCGAGATGTCTTTCTTCATATTAAATCAGAAGCTTGAGATATTAAGAAAAAGAAAGTTGTAGCTAAGAAGGTGAGCATATCAAAGAAAGCAGCTCCATGAAAAGATGATAAAAAAGTAGTTGTAGAAAAGAAAACTGAAAATAAAGTGGAAGCAAAGAAAGTGGTAAAAAAGAAATCTATAAAATCTGAAAAGAAGATTGCTCCAAAAAAGGAGACAAAAAAGAAAGATTAAATTATTATAATGTCTTATAAGGTAGTATTTGCTGGCAATCCTAGCCTTGCTACTTATAGTTTACAATCTCTTATCGATGATAAGAGATTTTTTGTTTCTGCTATTGTCACAGAAAGTGATAAAAAAGTTGTGAGAAAGCAGGTTTTAACTCAAACTCCAATTAAAAAAATTTGAGTTGATAATAATATTTCAATCGTCCATCCTTGAAATAGCGAAGCTCTTAAAAAGATTTTAGAAAAAGAAAAACCAGATTTTTTTGTAATAGTGGCTTATGGTCATATCTTGCCCGTTTCATTGTTAAATATTGCTAAGTATAATATCAATGTACATTTAAGTTTACTTCCAAAATTTAGATGAGCTTCACCTGTTCAATCTGCCATTTTATCTTGAGAAAAAGAAACTTGAATTTCAATAATGAATATTGAAAAAGATATGGACGCATGAGGAGTATGGAAGTTTTTAGAATGTGATATTTCTTTTGATGATACTAGTGAAGTTTTATTTGAAAAACTATGAAATTTGTCTAAGAGTTTGCCAGATGTATTAGATGAAATCATGAAATGAAGATTGGTATTAAAAGATCAAGATAATAAAATGTCCAGTTATTGTAAGAAAATACTTAAAAGTGATTGAAAAATTGATTTTAAAAAAGAAACTGCAGTAGATATATATAATAAATTAAGAGCATTTACTCCATGGCCATGAATTTATACTTTTTTTAATTGAAAAAAGCTTAGTTTGGTAAAAGTAATTTTTTCTAATTTAAATGAAATAAGCGAATCAAGAAAATTGTGAGAAGTATTTGAGGATGATTGATTTTATTTTATAAAAACTATTAATTGAGATTTGAGATTAATAGAGCTTCAATTAGAGGGAAAAAATGTATTGAGTGTTGAAGATTTTGTAAGGGGATATGGTGATTTTGTTTGATCTGTTTTAGTTTAGGATGTAGAATCTGGAAGAATGAAGCTTTTTAAATTTGAAATTTTTGTAATTAGTTCGCTGAGTAAGTAGTTCGTCGCTTCTGATTCTAGCCTTGTTTGAATATCTTTTGCACCACTTACATTTTTTACATTAACAAAAATTTGCCCAACAATATTAGATATTTCTTTGTGTATTGAATTTTTAAGCTCAATTCACTGTGTACCGGTTGATAATTTATCAATGGCTCAAGTTATTGATTTGTTTTTTAAAAAAAGTTTATGAAATTCAGCGCAAAGCTCATCTAGTGTAATTTGAGTTTGTCTTTCATTAATATCGCTTATAAACTCTGCTCATGTGGTTTTGCAAATTTGATTGTAATCATCAGTCATATAATTTTATTATTTTGTACGATGCAAATTAATATTTTTTAAATAAAAGTCAAGTTTTTTTAAAATTTTTTAAAATTAAAATGTGGAAAATTATGAATATTGAATTTTTTTAAACAAAATTCATTAATTATTAGTGATAAAAATAGAAAAATATAAGGTTGACAAACATGGTATTAATATTATAGTACTATACTTAAAAAATCATAAGTGGGTTTTAAACAAACAATGATTGATAATTATTGGTTTTCTCGGATAGCTCCAATTGATGGTAAGCAACGCGAGTTAACATCAAAATTAATAGTTCCGCATATGCAAGACATTAATGATGTAATTTGGCATATGCGAAATGAGATTGATTCAAGCATGGTCAAGTCATCAATTCGTTCTAAAAAGCAGGTTAGGCAAAAGCCTAGAACTGTTCAACCTCCTTATGTAACAAGGCTTGCAAATGCTAGAGGGTATCCAGTATGAGCTTGTTGTGTGATAAGAAATCAATTAGTGAATAAAATTTGGTTTTCAGAGGAATGATATAAACTTAAAAAGTTAATTAAGAAATTTAGAGAAAAGTGAGGTATATTTAAAAAATTTTATTGTATTCAAAAGGGTGAGTATTTCCAAAATGCTATTCAGGTTTGATCATTATGTATAGATTGAGCAAATGATACATTGAATCCAAAACATGATAAGGTTGTGATATGAGAAATTGAAGATATGCAAATGAGTAATATTAATTCTTATGAGCAATATGCTAGTGTTAGAGAGAAATACACTTGAACCACTGTTTATCCTAATGTATATATTCCTTTATTGTCTCCATTTTTTCCAATGATTGAGATTTGTAAATACTCATGAATCATAAAAATGTTTGCAAAACCTTGATTGGCATCTAAGAATGTTCTTTCGTGATTTTCACTATCAAGAGATTTTATATTAAATAGTAAATACTCAGATAGAAGATTGCCTAGAAAGTTAGAAACAATTATGTTAAACGCTATTGAAAAAATCACAAATAAGATGTCAAAAGATAATAAGGATATTTTTCCATCTGCTAAAGCTGTTGAGAATTTACTTTGATATTATATGATAGATGAGAATTGAATTGGGGAAGATTGGTTTGATTATATTTATGAAATTTTTTGAATAGATAATTCTCAAAGTAAGTGTCATTGACTTGTATATATTTCTCAACAAATTGCTACAAGGTTTAATTCTCAAAATATAAGACTTAGAAATAAGGACTTACAAGAATTAAAGGAATCTTGAGAATTGCCAAATCTTATAATTAAAGATCATCATGATTATGCCTTAGCTGCAATGTATAATGCTTAATTTCTAATTTGACATTTTGATTATATTAAATAATTAATAGTTCTCATAATCTCATTTTTTATAATCCCTAATATATTTTCACAGTAAAGAATTGATTATATTTAGTATTTCTTTAGTAAGAATCAAATTTTCTCAAAATGTTTTATTTTTCTTTAAAACAAAGAATACAGGAAAAATATTTCAAATTTCATTAATAAATATTATTCATCTAAGTGATACTCATTTTAAATTCATTTTTATTTTACAATACGGTTTATCAAGTTTTATTATTCTTGATATTTTAAGCTTTAGTATTAAATCACTGATTCAAAAATTATAATTTTTGAATGTTTTTTCAAAATCATTTTTAAATCAATTACAAATTATTATTTTCATTTAATTGCTGATAAAAATGTATTGTAATTTGATAATGATTCTATTTTTTCTGACTCATTTTTATTAAATTGCTCAATTGAAACATTGTTTTCTTTTTGTTTAAATTCAAAATATATTTTCGAAAGTGCCATTTTAATTATATCAGCTTCGCTTAATAGTTTAAAATGCTCCTTGAGATAAGTTAAAACATTTTGAATTTCAATGGTTTTATTTAATCTGATTTGTGGATAGGACATATTTTGTAAGTTATGTAATACTGAGGTAATTATAGGGTAATATTATAACTAAGTCAAGATAATCAAGAAAAATTAAAAGTTTCTTGGATCTGTTGGAAATCATATAAATGTATTTTGTTCAGATTCTGCAGTTTTCTTTGTAGATTCAGTTTGTGGTTGAATACCTTCTTGTCTAGTTGATTTATTATTTTCTGGAAATTGAAAAAAATCAAAATTTATTTTATATAATTGTTTAAGAGCCAAATTTTCAATATTTAATCTTTGTTTAATATCTGCTTTATTTCTATATTTATGTCATTGTAAATAAGCTACATAATCAAGAGCAATTTTTTCAATAATTGAGTTTAATAAGTGAGATTTTATTGTAGATAAGTTATTATTGAATTTTTTTCATTTAGTACTTATTAAAGTTTTTGCTACTTTGTCCAGCTCACATCATCAAATGTTAGTTTTAATATTTTCTTTAGTTTGTATTTGATATTTTCCTCATGTGTGTTTAATTACTTGTTCTCTTGAAATTGATACATCAACATCTAGTGGAGGAAAGCCTAGGCTTGTTCTGAATGTATTACAATCTTTTTGGATTTTATCCCAATTATTTGGTTGATTTCATTTTTTGGAATTTTTATTTTGTCATGTATCGATATTATTTTTTGTGTGATTTGGTCTAAGCATTGGGTGTATCCATTTTTCTCAAGCTATGGAATCAGGATTAAAAACAGGACTTAGAGAAAGTGTTAAAGCTAATGTTAGTATTTTATTTGATAATTTCATATTACTTTGTCATTTAATTTAGGAAACTAAATAGATTGGATTATAATAATAATATTGTAATATGTCAAGTGCATAGCCGCAAATCTCACTGAAAACTTCTTTTTGGTGATTATGTAATACTGAGGTAATTATAAGGCAATGCTATATCTAAGTTAATATAAATTAAATATATTTTTTTCAACTAAATCCACAGTTTCTATTTCATAAAAATGACGTGCCATTCGCAGCTTTGCCAAATAAACCGGAACTACGCAGGTCATTATACCATTTCCAATTTGTTAATCATCGCAAAGCGTAGAATGGTGCCGTGAAGAGGACTCGAACCTCCACTCAAAAAATTTCTGAACAGACCCCTCAAGCCTGCGTGTCTACCAATTCCACCATCACGGCATTATTATTAGTTTACTTATTATATTATTATTAACTAGTTAATTTTGAATTTTGAAATTAAGTATTCCAATTATCTGCATTTTTCTTTGATTAATTAATATTTTAGTATAAATTAGTAATATTATATGCTTAAAGCACTATTTACATCTAACGTTAGGGTGAAGCTATTGAAACAATTCTTTTTACACCCTGCTGAAAAATTTTTTGTAAGGCAGCTTACAAGGGATTTAAATGAGCAGATTAATGCAGTTCGAAGAGAGTTGGATAGTTTGAAAAATATTTGATTATTAAAATGCATTGAATCTAATGGAAAAAAATATTTTTTCTTAAATAAATCTTTTGTTTTTTACTCAGAACTTTCTTCGATCATGCTTAAAAATTTTATTATCAATACAGATTTAAAAAAAGAACTTTCAAAGCTTTGAGATATTGAATATTTAAGCATTGCTTGAGTATTTGTTAATAAACAGTCTGAAGTAGATCTTTTTATCATTTGAGAGATGGATGCAGAAGTTTTGCAGGATTATTTAAATAAAGAGCTTTGAGATAAGGGTGTTAATTTTGCAATTTTAAATAAAAAAGAATTTCATTATCGTTTAGAAATTAATGATTCATTCCTTTTATCAACCATTCGTGATAAAGATTGTTTGATTTTAATAAATAAACTTAAACAAAAATTAAATAAATATGTTTAAGATTAAATCAGTATCGCCTTTATTCTTCTAACTCAAGATGAAGATGATTCTTCTTTTTTTATTTTAAATATTCCCAAGTTTCATATATTGTTTACATGTGGTCATCAGCAAATTTCTTTAGAAAAGTAGTTGTTTTTATTTTTTCATATTGTATAGACCTTTACCTTTTCTCAATATTTATCTCAAAAAAGTCATATAGCTCATTGGTTTCCAGCTTCTTTTATGGTCATTTCTTCCATAAAAACATCCAGCTTTTTTCAAATTTCTGAATTAATTAAGCTTTCAACAATTTTTATTTGCTCATTTGTCATTTTTTCTCAATGGGAAAAATCAAATCTAAGTCTTTCTGAAGTAATGTTAGATCATCTTTGCTTTATATGATTTCAAAGTATTCTTTTTAGTGCTTGATGTAGGAGGTGGGTGGCTGTATGATATTTTGTACTCATTTCTCAGGTATCTGCAAGTCATCATTGAAATTTTGCTTTGCTTGCTTGTCTAGATTTTTCTTGATGCTTTTCAAATGCTTGCTCAAATCATTTTATATCAACACTTAATCAGTGTTCTTTTGCAAGATCTGAAGTCATTTCAATTGGAAATCAATAAGTGTCATATAGTGTAAAAGCTTTTTTACCACTTATTTCATTTTGTTTTATTCAAGTTTTTTCAAATGCAAATCATTTAAGAACTTTTTCAAATTCTTTTAATCAGGTTGTTAAGGTTTTTGAAAATTTTTCTTCTTCTTTTTTTAGTTCTTGAATTATTAAAGCTTTTTTATCTTTTACTTGCGCGTATACGTTTTCATACTTTCAAATAAACATTTTTCATATTTCAGGAAGTATAGATTTTTCATAAGACATTTTATAACTTTCTCGTATTGATCTTCTAAGAAGTCTTCTGAGTATATATCATTGGTCTACATTTGAAGCTGTGACTCAATCAGAAATAAGCACTACTCAAGATCTGATGTGATCACATATAATTCTAGCAGATCTTTCGTTATATCATTTTCAGCTTAGGTCTTTTATTTTGCTAATTACATCTGCAAACATATCTGTTTGATAAACAGATTTTACTCATTGTATTGTAGCTGTGATCCTGTCAAGTCACATTCATGTGTCTACATTTTTATTTGGTAATTTTACTAGTTTTCAGTTTTCTAATTTATTATATTCCATAAAAACATTGTTCCATATCTCCATCCAGTTATCTTCATCGTTTCACACATTTGACTCTTTTGGAGGTTTTCAAGATCAAACCCAGTAGAATATTTCAGTATCAGGTCAGCATGGTCATGTTTCTCAGGCAGCCCACCAGTTTTCTGATTTTGGAAGATAGCTAATTTTTTCTTTAGCAATTCAAACTTTTTCCCAAATTTGTGCAGATTCATTATCACGTGGAGCATCTTCATCTCCCTCAAAAACAGTTACAGCAATAAATTCAGGATCTATAGCTAACCATTTTTTACTGGTAAGAAATTCATATGACCAATTTATCGATTCTTCTTTAAAATAATCTCAAAGAGACCAGTTTCAAAGCATTTCAAAAAATGTTAAATGAGAGTTGTCTCAAACTTCTTCTATGTCCACAGTTCTAACGCATTTTTGACAGTTGGCAAGTTTTTTTCACATTGGATGAATTTCTCATAAGAGATTCGCAGCTAATGGTTGCATTCATGCTGTGTTAAAAAGAACTGATGGATCATTTTCAGGAACCAAGGATGCAGAGTCTATGATTGCGTGATTTTTCTCTTTAAAAAAGTCTAGGTATTTTTTTCTAATTTCATTTAAACTTAACATTTATGAATAATTATAAAATATCATAAATAGTTTAAATATCGTCTTGAAAAAGTCTAGATAATAGAAGTAAAATCTATTTGATAACTTTTCTCATAAAAGCAGGAACATCTAAATCAGACTCAGGTTTTGGTATTTTTGTAGCTAAATGACTAGGTTTTGAAGATCAAATTCATATTTGTTTCATTTTTGTAGAAACTCATGTTTCATTTTCTTCCTGACTGTCTTCTGAAAATCAAGTAGCTATAACAGTAACCTTTATTTCTCAATTGTACTTTTCATCTATAACTGCTCAGAAAATTATATTCGCATCAGGGTGTACTACTTCAGTAATTGTTTTTGCAGCTTCATCAACTTCATACATGGAAAGGTCTGATCATCATGTAACATTAATAAGTACTCATTGCGCTCAATTTATTGAAAGTTCTAAAAGAGGGGAGTCTATTGCAGCTCTAGCTGATTCAATAGCTCTATTTTCTCAAGATCAATATCCAATTCCCATCATAGCTGACCCAGCATCTTTCATAACAGATCTAACATCGGCAAAGTCAACATTGATAAGACCTGTTCAAGTTATTAGTTCAGTAACTCATGCAACACCTTGTCTTAATACGTCGTCAACAACCATAAAGGCATCGGTTAGTGGTGTCTTTTTATCTATAATTGAAAGTATTTTATCATTTGGGATTGTGATCAGTGTATCGACTTTGTCTTTTAATTCAGCAAAGCCCTCATTAGCTTGATTTAATCTTTTTTGTCATTCAAATGAAAAAGGTTTTGTAACAACTCACACTGTAAGTATTCAAAGTTCTCTAGCTAATTCTGCTACGATTGGAGCTGCTCATGTTCATGTACCTCATCACAAACCGCATGTAATAAATACCATGTCTGCTCATTCAAGCATGCTTTTGATTTCTTCTGAGCTTTCTTCGGCTGCAGACTGTCATGTTCAGGGATCACTTCAAGCTCATAATCATTTTGTTATTGCTTTTCAAATAGCTATCTTTTTCTCCGCTTGATTCATTCAAAGTGCTTGAGCATCAGTATTGATTGCAATAAATTGAATTCAATCAATTCACACATCAATCATTCTATTGATAGCATTATTTCATCATCATCAAACTCAAAAAATCTTTATATTTGCATTGGGAATTAGGTTTGGAATTACTTGAAATGATCATGCATCTCAAGTGCTAGCTCCAGCTTTCTTTTTTAGTTTACTTTTTAATAAATCGCTCATGGTGATAATGTTAATTGTTTTATTTATTATTTAACTTAACTTGAAATGACTTGAATGAATATAACTTTAACTTGGAAGTAGATTTTTAAATCATTTTGAAATCCAGTCAAAGGTTCCAAGTAAATTAAAAGAAAAATTTGGTTCTTGTCAAGTATGATTTGATCAATACTTTATTAATCATATAGTGGTAGCGTATTCAGGGTCTTCAATTTTGTCTACAACAGAGGTTATTTCTTGAGGAAATCATATTTGTACTGGTAAAGAAAGTAATTCTTTACAAACATCTACTACTCAAGGAGTTTTGCATCATCATCAAGTTAGTATAACTCAAGCTGGTAACATTCAATCTCTTTTTAATGTCTTAAGTTCATTTTTTACCATATAAAAAATTTCTTCATACCTAGCTCTCATAATATTTGCGAGCTCTTTTTTTGAAACTTTTTCTGTATCAATTGTTGAAATTACAGAAAGATCAATTTGTTCTCTTTCAGAAACTGAATCTCTGTTAATAGTTCAATATTCTATTTTAATTTTTTCAGCAGTTTCTATAGATGTGCGAAGACCTATTGCTACGTCATTAGTTACACTTTCTCATCATACTGGAATGCTTCATGTAAAAAGTAAAACGCTTTCTTCATAAACTGAGATTCAAGTAGAAGAGGATCAGATATCAATGCATACAACTCAAAGCTCTTTTTGTCTTCTTGTTAGGACAGCCTCTGAGCTTGCAAGTGTAGAAGGGATAACTTTTAATACTTCTATTCAAACTTGGTTTACAGATTTTTCTAAATTTCTAAGTGCTTGTTCTGAAGTCATTACTATTTGAGTTTCAACTTCAATTCTTGCACCATTCATTCAGATTGGATTTGTTACCTCTAAGTGGTTGTCTATTCTGTATAATTTTGGAATTACTTCTAACATGTATTGATTTCTAGGAATGGAAATGGCTTGAGAGGCTTCAATTACTCTTTGCACGTCTTCATCATTAATTTCATTGTTTGATACTGCAACAACTCATTTTGATGAAGTTCAAGATATTTGATTGTTACACATTGAAATATAAACAGATTGAATAGGCATTCATGAAATTGTTTCTGCTTCTTCAAGGGACATATTGATATCAGATATCAAATCTTTTATAGAAACAACATTTCATTTTCTTATACCATTTGAAAAACTAGTTCCAATTCATAAAATATGAGGAAATTCTCTTTCCTCCTCTGCTAACGCAACAACGGTTCGTATTTTATAGCTTCAAATATCAATAGCTACAATTAAATTATTATTTTTCGACATGAATAATCTTATTTTTTTTACATTAATAATATAATCAATTAGATAAATTAAATCAAGAAACTTATTTATAATTTACGCTTAATAAAGACTGTATGAACAATTTATTTACTCACTATTTTTATTTATTATTAAGGATATTATTTACAATATAATAAATATTATATTAGTCTAATATTACTTTTTGTAAAACTAATTTTTATTGTTTTTATTGTATTTAACAATAAACTTTTAGCATAAATTTAAAAAATAATTTAAAAAATATGAGAAAAAGTTCACTTATACTGCTGGCAATGCTGATTTGATTATTTTTTGTTTGAGATATTTTTGCAGAGACGCCTATACCAACTAAAATGGAAGTTAGATGAGGTGTAAGTTGGAATGAAGAGGAGATAAAAGAGCTTATAAGGGATTCGTTTAATCAAAACAATCAAAACAATGAAACGTATTTAGAAACTGATGTCTCAACTATTTGAGAATCTCCAGTTTTAGAAGTGTTTGATGAGATTGACTTGGATTCCGAAGAAGATTTTGAAACAATGTGATGATTTCTTCAGCAGGTAATTTATGATGTAACAGAGACTTTGAAAGATGCTGGTGTGGTTGAGTTTATTTCAGGTTTTTGAAATGATAATGAAACAATTGACACTTCATTTATAGAAGCATTATCAATAACATGAGTTATAGAAAATGATATTAGTATATTAACAGATGAAGAAAATAGAATTGTATCTATTATATTAGATGAATTTTGAGATAATATGTGAAATATTCCTTGAAACGAAAGTGATTTAGGATCATATATTGAAAATCAAGATATAAAAGAAGATGTTAGCACTTTAAATATAGAGTTAATATTTGATGCTATTCAAGCAGCTGTTAATTCAGAAGATAATTTAGAATATTTGGAAAGTTCCAATGTTTTTTGAGATCAAAATTTAACTGAATATATTAGAGATTATCAATGAGCTGAAGTTAATGAGGGATTTATTTCGAATTTAAGAGAATCAAATGAAGAAATTACTGATCAAGAAGTTTTAAGTAAAATTGATTTGAAAATTGCAGAAATAAAAAATAATTATAATTGGATTAGTTTAATACAGAGAGATTTAGAATGAATGAGGTATGTGCCTTGATGTGAGCCATGAAATGATCCTGAAGTAGCAAGTGATTGATATAAATATGCCCAGATTAATAACCAATGAGCGCATGTTATACCTTGTTCAAAAAGAAGATTTTTAGAATATATTGATAATCAAAAAAGTTCCATGGTGTCATCATTACTTGAATCACAGCAAGTGTATAAAGAAAATTATGATAGATTGTGGAACAAGGCAGTCTTGTCTGCAAGAAATTTAACAAATACTGAAATAGATGCTGATTGAAATACCACATGTCTAACTACTGATTGAGTAGAAACATTTGATCTTTGAATGTGATGTATAAATGTTAAGTCTCTTCAAATGTGATGAATGGCTTTTTGATCAGATGTTTGAGTTGTAATCTTAGATCCATTTAAATGCAATAATGAAGCTAGCAATGAAGAAATTATTGAATGCAAAGAAAGTAACAATTCTTTTAGAGTATTTCACGAAAATTGAAAGATTTTATTAAAATGAATGGTTTATAGTAGTGAGTATTGACCAATTATGTTTGATATTTGAGAGTTGGATGCGACTATTGAGACATTGGAGGACTAATAAAGGGTTTCTTTTTTGATATATTGTAAATAATGATAATTTTAATGCTTGGTTTATAAATTTATAAACCAAGTCTGTGCTTGCCTTAGATATTATGGTCTTGCATTATTAAATCTTTCAATTAAGATTAGTTCTATTTTTGTTATAAAATTATAATTTAAAAATTAGGAAATGATAAAAAATGAGGATTTCTACATGTCTATTGCAATTAGTTTAGCAAAAAAATGATATTGAAAAACTTGATCTAATCCTTTGGTTTGAGCTGTTGTTGTTAAAGACAATATTGTAATTTGAAAAGCTTATCATGAAGAATTTTGACGAGCTCATGCAGAAGTTAAAGCAATAACTTCAGTTGACGATATTGAAGATTTGCATTGAGCTTCACTTTTTGTTACCTTGGAACCTTGTAATCATACTGGAAAAACTCCTCCTTGTTCTGATTTGATAATTAAGTCATGAATTAAAAAAGTATATATCGGGAGCTTGGATCCAAATACTGAAGCTTCTTGATGAGTTAAAACTTTAAAACAAGCTTGAATAAAAGTAGAGATTTGAATCTTAGAAAACGAGTGTATGAAAATTAACAATGAATTTTTTAAAATTCATAAAGACAAGAATGTATATGTTATTGCAAAAACTGCTTCATCTTTAGATTGAGCTATAGCTTTAAGCAATTGAAAATCAAAATGGATAACTAACGAGAAGGCAAGAAGGGATTGAAGAAAATTAAGATGAGAAGTTGATGCAATTATAGTATGAATTAATACGGTTATTGCAGACGATCCGTTATTGACAGCAAGAAGCAAATGATTAAAAAATCCAGTAAGGGTCATATTAGATTCGAGTTTAAGAATTTGAAAAAATGCAAAAGTCCTAAATCAAGATGCGAAAACAATAATATTTTGTAGTGAAAATCTAAATTGAAATGATTTCAAATTTCAATCTAAAAAATGACAATACATTCATGAAATAATTAAGCAAAAATGAGATAAAATATGCCCATGAGAGCTTTTAAAAGTTTTATATGATAAATGATTAAAGAAAATTTTAATTGAATGATGACCAACAGTTTTAAGCTCTTTTTTCAGAGAGTGATTTGTAGATAAACTTATTTCCTACCAGTCTCCAATAATTTTGGGTTGAGATGCAAAGAGCATGCTTTGAAATTTGTCTTTAACAAGTCTTTCTAGGGCTTGTAAATTAGAACTTGTTAAAAGTAAAAAAATGTGAGATAACTTAAGAAGAGATTATAATATTATTAAAGATGATTAAAATTGAAGCATCAGCGCCTCTTCCTATGAAAAAGTGACAATTTGAATTTTCAGTAATTTCTTGAGCAGAGGATTGAAAAGAACATCTTATCATTTCTAAGTGATTAGATATTTCAAAAATTTTAAAAGATGAATGACCTATTATTGTTCGAATTCATTCAGAATGCATTACATGAGATTTGTTTTGATCTCAAAGATGTGATTGTTGAGCTCAATTAGATGCATCACTTGAGTTAATAGAAAAAAGCTGAAAATGAATTTTGATTTATCTTAGACAAGAAGGGAGGGGGATTTGATTAGTGAAAAAAATTAAAGCTTATAATCTTCAAGATTGATGATTGGATACAGTTGAGGCAAATGAAAAATTATGATTAAGAGCAGATGCAAGGGATTATAAAATTGCTGCAGATATTTTGAAGTTAATTTGAATTAAGTCTATAGATCTCATTTCTAACAATCCTCAGAAAAAAAGTGACTTAGAAACTTATTGAATTAAAGTTGAAAAATTTATTTCTTTAAAATCAAAACTGTCGAAGTGGAATAAGGGATATCTTGAAACTAAGGTTAAGAAGATGGGGCATGAGATGGTAATTTAAAAGTTTATTTTTGAATTATATTTCAGAAATTATATCAAATCATTTGAAACTTCAGACAATTGAAATTCAGTAGACTTTTTTGGAGATTTTTAATTTCTTGATTTTTTTGGCAGTTTCGTTGAGAGTTGCTCAGGATCAAATAGCGTCATCTATGAGCAGTAAATTATTTGATTTAAAATCTTTATTTTTTATAAATATTGTATCTTTTGCATTAATAATTCTATCTTTTGATTTATTTAAAGTTTTTTGAGGAATAATTTTGTCTCTAAATATTTTTAATAATTTAAGTTTTTTGAGATTAATATCTAATCATTTTTCTAATTCTGTCATAAATTGAATATTTCTAACCACCGAAGGGGGAATAAAAGAGATTGAATCAATATTTTTTTCATTAATAAATTTGATTATTTTTGGTTTTACAAAATTGATTATATAATTAATAAACTCCTTATCTCATTGTTGTTTTCAATATAAAATAAAGTTTCACAATTTTGTTTTTCAATATTTTTCTATGCTATAGAAATCTAAATAAAAGATTCAATTTAAATATACTTCATCAAAACTTTGTTTTAGTTTTTCTAATCAATTAATAATTCAGTTTTTTTTATATTTTGCATATTTTTTTAATGTCTTTTTGTAACAAATATACTCTTTATTTATATCTAAACCTTTATCTATACACCAGAATGCAAATCAATTATATCAATAATGCAACATTCAATTTGCTTGCAGGTAGATATAATTTTCCTGTAGTAATTGTTTGTCTTTTTCAGGTATTTCAAAATTAATAGTATTATTGTCTCATTGAAAATAGTAAACCTTTGGAGGTATTCAGGTTTTATATATTACATTCTCTTCAATTAATTTTGCTAAGTGACGATGAATCATGGCTTTTCACAGTCAAAAATGCTCAATAATATCTTTAGCCTGAACAGGTTTGTTTTGAATAATAAAGTTATATATTTTTTCTCTAGAATCGTTTTTCATATATTGTTAATAGTATACTATATACAGTATATAGTATACTGTATATAGTTACAAGATGAATTATATTTTTAGAGACTTTTATTTAATTAAAAATACATTATTCATACATATTCTTTACTTTAAAATAAAATTAAGTAAATTTTCATATGTTTAAATCATATCTGTCAGGGTAGCTCAGCTGGTTAGAGCGTCGGATTCATAACCCGGAGGTCGGGGGTTCAAGTCCCCCTCTTGACACCAAGGATACAAAACTTAATAAGTATACGAGAAAGCTGTTTTATTATTCATAAAGCAAGAAAATCATTTAGATATAAAATCCCTTATTGCTAAAGATACACCTTTTTGAAACTATTTGTTCTTATATGCTTGTCATCTAATAATAATGTCTGAAACTATAAATTCATCATCAATTTTTATAAAAATTCAAAAAATTCTATAATCTCAAATTCTAAATCTATGAGTTGCATAAACAAAATTTGAAAGTTCTCTTGCATATGACAGTGGCCTCTCTTTCTCAAAAAACCAATCCATTTTATCAAGAATTCTATTGGCTAATTGTTTATCTAGTTTTTTAATAATAGTTTTTGCCCTTGTATTATACTGAAGTTTCATTAGCTATTCAGATAGCATTTCATTTCTAATCTCATCTGAAGAATATGTTTTACCCTTTTTATGATCCTCTATAGCTTGCTTTGCTCATTCATCAATTTCTATTCTTTTTAAAGCATCTTCAATTGCTTTCTCAATATCTGGATGATAAGGAGTAAGAATACTACTTGGTTGTGAATGCTTCATTATTATAAAGTATTTACTTCATTTTACTCAGGATGACTGAGTTTTAAGTAGTTGCCTTGTAGAGATGTAGTTTTTAGTCATAATTGTTTGTTAAGTGTAATACATATAGTATAGCAAATGTTCTACAATAAGTAAACCGTTTTTTATAAATTATTAAAAAATGGTTTATTAACAGGGATTACGGTTTTTATATTGTACCTGCGGATAAACCAGAATGTAAAAATAAAATAAGTAGAAATCTGCGTGCTACCATTCTACGCTTTGCGATGAGCATGCGAATCGGAAATAGTAGAATGCCCTGCGTAGCTCTGGTTTGGCTGGCAAAGCTACTAATGGCACGCCATAACTTAGAACTGGCTAAAAAGAGCGAAGAAGGGCAAATCATAGAAAATTTCCTTAAGTCTTAGTCTTATCCCTTGCCTTAACCTAAAAAACCACAAATCTAAATATTCAAAACAATTTTGCATGTGGATTTTTACTGATTTAACAAACTTACACTTATCCATTTTTCATAAAAGACCTCAGAACAGAATTCATATAAGTCTGGTAATTTTTTCAATTACATTTTTGCTTAAACCATTCAACTATATCTTTATCCAGTCTAATTGATACAGGAACTTTTGGCTCAGGTTTAATAACATTAGCATTTGCCCAAAATCAAGAATCTGTTTCTGGAATATCTGAATAATCAATATCTGAATCCGATAATTTATCCAATCTGGATAAATTAGATTTAATTTGCTTGTTGCCTGTAAATTGCTTGTTCTTTTTCATTAGCTTTTCTTAATGATATAATTCTATATTTATTATTTCTAATCGTATAAACCATTACTACAATTCTTCATTCTAAATTTCAAAGTCATATGTGTCTAGTTTCATTATATTCACATCTATCATCAATTTTACTTAGTACTGGATTTTGAAATATATATCTTGCATCACTGAAATCTAATCAGTGTTTAATGTAATTTGCCTTATTCTTTTTTTCATCCCATTCAAAATTCATAATATATTATAAGTATATACAAATGTATATACAATGTCAATTGAAAATTTGTATATTAAATATTCCTACATATGGCTTATAGTTCTTTCAATTCAATTTCATATTATAGTTTTCATTTTTTAGAATTTAATATTTTGTTCATTTTTTTAATTCATTTTTCAGAAAACAGGTTCAAACTTATAGGAGTTACGGATATTTTATTATTTGCTATTGCCCATATGTCAGTGCCATGTTCAAGTGAAGAAAAGTCTATTGATGGAGTTTTATGATTATATTTTCCATTAGATTTATGAAATAATTTTTCATACGAATTTTTGTGTGGCTTGGTAACAACAATTTCAGTATCTGGCTTCGCATTAAATGGTATATTTATAGATATTAAATCAATATTTTTTCCAAAACATTCATCAGTAAGGAGTATAATTATTTGAACTACAATTTTAGCTGCATTTTGAAATACTATCTCATTAATATCAGAGATTTTTATATTTTCAGGAATGTGCATTGAGGCAGATATTGATTGTACTTGGTCAATTGAGGCTTCCATTGATGCACCGATTGTTCCAGAACTTAAAATCCTAGCATGTCCTGTATTAAGTCCTGTGTTAATACCTGATACTACTAATTTTGGTTTCTCATGTAATACGTTATGTAAGCCAATCTGAACACAGTCAGAAGGAGTTCCATTTAAAGAATAGATTTCAAATTCATTTAACTTAAGTTGAGTTAATCAAAGATTTCCAGCTCTTGAGATAGATTTAGCTATCCAACTTTGTTCAGAAGAGGGAGCAATAGATGTAACTGAAAAATATTTAGATAATTCTTTTAATAAAGGATAAAATGCTACTGAATTATAACCATCATCATTTGTTAGCAAAATATCTGTCATAAACATAAATAATTAATAATACTTTAATTGTAACAATGGTTTTTATAAATTCAATCAATGGGTTTTTTTATTTGCCAATGTTTGCCAATCTATGTTATACTTACAAAAGTATTAATTAAATATAAATAAGATGACAACTTATAATATATCAGTAAATGATGAATTAGCTCTAATTGTAGAAGAGGTAATTAAGACTCAAAAATATGCAAATAGAAGTGAGTTTTTCAGAGACCTTGTTAGAAAATTTTATGTAAATAATAATCAATATAAAATTGAAGAACTTAATGAAAATGATGAGGATTATAAATTATTACAAAAAAGAGAGAAGCAAGTATCTTTTGTTAAGCTATCAGAGATAATCTAATTTTGTATGTATAAATTGTCCAAAGTCTAATAAATTTAAGCAGCTTTTTTTATTGCTTCTAATAATGAGTCTAAAAATAGTTTATCATCTCATGGTAAAATTTTTCATAATACTTTTCATCACCCTCTGTGCATTTTGGGGTTCAGTTTTACTCTAACAATTCCTTGACTTATGTTGTCAATTAGTTTACGGTAATTTATCATTTTTAAAATTGATTAAAAAATTATGGAACAAGAAAATGCAACACCGATACAAGATTATTTAAATGAACTAAAAAAAATAAATTTAGAACATGATAAGGATTATATTGCAAAAAAAATATCAAATATTCAAAAAGTTTGAAAATTAAAAGGAAAAGATGTAATTTTGGAAGCATTGTGAGTATCTTCAATTTTAGATATGGAAGATGATAAAGATGAATTAATAACTTCTATTGAAAGTAGAATAAATAATTTTACTTCTGAAATAAATGAAATATCTTTAGAGTCGGAATTTAGAATAATGTCATTAATTTGAGAAATTATATTGGATAAAAGAGTTTACAAAGATAAGTTGACAAGTTTGATTAAGTACATAGCTTGATGAAACGAGGAATTAAATTTAACTGATGTAAGTTTAAATTGATTTAATTTATCTAAAATAAATTTTAAAAGAACAAAGTTTGAATATGTAGATATACATTGAGCGAATTTTACTTGAGCAATATTTACTTGAGCAGATTTTTATCAAGCTAAGTCTTTATGAGCGATTTTTTCATGAGCAACTTTTTCATGAACAGAGTTTGATTGAGCAGATTGCAGGGGCGCGAAGTTTGATTGAGCAACTTTTTCTTCAACAAGTTTTTTCTGAACAAATATTGTGGAAGCAGTTTTTTCTTGAACAAATTGTAACAAAGTAGACTTTAGAAATGCAAATCTTAGTAATTCAGATTTTACTTGAGCAAGTCTTAATGAAGTAAGTTTTTATGACGAGAGTTTTATAGAAGCGAATCTTAGTAATGCAGAATTTAGTTGATTAAATCTTAATTGATTAGATTTTAGTTGATTAAATCTCAGTTGAGCAAAGTTTAATTGAGCAGATCTTAGATTGGCAGAATTTAAAAATACGAATCTTAAATGAGCACATTTTACGTGAGCAATACTTAACGAAGTAAATCTTTATAGAGCAAATCTTAAGTTAGCAGTGTTTGATTGAGCAAGTCTAGGCTGAGCAAGTCTTCATGAAGCAGTATTTAAACCAATACAATTAATTAATACTAAAAATGTTGAAGAGGCTTTTTTGGATGATTGAATACTTCGCAAAGTTAAAAAACTAATGGCTCGAACCTAAATACTTAATTTATCTTTTATAGTTTATTTTTTTATACTAAATTATACTTTTTAAAGTACCTTTGTTTTTATTATTTTTTGAATTATAACATTTATACACATCACGATTATCATCATAATCACAATCAACACCGTTGGTTATCTGTCTGTAATCAGGTAATATTATGTGTTTTCGCTCGTGCCAATTGATCAATACTTTTTATAGAGCTACTTCTAAAATCAATGTTATTGAATCTTGATCAGGTAAATTTATTTCTTAAGAAAGTTGTTGCTTCAAAATATGAATCATAAAATGCACTGTTTGAAAAATCTATTCAAGTAAAATTTATTCTAGAAAATCAATGATCTAAGAAGATCATATTTGATAGATTGGTGTAGCTTAAATCTGATATTTCAATATTAAAAATCTCAGCCATTTTTATTAAAAAAGGAACTTGTAACGCATAGTTATTTTCGTCTAATAACAATTCTCAAATTAATAACAAGGATTTAAGTCTTCATTCATCAAAAATATCATTTATATTACTACTAATAAACTGATTTTTAAGTTTTTTTATTATGTATTATATTGTGCATTACTTCTCAAATATTGTATTCAATTTTATTATTTATTAATTTTTGTCTATTATCTGCTACGCTTTGTTTATTATCTATAGAACTTAATATAGCTATAAGTCTTAGCTGAAAAAACATATTTGTTTCTGCTTTTTCACACAGTGATTCAAGTTTTGAATCAATGAATCTTTCTCTTTGTCATAAACTGCTAATCATGTCACTAGTTGAACTTACTAGGCTTGCTTTAAATGAATCTTTCATTGATTGTTGGATCTTCATAAGTGAGATAGTTATTTTTTACAATTTTTTATAAATATCCTTTCTAGGTGCAATTCTATATACAATCATAATATTATTTCAATAATCTATAGAAAAAATGATTCTATAATTTCAGACTTTTATCCTGAATAAGTTTTTATCTTTAGGATTTATTTTTTTTATACTTAATATTGATAATTGGGGGTTTGATGCAAAAGATTCTATTGAATGTTTTATTTTATCAAAATACTTTTTGTCTTTTAATAGTTTATTTCTATCAGCTTTAAGTTGTTTTCAATTGTAGTATATTATTTTTAACATAGATTACCAAAAATTATTATGAGAAATAAAATCTTTCTTTTCTCATTTTTTATAAGATTTAATTCATTTATTTATTGTATCTTGAGTATCATTATTTAAACCATTAAAGTTTATTTTTTTGATATCCCATTGCATATTATCATCTTCTAGTGGTTTTATAATTACTTTATCATGATCAAAAATTGCTTTTACATAATGATTGTTTAGATTTAATAGCTTTCTCCAAAGCAGTGGTATAGTAATTTGTCAATTTCATATTTGTTTAAGTATTACTTCTTTTTGCATAATTTAATTAGTTAAAAAATTTAATTAGTTTAATTATATCAATTTTTATGATAAAAACAAGTTTTATCATGTTTCATGGCTTATTTTTTATTAGCGGTTTTACCATTCTTCCAAATCATTAATCAAAATATCACTATAAGTAATAATATTGTTTGAATTCAATTAGTTTGTAAGTCGATTGAAGCATATTTAAAACTTGCGAAATAGTGAGAAAATTTTAGGGCAAGATTTAGAAAACAGTAAGTTATAAATCAGAATATTTGT
The DNA here is from genome assembly GCA_964456745.1 of uncultured Candidatus Peribacteria bacterium. Lineage (GTDB taxonomy): Bacteria > Patescibacteriota > Gracilibacteria > JAJOLG01 > CAYWBW01. Next base: position 87,673 of record CAYWBW010000002.1, on the reverse strand, counting down.
TTTATAAAATCAAAAGGAGAAATAATAGAAAAAAATCAAAACAACATTGCAAGCGGGGTAAGAGGAGCTACAAATAGATTTGCTATTGGTGAAATTATTGAAATTTTTCAGAAGTTGTATGCCATAATTGGAAGAGTTGTAATACTTGCTGCAATAGTTAAAATGATTGCTTCTTTGAGTCATAAAAAATCAGGTATTTTTTTTATAAATTTTGGAAATGTTGGAATGAGCCATATGACTCATATGAGAGCTAAAAATGATAGTTGAAATCATAAATCCCACCAAAGAATTTTTGGATTGTATAAACTTATAATGCTTGCTGTGAGCATGGTGCTTAGGAGTATTAGACTCGATCTTCAAAGCTTAAGGGCTATGAGGTTTAGAATTCACATAATTGAAGCTCTAACTACGGCACTTGATGCTCAAACAAAAATTGTAAAAACTATTATACTTATTGTGCTTATGTAAAATGAGATTTTTTTTCATAAAAATCAAAAAATTTGAGCAATTATTACCATTAAAAGTGTGATATTGTATCCGGAAATTGCAACCAAATGAGCAAGTCAATTTTTTTGAAAGTCTTCAGAAACTTCTTTTGGAAGTCATTTTCTAGCTCAAACTAAAAGTCATGATAAAAAGCTTCAATGTGGTTCGGGGTATATTAAAGAAATGCGTTTTAAGAATATGTTTTTTAGTTTAAATATTTGTGAATAAATATTTTCTTTAATATTTAATTTTCATTTTCAAATTTTATTAATATTTCAAAAAGAAATCAGTCAATATATTTCATATCTTGATAGATAATTTTTATAAGAAAAATCTTCATCTTCTGGAGCAGAAATTAGTTTTCAGAATATTTTTATTTCATCTCAATACTGAAATTCAGGATAATTACTTATATTTGCAAGTATTTTTCAATTAGAATTTTTGCAAATATTGAGTTTATTTTTTTTAAAACATATTTGCTTTGTGCAAATAGTAAGCTTTGTTTTGTGTGATCTTTTATCTATTTCATCACAAATTTTCCCTTTTATTGAAACTTTTTCCTTCATGTTTATAAAGTTTGAAATATGTGAAGGGTTTTTTTCTTTGTATAAAAATCCGAGTCTTAGAGAGCTTATTATTAGTCCAAAAAGCAAAGCAGTTATTATTCAATTTTGTTTAATTTTTATTAGATGAGTTAAGATTAAAATTAATAAAAAATATAATCATAATTGAAAATATGATAAATGTGGAAAGTATTGTCCGAATAGGAGAGCAATAATTATCGTCAAATACAGTGTAATGATATGCATGTATTGATTTTATGGCTTAATTGGGCTATATATAGGTAGATAGGTATATTAAAATTATATAATTCATCAAATAAATAGAACAATATAATATTAGTTTGCTGTTAAATTTTCGTTAAGAAATCATCCATTGATTTACTTTTTTTCTCAGCTAGTCTCAAAATATATAATATTTATACTATGATTTGAGTAATATCGTTCCCATGAACTAATTGTGAATCTGAGACACAAAAAGCTCTTAATGATGTCTGACTAGACGCAGAAATTTTTTTATGGAATGAGAGTGTGGAAAAACTAGAGAATTTAGATTGATATATTATTGCTTGAGGTTTTTCTTTTGAGGATAGATGAAGATCTTGAGTTATTGCTTCTGCTTATCCAATTATTGATATTCTAAGAAAGGCATCAGTGGAAGGAAAACCTATACTTTGAATTTGTAATTGAGCACAAATATTGGTTGAATCATGATTGCTTACAGATTCGATTGGTCCGAGAATTGCTCTTTCTGAAAATAAGAGAATTGATAAAGATGGGCACTTACTTTGAATTTGATTTTATAATATTTGGACTTTTTTAAAAACTAACAGTGATGCTAAAACAGCTTTTAACGATTTTGATAAAATAATGCAAATTCCGCTTGCTCATGCCGAGTGAAGGTTTTTGATTTCAAGTCTTGATGATGTAAAACTTGTTTTTCAATATTCTGATAAAGATTGAAATGTTGATGATTTTTTTCCTATAAATCCTAATTGATCTGATTTAAATGCTGCATGAGTTTCAAATTTAAGATGAAATGTTATGGCTATAATGCCTCATCCAGAGAGAATTGAAGATTGATATGATATTTTTAGAAGTATGGGGGAGTTTATAAAGAAGTGAAATTATATATGATTAAAAGATGGAAAATTTAAGCTTGGAAAATCTATCTCAATAAAAGAGAAGGAATCTTTTGATATTGAAATTTATATCAAATTAACTATTACAGACAATGAGGCTGTTTCAATTAAAAATGCTATTTGAAATAAGATTTGAATTTCAGATTTTGAATTTGGTAAATTTAGATTTTATGGAATTAATAATCTTGATGAAGATGATTTTATTCTATTAGAAGAATTGATATTTAATTGAGAGCTTTCAAATTTTGAAAAGGAAACATTTTTTTTGAAAAAATGATCAGTTACTTATAAATATTTAAAATGAAATAAAAAAGAAATAGTAGATAATTTTAATTTTTCTTGAATTCGGGTCAGAAATTTTGATGATGTTGACTGCTTGGCTATAAAAGACCTTTTCGGTAGATTTTGATTTTCAGCATATTTAGTAACATGAAAACATTGGCTTATTCATGACAAAATAGTTTTAGAAAAAACTTTAAAGACTAACGTGTTAGCTAATTGAGTTTCGCAGTTTATAGAGGTAGGCTAGGATTTGAGACAATTTTTTTTAAAGAAAAATAAGTTCACAATTGAAACTTAAAGAAGAATTCAGATAGTTTTTACTTTATCTTGCCGTTTTATTAAATATAATATTACTTGAAACAATCTTTTTATGAAAAAAATATATTTAATTATCCTGATTTTATTATTAAATTTTTCATTTGTCGTTAATAGCGAAAGTGAAATTATTGATCTTACAAATGACGCTGGCTCTAGTGTAGAGGAAGGTGCTCAGTCAGAAGAGATTATAATAAAAAAAGAGCAGTATAAAGATGCTTTGATTACTGCAGTTATATCTGTTGATGGTTATGTAAAAAGATGAGAAGAAATAAAATTAAATGCTTCATCATCTTTATTGATGACTTGAAAAGATACAACTTATAAGTGGAATATTAATTGAGTTACTAAATGGTGAGAAAAAGTTAAATTTGTCTTTGATGATATTTGAAGAAAGGAGATTGGTTTATCTGTTAGTCAGTGAACAGAAACTTCAAATGTAAAAAAATATGTTATAGCATATAGGTCAAAAGCTCTATTCATAACAGATCGGGATGTTGATTCATGACTTTCTAATATAGTTAACCAGGCAGCAAATGATTGAATATGGTTAAGGGTTATAAAATATTCTAAAGATCTTGCTTCCCTATCAAGCAATGAAAGTTTAATTGAAAGTTTTTATGAAAATAAAGATTATATAGATGATTCACAAATTATACTTTTTGATACAAAAAATTCATGGTGACTTTGAGTTTTTAGTGAGTTTATGAAAAAGTCTAACTCTTGATTGGGTTGATCTTTTAAAGATAAGTTGTTTGTAAAAATATCTGAATGAAATTTAGAAATTGAAAGAAATATTGTTGATAGATTTTTTAACACATTATGAGTGTCTAGATTTTTAATAACAAGAATTGAAGCTTTAAATCCGATATTTCAAAATTATGAATGAGTTGAAAATCTTAAGTTAATATTAAATAGTAGAGCGGTAGAGTATTTTGAAATTGATGAAAAGTTTAAAAAAAGTAGCTTGTTGGTATTTTCAAATTTAATATCATATTTGGTTTGAAAATGAGTTCCAATGCCTGCTTTATATTTACTTTTAGCCTTTCCTTTTATTTCATTTTTCATTGTGCTTTCAAGACATGTATTTTGACTATCTGCTTTTTGAATATATTTACCAACACTTATTTCACTTTCATTTTTTGTACTCTGACTGAATTTTTGACTTATAGTTTTATGTAGTATTTTATTTGTTTCTTATTTAGTAAGAAAGGTTATTGAAAATATTGAAATTCCTTTTATACCAAAATCTTCACTCATGCTTACTTCAATTGCATTGTCATATATTGTATTAATTTGGATATTTGTTGAATTTGAAATAGAAATATCGCTTAGTACTACAATTTTTCCTATGATTATCATGTCTAGGATTTCTGAAAAATTTATGTGAGCTCAGTTGGAAGATGGTTCTGTTTATGCATTTATATCTACAATTCAAACTGTTGTAATTTCAGTTATTGCTTTTTTATTAGTAAATTGGTTTCCATTAAATAATTTGATTATATCAATGCCTGAGGTGGTATTTATACCTCTTTTATTGAATATTTTAGTATGAAAATATAAGGGGCTTAGGTTGTCTGAGTATTTTAAGTTTAGGGAACTTCTGAAAGATTGACTACAAGAATAAATGTCTTTTATTGAAAAATTATCGGGGGTTTTATGAATGAACGCAAGAAATGTATATATTTCAAAGTACAATTCTAAAGTTTCAAAGCATTTTGCAGATGATAAGCTTTATACAAAGAATTTTTTAAATTCACGAGGCATATGAGTTGCAAAGCTTTTTAGAACTATAAAAACAATAAGTGATTTAGATAATTTTGATTATAAATCACTTCCAAGTAGTTTTGTTATTAAGCCAAATAGAGGTTTTTGATGAGAGGGAATCATAGTGATAATGGATAAAAAGAAAAATGGTTTCATTAAGATAACTTGAGAATATATTTCATGGGAAGATTTTTATCTACACATAGTGTCTATTTTAGATTGAAAATATGCTATTTCATGAACTCATGATATCGCACTTATAGAAGAGGCTTTAGATTCACATGAAATATTTAAATCATTTATAGAAAAATGAGGATTACCTGATGTAAGAGTAATTGTTTTTAATTTTGTACCTGTTATTGCAATGCTTAGAATTCCTACAAGAGAATCAGAGTGAAAATGAAATTTGGCTAAATGAGCTATTTGAGTATGAATTGATATTGCTACATGAAGAACAACTTATTGAGTTAAGTGAGAAAAATTTATTAAATATTTTCCTGATTGAAGGCAGGTTTCTTGAATGCAAATTCCTGATTGGGATGATATTTTACTATCTTCTAGTAAAATTCAGCAAAGTACGAGCATTTGATATTTATGAGTAGATTTGGCAATTACTAAAACATGAATCAAGGTTTTAGAGATTAATGCTAGACCTGGATTAAAAATACAAATATGTAATTTGATTCCATTAAAAAATAGATTAGAAGCTGTAAGAGATTTAAAAATTCTAAATCCAGAACAATGAATGCAGGCTGCTAAAACTTTGTTTTGAAATAAGCTAACTTCTAATGTTGCAGATATAAGTGATCAAAGACCAGTAATTTGATTATACGAACCAGTGATTATTTTTGGAGATAAAATGCTAAATACAGTTGCAAAAATTGATCCATTTTGAGAAGAAAACTACATTGATAAAAGTTTTATTAATAAGTGAGAATATATTGATATAAGTATACAATGAGTTCGTATCAAGGCAGTGTTTAAGAAAAAAGATTTTACTAATAAAGATTATAAGATTGTGGTTTGATGAAAACATCTTTGAAATTTTTTAATATGTACTTCTTTAAAAAATAAGATTGATTCAAGTTTTATACAAGATGTTAATGAAAAAATTGTTAAGAATATTGATAAAAAATTATGTGATATTGATAAGAAGCTTAGATTTATTACTTATATAAAACCATTAAATCTACTTGAACAAAAAGATTTATTTTTATCTAATCCAAATTTTAATCCACAATTTGAATATAAACATTTTTCTAAAGCAGCATTAGATGATATTAGAAAGGAGATTTATAAAATACCAAGGTGAATTGATCATCCAATGATGCAGCTTTATGATGATAAAATTGCAGAGATATTTTTAAAATTAGATTTAATTGAAAAAAGAGATACTATTGAATATTGAAAAATTTCAGAAAAAATTTATTGAGAGTTGTCATATGATCAATATAAAAAAGCTATTTTGTATATAAAAAAGCACAAAATTCATAAGGATAGTAGTAAGATATTAGATGTTAAAGCTATATCAGAAAAATTAAAAAAGTTTTTAAAAGAGAACAAGATTTCATGATGGAAAGTGCAAGTCTTAGAAGACATGATGTCAGATATGAATGTAAGTAAATGAGGTAATATTAATATATCTAAGTTTGCTAAGATAAGTGAAAATAGACTTCAGTCACTTATAGCGCATGAAATTGAGACTCATGTATACAGATCAGAAAATTCACGTTTTCAAGATTATGAAATATTTGAAAGATGAACAAAGTGATATTTAAATACAGAAGAGTGATTAGCAGTATATGCTCAAAAGCAATTAAATATTGCTCAATGAGAAAAAGAAATTTGGCCAGCACTTCGTGTGATAGCTGCTTATATGTGAAGAAATATGACATTTTTAGAGCTTTTTAATTATTTAATGGATACTTTTTGAATTTCAGATAAAGAGGCTTGGAAGACTTGTGTAAAAGTTAAGAGGGGTTTGAGTGATACCTCAAAGCTTACTACTTTCACAAAAGATATAATTTATTTTACATGAGAACAAGAAATTTCTGATTTTATGAAAAATGCAACTAGTGAGGATGTAAATTTATTATATTCTTGAAAGGTGTCATTAGATTGTTTGAAAATTCTTAGACAAATTAATACCACGGATTCAAAATATTTTCCTAAATTTGCTAAAGATTTTATTGAAAAAAATAATGAAGAATAATGGATATTAAAGCTATTTTTCCAATTTTTAAAAATAATCCCTGAATAGTAATTCTTGATTCTTGAGCAACAGCTCAAAAACCACAATCAGTAATTGACGAAGAAAGGTGTTTTAATGAAAAATATTATTGATCAGTTTGAAGATGAAATTGTTTTGTTTCACTTTGAGCTACTCAAAAATATGATGAAGCAAAAGAAAAAGTTGCTAATTTTATATGAGTTAGTCATGAAAATATTGCATTTGTAGCTTGAGCAACTGAGTGATTAAATATAATTGCATCGTGAATGAAATCTAATCTTAAAGCTTGAGATGAGGTTTTGATTTCAATATTAGAACACAATTCTAATGCTATTGTATGGACGAGACTCCAAGATGAAATTTGAATAAAATTAAAATTTATTACTTTAAATGAAAATCAGGAAATATCTTTGGAAGATATAAAATCAAGTATTACTAACAAGACCAAGGTAATAGCGCTTACACATGTTTCAAATGTATCTGGGCAAATACTACCAATAAAAGAAGTTTGAGAGATAGCAAAAGAAAAGTGAATTTATTTTTTTGTTGACTGATGTCAATCAGCAGCTCATATGAAAATTGATTTAAGAAAAATATATCTTAGTTGATTTGTGTTTTCAGCACATAAGCTTTGATGACCAACTTGAGTATGATTATTATATTTAAATGATAATATCATTGATAAAATAAAACCGATAAATATTTGATGATGAGTTGTGTTAAAAGTTTCAGAAGAAAAATTTAAACTTATTGAATGAATGCAAAAATTCGAAGCTTGAACTCAAAATTTATCTTGAGTCATTGCTTTTGCTAAAGCTTGTGAATTTATGGAAGAAGTTGGATATAATCTGCTTTTAGAAAATAACAAAAAGCTTACTAGTTATGCATTAAAGAAATTATCTAGAATTAAGTCATTAAAAATAATATGACACAGAGATCAAAAAAATAAGACTGCTATTATATCATTTTATTTTAAACAAATACATTCTCACGATGTTTCTCAAATTTTATCAGATCACAATATTTGTGTGAGATCTTGATTTCATTGTAGTGACCTTGTACATAAATCTCTTTGAATAAGTTGATCTACTAGAGTATCATTTTGGGTTTATAATGATATTAAAGATGTTGATAAGCTAATTTTAGCTTTAGAGGAAGTTGTTAAAATTTTTGGATAGATTATTATTTATCGAAATATTATATGTCATTATATAGCCAGATAATTTTAGAGCATTATAAGTATCCGCAAAATAAAGGTAAGATTGATATTCCTGATTGCGAGCTTGAAAATGTAAATAGATCTTGTTGAGATGAGATTATTGTTTATTTAAAATTAGACAAAAACAAGAAAAAAATTAAAGAAATTAAATTTGAAGCAAGTGGGTGTGCGATATCAGTAGCAACTGCTTCGCTTCTGTCAGAAGAGCTTATTTGAATAGATGTTAAGGAGGTTTTTAAGATGGAGATTGTAGATATTGAGGAACTGCTTTGAACAAAAATTTGAGCAAATAGAATAAAATGTGCAGTTCTTGCATTAAGAACTATTCAAGAGTGTTTGAAAAAATAGCTTGACTTCTAGAAAAATTGTGTAAAATAGATTTTGAATACATTAATATAATTAGTAAGTTATGGCGATTGAGTCTAATTTGAAACAAAGATTGTCAGGACTAGATGGAGATAGGTTTTGCTTAGAGGTAAATGGTGTATATGGAACAACTTGAATAAGAGAGCTTCAACAAGCACTTAAATGAGAAGAGATGGGTTTAAAAATTAGAATAATAAGTGTTTAGATGATATTATTACGTCAGTTCATCTTTTTGAGGATCATGAGCAATCCATTTATAATGCCATGCAAACTTATCACATTTTGACAAAAGAATGGAATCTTGTAGATAATCAAATTATTAAAATTTTATGATTTGATAACAATTTTGAATTGTATAGAGATTTTATAGATAATTGACTTATTGATGATTGAATGAGAGAGGAGATTATACACAAGTGTGATTGTATAATGAATATTGATGCATGTTTAAGTTTATTAAAATATGATACTCATTGGTTACGAACAGTTAATGAAAATTACAATAATTTAGAAGTTATAGATTATATAATACAAAATCCTAATACTTGATTAAGTATAATTTATAAAGATTTACTTGCCTGATTATCTAAGTTTAATGATTTAAGTTCATCAGATAATAAGTCTTAAAATTGTATCGGCATTATCAACAATAAGCGCTGAGCATATAATTATTACAAGTCACAAGATTGCATTTATAATAAGCATTTTTGCTTGGTTTTCTGCATCTTCAACTCAAAAATAAGTTACATATCTAAATCCTCATATTATTATTACTATTACTGCAACAAGCCCAGCAAAATATAAGGCATAATCAATAATGTTTCATACATAGTGTAATAAAAGTTCATCTGCACTATTTTTTACTGGAGGTTTTACTAAGTGTGTTGGTTTATTGTCTCATAATATTTCGTTTACCGAAGAAGCATAAGTTATATCTCAAAATACAAATAATAATTTTATGAAAATTAGTGCAATAATTCAAAGTCTTAATATCATGAATATTTTTTTATTAATTTAATATTAATTTTATTATTAAAAGTTGCAAATTTTGTTAAATCTTATGTTGGTTTTTTAGCTGTCAGATTTTTTAAAAGTTGACACATATTTTATTATATTACATAATAGTAATATTCAATTAAAAATGTACCCCTATTTCGACTAAGCTTATAAACAGAATAAATGAAGGAAAACATGAATTGTATTATTAAATGAGTACAGGCTGGTGATGCAAATGCAATAAGCGAAATATATGAAATGTTTTTTGATAAGATCTACTTTTACGTAAGGAAAAGGGTTGATACAGATGAAGATTGACAAGATATAACTAGTGATATCTTTATAATAATACTAGATCAAATACATAGCTTTAAGAAAAAATCAAAACTATCAACTTGGATATTTTCAATAACAAGGAATAAATTAGCAGAATTCTGGAGAAGTAAGTCGTATGATTCAAAAGTAATATTTGAAGATATAATAGAAACAATAGAAAGTAAGAATATTACAGATGACGAATTTGAGCAAGAAGAGAAAAGACTTAATATGCTACATAATAAAGTAAATAATATAATAAATACTTATTTATCAAAAAAACCAAAAACACTATTTAGATTAAGATTTTTACAAAATTATTCTCTCAAAGATGCTGCTTTAGAATTATGAATGGAATATAATACAGTGAAAGTTATGCAAAGAAGAGCATTAAGTAAATTAAGAGAATTAGTAAAAGAAGATAAAATTAAATTTTAATAAAATATTTAATAAAAAAATTATGTTTAATAATAAGGAAATACAAAATGACAAAAAAGATGACATGTTTATAAAATTGTCACAACAGAATGTTATTAGAATTGATAAAAAATTTAAAAATAATTTAAAAAAAGAACTTATAAAAAAATATGCAAAAAAAGAAATTAAAAGAGAAAATAATTTTTTTGAAAGTTTCTTCTCATTTTGAATAATTCAAGATTTAAGAAATATTTGATATATTGCTTCATCATGATTAGCTATACTTTTAATTATTCCAATTTTATCTTTTTTCTCAATGAAAGACGATGTCAATTATAAATCAATTGAAACTGTTTTTAATGATGAATTAAATAATAATAACATTTTAACTGAAAATCCTATCAATTTCTATAATGAAGATGATATGGATTTAGAATTCTATACCCTCATTGATAATGTAGATATAACTTTAAATGATTCTTTTTTAGAAGATCATCTTAATTTTGATATAATGTAAATTAAAAATGTACACCAATATCTACTAATATAATCGAAAGAAAAATTAATTAATAATATAATATGAAATCTTTAAACAAATTTTTAATTGGACTCTCAATAGTAGTATTATTTCTATTTTGAAATAGTTGTAATGCATCTCAGTATAATCCACATCACTCATCTTCGATTAAATTAAATCAAAATGATAAAATTTTAAAATCTAATTTTATAAAATTCATTAAATGAAATGAGAATATTAAAAACTCATACAAGCAAGATGCTAAAGAATTTTCTATCATTGAGATTGATAATAGAATTAATTTTTTGAAAGAAATAAAGTTTCAAATAAAACAAGAAAAATTAAGTGAATTATGATTTGATTTTGATATAAATTCAAGGCTTGTTCAAAGTAAAATAGTATTTTTAGAAGAAATAAGTAATAAAATAAAAGAATTAAAAGAATGATTTTTATCTCAAGATCTTGTTTTTTTATTACAAGAAATAGCTAAGGAAAATACTGATATAAAAAATATCATAATAATGTCTAAATTACTGTATTCAATTAATTGAATTGCAGATATTCTATATATTACTGAAAATAAGATTTTATTAATTATTTCTCAAATAAATAGTATTCAATGAAGTAAAGATACTTTTGAACAATGATTAATTGAGATAAATGATTTAAAAACAGAAACAATAAATCAATTTAATGAATCTGTTGAGATTTTCTCTAATATTCCAAGTTATAAGAAATTTGAGCAATATGAAAAAAATATAAACAAGTGAGAAGAATATTTAATTAAATCTAATAATAATCTAAAAAAAATTAGACAAATATATAGAAAATTGAAAATAGATCTTAATAATGCTGATTAATAAATGCTTTAAAGCATATTGATATATTGTAGATATTATTTATATTTACATCTTAAATTTACTTTTTTAACTAAAAATTATGAAAAATTCTATGAAAATGTTATGACAAATTAAAACAAAAATAATTACAATATTATTATCTTTTATTCTAATAATTGGTATTAATCAAGTGTTTTGATGATGAGGTAGGGAACACATTTATGTTAATTATGATAATAATGTAATTGAATTTGACTGAACTTATTTTTACGAAGATTATGAAATAAAATCTATAGAATTTGAGTATTTTAGTGATACTGATGAGTGAGGTTCAACTGTTTCATTAAAACATTGAGATACGTTAATTGCAGTTGAGAATCTTAATAAAGATAAAATTATATTTGATAATATTAATTTTTTCATCAAAGCTGATTCAGTTGATAGCATGACTGTAGAATTTAAAAATCCACTTATTTGATATTTTAAATTAAAAAATATAGAAGTAGAAAATATTAGAACTTGAGAAGATATAGAAGTGCGTATAAATGATAAGTTGTATGTTGATCTTAATTTAAGTACTCTTTCTAGTGAAAAAAATGTAGAAGCTTGAGAAAAAAATGTTGTCGCATTTGATTTTGAAATTCATAGTGATAAAAATCATTCAGAACCTGTTTTAACTCATTTAGAATTATCAAACATTATTGATAATGATGATTTTAATAACTCTACAGTAACTGATATAAGTATTTGGAAAAAAGATTGAGTCAATGAAACCTTAATAGCAAATGAAAAATGAAGTATTAATAATTGAACTATTAATTTTTCTAATATTAATTCTGAAATGATTAATAATCATGGAAGATATGTAGTTACATTATCATTTGATGAAAATGTTTTGAAACCTTTAGAAATCAAATTAAAACTTGTTTGGTTATCAATAGCTAAAGACAAAAAAGATGCTGAGAATTCCGTCTTCTTCGCTTGAGAGTACAATATTACACCATCTACTTTGTTATCAAATAGAACTATTAATATTAATAGTTTAGAGATTAAAGATTATTCAGTTGAATTAACCTCTAATCCTTCTGCACAAAAAGATATATTTTGACAAGCAAAAATAAAAGTAGAAATATGAGAAATAATAAAATTTAAAAGCTTCTCTAGAGAGCCAATAACAGAATGGAAATGGGTATATGATAAAACTAAAATGAAATGTTGAGATGAGGTAAGTAAGCTTAATATTAAAAAAATTAAATGTAAAATAATAAGCACCTGAAATTCATCTATTGAACTTGAGAATTATAAAAAATGACATCTTGAGCCTAAAATATTTCGTTCAAATTCGATTTTAGTAAAGTCTAAAAAAGTTAAGCACAATACAAAAGTATCTAGATGATCATATCTAAGTGTTAAGAAAATTGTTAATCCATGAGATAAAAATATTGTTGCTCTAGATTTTGAAATAGAAAATAATAATAATTTTCCCATATATTTTAGATGATTCTCATTATCAAGTATTTATGAATCATGATTTAACCCTGAAACCATATCTAGTGCAAAATTATTTAAAAAAGAATGAGTTCATGAAAAAGTAATTCTTGATAAATTATCATTTAAAAATAAATTTTGATGAGCTCTTGTTTTTGATACTGCTGTACTAGAAAGAATTGAAAGTAAGTCAAAGGGAAGGTTTATTTTTACAGTATCAATAAATGATAATGCAAATGATTCTAAGTTAAAATTAAAGGTTTCAGATCTTAATCTTAGACCTATAGTTCGTAAAGATAGTAAATATTTTGGTTTAAGACTTCAAACAAATGATTTAATTTCTAATAGAGTAATTGAAATTAAAGAACTGGAGCAGATAGAAAATCCTCCAAAAATTACTTCGGTAAAATGGTGAAAAATGAAATGAAATAATAAAAGTTTAATTGTTAAATTTGATAAGGTGTCAGACAAATATTATTTTTGAGCAACTCATAACAATGGTAAAAACGTCGCATCAACCAATATTAAAAATAAAAAAATTAAACTAAATTATGATTTTATTTTTTGATCAAATTTTAAAGATAAAAAATACCATAAAATTACAATTTGAATTTGTAAAATATGAGAACTGTGATTTATTGAAAAAAATTGTATAAATATAAAAAAACATAAGTACATAGTTAAGTATTGATCTAATAATGATGTACAAATTGTTATGCCAATTGCCTGATATGAAGATCAGATAATTACAACTGAACGTAAATCAAATTTTAAGGATAAATGATTAGATACTTTAGAATGACAATCTGCCAATTACCTTTTTGAAGAGTGAATTATTTGATGATATTCAGATGCTACATTTAGATGAGATAATTTAGTAAACAGGGCGGAAGCTTCAAAATTTCTTGTATTAGCAAAATTTGGTAAATATTTTAATACTTCATATTACACAGGTGAATTAAATTATCAAACCAAACTTTGGGATGTAAAACAAGATGAATGGTATGCACCTTTTGTAAATAAAGCAGAATTTCATAATATTGTTAAGTGATATAGTGATTGAAGTTTTAAACCTGCCGCATGAGTTAGAAGGTGAGAATTTTTAAAGATGTTGACAAAAACATTCAATTTAAATGAAAACTTGTCTCATGATTTCATAGATGTTGATCAAGATTGGATCATAAAATATGCCTGAATTGTTGGTCGCTATAATTTATTTCCAAATATTTGAAATAAACTTAATCCTTGAGATTTTATGACTAGAGATGAGGTCGCAGTTGCTATTTATCAATTGAAAACCAAATAAGGATTAATTTAAGAAATCAGTTTATGAGAAAAAATATTAATTCATTGATTTTAATAAAATAAATAAATTAATATTTCAAATTTATAATTTATATTTATAATTAAATAAATAATACTTTTAATATTACAAAATGCTCAAGCTCTCAAATTTTCCAATTAAAACTTTAAAATCAACTCCGCACGGATCTGATAATAAATCAACATGATACTTGCTACAATGATGATTTATTAGACAAGAAGTTGCCTGAGCCTATAGTTTTTTGCCAATATGATTAAAGGTACTTAGAAATATAGAAAACATTGTCAGAGAGGAAATGAATGCAGCTGGGTGAAATGAGGTTTTGATGCCTGCACTTTGATCAAAAGGGCATTGGCTTGAAACTTGAAGATGGGATACAGTGGATGTACTATTTAAGCTTCCATGACCTTGATCTACAGAGTATGCTCTCAACTCAACCCATGAGGAATTAGTTACACCACTTATTTGAGAATTTATTAGTTCTTATAAAGATTTACCAATAGCTGTGTATCAAATTCAAAATAAATTTAGAAATGAGACTCGAGCAAAATCATGACTTTTGAGATGAAGAGAGTTTTTAATGAAGGATCTTTATTCTTTCCATAAAGATGAAGAGGATTTTGAGAAATATTATGAAACAATGAAAAAAGTATATGTTAAATGCTTTGATAGAATGTGACTTTGAAAAGATACTTATGTTTGTTTGGCGAGCGGATGAGATTTTACAGAAAAATATTCACATGAGTTTCAGACAATACTTGAAATATGAGAAGATGAAATTCATATTTGTGAAAAATGCACTCTGGCTTTTAATAAAGAGATTGTAAGTGAGTGATTTAAATGTACAGAGTGTGGCAATCAAGATTTAAAAATTGAACAAGCTTGTGAAGTTTGAAATATATTTCCATTAATGACAAAGTTTACAAAGAGTTTTAAAACAAAATTTACAGATGAAAATTGAAATATGATTAATCCACTTATGGGTTGTTATTGAATATGAATATCAAGATTAATGTGAGTAATTGCAGAATATTTTTGTGATGATAAGGGTTTGATTTGGCCAGATTCAGTAGCTCCATATTCTCATTATATTTTAGTAATGGGGGATAATATTGATAAAGCTATGAGTTTAGCTAAAAAAATTGAAACTGAATGAGGAGAAGTAATTTTAGATGACAGAGATGTTTGATTTTGAAAAAAAGCTTGAGACTCAGAACTTTTATGAATGCCAAATAGAATTATAATTTCAGATAAATCTATAGAGAAATGATGATACGAGTTTACAAAGAGATGAGAAGAAAAAAGCGAAATTATATGATTTTAAATTAACTTCTAAACCCGTAAGCTCTCAATTGCTGCAACTCTATCTTCTGCTTTAAAAATATATGATCACGCAACAACGTTATCAACTCAAGCATCTTTAGCTAATTTAACTGTTGATTCATTAATTCATCAGTCTATTTGTACTAACAATTCAGGATGTTTCTCTTTGATTTTTCTTACCTTGTCTAATACTCCAGTTTCAAAAGTTTGTCATCAAAATCAAGGATGTACAGACATTATTAAACAATAATCAATTTCATCAATTAAAGTCCAAATTGTTTCTACAGGGGTTGATGGATTTAGCACTACTCAATACTTGATTGAGTGTTTCTTACAATAGTTTGCACATATTAGAACTGAATTTTCTCAGAGTTCTGCATGTGTAGAAATTGACTGTGCTCATGCTTTTGCAAAATCACTTATATATTTTTCAGGATTATCAATCATTAAATGACAGTCGATTGGTTTTTTGGATTTGATGCAATTTACAATTGGAGCTCAGATAGTAATATTTGGGACAAAATGACCATCCATAACATCTACATGAATAAAATCACAATGATCATCAATTGTTTTAATTTCTTCATTTAATTTTCCAAAGTCACAAGAGAGTATTGATGGTGATATTAGCATAATGATTTAGGTTATTTATCATTACTATAATATTTTTTTATTTGTTTTCAAAGTTTATTTTATGTTTTGAATATATTAATATAATCTTATTTATAAAAATTATATACAAAATTACATATTTTATTAAAATACGATTACTGTTAATATTTGATTTTTTATACAGAATGCTTAGATCTTTTAATGAATTTAAATATTGGTTAAATAATATTGGACCAGAAAAAGTTCCAAATGAAGTTGAGCAGAATTTTGAGCAAACTGTAAAATTATTAAAATATATATGAGATCCTTATTTGAAGTCCAAGCATAGAATTATAGTGTGATGAACTGCTTGAAAATGAACAGTTGTTCGAGCAGTACATGAAATATTATTAAAGCATGATCTTAAGGTTGCTTCATTTTTATCACCTCATGTTAGTTGTTTCACAGAAAGGATAAGGCTATGAAATAAGCTTATTTTAGAGGATGAATTGTTAAAAGCTACAAATGAATTAATATGTATTGTAAAATTTTTTGATTATAAGTTCACTTATTACTCTGCTGCATTTTTTATTTTCATAATAGCAGCTAAAAATTATTGAGCTGATGTTTTAAGTTTAGAAGTTTGACTATGATGAGAATTTGATTGCACTAACGCGATTTGTTGAGATCGAATAAGTGTTATTACTTTTATATGAAAAGATCATCTTGAAATTCTTTGACCCAATTTAGAAGATCTTGCAGAAAAAAAAATTAAAATATTTAATAAAAATACAATTGCATGATTTTCTTATGAAAAAAAGTTTGCAAGTTTAATACAGTCAAAGACAAATATAAAAGTAGATTTTATTAATGAGTCATGATACAAAGCTAATTTAATTTTGGCACGAAAAATATCTGAGTTTATTTTAAACAAAAAACTTAAAAATATAAAAAAGGTCAATATGCCGGCTAGGTGGGAAAAAATTGATTTAAATTGAAAAAATATTATATTTGATTGAGCACATTCAGAGCCTAGAATATTGGAAATATGTAATAAGCTCGCTAAAATTAAATGAAATTTATATTTATTAATTTCTTCAAAAGATACTAGAACAGGGCAGTGTCTAAGAAAGCTTGGTAAGATTTCAGATAATATTTATATTACAGAATATGATTATGATTGATTAAAGTCTGTTTCATCTGAAAAACTTAAAAAGGTTTTTAAATCTTGAATTGTTATAAAAGATCCATTAAAAGCTTTTAATTTTATTTTAGATAAAATCCCTGTTTGAGATAGCTTAGTAGTTACAGGGTCATTTCATTTGTGTTGAATTTTAAGAACAATATTTTATCCTGAAAAAGATATATTAAAAACTTGAAATGAGTTCGCATCGAGTTTAGATTGTTAATCAAAAATATAAAATTTTTAAATTTATTTTAAATCCTTAACTTTTAAATTATGTTCATAGACACTCATGCTCATATATATTGGGAAACACTTGCTCCAAAATTAGATGAGGTTTTAGAAAATGCACGCATAGCGAATGTTTGAAAAATTATTTGTATTTGATGTAGCGAAGAAGCAACAATTAAGGCAAAGAATTTAGCAGAAAAATATGATCAACTTTATTTCACAGTATGAGTTCATCCTACTGATTGAGAGGATAGTATAAATTGGGAAAATTTAGAAAGTATGATAGAAAGTTCAAAATGTGTGTGAATTTGAGAATGTTGATTTGATTTTTATCACGATAAGGCTTGAGAAAAAAAACAAGAGAAGATTTTTATAAAACAAATCAGTTTAGCAGAAAAATATAGTAAATCTTTAATTATTCATACCAGAAATGCATGAGAAAAAGTTTTAGATTTATTAAAAGATTATAGTTGAAAATTTGTCATACACTGTTTCACTGAATGAAAAGATTTTGCTGCTAGAGTTGTTAAGATGTGATGATATATTTCAATTTGATGAATAATAACTTATTCAAAAGCAGATGCTGTAAGAGATGTTATTAAGGATTTTCCATTAGATAAGATAATGCTTGAAACTGATTGTCCATTTTTAGCACCACAAAGCGTAAGAGGAAAAGTAAATGAGCCTGCTAATATTCCGGAAATTGCTTTGAAATTATCAGAAATTACATGAGTTTGATTGAGTGAAATAGAAGAGATAACACAAAAAAATTCAGAATGTTTTTTTTGAATATAAAATTAATTAAATATTAAGTGTCTGATCACATAATAAAAATGCCTTTCAGTTAAGAAAAGCGTTTTCTATCTATCCTTAACCAAAAAACTAAGGTCTAAGTATACAGTAAATGGAGAATCATGCTGTTGGGTCTCCACTAGCATTATCTGCTTCTTCAGTAAGATGGTTTGTAAGTCTTCATTCAAAATCATCATAATCATTTCAAATTATTGCATTTACTGTGGTAGTTGGCACTGCAGGTACAGGTGCTGCCGTTGGAGCCGTTGTAATTAATCGAAAATTAACATTTGCTTTTTGATATGTTTCTACGTCTGCACAAAGAATATATGAATTCTTTGCTAAAGTTTTCTTTGTAAGTGGGGAGTAAAAATATTTTCAATGTCAGCTATTGATTCACTCTGTTCATCAACATAAACTGAAACTGGAAGATGACTGTGGATCCTGAGGCACAACTGAATTTTGCATGTAATCTTTTATATCTGATGCAACTCATCAGCTTTCAGATAAACAGTATTGATCTCAAGTATTTGTTCATGGATATTCTCAATAGTCATCATAATACACTCAAAGTGCAGCAGAAATATTACTTAAATCTGCAATTCTAGCAGTATCTCTTGCTCTAGCTTGTGCTCATGTAAGTTTTGGAAGTACAGTGGACATAAGTATTCACAAGATAACAACTACTATCATTAACTCGATTAGTGTGAAGGCTTTGTTCATATTTTTTTTATTCATATTTTTATGGTCTTAGTATACAATAAACAGTATGTGATGCATCAGCATCATCCACCACCAGCCTTGCTGGTCAGTCTCAAATTTTTTCTACATCATCTTGTGCGTCTTCATATCAATCACCTCAGGCTGGAGTACCACTGTCAGCTACATCAGGAGCATCTCATGCAGTTGCTCATACTAAATCAGACGCATCGGTATTAGCTTTTTGATAAGTTTCCATGTCAGCACAAAGTACAAATGCATTGTGAGCTAATCAGTCTTTTGTGAGACTGTGGTAATAATATCTTCATGTATCTATAGAACATAGATGTTGATTTGCAGTTGTTTGAGGGTCTTGAGGTACAACTGAGTTTTGCATATAAATACTTATCCCTGAAGCTGTTCATCATGTAGCAGATAAACAATCTCATCATGAAGGAAATTGACCATTGTCATCATAATATACTCAAAGTGCAGCAGAAATATTACTTAAATCTGCAATTCTAGCAGTATCTCTTGCTCTAGCTTGTGCTCATGTAAGTTTTGGAAGTACAGTGGACATAAGTATTCACAAGATAACAACTACTATCATTAACTCGATTAGTGTGAAGGCTTTTTTAGTTTTATGTAATTTCATAATATTATATTTATAGTCAATTTTTTTAGATTCTAAATCAAAATAAGATTTACTCAATTTATTATTCTTTAAAAAAGTACTTTTTATTGTATTGTGATATAAAACCATAAAATAAATTTCTATATGTGTAATTTATTTATTTTAAAAATTAGAAAAATTCAAAAACTAACAACGCAACTTATTTTTTAACATAAGATGGTGTTAAAGAGCGTCAAAATTTAAAATTTTCTATTATCTAACAAAAGCTATAAGTCCCATGTGCCTAGCTCTTTTTACAGATTGGGCTAGTCTTGCTTGCATCTTTCTAGAAGTTCAATTGTAGTATGATTTTTTTATTTTTCAGAAATAATCTATAAAATTAAGCAGAATTGGAATATTCTTATAGTCAATATCTAGTATTCAATTTGTTTTAAAGTAACATTTTTTGGAATTATTTACGTATTTCATATATATTTAATTTAAATATCTTTAACTATTTCGTCTAATTTGCTGTCTAAATCTTTAATTTCATTTACTGTTAATTTTTCTTGTGGAGCTTTTTTAATTTCGTTTACTACTTCCCTGGAAGTTTTTTGTATTTCAGGACGAGTGCTTGGCTTTCGTTTCTTTCATTTTTTTTCTTGTTTTTCTTTATATCTTAATTTTTCATTTTCTTCTAATTCTAATTTTGTAAATGGTTTATAATCGTCATCGATTTTTATAATTAAAAATCTTATAATATCCTTGTTTAAATTTAGATATGCTTCAAAGTTATCAATATTTTTTTTCTCAAAATTGAAGTTAAAAACATTGTAATATCATTCGGTGTTACGTTTTATCTCATATGCTATTTTTCTTTTTCACCAAAATTCATCGAAGGTTATTTCTCATCACTTGGCTTCTAGTTCTGATTGTACAGCCTTTACTGCTTCTTTTGCTGATTTATCATTATGATCGTTTGATCAAATTAAAATCATTAACTCATATTTCTGCATAAAAATACTTAATTACTACTTAATTTAGCCAGAGTATTGTATTTTTTAATTATATTTTATCAAGTCTAATTTAGATTTTTATAGAATATTTTTAGTTATTGTCAAAATGAAAATAGTCTAAATAGCTTTTAATATTGCGGAAAAACAGATATTTTCTTTAAAATTTTTATGCAAAAATTAATAAAAAAATCAGCGTTTACACTCCTTGAGGTTATGTTAGCAATGTCTATGTTGGTTGTTACTATAGTTTCAATATACAACATAAGTAGTCAAGTAAAAGCCTCAATGCTTTCTACTGAAGATAGGGTTACAGCTCTTTATCTTGCTCAAGAATGATTGGAATTTATGAGAAATAAGCGTGATAGTTATATAGCTAGTAGTTGGAACAAGGAATATTGATGGAATGAATTTTTAAGAGAAATTTATTGAACTTGAGCAGATCTTACAGGTGTGCAGTCAGCTACTATGAAAATTTGATTAGAAAATCATTGATTTTTTGTTTTAGAGAAATCTCAATATCGTCAAGAAGTTAATTCAATTAATGAAATTTGCTGATGAGAAAGTTGAGATGATTGGGACGATTGTATTTATGAAAAAATTACAATATTAAAAAATCAGTATGGTGCAAATGATAAAACTCCACGAGATTATTATAGAAAATTAGTAATAAAAAAGGAGGATTGAGAAACTAATATTGTAAAAATATATTCTGTAATTTATTGGGAAAATAAATGAGTAATAGAGAGGTTTGCGTTAGATTTTAAATTAGTCAATATAACTATATATTAGATTTGAACTTTTTTACACATAGAACAAATATTGTTTATATCTCACATTATTCAATAGGAGAATGAAAAAATTAACTAAGAATAATAGTTCGGCATTTACACTTGTTGAGGTAATAACTTCAATATCAATATTAGTATTTATGACAGCTTATGTTTTAAATATTGTATGATGATTAGTTGAGCAGTGAAATAAATGAAAAATTTATGTGGATTTATGAAGTGAAGTTTCATCACTTTTATCTGTAGTTTCAAATTATATTTATCATGCAGATGATCTGGAAGTATTATCATCAAAAATTAAAATAAAGTGAAGTAGTACCTTAGACGGACTGTTAATAAAAAATTCAGGTGATAAATTGAATACTTCATTATTTACTATAGTAAAGCCATTTTCAAGAGAGTTAATTAACAGAGAGCTTCCACTTTATCCCTGAGAAAATAATCATTTTGTTTGAATAACTGATATTAATCTTTTTGCTGATCTTGAATTTTATAAGAAGTCTGCTAGTGAGTCTGCTTTAATATATTCAGACCCCTGAAGTTCTAGCATAAATTTTATATTACAAGATTGAACTGAGTGAGTTTTGATTTGAGGGAAAGGTGAGGATAATCCATTAAATACACCAACTTGATTACATTTAACCACAAATAATTTTTTACTTATCAGTGATACTTATAATCATGTGATTTACTATGTGCCATTGAATGATATAGATTTTAATAGCAGCAATGTTATAGATAATAATAAAAAGTTAGTTAATTATATTTGAAGAACTTGAAAGGCATGATTTTCAGATTGAATAACATGACAAAACTCTCTAAATAGACCAATGTGACTTACAATGACTTGAAATATTTTATATATTGTAGATTCATGAAATCATGCAGTTAGAATGTTTGATGTTTATGATAAAAAAGAATTAATAACATATATTTGATCATGAAAACCCTGAATAAGTAAAGATGACACTTTCCACAAGGCTTTTGAATTAAATAGTCCTACTGATATTGATTATAGTAGTGAAAATTGACTTTTATATTTAAGTGATACAAACAATAATCGAATAATTTCTTTCTGACCAGCTTCAACAAGAGAGGGTAAGAAGCCATATACAGTAGCTTGAATATGAAAAAGAAGTACGGCATTAACGTGACCTTGAATTTTTTGAGCTGAAAAGGAGATAAATTTTGATGGTGATCAAAATTCTTGAGAATTACTTGCTGATGAAGATTTGATTTGAGTATCTTGATTTTCATGAGATTTTTCATTATCTACTAGTGCTCAATTTAATCATCCAACAGGTATTGAGGTGTACAATAAAGGTGAATTACTTGTGAGTGATTCTTGAAATAATCTAATACGAAGGTTATATGTTTATCCACATGAATGACTTGGACCTTCAGAAGATTGCAATGATCCAGCAGATTGAGTTAAAAAATGTTTAAAAAATAATATAAATTTAATTGATACAATCGTGTGAAATGCTACAGAGATAGCGCTTGAGACCTGAGATCAGTCAGCTCCTCCCGTGAAGTCTAGTTTAAAAGCACCGAGATGAGTAAATTTTCAAGGAATCTCCAAGTCAAAACTTGCTAGGATAAATAACCCACTTTGAATAAAAGTAATATGAGATGATTTTTATTTTTTAAGTATGGGATCATTTGGTAGTATGGGAGCAAATTGAGATGTTAAAAAATATTCTATGTCTTGATGATCAGCAATAAATGCAGAGCTTTCTACTCTTGTTTCTGATGCATTTAAATATATAAATATTGATAATATTTCTTTTTCAAAAGTTTGAGATTTTCTTTCGTCAAATTCTGTTCTTGAATTAAAATTTGATATAGTATCTAATGAAGATTATCCAGAAGATATTAATGAAAATAAGCCTCAAAGTCTTGTCAAAATAGTAATGAGTGTTGTATGATATTTAAGAGATGATCAGCCGATTATCAGTGACATAGCAACTTCTATTTCCCCTAGAAAAATTATACCATTGCACCCATAGCTCAGTTGGTAGAGCAATTGGCTTCGAACCAATAGGTCGTAGGTTCAAATCCTGCTGGGTGCACCAATAAAATCTGCAAAGCAAATTTTATCCCCGTATCCTCAAACTTGAACTCTTCCCTAATCTACCAGCATAAATTTTATAGTATACAGGATAAAACAGTTGTAGTAATACCTGATAAGAATTAATATCTTTTCTTAAAAGAAATATAGCTAATTATCCATATTTATACATTAATAGTTTAATTTGTTAAATTATAAAAATGATCTATATATTGATTACGAACAGATGTTTTATTTATTAAATATAAATTATAAGCATTGAATATTATACATTGATTGGTTTTTTCAAATTTAATATTAACAAGTTCATTATTGCTATTAAAAATAGGAAACAAATTTAAAAATCATAAATCATACAATTTAATTGCAAAATTATAAAATGCTCATTTACCTAAATAGTTTTCCACATGTCGAAAATCAGCTAGAGCTCAAGAGTACATTAATATTTGTTGAACAGCTTGAGGATCAGCAAATAGTGATGGAAAGCTGTTTTTTAAATTATCTCAGTCAATATATCAATACTCTGTTGGCAATAGCTTATCTAGAGAGAATCATTGTTTAATTAAGTTTAATACTAAAATAATTTGTTGTTCATTTAATGACCAATATTTTTTTTGTAATTAAATATGAGTTTCTAATTAACTATCTTAGGGTTCATTATCATGTTTTAAATTTTTTAATTCTTAAATTAAATTATCTGCTTTTTGTTCAAATGTATCAATCTCTTTTTGAATATTTTGTTCAAATCTCTTAAGTCATTGAATTATCTTATTTCTAATTTCATTTTCAGTTATTTCTAGTTTATTTGGCGATTGTCCATCACAACTAGAAAAATAAGTACCAAATCATGCAATTTGAGTGTTATCTAAATAAACATTAACATCTGTAAATGTAGGTGATCAATCCATTACATCTCATTCTTCTTTAATTATTCTAATAGTAAGAGTTTTACTTATTTCACCAGCAATTTTTCTTATTGTTGATTCGATTTCGTTAAATTGTATAATTTCATGTTGATTATTATTATGTATTCTTTTTTGTAGACTGTCTAGTTCCCTTTGTTTTTCTCGTATGCTTAAAATAATTACACTTTCCATAATTATAATTGTTAAAAAATAGTATCCTATACTACAAAAAGATAATCTTATGTCAATATGAAGATTATAAATCACACAAAAGCGATGTATGTGTCAAGCAGCTTTATCAATCAGTAGCTTATTAAAGTTGTTTTTTAGCTTAAAAAATGTTATAATTTAAAGATTAATTAACTTTTTTAAGTGCAACAACAATATCTTTCCGAGCAACAGTTTAATGATTGATGGATTGCAATTTCCTGAAAGGATTTTGTGACACTTTTAATTTCTTGAAAGGAAATTGATAAATATTATGTTTTTAATGATGTTGTAATAGATTGAGAGGAAATTTGAAAGGTGCTTATAAAGAATGCAATTTTTGAAGATAAATTTATTATTAAGTCTTGAATTTTTAAAGAGAATTTTATCTTTGAGTGAGGCCAAGAGTTAATTTTTAAAAAAGGTTTTTCAATTGAATGAGCAAATTTTAAAGAATCAATTGTTATCTCTTGAGGTGTTTTCAAAGAAATATCTACGATCACATGATGAGCATTTGAAAAGTGATTGTACATCAATGGTTGAAAATATGATTATTTCGAAAATCCTCTTAATTTTAATATATTAAGGATTACATGATGAAATTATAAAGATATAGTATCTGTTTATTGATGAATATTTAATAAGCTTTATGTAAGAGGTTGAAAGTTCGAATCAGGTTTAGAGTTTTTTGGTTGAGTTTATAATGAGTTTAGCATTTGATGAGAGAGGTGAGTGCATTTTGATAATGTTACTTTTAAAAACAATAATACAAATAAAATTAATATTGAAAATTTGAAAATTCAATCTGCATCTGTATTAAGTATTGGAGATATTAATAAATTAAAACATATTAAGATTGAAAATCTTACAAATAATTGAATGTTTAAGTTGTTTAACTTAAGTCCAGAACCAGATTCAAGAGTTGTAATAGATAAATCTGATTTATGAGATTGAGTATTTACAAAGATAAATTTAAAAAATAGTGAGGTAGTTATTGATAGTTCAAATATAACCGAAGTAAGTTTTAACAATGTTGGTTTGCCAGATATTATCAATGTTTTTAAGGATAATAATAAAGAAGCAGAATTTAGTAAGCTGCAAGAATCATACAGACAACTTAAAGCTGTATTTAAACGCCAGTGAAATCAAATGCAATCATTGAATTTTGGTGTTAAAGAACTTGAGATGTATTATAAGGTATTAAATTTTCCTGAAAACCCAGTTGAAAAAATCATTTTATTTTTTAGCAAGTATACAAATTATTTTTGATTAAATTGATTTTTAGCAGTGTTTTGGCTATTTATTTTTTGAATAATATTTTTCATGTCATATGAGCAACAAACTAACTTATTTGCAAATAAGTGAGTTTATGATTTTTGAGCAAATTTTTGGCATTATTATTTAAGTTTTATAAATCCTTTTCATAACTTTGAGAATGTTGTTCCACATTTAGGTGAAACATTGTTTAGATTTATCTCGCTTTTTTTATGATATCAAGCCTTTGTTTGATTTAAGAAGTTTTCAAGTTAGTTAAATTTTTCGTATATATTCACGTATCCGTCTTTGCGAGGAGCGCAGCGACGTGGCAATCCAGGTGGAAGTGATTAAAATGATGAATATGTTATAAGTAAGCCAATTAGATCTGAATAGTTACAATTTTTCTAAGCAATGTTTTAAGTCATTGCTTAGCTCTGCTTTAATTTCAATTTTTTTTCATGTATTTGGATGAATAAATGAAACCATGTAAGAATGTAAAAATTGTCTTTTAAGTCAAAATTGTTTTTCAAAATCTCTATTTTTTTCAAAATCTCAATACACTTTATCTTGCACAAGTGGATGTCACTTAGCTTTTACATGCACTCTTATTTGATGCATTCTTCAAGTTTCAAGGTTTATATCTAATAGGCTAAGGAAGCTTTTATCAATTTTAAATTCACTTATTACTTTGTAATGTGTTACGGATGTGAGTCATTTATTTGATACTTTCATTATGTTAAACTTTGATCATTCTACTTTTTCTAGAAATGTTTTTATAGTTCATTTCTTATATCAGAATTTTCAGAAAACTAGGGCATAATAATGTTTTTGCATATTTTTATTTTTGATGAGCTCGTTCATATCTCTGAGTGTTTTTCAATTTTTTGCAAAAAGAAGTATTCAAGAAGTATCGGCATCTATCCTGTGAAGTAATTTAATAAATGAGTTTCAGTATTTTTTTTCAATATAATGTTCAGCTAAATCTATCATTGTTTGTCATTGATAGTGTTTTGTGCCTGGATGTACGGCAGGTCATGCAGGCTTGTTTGCAGCTAAAATATCTTCATCTTCATAAATTACTTTAAAATTGTTTGAAAAATATTTTTCTGATATTTTATTTTTTATTTTAATATTTTTAGAAATTTCATCTTTTGTGAAAATTAAAACTTCATCTCAAACATGAACCATATCTTCTGATTTTGCCTTTTTTCAATTTATTTTAATTTCTCATTTACGAAATAGCTTGTGAATATTTGTAAGAGGAAGAGTAGAGAAATTATGTTTTATAATTTTTCATAGTTTTCTTCAGTCATCGTTTAGTGAGATTTTTATTGAGTGCTTCATGTGAGAGTGTGGTGGTATATTTTTTAGAATTACGTTTATTTTATAGTATATTTGGGTAATTTAAAGTTTAAAATTTATAAGTTAAAATATATTTAAATTTTTTAAGATAGGTTAAAGTATTACAGGTGCTATTTGTTTTATCGGAAAAGTAAATTTATACAAATGAATTATCAAGCAAAATAAGCGTCATTTCGACCGACCGAAGAATGAGGGAGTGGAGAAATCTAGTTACATAAAATTTTTAGATAAATTTTCAAATGCAGGATTATTCTTTTAAATTTATATTTATTTAATTCAAGCTTTAACACAACTTTTAATAGTTCAATGAATTTCATCTCTCTTTTTCTTTTTACTTATTTCAATGTCCTTGGGAAGCCTACCTTCTTTATCTAGATCCTTAAGTCTTTTTATCTCTTTCTTTATTTTAATTTCATATTGAAGATCAATCATCTGACTTTTGATTCTATAATTTGCCAATATTTTTTGTTGTTTTTGAACATTCTCACTCAGAGTGTTATAAAGAAATTCGATTTCACTTTCGCTGTAGTATTTTAAATTTTCTAATAATTCTTTCTTTTTTTCTAAAGAAATATTTGATTTGGCTAATAAGTCGGCAAATTGTGTTGGGGAGGGCATTTTTTGTCTTAATTATTTGGATTACTTGAGAACTGTCGATCAAGATTCACAAGCTTATTGGCTTCAGATTTTATAAGAGCTAGTACTCAGATTCCATGATAGAAAGCTTCATCCTTCTCAAGTTTTGAATTTAATTTTTCTGCTTCTGGTCTATTTTTTTGTATAAGAAAAGTTTTTAGCAATTGTTTGTTGGCAAAATATTTATAGCTTTCATTTTGAATCCAGTGATTGTTTGGTTTGTTTTCAATAAACTTATCTCATACATATTTTAGGAAAAGTCTTTTTGTTCAAATTAATTTTTCAATGCTTGATTTTAATTCTGAGATTTTCATTTTTTCAATTTCTTTTCAACTAATTTTTTCAATTTCTTTTCATAAATCACCTTGTGGTGTCATCCTTCAATTATTTCTATTTACAATAGTATTTCATGATGTTTTTAGTGTTGATATGTAAGATAGATTTGATTCTAAGTTTTTTATTCAATTAATTGTTTTCATTTTTTCATTTTTTACTACTTCGTTCCAGTCTTGCAGGTCATGAGCTTTTCTTCTAATTAGTTTGGTTCATTCTCATCTTAAATTTTTTAACCAATCCCAATTAGGCATTCATATTCATGTATATTGTCTAGAAAGATACTCTCTTTCATCAAAATTTGCATTTGCAGTCTTGTTAAAAACTTCTAATGCACTAAATCCAAATGTTACGCCTAGAATATCCCTGGCTACATTTCATGCAGCTTGAGTTTCAACTTTTCAAATATTGTCATATAGAAATTTACTTGAAAATTTACTAATGATTTCTAATTGCCTTTTTCAAAAATAGGCTTCAAGTCAGGTTATTGCGGCTGCAGATATAAGTGTGAATAGTGGTCAAACAAGGGGGTGTTTTGGTGATATCATTGCAGCTCATTTTGCATTAAATATGAATGCACCAAATATTGTAAGTTCTTCAACAATGGCTTCTTCAGGATTTTCTGCTGTAGCAATATGGTGAGTAATCATGTAAGCTGCAAGAGGTCACAAGGCTTTCATTAAGCCAGCTTGTGCTTTTGAAATTTTGTTAAATGTTTCAAGTGTCATTGGAGATTTTCATCTTGATTCAATAAATTTAGAGTAGTCTAGATATCATTTATTTGATTTTGCAAATTCTTCAATTGAAGGTCTTTCAATTGTTTTTAATTTATTAAATTCTTTAAACTGCTCAAATGTAAGAGTTTTTTTTCATTTCCCTAGTTGCTCTATTTTATATTTTTTATATTCAGGACTTGTTGCTTGCTTGTTTGTTGTTTCGGCAGAGCTAGCCAATGGTTCTCAAGCTCCTTTTGCTACTGGTTCAGCATCTAATTGGGTATTTGTTGTGTCTTGCACTATTCTTTCGGGAAATTCTAACACTCAAGTTTGAGTTTTAGTCTGATTAATTTGTTCAATTGCTCAAGTTTGAGCAATTGTTTGTGGAATGGTTGATGGATTTGTCCTTGAAACAAATTCAACCCTAGGAGCAGTGCTTAGGTTTATAGCATTATTTCCAATAGTCGCCATCCTACGTGGTCATGGTCTTGTAGTAGTTTCTGTATTTATTGTTTCAAGTTCTGAGCCCAATCTTAAAACCTCTCTTTTTAATTTTTCAATTCAAAAATCTTTAACTGTAGTATTTCAAGCTGATTCAAGTCAGCTTTTTATTTCAGTGATTTGTTTTATTGTTTGAGTTTTAAGGGCTTCAATCTCAGCTGTTAATGCTTCAATTGTTTTTAAGCTTTGAGTTTTTTGAGTTCATATTTCTGATTGAAACGTTTCTAGTTCAGCGCTTAATCTGGTAAGTTGTTTATTGCTCTCTGCCAGTTGTGTTGATATTTGTTTGGTTTCTAGTCACTTGTTTTGCATTGCTTCAGCGGCTTGCTTGATTTTCAAGTTTGCTTTTTGAATTTTCTCAAGATTTAATTGTTGATTAGTTTTCATTTCATCTATCCTTGTACTGTTCTCTGTTATACTATTTTGCATATAAGATCTTATTCTCTCTATTTGAGTTTCTAGAGTTCGAATTTCTTCAGTGACTTGCATTCTTTCTACTCCAGTATTTCCTACTTGGGTTTTGAGTTGAGTTTCAAGTGTTTTTAATTCATTATTAACTTTGTTAAGATTTGATTCTTGTAGCTTAATTAAATTATTAGCTTCTGTTATACTTAATTCTCAAGTACTTAATCTTCTTTGAACTGATTTAAAATCTTCTCTTAGAGATTCAATTGTTCAGCTTGTTGCAGATTTTGTAGCATTAAGTTTTTTATTTAATTCTTCTACATTTGCTTGATTGTTTTGTCAGGTTGCTTGATTTTGATTAACTAGTGCTTCTAGTGCTTTAATTCGTTCTCTTAATTCTCTTAATTCTTTGTTTTTTGTAGTTTGCTCAAGTGACTTATTTTTTTCATTTGCATTTTGTGATCATTTTTTTCCTTTATTTTTTCATTCATTTATCTGTTCCGCTATTTCAGGAAATTGATTTTCTAAGTGTTTTAATAATTCTAAGGATTCGCCAGACGAGGTAAGTTTCTTTAAAAGTTTAGGATTTTTCTTAAAATATTGTTGAACTGATTCATTAGGAATATATTTATTATCTGAATAACTTCCGAAGTATTCAACTATTTGTGGATTTTTTTTCAAAGCTTCAATGAAGGTGCTTGGATCACTGTGCCATACATCAAATACATCTTTATTAAATAAAAATGATAAATATTTATTTGATGCATTGTGAATTATAAATCTCGAAATCTTTCATTCTTCAAGTATTGGTGCCTTAGCTTTTTCTCATAAATTAAGATTTTTGACTATTGCCTTCCTTACATTGAGAAGTTCGGAAGTCTGAAGCTCGGCTGGAAGTTTTTCAAATGATATATGTCATTTGATATATCATTCAAAATAAAATTTTACCTGAGTTGGAGAATATTTGAAGTTTTGACTTCATTCAAAAACTCTACTAACTCACGGCAATCTTCAAATAGTATCTTTAGGAATATTTTTAAGTGATTGTGTTATTTTTCTTTTGTAATCTACAATTTTTTCTTCTAATTTCCATATTGCTTTACGTGGAGCATGAGTTTTTTTTCTTACTGATTCTCAAGCGATATATTTAACAGGTTTAATTAGTAAATCCATTCATTTTATAAATGCTTCTGACGTTCAAAATGTAGTCATAGCTAAAGGCATTCTAATAAATGTCTTCGGAGCTCATGTAATAAATCATTGAAATCAAGCTCTGCTGGCTCTAAGTGTTCATAATATGGATCAAGCAGCTGCAAATCAAACTGTAATAAAATTTCAGTCACTCATTTGATTGAAAATAAAGTCCCCAAAATTTGTGTAAAGTTTATACATTCAATCTGTTACTTTAATAAATGAGACTGAATCTTGGCTATTATCATTTATTTCTGTATCAGCTAATTCGGAGTTTAGGTCAATATCGTTAATTAATTTAGTGTGTAGTGTTAATAGATTGGTTTTTTCTGCACTGTATTGTTTTGTTCAATCAGATAGTGATGCGACTAATCATTTAAAATCGTCCATTGATCAAATAATATTGTCCAAAAAGGTTGCACCTCTTTTTCATGCCATTTCTTTCCATCCATCAATAAGTTTATTTTTTTCTTTTTGGTCAGTAATTTGCAAAATGTCGTCAGCTATTATGTTTATTGTTCACATGATCATGCTAGAAGATGCCTCTTTGGCTTGAGATAATATGTTACGATATTTTTCAAACCTTGTAACTTCTCATTTCCAAATATCTTTATTAAAGACATTTGAATTTTTTTCTTTTTCATTTATTTGTCTTGCTTGGTCAAGATCTGATTTTACTTTTATTCTCTCTTGGCTTGGTTTTTTTACTCAAAATATGAGCTCTTTTGCTTTAGTTGGATTTGTGATAGCATCTGCTATTAGTTCATAATCTATATTTCATTCTGTTGCATATCACTTGCTTGTAAGTATAGCGATTATTTTTTGTTTGATTCATTCTTTTGAGCTTGGTAATTGTTCATCTTGATTTTCAGTAAAATGATCATATAAAACACTAGCAGCTCATATAATTCCTGATGCAAGTGAGATATTTCATCAAAAGCCAAGACGTTTTAATAAAATGTGAGGTGCAAGTGCAGCAGTTACTTTTCATCATACTATAATCATATCCGCAATACTTGGTGGAAAAATTACTTTTAAATTGCCCCTTATAGTTTCTTCCCAAGTTCAAAATGTTTTTAATGTTTCTTGTCATTTTTTCTTAATATCATCTACAACCTCACCTGTTTTTTTTATTATCTTTCCTCCAGCTTTAAGTATATTCATACCTTTATTTAAAGTATTTACAGTTTCCTCTCACGCATCCCCAAACTCTTTTTTCAAAAATCACAAAAGCGGAACATTTTCTCAAATCCAATTACTAATCATTCATCCAATCGACCCTCATGAAAAAATCCACTTTGCCCAAGAGGGAACTCATCAGACCCATTTAACTATTTTACTTGGAATTCACCATAAATGTTTGTCCCATTCTTTTATTTTTTTATCAATTGATTGATCAAGCCCTCATTGCTTTTCGACTGCTTGTTTTGTTTCATTTGCAAATTCAGCAGAAGGAATTTGTTCTATAGATTCAGGAGTTTCATTCGATTGGGCCAGTGATGTTTTATTAGACATTTATATTTATTTTTTTATTCATTGGCTGTTAACCACCTAATTTTAATTTACTTATTTGCTCATCGATAAGATTTTGATTCATTGCCTTAAGAGCTTTTACATCTAAAGAAGGTATGAGATTTAGCCAAAAATCTAGCTCTCAAGCTTTATCAAATTTTTTGTTTTTTAAGTTTTTTTTGAAACTTTTTATTAAATCTTCTTTTTCGGGCATAGTTTTTTGTTATCTCTTCTAGTTATTATAGCATGAATTGGCTTGGAAAACAAGGATATTGCCACAAAAACTAGACAAAATATAAAAAAGTTATATAATAAATTCCTTTTGAAAAAATTTAGAAATTAAAAGGAGGTAAGTGGCTTTTACTGGTAAGATTAAAATACAGTTCAAAATATGGATATATTAAAAAATAGAAAAATTATTGTTAAAGATGCTCTTGATGCAATAAGAATCAATTTATGTAAGCAGTCAGTTGATAGTGCGCAATTTAAAGAAATTAATATAATTGTTGATAATCTTAGGAAAAAAATGTCAAAAATGAGATATTGTTGGTATAATCTTCATAAAGACAAACAAGATTGATGTAAGCTAGAGATACAACGAGCATTTAATGAATGTTTTGATCTAATGGATACTATTGATTTAGCATGAGTTATAGATATTCAGAAATTTAATAGATCTAGAGCAAGATTAGGGGATCTTTTACTTGCTGTTTTACAAGAAAGACCTATAGAGGTTTTTGAAAAAGATGCTGATAATTTTTTTAAAATTCTAAAATTTATCAAGAAGCCGTGAGATATTAGAAAGTTTTTATTGAATACCACGTTATTAACTGATTATGAAAAAGAGGTTTATAGAACAATAGGTCAGGATACCGGTTTTGCATCTAAGATTTTGAAAAGAAATCTATCATCAATTAATAAAACTAGGCATAGAATACATGGTAAGGTTGAAGCTATTGAATCTTCAGATCCAATGAAAATTTTGAAGGTTTTTTATTTTAAGTATTTTACTGGTTTGAGAAAATTCAATATTGATTCTTTTGAAGAATTGTTATTAATTAGTGATAAACAATTTGAAAATAATAGGGCTCATAGAAGAGTTGTGTTATGGAAATTTGTTAAAGAGCTTAAGTATTTGATGGAGCAAGAGAAGTTTTCTTTTAATGATAATAGTTGTAAATAATGAAATTAGCAGAACAAAAAAAAATTATAGTATTAGATGCATTAGAATTAATTCGTTTTAATTTAAATGAGCAAACAAAATGATTTGAAGAAAAAATCAGAATACTTTGAATTATTGATAATTTGAGAGCTAGAATTTTAAGAGTAAAAATAATGTGGAATACTTTGCCATTAAATAGTCAGAGTCATGGAAAAAATAATGTTAAAAAATTGTTTTCTGAATGTTTTGAATTAATGAATTTAATTAATAAAAGAGTGAGAAGCAATAGTGTAAAATTAATTAATTGCAAGCTTGCATTGGAAAAAACCTTAGATGATCTTTTAGTCTTAAAACCGAAAGCAAAATCTTTGCTAGAGCCATATAATTTTTCAAAAATGTTAACAATGGATTGTGAGCCTTGAAAAGAAATTGAGTTTTTAATGGAGTTAAATTTACTAACTGATAATGAAAAACTTGTCTTTAGATCAGAGATTGTTTCAGCAAAAGGTATCGCAAATAGTTTGGGAAAAACTGAGAGATCTGTTGTGTGTATAATGAGAAACATTGTTCTAAAAAAAGAAGCAATAAAATTGAAAGATCCTATGCAGATTATTAAAGTCTTTTATCCAAGACATCATAAAGGGCTTAGAGATTTGCAGATAGCTTCTTTAGATGAAGCATTTCAGTATAATGATAGTTATTATACCGAAAGTTCTTATTCTTATGTATTTGAACTACTTAATTTTATAAGAGGATATCAGGAAATTTTAGAGATTACTGAAAGATCATTGTAGAGACAAGTAATTATTTGTCTCTACATATTATCGAATTTATTTGTTATTTTTTTAATTAAAACGGCAAATCTTCAGGTTTAATGTCACTTGAAAAATCTTCTTCAGTGATTTCTGGAGTTTTTGTTGATTTTTGATCTATTTGTTTCGTTTCAGTTTTTGCTTCACTTGTTTCTTCTTTTTTAACTACAGATTCTTGTTTTTTAAATCAAGAATCTGGAATGTTGTTATTCACATATCATAGCACTCGTACTGATTCTGCTATTATTTCTGTTGTATATTTTTTTTCTCATTCTGGAGTTTCCCAGCTTCTGTTTTGTGCTCTTCAGCATATATAAAGTTTAGATCATTTTTTGGCATGACTTGTTATGCTTTCAGCTATTTTTTCCCATGCTACTATATTATGAAATTGAGCTTTTTCTTGTGTTTCTCAGGCTGAAGTTTTCCATTGTCTATTTGTAGCTAGTCAAAATGAAGTAACTGAAGTTCAATTTGGTGTTGTTCTAAGTTCTAAATCTCAAGTAATATTACCTATTACTTCAGTTTTATTGATTCATGAAAATGCTTTTCATCATCATGATGGCGCATCTTGCTCATCTTTTCTTGAAAGTAAAATTACATCTTCTGCTACTATTTTTGTTTTATATCTTTTTTTTCATTCTTGATCTTCCCAAGAGTCTGTCTCTAGTCTTCATGAAACAAAAATCTGTGATCATTTTTTGGTATAGTTTTTAACAACATCTGCTAGTCATCTCCAAAATGTGATATTGTGATAGGAAGAAATTTCTTGATCTTCTCAAGAAGAATTTTTGATAATTGTTTTTACTAGCAGGTTTACATCTGCTACTGATACTCAATTTTGAAGCTCTCTTACGTTGGCTTCGTCTGTAAGGTGTCCGATTACTTGGATTCTGTTTAGTGAAATCATGTTGGTATTGTTAGTTTATAAGATCTTTATTATATATTGTTAGTGTTAAATTTATGTTAAATATTTGTTTATAAGCCAGGAACAGGAAAACTCTCTCAAAGTTTTTTAACTTCTCATTTTATTTCTTCTTTGAGAGCATTGTTATTTGGATCTTTAAGTATTCTATCCATCCAAATTGCTATTTGTACCATTTCTTTTTCTTTCATGTCCCTTGTTGTAATGGCTGGGGTTCAAAATCTTATTCATGATGGATCCATTGGTTTTCTTGGATCATCAGGAATCATATTTTTATTTAGTGTAATTCATGCTTCATCTAGGCTATCTTCAGCTATTTGTCATGTGATTCAATTTTTTGTAACATCAAGCATTATTAAGTGGTTTTCTGTTCATCAGTTGATTGGATGATATCAAAGCTGAATAAATTTATCACAAAGAGCTTTTGCATTTTTTACAATTTGTTTGCTGTATTGCTTAAATTCCGGAGTACCTGCTTCTTTGAAGCATATTAATTTTGCGTAAATACTATTCATTATAGGTCATCATTGAAGACCAGGAAATACTGCTTTATCTATAGCTTTTGCATGTTGTTCTTTGCAAAGTATAAGTCATCATCTTGGTCATCTTAGAGATTTATGAGTAGTTGTTGTCATCACATCAAATCAAAAATCAAGTGGATTATCAATTGCATCTCATGCAATAAGACCTCATATATGAGCTACATCAGCCATTGTGTATGCTCAAACCTCATCAGCTATTTCTTTAAATTTTTTCCAATCAAGATTTTTAGAATAAGCAGAAAATCAAGCTAATATTAATTTTGGCTTATGTTTAATAGCCATTTCTCTTAAGTTTTCATAATCTATGATTCATCAATTTTGTTGATCAGTTTTATATCTAACAAAATTAAAGATTTTAAACATGTGAGTTACAGGATGACCATGTGTAAGATGTCATCAGTGAGAAAGATCCATTCAAAGTATTGTGTCTCATGGCTCAAGTAAGGCAAAATATGAAGCAATGTTCATTACAGCTCAAGTGAGTGGTTGTACATTTGCGTGATCTGCTCTAAATATTTTTTTAGCCATTTCTATTGCTCGTTCTTCAATTTGATCAGTGTATTGCTGACCTCAATAATATCTTCTATGTGGATATCATTCAGAATATTTATTTGTAAAATGTGTTCCTGCAGCTTCTATGACTGCTTGTGATGCATAGTTTTCAGAAGGTATAAGCTCAAGTCAATCTCTTTGTCTGTCCATTTCTCATATAAGAAGTTTGTACTCTTCGGGGAAGTTTTGGGCTAGGGCTACGTGTTTTATCATATTTTAATATTAAATTGTAAATACATTTCTTACTTGTGAATAATTTAGGATTTTTTTGAGGAAAGTAAAATGGAAACTTAAGAAATTGTAATAAATTTTAAATATGTACTGATTTTTTTTAGATAAATATTAATATTGTATTAATATAAAAAATGAATATAATAGATACATTAATATAATTAATTATTATTAACGATGTCACAAGCTGTAAAACATGCAACATTTACTTTGCCAGTTAAACTCATTGAAGATTTAAATGGAATTGAGTGAATAAATAAAAGTCAATTTGTTAGCGAGGCACTTAAAGAAAAATTAAAGAAGATAAGAATTATGAAAGCTATTACTTGATTGGAAAAATTGAGAAATAGACATGGTGACATGTCTGAAGATGAAATTGTTGAACTTGTAAGAAAAGATAGGATGTCTCATTAATTTATTTTTATGGAAAAATTAGTTTTAGATAATTCTGTACTTATGAAATTTGTTTTAGAAAACAAAGAGGAAAGTATTGAATATGCAAAGCAAATATTAAATGATTTTTTACAGTGAAAAGTTGAAATATTAGAACCGACAATTTGGTACTATGAAGCTTGAAACGTATTAATATGAAAATTTGATAATCGAAAAATTATTAGTGAATATTTTTGATATTTAAAAAATTTAGAGTTTATTGAAAAAAAATTATGCAATGATGGGGAAAAAATTGCTATTGATTTATGTCTTAGATATGAAAGAATTAGTTTTTATGATGTATGTTATCATGCTTTAGCTATTATAAATGATTGAAGATTAATTACTTGTGATAAAAAGTATTATAATCTTGTAAAAGATGAAGGAGGTATTAGTTTGCTTGTTGATTATTAGGATTTTAATTCATTTATTAAATAATTATTTGATTATTTAATAATTTTTTTTAAAATGATTTTCTATTAAATACAACAATGATTTGAAGCAATTTTGGATTGAAAATATGATATTGCTAAAACTAAATTGTCAAGATTGCTTGAAGAAATTAAGATATTTCTTTTAATGCATGATAACGAAGATGCTATTTTGCTTTTTAGTCATGAAATTGAAAATATTTCGTTGATAAAAACAATGTTTCCTTGAATTAGAAAAAAATTTCAACAGATAAGATTGCCTATTAATGAGTATAGATGAAAAGAAATTGCACTAACAGATTTACATCCAAGATTAAAAAAATGACCCAATAATCAAGATGAAAAATATTATAAATTAGTAAAAGTGCTTTTTGATGTGTTGTTTGAGTTGAGTTATTGGTGAGTTGAAAATGATCTTGATTGTGAGTTTATGAAGAGTGAGTGGAGGATTACTACTAAGAAACATCTTTTTGAATTTGATAATTTAGTTTTAAGTGATAGTAATCGTTTGTTATTTGTTGATACTTTTGATATTCATAGGCATGAATGATTGTTAGAACATGGGAAATCAATAAAATTTGCAATCAGTGAAACTGAGGATGATAAAAAATTAGAATGGGCTAGGATAGTTTCTGGAAATTTGTCTCCTAGTTCTTTTATGCAGCTTTTGAATTATAATAATATTCTTAATGATTCAAAAAATTTGGCTGAACAATTTTTTAGTTTTCGTCATCCGAACAATGTTGTATATCATGTTTATGAAACAGTTTTAAGACTTAAGTGAGAAGGATATGCAATAAATTTTTATTGCCATTGTTTAGAGCAAATTAAAGAAAAATATATCGTAGCATATTTTTTTAATGAAATATTTTTTCACATTATGAATAATAATGAAAGATTAGCTGAAGAGTATTGAGAAAAATTTGAATTGATAAAAAGTTATTTTGATAAATTTCATGTATCTTTGGAAAATAGTATTTGTGACTCTGTTAGTTGATATTTTAGAAAACAGCCAAAAGAACAGATTGCAAGTGCAAAGAATCAGTTGCATTTTCTTAAATGGTTATGAATATATATTTAAATTTTTATTTTATGTCAGAATGTAGTCGATTTATATTTTTACAATTAATAAGATTTTTAACCATATTCCAACATTTGTATGTGTAAGATGACATATCTTTAAATTTTCAGATTTAATTATAATAAATGAATTTTTAAGGATTAGAACATTGAAATTTATTGGTAAAATATATAAAGTATTAAAATTTATTGTTATTTAGAAATTTAGATTACTACTAATTAGTATTAGGAGAATTACAATGATGGGAAGTTTTCAGTCAGGTTTAATCAATATGACAAGTTGTTTGAGTTTATTGTATGTAGAGGATGATTTCAAACAATCGCTTGTTATTCAGGAAAAGTTTTTAGAACCACTCAAGTTTCGTAGGCTGGAGGTAAAACGTGATGGAAAAAGTGCCTTACAGGCATATAAAGATGAGAGATTTGACATTGTTATGACAGATTTTGATCTTCCGTTTATGGATGGCGTTGAATTAATAAGGAGAATTCAAGAGATTAATAAAAATCAACAGTTTATTATGAGCACTGTTCATGTTGGTATGGAAGTTGTGAAATCTATGCAAAGAACTGAAACATCTATTATTACTTTGCCAAAAGAGAAGATTGATCTTTTTTTGGAGGGTAAGATTGATGATCGTTTAATTTTTGAAATTATTGCTAGAGCTGTTGTTTTTGCTCAGAAGTAATTTTGGAAAAACAGAGAGAGGGGGAATGGATTTAATATGAATACTAATCAGTCTCGTGCACCACCATTTAATTTAGCCTTGCTTTTAGTGTAATTAAGTTTTTAAAAATACAATATAGGGGAAGTTTGTGATGAGTATGATAGGTAATATGAGTATTGGTACTAAGCTGAAGACGTTTTTTGCGATTATAATTTTTGCATTCATGCTTGTAACAACATTGTTTCATGTGCAAGATGCTGTAAGGGATTTTGAGCATGAAAAATCTTTTGTTGCTCGTGCTGCTTTTAATGCTGGCGAAAATATTCGCATTAGTATGGGGGAAGCATGGAAGAATAATCTTATTGATACCGAGGCTTTTCTTTCTGCTAAAAAATGCCGTAAAGAAGCTTCCAATTATGCACGCCTTAAATGTGCTCGTCGTACGAATTTACATAGTATTATTCCAGTAATTCGTATGATGCAAGCTATTGAAGCAGTTGCATCTAAATCTGGAATGTCTGTCCGTGTCGCAAAGTTTGAGCGGCCTCGGGATCCAGCGGCTCAGGGAGATGAGTTTGAAATTAATCTTATGAATGACATGAAAAATGGTAATTCTGAAATTGCAGTTACAAATTATCAATCTGGTCAATACCTTTTTGCTCGTGAGATTCGAGCAGATGAAGGATGTCTAGGTTGCCATGGTTTTGAAGATGATGGTCCTCCTGGGGCAACGGATTGGTTCGGGTTTGACAAAGAGGGTTGGAAAGTTGATCAGCAAGTGGGTATTATTATTATTTCATCGCCGCTTGCTGAATTGGAAGCAAAGAAGATGGCAATTTTGATCAAATCTCTTGGAATCGCCTTAGTACTTTTTTTGATTGGCTTTTTTATCTTCTCTGTTATTATTAAAAAATTTATCATTACTTCAGTAACAGAGATGGTGAATAGTTTGTCTGAAATGGCCAATGGTAATTTAAATATTTCCGTTGTGGTCAGATCGCAAGATGAAATTGGTCACATGGCAATTGCTTTAAATCAGATGGTCAAAAGAATAGCTGGAGTAGTTCAAAAAGTTGATCTTTCATCAGACAATGTCAAAAATGGTAGTGTAGAGTTGTCGGATAATTCTCAACAGCTTTCTGAGGGGGCAACTGAACAGGCTGCATCTATAGAAGAGACTTCTTCTGCAATGGAAGAGATGTCTTCTAATATTGCACAAAATACGGATAATGCTAAGCAAACTGAGATTATTGCTAAACAGGCTTCCGTGGATGCGCAAGAAGGGGGAGAAGCAGTTGCTGAAGCAGTTAGAGCAATGAAGCAAATTGCTGATAAAATTTCTATCATTGAAGAGATTGCTAGGCAAACCAATCTTTTGGCACTTAATGC
This sequence comes from uncultured Candidatus Peribacteria bacterium, assembly GCA_964456745.1. Classification (GTDB taxonomy): domain Bacteria; phylum Patescibacteriota; class Gracilibacteria; family JAJOLG01; genus CAYWBW01. Next base: position 46,860 of record CAYWBW010000002.1, on the reverse strand, counting down.
TGCAATAGAAGCTGCCAGAGCAGGTGATCATGGTAAGGGATTTGCAGTGGTTGCTGCAGAGGTTAGAAAGTTGGCAGAACGGTCGCAAACTGCCGCTGCAGAAATAAGTAATCTTTCCATTTCTTCTGTTAAAGTGGCAGAAAAAGCTGGAGGCATTATCAATAAACTTGTTCCAGATATCAAAAGAACATCTGACTTGGTACAAGAAATTTCTGCATCTAGTGTTGAACAAAATCAAGGTGCCGATCAAATCAACCAGGCTCTTCAGCAATTGGATGGTGTAATACAGCAAAATGCCGGTGCTTCAGAGGAAATGTCAGCAACGGCAAGTGAGCTATTGGAGCAGTCCACTGCATTACAGAATGTGATTGGTTTTTTCAATGTTGATAATGCTGAATCAAAAAGCAATCGTCTTATTCCACTTAGAAAAAATAGTGGAAGAGATGTGATTATTCAACATGGTGATGTTTAGAAAAAGTCACATTTATTTCACTTAATGGTAAGGAGTCAGTTAATTTATCTGATATATGCAGTTTGTAGTTTTAGGGTGTTTTTAGTGAAAAAATAACCCTCTTTTCTGGGGAATGACCATGTTCCGTTTTTGTTAAACATATTTCCGAAGAGAGATGGATCCTTTCTTCGGAATTTTTTAATTAAGTAAAATGAAAAATATAAGTTTTATTTTATTAAATGTAGAGAAAATCTTAATTTAAATCATATCATTATAAATTTATTATTGAAGTTTATAATGCTAACAGTATTGATTTCAAATCTTTATTTAAGTGTTTGGAATCTTGGAAATAAAATAATATTTTAGGCAGTTTTTGCACTAATTTATATTAATAATATTATATAAATGTTTTGAATTAAATTTTTTAATTACGAAATATTTTACTTATCTAGGCGATCATTAATTTGATCGTTTTTTTTGTTGAAATTTTTTCTAAGATTAGAAATATAAGTTAAAATATTTGTTATTATTATGTTAGTTTGAGTTTAAACTTAAGCCCCATAGAGATCCAGTCACTTACTTATTTCATTAGCAAGTTTAATTGGAAGAAGCGCTCAAACAGCAATATATCAAATATCTGCTGTATTTAATTTCTTATATCATTCAATCATTTGTTTGTCTGAATGTGCTTTTCTCATGATGTCAGAAAAATCAAAAGGTTGAATTCAATTTTCATGACAAGTGAGTATAAAATCAGACATTTGTTTTTGAGTTCCTCATAGATTTGCCATTGGATATAGGGCATCAACAAAGTGTAATCTTCACTCTTTATCATAAAGATGTTTGTTTTCAAAAAGCTCATCTTCTGTAAAGGCTCATATTTCAATTCACAATTGTCATATTGCATTTGCTACAACTCAAGCATCTGCATTTTTATCAGCTATAACCACAATTTTTTTAGACCTATATTTTTCTTCTGCTTCTTTTGCAGATACTGCTTTTTTCTTTGGTTTCATTAAAGGATTTATAACACAATCTCTAACATTATCTTGACCTGAAAGAAGTGTGATAAGTCTATCTAGTCAAAGTCACATTCAAGAAATAGGCGGCATTCAGTATTCCATTGCTTCAATGTATTCATCATCCGATGCATACGCTTCCTCGTCTCACTCCTCCAAAGCCTTTGAAGATTTCGTAAGTCTCTTTTTTTGTTCAATAGGGTCAACAAGTTCTGAATAAAGTTTTACAATTTCCCATCAATTTATTACTAATTGTGCTTGCTCTACAACTTTTGGATTATTGTCACTTGGACGAGCAAAGGGTTGAATTTCTTCAGGATAATTTATTAAAAAAACAGGACCTATTAGCTTTGGTCTAGATACTTTTTTATAAAGATAGTCTACTAAAGTTCAGTATCACATATTTTCAGATCATTTAATTTTAATATTTTGTTTCTCAATTGCTTTTTGCAGTTTTTCAACTGTATCGTTTTTTAGTATATCAATTGAGCAGTCTTTTTTTATCAAATCAACATAACTCATTATTTCAAATTTTTTTCAAAAATCTACTTCTTGCTTTTTTCAGTCTTTATCTTTTATCATTATTTTTTCAGGAAGATTTAATTTTTTTACAATGTATTTAATCAATCATTCCATATACTGCATATTTTCTTTATATGACCAATAAGCTACATAGTGTTCAAAATGTGTGTGTTCTGGTAAGTGAGATGGATCAATTCATTCATTTCTAAAAGCTTTTCAGATTTCAAATATTTTTTCAAATCCTCATACTATGAGTTTTTTATGAGGAAATTCCATAGATATTCTAAGTACTATGTCTATATCAAGTCAGTTATTGTGAGTAATATAAGGCTTTGCAGCTGCTCAAGTTGCACTGTGTTCAAGAGATGAAGTCTCGACTTCATAAAAACCATTGTCCCAATAATATTGTCTTATTGTTTTTATTACATCTGATCTAAACTTGAATCTTTGCATAGTATCTGAATTCATAATTAAATCCAAATATCTTTGTCTGTACTGAACTTCTTCGTCAACAAGTCAGTGAAATTTTTCAGGAAGTGGACGCAGAGATTTTCATAGAAAAGTAAATTCTTTGACTAAAATAGAGGGTTCTCAGTGTTTTGTAGTAAAATATTCTCACTTAACTCATATAAAATCTCAGATATCTAACTTTTTATCAATAAGTTTAAATATTTCATCTCAAAGAGTTTTTTTCTGAAATGCTACTTGCATTTTTCATTCTTGATCTTGGATTATTGCAAAGGCAAGACTTCAAAATGTTCTAAAAAGCATGATTCTTCATGCAATAGAAATTCAGTCAGTTCACTTTTTTAACTGTTTTGCTTCTATGCAATTATGTGTTCTTTGATAATTAGAAGGGTATACTTGAATTCAAGCTTCTTTAAGAGAATTTAGTTTATTTAGTCTTACTTGTCTTAAGTCTTGTTTTTGATTTGTTTGATCTGACATTTTATTATTATTTATTTAGTGCTAAGTTTAACTTGATAAAGTTAACTATTTTTGGCTATTAGTCAAAAAGTTTTAAGTCTATGAAAAATAAACACAAAGTATTCCTATTTATTATTAATATAATTTTCATTAAATTAATTTATTTTTATCAATTAACTTTTTCTAAAGATCATAGTTATTGATCAGTTTCATATTGTAAGTTTACACCTTCCTGCAGCGAATATAGTAAAGAGTGTTTTAAGAAGTATTTTTTTATTAAAGCTATTTTTAAATCTGTGTGGAGGGTTATGAGGTGTAATCCTTGGAGTAAGGGGGGGATTGATTTGGAGTAGCTGTTTAATTGCATCCCTTAATTTAGAAGTGAGTTCAATGTAATTGTAATGGGAAAAATATACAGATGTACTATTATTATTAAGGTTAAGATTATTTATAAACTTAATACAATCCTTAGATTTTTTAAAACTAGGATTTTCACATAAACATCAATTATAATAACCAAGCTATATGTTGGTATCAACATAAATGATTAACTTCTTTTTTTGATTGGACGTATACTTATTATTGTTCATTTTTTTCAAGCAGCAGAGTTTTTTGTGCGTACTGTATAATATCGTTCTGTAATAGGGTTATATATCTTTTTAATTGATTTTTTTTATAGTTGTCATGATTGTAAATCAATTTATGATTAATATATAAATTTTACTTATAAAAGATTGTAAATCAATACTTACTCGCGTACAATTATACAAGATTAGCTGAGAATTGTGTAATAAAATGAAGTGTTGAAATTTGAGAAAATGCAAGGATTTGAAAAAATACACAGATTTGAGAAAATACCAGAATATTTAATGATGCTGAGATTTGAGATAATGTAAAAATTTGAAAATATGTGATCATTGTTGAAGAATCAAGTATTAAAGAAAGATGTTTTATTGCAGATGATGCTGTTATTTTAGTTTCTGCAAAAATAGCAAAATGAGCTCAAATAGGTGATGCAGCTGTTGTATCGGCTAAGTGTAAAATATGAGAAAATGCAAATATATGAGCTTGATCTTATTTACACATTGGCTCAAGTGTTTGATGAAACTGTGTTGTTGGCAGTACTTGCACTATTTGAATAATGTCAGAAATAGGTAGTTCATGTGTTATTGGAAATAATAATGCTTTACATAAAACTAAAGCAGGAGACAATGTCTCAATTGCAGAAAATTGTGTATTTAATGATATTGAAATATCTAACGATTGCATAATTTGAAGTAAATGTGTTTTTGAAAAATCTTCTTTATTTTTGTGAATGAAAGTTTGAGATTGATGTTTAGTAATGCATTCTAATTTTGATAAATGATATCTCTTACCTGAAAATACTACAGTTACTAATAATGAAGTTGTAGTTAAGACTGCTTCTTTAAGTTTGTTGGATACTAATTTAATGGTAGAATAAGAGGTGTCAGAAAGATTATTTATTATATTTGTATCTTCTTTATAAAAAAGTATTCAGGCTTTATTTTGTAAATATGTTTTTATTTTTAAATGTATACCAAATAATGGCTCCTCCAATATATAATGGAATTGCATCTGTAATAAAATATTTTACAAAAGCTTTGGCTGGATTAATAGAGTATCATATGCTATCAAAATATACTATTGTTTGCAGTATAATTGCTAATATTAGTGTAACAACAAGTAAACCAGGTAGCCAACTTTTTAATTTCAAAAATCAGATTCATTCAGTAAAATATAGTATTGATAGTATTATTGGAATTCCAAGAAAGAAAATTTGAAATGATAATGAAATGGATTCTATTAATTCAGGTGTTAGATATTTATAACTTACCCAGAATGCTGTAATTGCCAGTACAGATTGAATTATAGAAAATATTCCTCAGATTATTGACAGCCAACCTAATACTGTAAATATTGTTGGTCTTTTAGTTTGCACATTGTCAGATTGAACAATATTTTGATTTGTTTGTTCATTGCTGTTTTCTTGAGAATTTAAATTTGGCAATAAGCTAATATCACCATTTTGATTTATTGTATATTGTCATTTTTTAGCAACAAATTGTTTATTTTCATCGTATAAATTTCAATCAACATCAGTTGAATATTGCATAATATTTATGTTAATTTTGTTTAGTATTAATAATATGATTTTATTTTATCAATTTTTTTAGTTATATCAATCTTAAACAAGAAGACAATAACTATAATCAAGTTCTATCAGGTAGTATTATTAGCGAGAGCAACGGGACGACGGTTAAACTTTTATTGAAAATATTATTTTAACTTTGTGTAGATGAAATCTTCTTTCTTGTGATGAAAAACAGTCTAAAAGTTTTATTTCTTAATAAAAATCATTAGTATATACAATGTTTTACACTTTAATTAAATAATATGTCTTCAACAATTAATTTAAGAATAAATCCTGTTAAAAAAGCTAAATTTCAAACAAAAGCAAAAAATATGTGATTGGAAGTACTATAATTAGATTGTTTATTGACAAATTTATAGAAAATGAAGAAATAGTTGAATTTAATATTAGCGATGATGTTTTTGATGATATCTATATCACTTGGAATGAAGATAAATATGGTCACAAGTTTTATTTTTACATTTATAATTAGTAAAATTCTTTCTATAACTATCTGCACTCATAGCATAGCTACAATATGGACATATTATTTTAGGCTTCTTTCTTTGTGCTCATGGAGCATATTCAGATAAACATACTTTACACGTAGGTGTTTAACCTTATTATATCCTTAGAGTTTTTTTATGGGGACAGGAATTTTTATTTTCTTCTTTTGACTTGTATAAAACAAAAAATCCAATAAAATAGTTATTTATTGGATAGTATCCTAAAAGAAATAAAAGTACATAAATAAAACTACTAATCAAAATATATTTCAAGACACTATTCAAATAATAAGTATTGAAATCTTTTTCAAATAACGAAAAAATGTTATAGAGTTACTCATTTGAATCATGGTCAATGTGTAAAGGAATAGTCAAAAGATATACAAAGTAATACAAATAATATTACTCAAATTATAAAGCCAACAATAAATATTTTTTTATTGTTCATTTATGTCAATTTTATCTTTAATACTAATTCTAATTTCGAAATTCGTAATAAGTCATCTAATTTCAGCTTGATTGGCAGTATTATTTCAAAATGTCACATGAATCTCATCAAGTCTATCTAATAATTCATATTTCATTATATCAAAATCATAAATATCAAATAATGTAAAATCAATATCATAGACTCATTTTGATATTTCTTGAGCTTTATATTCTATCTTCTTAATTCAATGTAGAGAATAAGTCAAATCTGGATTATTCTCAAAATTAACATCTAATTTCTTATCAGTGTCTCATAAATGAATCTGTCATTCCAGTCATTCAATTCCTATTTGTTTTTTGATTATTGATAATATTTTTTGATACTCAGTATTTTTCTTAATTAATTGAGTTAATTCATTACTATTTCAATATTTTTTAACCTGAGGGTTGTTTGATTGAGAATGTGCAAGAAATTTTTCTGAATATTTCCATTTTTTTCTTTCAAAATACTTTTCCATTCCCCAAAGGAGTGTCTTAAAATAAGTATCTATTCAGGATTTTGATAATTTGCTCAGCCAGAAATCAATATTATCATGTAAATCAATATTAACTGATATTGTTGGGTCTTCATCATACCAAAGTTCAATCGAATCTTCTATAAATTCAAAATCCTCTGAATTAAATACTAATGAATCAGATTCTCATTTATTTAAATCTCACGAAAAGTAAAAATTCTTATATTTTTTAGATGTGGGAGCAATTTCATTTTGAATGATGTTTCAATTACGAATTACCTTTAAATTGTCTCAATCAGTAGCTTTCTTTTGTTTAGCACTCATACAGACAGATGATACCTCAAAACTATCAGGCTTAACTCAAAAGAATACAAAGCTTGCAATAGGCAATCATTTTTTATCTACCTTAGAATCAAAGAAAGGTGTTGAGAGACTTGTATTAAATGAATTTGTTTTATCTATATTTTGAATCTTAATATTCTCTAATTTTGGTGTTCAATCAGCAAAGAATTTTATTGTATGTTTTCACTTTTTAAGCTTCACAAAAAAGTATATTTCTTTAGATCTTCATTTTAAACTTGCTCAATCCCATGATGAACCAGTTCAAAATCATTTCCATGATATTTTGTTATCATGTTCCTCATATTTTCAAAACTTATATCAATCAAGTTCTATTCTTAAGTCATCATCATCTCAAGTTCAGTTTTGATCTCAATTTTCTGCAGAAGCTCTGATTTGGATAAGGTGCTTTGAATCCAAGATAGTTTCAAAAATAGTATCAGCCTCTTTCCATTCATATCTATCTCATCATTGAGCCTTGAGTGGAATTGAAGTTTTTATTTGTACTAATGTCATAGACTTATATTGAAATTATCTCGACTCAATTTTATATATTTTGTGCATAAAAGCAAGTAAAAAGTATTATACACGGCTTATATAAAGGAATTTATTTTTACTTGATTACTGAAAAGCAAGTAAATTATTTATTTCCGATACATCAGGTATTCTGTATTTAATTCATTTCATATATCATGATCATGGTTTTATTTGAATTAATAATCATTTATTTACCCATTTTTTAAGTATTTTTGACATCTTATCTCTTTGGGTGATTCATGTTATTAGCCTAGCTTCTTCATTGGTTATGTATTTATTTTTTTTCAAATAACTATTAATCTTTTCCCACTCTGTTGCTCTTTTTTCATTTAACAGTATTACTTTTACTGAATCATTTGAATGTGGATATGTCCAAAAAATTGGAGGATATAGATTTCAGCTATTCATTTCAGATCTCATTGCTTTAATTCACTCATTTTCATCTAAATTTGGAGGAAAAGGAAATTCTCTAAGATGTTTTACAAGTAAGTCATTTCTATAGCTATCAGCTCTTATGTATCAAATGTTTGCAGATGTAATATTATATGGAAATAATCACGGACTTGTGATTTCAATTCTATCTTCAAATATCTTAACTGCAATATCTCTTTTTATATGATAATCTCGATGAATTACAGCATTTGTTATTGCTTCCTTAGTAGCTCGCTCTGGAATCTGATACTTTGTTTTGAATCAGGAATGAATAGTAATACCACTTCTTAAAAGGGTAAGAACATATTCTTGAGATTTTTTTATCAATTCAACCAAAGGTCAGTCAATAGTTTCAGGAACTCAAATAAGATTTGGAGTCTGTCATATTGTTTCTAAGGTTCAAGTGTATTTATAAATCCTTATTGCACATTTTGTATCCATTAGATTTGTTGGATATTCTGCAAATAGCATAACTGCAGCTTTTGTTGGCAATAATGATCAATTCAATTTTCTTGCTAGTCATACCTTTTCAAGAATTTCCATTATATTTTTCCCATTAATAGATCTCTTGTTTCTCCATTCTTCATAGTATTTAGTTTGCAGTAATGAGAAGTCCACCTCAACAAGCTCTTTATCAGATTTTTCAAATCATTTAGCATAAGAAAGCTTTACTACTTCTTGAGGAGTTAGTCTTTTATTGCTTTTTTCTTGCCTAACGTAAACATGTCAATTAAATGAGTGAAAACTGTCAGCTGATTTTGGAATTTTTATTATTGCCACTCTTTTTCACAATTCTTTAATTGCAATGATTTCTGGTTCCCATATGCTGGATAATGGAGGTGAAATTTTTTGAATTTCTTTTCAAATTGAATCATGGCACTCAAGGCTTTCTTCAATTCAAAATACTCTATTTAATCCTTTCAGTTTTGTTTTCTCAGGATCATCTATTCATAAAATTATGAAACCTCCCTCTGAATTAGCCATTGCGACTATTGTTTCAATTATTTTAGAAACTATGCGTCAAGAATTATTTAATCTTTTAAATTCAATTCAATTTGATTCTTCGGGGATTTCTAATAATTGTGCTATTAAATTGTTCATATGAACTGTATTAAATATTATACTCTTTGTATATATATTATGTTAATTACAGCAAATAGTAAATTATTTATGGTATATTGATATAAATAATTTGAATTTTATAAATATTCCATGCCAACAAATAAGCTAGAATAAGCCATTATTCTCATCTTTGGCGGAGTATTAGGGTCTAGTACAAACGCTCCCAGGAGAGAAATAATAAATTTATCAAATAACCTAATTTCAAATGAAAAATTCAAAAGCCCAAAGCAGTAACCTTAAAATCACAAATGTAGAAATTACAAAACTTAAGTCTGCAATTTATAATCCTAGAAAATGGGATGACAAGGCAATTAAGCAACTTACTGAAAGTATCAAGAAGTTCTGACTTGTAGACCCAATTATTGTAAATTCGGCAAAAAAAAGAAGCAATATAGTAATCTGATGACACTTCAGAATTAGTATAGCTTCAAAACTATGGCGGAGAGACAGGGATTCGAACCCTGGGTATCTTGCGATACAACGGTTTTCAAGACCGTCGCTTTCAACCACTCAGCCATCTCTCCAGTTGTTTTTATTGAAAATCTAAGATATTCTATTTAGATTAATTTTTAGGTCAAATTTTATTTTTCTAAATTTAGGGTTTATAGTCAATATTGCATTTAATGTTAATCTTCTGTTAGACCAAATAAATTTCGTGTCTCACTAATTATTAATTTAAGCTCATTAATTAGATTTGATAATTCTAGTATCTCTCTTAATAGAGATGTTGAAGTACTTCAATGTTTCTTTTCTTCTATTATGTCGCAAGTTAGATATTCATCTAATGTTCACAGTATATTACTAATTACCAACTTTTTATTATTATTGTGTTTTAAATTTAATGATTGTAATAAGGATTGTTCTGAATGATAATTGTCTGATTTTTTAAAATTGTTTAACATCAAGGTTGCTATGGATGCCAATGTATTTATTCATAATGCTAATGCTAACAATACAATATATATTGCAAGATTTGAATTTGTATCATAATTGCCAATGAGGTTTGTTCATATTATAAGGGATAAAGGTATTGCTGCTAATGATATAACAGCATTAGCAATTAATCATTTTTCAGTTCGCTTTCATAGTACTTTTTTCAAGGATTTTCCATGATTTTCCATTTCACTATCTATTTTATTTTTTTGTTGTGTAAATTGCTTCAATATTTCTTTTTTTCTAAATTGAGATGATATTTTTCATATTTCTGCAATATATAAAATTCATTCAAGATTTTTTCTCTCAAGTTGTTTTAAAATTGCCTTTATTTCAGAAATATTATCTTCTAACACCTTTCTCTCTATGGCTTCACTTGAACTTACATTTCTAAGATTTTCTGACTCCATATTTAGGAATTAATATTTAGTATTGCATATTATATATTATACCTATTTTGTCAAGCACTAGTTATTTAGTTATATTTATTTTACTTTTCTTTTATTTCCTTTTAAATAAGATGACATAGATAAAAAGATAATGAAAAATTGAATTAAAAAAATATTATTACTCTGATCATGAGCTTTAAAAATTTGAGAAGCTTGAGAATTTGATTATTCTGGCTCTCAAGCAATTAAAGCTTTGAAAGAAGAACGAATTGAAATAGTCCTTGTTAATCCTAATATTGCGACTAATCAAACCTGAAAAGGTTTAGCAGATAAAATATATTTTTTACCAGTTACCCCATTTTTTGTTGAAAAAATCATAAAAAAGGAAAAGCCAGATTCGATTATGTTAGCTTGGTGAGGGCAGACTGCTTTAAATTGCTGAAGTGAACTTTATAATAAATGAATTTTAAAAAAATATTGAGTTAAAGTGTTATGAACTCCTGTAGATGTTATTGATAAAACAGAGGATAGAGAGATTTTCAATAAATCATTATCAGAAATTTGAATCAAGTATCCCAATTCTTTTGCTTGTGTAAATGAAAAAGAAGCTAGAAAGGCTTTAAGGGATTTATGATTTCCTGTTATTATTAGAGCCGCTTTTACTTTGGGATGAGGTTGAAGTGGATTTGCTTATAATGAAAAAGAATTTGATGTTTTAATAAAAAAAGCTTTTGCATATTCACCCCAAATTCTCGTTGAAGAAAGTCTTAAGTGATGGAAAGAAATTGAATATGAAGTTGTAAGAGATTATAAGTGAAATGTTATTACAGTTTGTAATATGGAAAATTTTGACCCATTATGAATTCATACATGAGAGTCTATTGTGGTTGCTCCTTCGCAAACATTAAACAATCAAGAATATCAAAAATTAAGATCTATTGCTACAAAGGTTATTTCTCATCTTTGAATAGTGTGAGAGTGCAATATTCAATATGCTTTAAATCCAGAATCTGAAGAATATAGAGTTATTGAGGTTAATGCTAGACTTTCAAGATCTTCTGCCTTAGCTTCTAAGGCCACTTGATATCCGCTTGCTTATATAGCTGCCAAACTTGCTTTATGATATAGTTTACCCGAACTAAAGAATTCTGTTACTCAGGTTACAACTGCTGATTTTGAACCTGCTCTAGATTACTTAGTCATCAAGATACCGAGGTGGGATCTTGATAAATTTAGATTGGTTTCTCAAAAAATATCTTCTGAAATGAAGTCGGTTTGAGAAATTATGTCTATATGAAGATCATTTGAAGAGGCTATACAAAAATGAGCAAGAATGCTTCAAATATGAGCTCATTGACTTTGCACACATCCATTTGAATTTAAATCACTTGATGATGAGCTTAAAAATCCAACTTTAAAAAGATTATATGCAGTTGCTAAGGCATTTGATGAAAAATTTACAGTTGAAAAGATCAATAAGCTTACATGAATTGATAAGTGGTTTTTATATAAAGTGAAAAATATAGTTGATACAAAAAATGAAATAATAAATTTATGAAAAATATGAAAGGATTTAATGATTAAGGCGAAAAAATATTGATTTTCAGATAATGAAATTTGAGAATTTATTTGAAAATGAGAAATGGAAATTAGGGCACTTAGAAAAAAGTATTGAGTATTGCCTATAGCTAAACAAATCGATACACTTGCTGGAGAATTTCCAGCAATGACTAATTATTTATATATGACTTATCATTGAAGCGAGAATGATGTTTAAAAACCCCTCCCTCTCAAAAGGGAGGGAAGGGGGCGCTTACTAAAACAATAAAGTCTAAGTAAGTGTAAATATTATAGCATTAATTTACACAAATTGCAAATTATGAAAACCAATCAAAAAAAGAAAGTTATCGTCTTATGATCATGAGTATATTGTATTTGATCTTCAGTAGAGTTTGATTGGTCTTCAGTAACAGCTTTAAATACTCTTCGTAAACAGGATTATGAAACTGTAATGATCAATTATAATCCAGAAACTGTTTCAACTGATTTTGATAATTCAGATAAGCTTTATTTTGAAGAGTTGTCATTAGAAAGAGTTTTGGATATATATGAAGCTGAAAATCCAAGCTGAGTTATTCTTTCAACTTGAGGTCAAATTGCTAATAATATAGCACTAAAGCTTAAGGATAATCAAATGAAGGTTTATTGAACAAGTCCTGAAAATATTCACTTAGCTGAAAGCAGAGATAGGTTTTCAAAGCTTTGTGATTCACTTTGAATCGATCAACCCTCGTGGAAAGCATTTGCTACCGTGAAAGAGGCAGAGAAGTTTTCAAAAAAAGTTTGATTTCCAGTTCTTATCCGACCTTCCTTTGTTCTTTCATGAGCAGCAATGTCAGTTGCAAAAAATACTGATGAATTAAGAAGGTATTTAGCAAAGGCTGCAAAGATTTCCAGTGAAGCTCCTATTGTGGTATCAAAATTTGAAGTTTGAGCTAAAGAAATAGAAATTGATGCTGTTGCTAATAATGGTGATTTGATTATTTATGCGATTACAGAACATGTGGAAAATGCTTGAGTGCATTCATGAGATGCTACTGTAGTAATTCCTCCGCAAAAAACATATTTAGAAACCGTAAGAAGAACCAAGGATATAGCAAAAAAATTGTGTAAGGAGCTTAATATAACCTGACCTTTTAATATACAATTTTTAGCAAAAAATAATGATATTAAGGTAATTGAGCTTAACCTAAGAGCATCAAGAAGCTTTCCATTTATTTCAAAAGCAACAGGTTTTAATTTTATTGAAATAGCAACCAGAGTAATGATTTGAGATGTTCCTTCACAAAGTGAAAGAATGTGATTTAAAACATTGGACTTAGATTATGTTTGTGTAAAAGCTCCACAATTTTCTTTTTCTCGTTTGTCGTGAGCAGATCCAGTGCAATGAGTAGAAATGGCTTCAACTTGAGAAGTTTGATGTTTTTGAGAAAATTTGCACGAAGCATTTCTTAAATCAATGATTTCTATATGATTTAAGCTTCCTTCAAAAAGAGTGTTTTTATCAGCATGAAAATTGGAAGATAAAGCAGAGCTCATCAAGGTTGCTAAGAATTTTCAAAAGTTATGACTGTCTCTGTGTTGAACAGAGTGAACTGTTAAATTATTAAGTGATTCTGGAGTAGAAAATATTGAGAATATTGATAAAGCATCTGATAATACTGACAATGATATTATACATAGATTAAAGGAAAAATATATTGATCTGGTTATTAATATCCCTAGAAATTATTCAAGAGATGAGAGGACTGATTGATATAAAATAAGGCGTCAGGCTATTGATAGTAATGTTGCCTTAATAACAAATGTTCAAATTGCTATCTTGCTTTCAAATGCAATGAATAAATATTCAATTGATGATTTGAAAGTTAAAAGATGGGGGAGGTATCGGAATTGTTAGATATTTTTAGTAAAAAATATATAACTATTTAAAAAATAATAAATAATTTTCAAATCTTGATTAAATAATTTAACGATTTTTTATTATGGTTTTTATTTCTTTTTTAAATCATCAATAATAAGTTTTCACTATTCATTTTTTATTTAACTTTCTTGAAGCTGTTGGTCTAAATAAACTATCTAGTTTGCATGCTTCTAGGTATGCACTATTTATTATTTTTCTATGTTGTGCATCAGGGTGCGTTGTTGGTGATGCAATTGCATTAAAGTCAAGTGCATGAAATAGTTCAGGATTTTTTATTATATTTCGTATTATACCTTGATTTTTAGAATTATACCATCAATCATTTCATGGAATAAAGTTTTTTGTAACAAATGGTGTAGGTATTGCATTGTACTGATTTATCATTTTTTTTAAAAATATAATTTGATTATTTAAGGATTCTATTGTATCAACTTCTTTTGAAGTTCCAAATAACATTCATATAAATGAAGTAATTCAACATTGTGTCGCAATTTGTATTGCTTGTTCAATTTTTCGAATCCTAGTTTTTCATTTATTATTTTTTCATAAAATTTTAAGTGATGCCATTGATAATCAATCAGCTCAAAAACCTATTAATTTAAGTCATGAATTGGATAAATTTTGTATTAATTTATAATTATTGTTTGCTGTTTTTAAAAAAGTATCTAGTTCCGCAAGTCAACTCATTTTGATTTCAAAATTAGGATTTAGTTCTGATAATTTTTTTACAATTTTTATAAATTTTGTAAGTTTTTCTGGTGTTCTAAATAAATCTAAATTTGTTAATCCTAGTTTCATACTATTTAAATTCATTCATTTTGCTCTATTTATAAGATAGGATAAATCTTTTTCAATTATATCAAAATTTCTATATATCTCCTTTGCACGAGTTATGATTCAAGTGTCAGGATTACTTCTAGTTCTTATGGCAGAACAAAAACTACATGCAAGTGGACATCATTGAGAAAGATAAAATACAATTTCTTTTTTAAGATATTGCTTCATTAAATTATCTGAAATTTGTTCATATATTGATACAAGTGAAGTTTCTTCAGGTTTTGGCAATTTACTACTATTAATGCCTAGTGCATCTGCAAGTGCTCAGTCTATATTTCAATTAATATGATTTTGAAATAATTGATCTAATTGTTCACTTTTTAAGGAAGAGATAATCTGTCATCATAAAATTATTTTTGCATTTGGATTAGCTTGAATTATTCTTTTTCTTATAGCCAATGTCATTGGAATATGCGGAGATCATATTAATCCAATTCATATATTATTATTCCCAGTTGGACTGTATTTTTGAAAATTTTCATCAAAAAGATTCACTCGCACTCCAGCTTCTTTTATTCTTGCGGCTGCTATTAACAGTCAAGATGGCATGTGTCATGGACTTCTTTGTAAAAATTTTGGTTGTATTAAATCTATTGATTTCTTCATCGAGATTCTTAAAAAGATAGTAAAATTACTATATTTATATTACTAAGTCAATACAAATTTATTGATTTGTGCTAACTTTAGAAAAAATCATTTTTAAATTTATGATAATTAATATCAATAACTGGTGTATTGATTCTAAATATTGCAGCTTATTTTTTTATTAAAATGTCTTATATTTATTCAGTTTTATTGTTATCATATGATATATTTTCATAGTCTATAATAAGTTAGATATTTATTTATCATTTCTTTTTGTTTTTTTATTTCTATGTTTATTAATAATATCCTTTATATTAGGTGGTGACCAATCATCAGGCTTAAGAACTTTTCAATCTTTTCTTTTCTTTACTTTTCAAGTTTTCGGATCAGCTTTTGATATGTTTGTTCTTTGAACTTCTGCCCATACTTTATCAAGAGGTATTCAATAAACCCTGGCAGTTCAGATTGCTATATATACAATGTCAGCTAGTGCATCAGCGATTCATATTTCATCATTTTCGATTTCAGCTTTTCTATATTCTTCGAATTCTTCTAGCAATAAATTGAATCTTAATTCTCTTATTTCTGGAGGAACGCTTTCTAGTGATCAGTATTCCTCAACATCACATATCATATGGAAATGGAGAAGGTCTTTTATTAAATTTTGCATTATTTATAATTATATTTTTATTAAATTTAAAATTTTATTTATGTCTATCTTTTCACATTGGAGGAACTTTTTTAATTTCTTTATTCTTTTTAAGTGTATTTATTTTTTCTTGTTTTAATAATTTTACTTCTTCAGCTTTCTTTTTAATTTCCTCTCTATTTTCTTCAGCTTGCTCTTTAATTTTCTTTCTGTTTTCTTGTTGGCTTTCGCTAAAGTCTTGATTGTTTTGTTTGATTTGGTCTAGAGTTGCTCTTCTTTTTTCATTAAGCTCTTCAATTTTTTTCTTCTTTTCTTCATCGTTTAATCATCTTACTTCAAGTTTAAAGGCTTCAGAATCACTTTTTAATTGTTGATTTAATTTTTCAATTTTATTTAAATGATCTTGTTTATCTTTTTTCATTTCTTCAATCAAATCTTTGTTTTCTTTTTTAAATTCATCTTTTATCTCTTCTTTTAAATTACTGTAATCTTCTCTAAATTCAGACCTTTTGTTTATAATGTCATTTTTTACATCTTCTCTTTTTTCTTTAATCTCCTTGTTTAGCTCATTTTTTTCTTTTCTATTTTCTTTTCTTTTGCTATTTATTTGAATTAATTTTTCTGCTTTTTCTGGATTAATTTTTTTTAACCTTTCGATTGCCTTTTTAATTGTTTCTGATTTTTCTATTTTTAATTTTTCAATCTTTTTTGGATTTTGCTTAATTTCTTTAATATATTTTTCTTTCTTTTTATTGAATTTCCTTTTCCTTTCCTGTTGCATTTTTTTAATTTTAGGATTTGCAGATGTTTTTGCTTTTATTTTATTTTTCTTTTCAATAATCTTTTTTCTTTTTTCTTCAGGTAATTTATTAGATATTTTATTAATAAATTTATCTCTTTTATCATTTATTTTTTCAATTTTTTGAATAAATTTTGCAGCCTTTTCAGGATTATTTTCAATAAATTCATTAACTCTTTCTTGAGAAGAATCTATTCTTTCTTGTATTTTTTCAATTCTCTCGGCAGCTTGTTCTGGTTTAATATTTCACAGTTCTATCATTAATTCGATATCTTTGATTTTTCTAGCCTCTTCTTCTGCTTTTACTAAAGGATTTGACGACATACTTGCCTTGAGTCATCACCAAAATCTTCAAAATAAGCCTCTTGGTTTTTGTTGAAAATCAACAGTTTCTGATTCTTCTCAGGCTTCTTCATTTATTTCTTCTTCAGCCATTTCTTCTGCAATAGCATCAATAAACTCTTCATTGTTTTCATCTGAACTTTCATCTTCATAGCTTTCTGTTTCAGTGGATTCTTCAGTTTCTTCTGACTCTTGCTTTTCTTCGTTAAGATAAGTTGTATCTGAGCTTTCATATGTGCTAGTAGCTTCCTCGCTAGATTCTGAGTCAGTTGTTTCATCTCAATAAGCGTAAAAGCAAGATAATGATAAAAATAATGTAAGTAATATCGGTATTATTTTATTGTTCATACTGTTTAAGTTAGAAAAAATATAAAAACATTATAATTTTAGCGAGATATTAATCAACTCTTCTTATGTCAGCTCATAAGCTTCTAAGTTTTTGTTCGAAGTTTTCATATCATCTATCAATATAATAAATATTTAAAACCTCTGTTTCTCATTCGGCAATTAGTGCAGCTAGAACCATAGCAGCTCAAGCTCTTAGGTCACATGAAGATACTTGGCTTGCTTTTAAGTCTTTTCATCAAACAATCATTGCTCTGTATGGGCTAAGTCATTCTATATGAGCTCACATTTTTTCAAGTTCAAAAAGATAGTTAAGTCTTTTTTCAAATAAGGTTTCAAATATTTTAGATACTCAGGTAGCTTTACATTGAATTAATGAAAATGGTGCTTGAAGGTCTGTGGCAAAATCTGGAAATACTCATGTTTTTATATTAACAGCTTTTAGATTTTTACTTGGAAAAATTTCCACTTCATTTTTTCTATGTTCAAATTTTACTCAAGCCTCTTTCATTTTTAGCCAAAAAGTATCAAGTTGATTTTCAATTGCAGCTTCAATAATAACATTTCATCAACTTATCGCTGCTCAAACTGCAAAGGTTCATACCTCTAGGTAATCACCTGTAATAGTGTATTGAATATCTTTTTTTATTTCACTTTGTCATTGCGTCTTTATAAAATGAGTTCAGCTTCAGTTGATTTTGGTTCACAGTTTTTTCAAAAAATTACAAAGATCTTGCACATGAGGTTCTGCTGCACATAATGATATTTCCATATTATTGTTTACTCATGCTGCAAATGATATGGCATTTTCAGAAGCTGTAACAGAAATTTCCTTTAAGCAAAATTTACTATCTTTAATTTTTTTTCTTTTAATATGAATAAGTGTGTCTGCTTTTATTATTTCACATCACATGTCTTCAAATGCTTGTAAGTGGCTGTCAATAGGGCGTTTTCATATTACACATCATCATGGAAATGCAATTTGAACTTCTCATGTTCTTGCCAAAAGCGGTCCTAATAAAACTATTGCTCATCTAAGTTTGCATACATATTTATGAGGAATTTTTTTACTAATTAATTTAGATGCATTTATTGTTAAAGTATTATTTTTAAAATCAGTTTTTACATTTAAAAATTCGAAAATACTTATCATTGTTTGAATATCTGAAATATCTGGAACATTTTTCAAAACAGTTATTCACTTATTAAGCAGTGCAGCTGACATTATTGGAAGAGTTGCATTTTTAGATCAAGAAACTTTAACTCTTCAGTTTAATTGTACAGGTCATTTTATTATGAATTTTGACATAAGAAAAATTTAGTTTATTGAATTTTTAGACAAATTATAATTTTAATTATTGATAATAATAGCATAGTATATAATTGATATTGACTTCTTAGATATTAAATATTATTTTAGTTTCCAATATAAATTAATTAAATAATAATATGTCACAAAGATTTGGTGAAAAAATGGGTCTTAAAGAAATTAAAAATATGCTTTCTTGACAATGTGGTATATCTAAGAATTGAACTGAAGGCTCTTTAAAGGAAGATGCTGCAATTATAAAACTTTCTAGAGATATTAGTTTAAGATGAGTTAAGAATAATAAAAGATTATGAAAAATGGTTGACTGAATTCATTCTTTGGCTCGGGATATTCTTATGGATGAAATGAGCAGTATTGCATCTTTAGCTCCTGCATCTGTTGAAGAAATTTACATTCAGTTTTTCTGATCCATTAATTCAGTTTTGTTGTCTACTGTTGACTCTGTTCCAGAAAATATTCGTCTTGATCCTGCTTCAGGAGGAGGTTCACATCTTGATCAAAAAATAGCTAGTGAAATTGCTATCTTATCTCAGAATATACATTTAAGATGAGTGGATTATGATAATTGAATTATTCCTGGTCTTGATGCTTTAGTAGTTAATCTTATTCACAAGATTTCTAGTGATTTAACATCGTTGAATGTTTATGAGCAGATAGAAGATTAATTTCATTAAAATAAAATAATAATTTATGTCTAAAGAACCGAGTGACGAAATTTGATTATTAGAATTTAATTCTAAAATTTCGACATTTAAGCCGGAGAGGCTTGAAGATTTTACAAGTGAGGAGGTGGATAGTATTATTATGCTAGCAGCTGAGATCAATAGAAGATGATATGATTTTAGTGTGGTCATGTGACAGAAGATTGCACCAGAAACACAACAAGATGCAAATAAGATTATTATATTGATATTTGATATGGCAGTTTATTTGCTTACTTCTAAATGACCTAAAGAATTAGTAGAATATGGAGAACCTGAAGATGAAGTGGATCGGCGCAGACGTTTGAGATGAGAGGATGGTCCGGATCTTGTTAGTGTGAGATTACCACCAAGATTAAATGATGGTCATGGTGGTGAATGAGTTTATTGCGATGCTCGAAGATAAGAGTTTTCTTAATGTTTGACTTTTAAAAATAAAATTACTAAGGTGTATTACCTTTATTTAAGATAAAATAATATGTTAAAAAAACAAAAACCACATAATAAAATACGGGCAAAAGAATTTGTTTGTAGGTCTCTTGTGTTACAAGCTCAAAATATGATTTGAGGTATAACAAAAAAGAATCAAGATAGGGTTATTGAATTTGCAGCGGAAATTAATCATAGATGATATGATTTTTATTTTACACAAGAAGGTGTAATTGTTTGAAAACAAATAAGGACAAGCTTAGAACAAATTCTTTCAATGATAAATTGAGTGGCATGTAATTTTTTAATTGTTAGATGAGAAGATGAGTTATGTAATTATTGAAAAGATAGAGTAGATGATTGAAATTGTTGATTATCATCTGAAGATCATGATATTAGTGTTCAATTAGATAGAATTTGAATTGAAACATCTTAACTAGCTTTTTTGGCCTGTAAAGAAATATAATCTTTGATAAAAATTGAAATAGCGGTTGAAACTGGTACTGCTATAATGGCTCAAATCACTCAAAGAAATTGAAATCATATTAAAATTACTAGAAGTACAACAATAGGCGAGAGTCACACGGCTTTTTTCATTACCACCGGAACTAAAATATTTCATTCTATAAATTGAAGTATTGAGTATAAAACAAGTAATTTTACAACAGTGAGGAGTCATAAGTTTAAAGCAATTGGAAGTGATACTATAAGGAAAATTATTGGTCAGATATAAGGAAGGAATTCTCATATTCACATTATGAGAGCAAGTGTTATTCAAGATTCTTGCATTCAAATTATCAATAATCAAAAATATGAGACTGTAAACATTATTACCATTAGTATCATTTGTCATCTTATCCAAGATCATATTTGATGTTGTATATCATGTGTTTTGGTTTCAATGTATTTTGAATATTTTGGTGGAAAAAGTGATCTGAAAAATAAATTTAAATTTTCTCTATCTGTCACCATGAAGAAAGTAAGAAATAGCACTAAGATGAGATCCATCAAAAATCCTAATACATTTCAAGCTACTGATGCTCAAGCTCATACTGCTCCTCATACTGCTTGAAGTGATCATTTTGCAAATCCCTCAAGTCATTTTGCAAATCATGTAAAATTGTTTGTTAGTTCCTCTGCAATTGATTCTATGTTTATAGACTGTATGGTTTGAAATACCCAGGAATTAATTTTATCTCAAACATAAGGAATTGCACTATTTCATTGTTGAAAATTGCTAATTATTTCCATGGTTTTTTGACTTATATCAGTAACAAGAACTGATATCTGTTCTACTACAATTGGCACCATTGATCAAAAAATAAGTATTATAAAAGCTATAATAACTAAAAATAGCAATATAACTCATATCCATCTAGGAATTCAGTAATTTTCTAAAAAATCAACTGCAGGGTCTAGTGTAGCTGCAAGAAATAGCGATATAAAAAATAGTATTAATAAATGTGATATTGAATATAAAAAATATCATAAGAGCAGTATTGCAATTATAGAAAGCGTGGATTTAACAGCACTTGTTGAGGATATATGAATAATGCTTTCAATTGCTTTTCATTCTTCTTCTGCTGTTATTTCTGGCATTGTAAATACCTTTTGACTTTCTCTTCTTTCCTTAAGGGTCTTGAGATTTTGTCTTGTTTGTTTAAACAAATCTTTAGATTTATTTATTATCCCAAAGAGGTTCATAATGCTTTATTAATTATTATTTAATTGAAGCTTACAATATTTATAGATTATTTCAATATGTTTATATTTTTTAAAATTCTAAAATTATATCTCACATTTTTCATGTAACTAGGGTTTTTATTTTTAATTTCTCATAAATTTCAAGTACTTGTTTGTGAGGATGCCCAAATTTATTTTGTTGAGAAGCTCAAATAAGTGCAATATCTGGGTTAACAATTTTTAAGAAATTTTCATCTGAACTACTTTTTGATCCATGGTGCGCTACTTTTAGAATATCAGATTTTAGCTTAGAAACATTTTTAATTAAAATTTTTTCAATATTTTTTGAGATATCTCATGTGAATAAAATTTGTTTTTTATTTTTTCAAATACTTATTTTTAAAACTATTGATCCATCGTTGATATTTTTTTCAATATATGATTTTCATTCTCAGTTAGATAATGGATAAAGACTGTCTATAATTAGATCTTTTTCAAAAATCATATCAGATTTTTCATTTATGAACTTATATCGAATATTTTTTTCTAATATTATTTTTAAAAATTGATTGTATTGCTCAGAATTGTAATCGTTTTTTATTAGCCATATTTCTCAGATTTTAAACTTTGAAATTACTCATATTAGTCATCATAAATGATCTGCTTGAGGATGAGTAAGAACAATTAAATCAATTGTATTTTCAAAAAATCATAAATGTTTAGAAAGTTTTGGAAGCAAATCGTCTCAATATCCTCAGTCAATTATTATGTTTTTGTTTTTTGGAGTTTTGATAAGAGTTGATTCTCAAAGATGTAAATCAAAAAATATCAATTTATAATTTTTATTATTTGCAAGATTGTAGTTATCTAGAGTTCAAATAAATACTATAAATGCAATTAAAATTCAGCTTAGGTATTTATTTAACATTTTATTCATCTAGCTAGTTTAGATGAAAGATATTAAATAATTGTTAATTTTTTTGTTAAATCCTTAGATTAAGTTTTATCTGACTGCTCTTTTCCCTCTCTCTAAAACTTCATCTCATATTAGATTTGGATCTTGTACCATATTAATATTCGGTATAACTCAGATTCAATCTATAGAAGTTCATTTAGCAGTAAGCCATTGAGCGATAGTGTATTTAAATTGAGATCAGTCGTAATATTGTTCAATGGTTTGAACAGTTCATTTTCAGAAAGATTTTTCTCAAATAACGGTTGCAATCCCCAAGTCTTTAAGAGTTCATGCAAGAATTTCAGATGCAGAAGCTGATGCTTCATCTATCAATATTGCAATTTTTTTTCATGTTATTTTAGTTCAATTTCAAGCTGTGTTATTTACTCTAACTTTTGGATATTGAACTTGTACAATAGTATCTCATTTCTTAACAAAAAAAGACATAATATTTTCAACTGTGTCTAGGTATCAACCTGGATTTGATCTAACATCAAGGATTATTGATGAAAGTTTTGAATTTTTAAGTAAGATGTCCTCAAGATCTTCGTCTGTATTTTTATTAAACTGATTTATTTTCACTATTAAAATATTTCAGTCTATTGTAGTTTCCAGTGAAGGGATCTCAACTTTTCACCTTATTACTTTTTTATAAAAAAATTCATTTCATCTTTTAATCTTTAATTTAACCGAACTTCCTTTGGGTCATTTTATTTTTGAAATAGCTGCTTTTAGAGATAAGTTTTTTAAAGAAACTCAATCAGCTTCTGTAATAATATCATTAGCTTTTAGTCATGCATCTTGAGAAGGACTTCAATTAATTGGAGTAATGATTTTTATTCACTCTTCATGTTTCTCAATGTAGGCTCATATTCATTCAAAGCTTCAATCAATATCTTCATTAAAAATTTCGCTATTTTCTGGTCTCATAAAAACCGTGTAGTTGTCTCATAAGCTTTCTGCAAATCACTCCATGGCACCATACATCATGTCTTGAATATTGAGAATATTTGGTTTGTAGTACTCTTCTTCAATTGAGTTTATCATTTGTTTTAAAATATCTATTCAATTTGATTCAAGTCACGAGCTTACATTATTTGTGTCTGAATATACGTATTTATAGGTATTTGCTAATATATCATATGCTTGCCTTGTATTAAGAAGTTTATTTGCTCAAAAAAGTCTATCTTGTTCTCATTTACATACATCAATTATAAGGCATTTGGAAACAACTGGGTGATCGTTTACAACATCTTTATAATCCATTATTACATCGTTAAAATAAGGAGTGGAAACTCAAAGTAGCTTAAACACAAAATCAAGTGCCTCCATTTTTTTAATAGTTCACATTGGATTGATACTTTTTTTTGTTTTATCAAGAAGTCATAATCTATATGCCTCTTTAGCATATTTACTATACCAAGTATTAGATTTTATTCACTTGATTGGAACAATATAATTATCTTTTTTATCTTTCTTGAGTTCTTTATATCAAGCAAGTTCTAAGGAAACTTTCCAAAATTTTGCCCTAGTGACGTATTTATCTAATAACGGTTTTTCTGATTTTTTAATTACTCATTTTTTAATTAAAAAATTAAATGAATTAAGATTGCTGCTAGATGCAAATACATCTTGATTCAGGTCTATTAAATTTAAAAGCATAAATGCGCAGATAATAGTACTAATTATTTTTTTCATAAATATTTGTTATTTTTTTTACTATAAGTATATAAGTTATAGTGATAATGTAGGATAAATCAATATTAATTTAACATTGCCTCATCTTAAAATTGAGATACAATATTTTTGATTATTTGTAATTTATGAAATTAAAAAAGTTATTAACATTTATTATTAGTGTATCGCTACTAATACCGAGTGTTTCTTCATGATCAGAGGATTTAAATGAATGAACTTGTATGAAAAGAAATTTCTTAGTGTCAGCTTATTATTCACCACTTGCTAATCAGAAAATGTATATAAGGTGAAGTTTGGAAAAAGATATTATTTTGAATTGAAGATGAACTAATTGAGCTGATTGAACTGAGGTTTATATGTGACTTTTGGCTGCACCTAGAGGTTATAATTTTTGATCAAAAATAATTTTACCATGACTTGGAGTTTGAACAGTTCATGACAGAGGGGGGGCTATAGTTGCAAAGTCGGGATATGATAGAATTGATGTATGGATGTGAAAATGAGAAGAATGACTTTCCAGGGCACTAAATTGGTGAATGAGATTTATTGAATGAGAAAAATGCAGCAAAGAAGTGAATTTAAAGGATACTTTGAATTATTTTACTATTTCAAGCAAGTTACCTTCTAGTGTAGAAGAAAGGCTTATTGCTAAATCAAAGTGAAATTATGTTCAGTATGTTAAAGAGGAAGCGATAAATGCTAAAAAGTCAGTTCAGCTTTTTAAATATTTAAATTTTACATCTAAACTACAGATGTGAAGCACTTGACCAAATGTTACAAGACTCCAAATGATTTTGCAGAATATTGGATTTTATAATCATAACGTTATAACTTGAATTTATGATATTAATACCATGGAAGCAATATTTCAATTTCAAAGAGAAAATTGAATTATCTTATGAGACAAAAGTGTTTGAGCTTGATATTTTTGAGAAAAAACTAGCAAGGCTTTAGATGAATATCTTGGTGGATTACATTCTACAATTAAAGATGTTTGATATTCTAAACAGTGAGATCTTATTTGAGATCCTGACTATAGTTTTAAGGCATCGATAATGGATATTGATATTACTCCAATAAATATTTCATCTTTACCATTAAAAATGGCTGATCTAATGATATTAGATGAAACTAAAACTGTTTCTGAAATTCAAGAAATACTTAGAAATAAGTGAGATAATAGCAATACATCTGTGGTTGCGTGATCAGATGTTGAAAATATTCAATAATTTATACACCAAATCTACATTATATTTTACAAAATGAGTACTAATAAAATATCAAAATTTCTAAACAATCATTTCAAATAAACATATCAAAAAACAATTACTCAATCAGGTCTTTCATTATCTCTTTAAGATTTTTCAATGCTCTAGAATGAAGTTGCCTTACAGTTCATTCTGGTTTTTCTGTAATTGTTGAAATTTCTCAATAAGAAAGGTCATTAACATATTTTAAAATAATTATATCTTTTTGATCTCAATTAATTTTTTGAAGAGCTTTGGCAAGTAATTTTTGATTTAATGAGATTTCAGCATCCTGCTTAACTTCTTTTGCAGAATTTGTATCTTGAATTTCTTGATCTGGGTCTAGATAAGTTTCTCTGCTGAATTTTCTATAATAATCACTTATTAAATTTCCAGCAATTTTATATACCCATGCTGAAAATGGAATATTGTTTAAAGATTTAAACTTGCTAAAGTTATCCCAAACTTTGATAAAGGTTTCTTCAGTTAGGTCTTCGGCTAATTCTTTGTGGGAAACTTTAAAGAAAACAAAATTATATATTGGATCTAATAAGATATCATAAATATCTCAAAAACTATTTTTATCGCCAGATTGAACTTTTGCTACAAGTTCATTTAATTTTTTTTTATTAATCAATGTTGTAAATTATTTTTAATTTACACTTTTCAGGCTTAAAAAGCAAAATTGAAAAAATTTGAGAATAAATTTAATTTTATTATTATATTTAAAACATATTGAAAAATTAGCTAAAATACTGTATAATTAAATGAAGAAAGCTTATGACAAAATTACAATCAAAAATTTGAGATATTGTTTTAGAACAAAAAGAAGAAGCTTTAGAAAAAAAAGCTAGTGAAATTTGATTTAATTATGTGAACTTTGCGCGAGCAAGAGTACAGCTAGAATCTTTAAGGGTGCTTTCAGAAAAAGAAGCTAAAGAATTAAATGCTTTATGTTTTTTCTCAATTCAAAAGAAAATTAGATTGGCAGTAGTTGATGAAAATGATTCAAGAGTTAGGACGCTTATTGATAAATTAAAGTGACAATGATACAACGTGAATATAAATTTATGTACTCAGGAAAGCATGGATATTGCTTTGAAAGAGTATGATAAAATAAGAAAAAAATCTCTAGAGAAAGAATTGAAAGTTGATGAGACTAAGGAGGATTTAAAAACAAGTGTTCAAAAAGATGAAGATAATCAAGATGTATTAGAAAGTGATCAGTCTCATGATGTTCTCAATGATCTTTACAAAAAGGCAATTTCATTTAGAGCTTCAGATTTACATATAGAACCAGGTGAGAACTGAGTTACGATAAGATTTAGAGTCGATTGAGTCATGCAAAAATATCGAGAAATAGATCATGATAAATATTTAGAAATTGTAAGAATAATTAAAGCAAGTTCTGAAATGATTTTAAATGTAAATAATATATCCCAAGAATGACAATATTATTTTGTTATAAATGATAGAAAAATTGATTTAAGAGTTTCTGTTTTGCCTACACCTCATTGAGAAAGTATTGTAATGCGAATATTGGACTCGAAAAAAAGTCAGATTGATTATAAGGATTTATGATTTTTGCCAGTACAAATTGAAATTATTGAAGAAACTTTGGAAAAAACTAATTGAATTATATTAACTACATGACCTACATGATCTTGAAAAACATCAACGCTTTATTCTTTATTAAGTAGTTTAAATTCAAGTGAAAAAAAGACAATTACTTTAGAGGATCCAATTGAATATCATTTGGCATGAGTTGTGCAGTCGCAAATAGGTGAGTGATTTGATTTTGCACAATGACTTATAACTTGTCTAAGACAAGACCCTGATATAATAATGCTGTGAGAAATTAGAGAAAAAAATGCTGCTAGAACAGCAATGCAAGCAGCTATCACTGGTCATTTGGTTTTATCTACGGTTCATACAAATTCAGCAATTGAAGCAATATTTAGATTAAAAGATTTATGAGTAGAAAAGTATTTGATTGCAACAAGTTTAAATTTAATAATATGACAAAGGCTTATAAGAAAAAGCTGTCCTCATTGTAATGTGAAGAAAAAGATTAAAGCTGATAGGATAGAATATATTAAATCACTTAATTTAAATATTTGAATAGATTTGAGCAAAATTACAGAGGAGTATTTTTCTCCATGATGTGAAAAATGTATGAATACTTGATTTATTTGAAGAGAAGTTATTTGAGAATTTGTAGTTGTTGATTCTGAAATAAGGGATATGATTTTCAAAGAAGCATCTTTAAATGATTTTAAAGAGTATTTAAATAAAAAATGATTTATTTCTTTGCAAGCAGCTGCCATTGTTAAAGCTATAAAAGGGACTATTAGTTTTGATGAGGCGTACAGGGTTTCTGTAAGTAGCTAGATGTTTGTTTAAGTTAATTTTGAATAAGTACTAAGTGAAATAAATTGTTTTAATATTTATTATGAAAATAACTAAAAAAGACTGAAATCTCTATAGTGCATCTTTGTTTGTTTGACGTTTTCAGCCATTTCATAAATGACATATTGATGCAATAAGGCAAATATTAAATGAATCAAAGAAGTTGCTCATTGTAATTGGTTCCTCAAATAACACTTGAACAGAAAAAAATCCATTGAATAATGATATAAGATTGAAGCTTATTAAAGATTCTCTTTCTAAAGAAGCTATTGATTTAAAAAGATTTGAATTTTATTTTGTTCCTGATTTTGGTGATTGAAAAAAATGGACAAATTATATAATTAAATCTTTGCCAAAATTTGATATTGTTTACTCTGCTTGCTCGAATACTTTGGAGTATTTTAAAGATGTTTGTGAAATAAAACTTCTTAAAAAAAATATTAATATTTCGGCATCAAAAATAAGAAACTTGATAAGAAATAATGATAATGATTGGAAAAATTGGACTTACTTAGATAATAAGTCTTATTTTAACTTTTAAATTAAGTTATTGTATCATACAATATTATTATCTAATTAGTTTTATGACAACAGTTTGGATTTATTCAATAGTGAGCGTGCTTATAGTAAGTGTAATATCATTTTTATGAGTTTTTAGCTTGTCTGTTAAAATAGAATTTTTAAAAAAGATATTAATTTATATGATAAGTTTGTCTGCCTGAGCCTTGCTTTGAGATTCGTTTATTCATTTACTTCCTGAGATAGTAGAAGAATCATGATTTTGAATTAATGTTTCTCTTTGAATTATATGATGAATTGTGATTTCTTTTATTTTAGAAAAAGTGATTCATTGGAGACATTGTCATCATCCTACTACAAAAGATCATCCACATCCAGTTGCAGCAATGAATTTATTTTGAGATGCTTTGCATAATTTTATAGATTGATTGGTTATTTGAGCAGCATTTCTAATTGATATAAGAGCTTGAATTGCTACAACTTTTGCTGTTATTTTACATGAAATCCCTCAGGAGATTTGAGATTTTTGAGTTTTAATTCATGCATGATATTCAGTAAAAAAAGCTTTGTTATTCAATTTTTTAATAAGTTTAACTGCTATTTTTTGAGTAGTAGTGGCGCTACTGTTAAACGATATTGTAGAAGATATGAATTCTATACTGATTCCAATAACTGTATGAGCATTTATTTATATTGCATCTGCGGATTTGATTCCTGAGCTTCACAAAAAATCAGATGTAAAGAGTTCGATATTACAGCTGATATTTTTTCTTGTTTGAGTACTGTTTATGTATGGATTGCTTTTAGTTTGATAATTAGTCATTCATTGGAATTAATTGCTTTATTTTAACCTTAAATGGTCAGAGTCAAATACCTCAGTCACATGGTATTTCTTTAGTTTTACCAAAACTGTCTTTTTCTAATAAGTTTCATTGATAGCAGCTAAGTCTTTTTGATATTTGTACTCAAATTTCTTCTAAATCAGGTGGTTCAGATTTTGGATTATTGAGAGCTGATGGTTTATTATGTATTAAATTACCATAACATGGTATCTTTTTTACAGATGTTTGTTGGGCCTCAATAGAAATTCATGCAACTCAAGAATTAGCAGAATTATCTTTAATTTCTTGATCTTGAGTAAATGATGAAAAAAATTTTACAATTGTACCACATAGAATATCAAAATGTATTCATTCATATAATGTTCATGTTCCATCACTTGAATTTATTTTAGAATTTTGTTTAGGTGGATTATTTTCTTGTGAAACTTTCCTCTCCAAATGCGCATGACATCCTGTTGCAACAAATAATGTGCTAGCTATGCCTATAGGGCGTATTAATTTTTTTGCAAATTCCAAATTTTTATATTTAATCTATAATGATAATATACTAATATTTTTCAATATGTCTATACAATAAAGCCTCATGCCTGATGTTCCCAAAGTTTTGAATATTTTCATTTCATTTTAAGAAGCTCACTATGATTTCATTGTTCGGTAACTTTTCATTTATCCAAAACTATAATTCTATCAGCCTTTTTTATCGTTGATAATCTATGTGCTATAATGATTGTTGTTTTATTTTTCATTAATTGCTGCATCGAGTCTTGAATATATTTTTCTGATATAGAATCAAGACTACTTGTTGCTTCGTCTAATAGTAAAATCTTTTTATTAGCAAGGATTGCTCGTGCTATTGCAATTCTTTGTCTTTCTCATCCGCTTAATTTTATTCATCTTTCTCATACTAATGTTTCATATTTTTTTGCTTGAGAGTCAATAAATTCGTGAGCGTGTGCCAGCTTAGCTGCTTTTATAATTTCTTCTTTAGTTGCGCCTGGTTTTCAATAGGAGATGTTTTCGGAAAGTGATCTGTGAAATAATATTGGTTCTTGAGGAATTAAAACAATATTCTTTCTAAGACTTTCGATTGTTAGATCTTTAATATTTTGATTATCAATATATATTGATCAACTATTAATATCATAAAGTCTTTGTAGAATGCTAAAAAGTGATGATTTCCCAGCTCAAGAGTGTCATACAAATGCTAAATGTTCTCATGGTTTTACTGTTATTGACAGATTTTTAAATATTGCTTGATTTTGATGTGAGTACTTAAAATTAACATTATCAAATATAATTTCTCATTTAGTAATTTTTAAAGCTTTTGCATTGTCATTATTTTTAATTAAAAATCCAAGTTTAGAAAAAATTATAATATCTTCCATGTCACTTGCAGATTGTTGTAAGTCTCTTATTTGATTTCAGATATTTCTCAAATGACCAGATATCATATGATAACTTGATAATGAATAAACTACATCTCAAACACTGAAAATTTTTAAATACCAAAGATAAATTGCAAAAAATAAAAAAACTCATTTATAACAAGTCATAAATACATTTTGAATCATGTTAGTATATTCAGATCTTTTCCAAGATTTTAAAGATGCATTTTTAAATAAGTTTATTACTTTTTTTAGTCTATTATCTTCAGATT
Source organism: uncultured Candidatus Peribacteria bacterium (assembly GCA_964456745.1). Lineage (GTDB taxonomy): Bacteria > Patescibacteriota > Gracilibacteria > JAJOLG01 > CAYWBW01. The sequence continues at coordinate 16,076 of CAYWBW010000002.1, read as the reverse complement.
TTTCAGATCAAAATGATTTTACTGTTGCATTACATGAAATACAGTCTGCTAAACTTGCTCAAACGAGAGTGTCATATTTGTTTTCAATTCTGCTAAGTGGCATTACGTATTTTAGGGATAGGTATATGCTTAGTGCAGCATATAATATTGTTCAAATAGCAATAATAACTCAGAGCATCATATATTTAAGTATAACTATTATAACTACACCACTAATTACTAAAGCTAGTGGTATAAAATTGAAATACATTAAATCAATAAATCTTTGACATCATCTCATTCATCTTTTTATTTTCGTAACATTTGCTCATGAAAAAGAATTTCCATGCCATTGACTAGAAAATCTTTGAACTTTAAATAGTGCATCTTGCACAATTTTTTGCATTGTTTCTGCTACAACTTTTGCCCATAAAAACCAACTACAATGTCTAAATGTCCAAAATCATATTCATATGCTCATAAAGATTCATAAATAAAAAATTAGTCATTCTATTACTAAATCTGATCTTTCTAAATTTTTTGAAAGAAAGTCTATTAATTTACCTGATACAAGTGGCGTAATGATTTCAAGAATTGAACTTATTATTAATCACGAGCAAGCAAGAGTTAGTCTGTATGGATATTTTTTAACATAGCTCCAAGCAAATGAGAAAGTTTCGTTTATGTTTATTTTTTCTATATTTTTCATGTGGTTTTTATCCAAAGTTTTAAGACTTAAAGGATATTATAATTAATAGCAAAACACAAAATGATTTTTCTGAGTTTGTTAAAGTAAACAAATTTGAAAAAAAGTCAAATATTAATTTGACTTATAGGCAAAAAATTATAGTATGCAGTACTAAATTTTAATTTAAATTAATTCCTAAAAAACAATGCCTACAAATACCATAACAAAACTAGATCCAGAATTTGAAAAATGAATGAAATTGGTAGAAACCTGAAGAGATCAATTAAATAAAAGCAAGGTTCAAGTTACAAAAAGATATGAGCTTAAAAAATGACAATCCTATCTAAAGCTACTTGTAAATTACTTAAATTCAAAATTAAGTTTAACTTTGTCTGATTGGACAGATCAGTGTAGTGAAGTATTTAATTTATTAAATGCTATACGTATTGCTATAAATAATGACTGAAAAAAAAGTATATGAAAAAGTGTTATTCCTTATTTAGATATTAGTCATTTAAGTATGATACCAACAGAGGCTTGGTTTAAAAAAATAGTCAGACAATTACCAGAAGATTTTGTTTACAATAATTTGGAAAATAAGGATGATATTATGAGTTATTACTCATGACTTCATGACATATTACGAAAGATTGAAGCAGTTGATTCTTTTGCATTAGAATTAACTAGAAATAATAGTCCAATTGCAATTGATAATAAATTGTTTGTGATTTGAGAATTTTGCTTAGATATCAGCACGTATTTATCACAATTTAACACAAGAGCACATGAGCTTGGTTTATTACCACTTGATCAGGAAACCCTTGTTGACAAGTGTGAGATCAGAGTGGATGAGAAGATTATTAGGCCTTGAGATGGTAAAAAAAAGAATAGGGGTTGAGGTCTTAAGCCATTAACACTAAAGGAAAGAAGAATTGATAAATTGTTTGCAGAATTGAATGATTTATTGGAAACTGCTAAATTGTCCAGTGATATTGATTTGTCAACTACTTTAGTAATTTATAGAGCTTTGCAAGATTGAAATAAAATAAGAGATGAGCAGGTGTATAAAAGATTGTCTATAATTTTAAAAGATAATATTGATCATATATTATCATATTATACAATGTTTAATAATTTGAAAATAGATTTAAAAAATAAAATTGAATATAGTGTTATTTCAATATTATGTTTATTTGGATTTCAAGATGAAGCAGATAGATTTGTAACATGTGTTTGTAAATATTCTAAGTCTTATATTTTATCACAAAATAATTGATATAAATTAAAACAATGATCTATTATTGTTCAAGCATGAGCAAGTCTACCAGAGATTATAGAATGAAAAAATAATACATCTTACTATTTAGGTCATTTATTATTTCATAAAATTTATGTGCTGTTTAGAGATTGATATAATTATGAGGCTATGTGTAAAATATTTATTAATACTAAAAATTTTGAAACAAGATTGAATATGAAAATATGAGGAGATCGTGAATTACTTTTATCATCTGTAGAATATTGTATGTTTTGATTTTATAGTAATCAAATATTGTGTATGTCAAAATTGTTAGAAAAAATGTGTATAGTAGCTACCACAAGTGGATTGAATGATAAAGAGATGTTACAATTTTTTAATACATTAATTAATTCTGTTGAAAATTTTTTTTGAGAAAATGCTTATAATATTATTTTAGGTTCTAAAATACCTGAATATCAGAAAATTTATTCTTCAGATGGTTAGGTAAAAGAGTGTATTCTAATAATCAATGAGATTCCTCGTCAGCTTGCTGCGGGGCTAGATCGTCATATTGCTAAATAAGACGCAAAGAATACAATTATTTAGTAGCATATAATTAACGTAACTTTTTTTGTAGGATAAAGTTAGAAAAACCGCAAAGTTAAGCTAACTAATACCCTACAATGTCAAAATTAAACAAAATTATCACAGAAAGCAAATTAGATTCTAAAGAATATTTCAAAAAAAGATGTCAGCAAAAAATCACATCACTAGAGAATAAACACCTTAAGAACAGGAAGCACTCCTGTGTAAACTGTGAGTGCGAAACATGATTCATAAAGAAATGAAAAAGACAAAGGTCTGTAAGATCTAGTGAGTGAAAGCTTAGGTTGTGGATACAGCAGGTACAATGCATAGAATGTAAGAAGATGTCTAGACCAATAATTGATATACTATGACTCAAGCCTAGACAAATGATAACAGATGAGTTTCTAGATAAGTGCATTGAATTAGCTATACATACTTCATACAAAAACACATCAAATATTGCTAAATGCTTTACGTGAGAGAGGGTAAGCTGAAATACGGTAGAAGAGAGATCGCCAGAAAGGCAGCTGAAATTAAAAAGGCTCAAGAGGAAAAGGAGTCAGAAACCTATGAAGTAGTGCTAACAGATTCAACCAAATGAAAAATCTGAAAGACAAAAAGATGAGAAGATATTAATATATGATATTGACTTAAATGAAGATGATCTCAAAAAATAGATTCACTTACATGAAAGCCAATTAGGAGCTATGTAGCATGAGATATAATCCATGTAAGCGTATGATCAAAGAAAAGCTTCAAGACTCAGCATAAGACAAATAACGTAATCAGTGATTGAGAAATATGACTAAAGAGTAGAATAAGAAAATGAATACAATCAACTGATCATAATGAGATAAGAATACACAGATGCAATTGGCACTTAAGTAGGATGCTATGATTTGCACTCTACTGTGACTGACTAAGGACTAAGAAACAAAAAAGATTCAAATACGTAAATGCCTTAGCCTCAATAGTAATGTTTAGCTTTAAGAACTATAAGCAGTACTATGAAGAGCTTATAGATTACTGTAGAGAGAAAGATCTTATGAGATGAGTTAAATATCTAGAGAGTGCGAAACAAGAATTTTATAACACAAAAGAAGATCCTGTTATCTTAGATTGAAAGCCACTACTAGCTAATTCTCCAATAGAGAGGGTTATGAGGGAAGTAGATAGAAGAATAGATAATTGATCTAGGTGGACAGCAAAAGGGATGGAAGTTGTCACAAGAGTGAGATTAGAGTACATGTACAATCGCAAAAAAGAATAAATTTTCAATGAATACAAAATCTATATTATCAGCCTTAGCAAAGCTAACATCAGCTTGATTACAAAATATCAAGTCTATTACTAATTCCCAACTTACTGGATTGCCACGCCCTGACGGGCTCGCAATGACATGAAATTTAGTTTTATGAAAAAGTCTAAATTATTTTGAGATATTTACAATAATTTTTATAAAAAATCTAGCAAATCTTATGAAAAAAGTGACGTTCAGGGGTTGCTACTAACGTTTTTTGAAAACAAGGTTTTGCCGAAATTATCAAAAGAGCTTGATTGGATGGCGTGAATTAATTTGATTGATTTGAAAGTTGGGGTTAATATTATGATGAGTAATAATATTGAATATAATTAGTGAATTTTTATTTCATTAATAAATTATCAAAAACAAGAAGGGGAGAAGTATCTGTAATATTTTCAGTATTTTTATGGAGTCTGTTTCCAATAATTACAATATTGTCATATTCATGAATTAATCATATGTTTTCCTTGGCTTGGAATACTTTATTTTCAACTATATTTTTTTGAATAGTGCTTTCATTCCAAAAAAATTGGTGAGAATTTAAAGTTAAATGAGTTTTTTTGGACTTAATATTACTTACAATTTTTAATTGAATATTATTTTATTTTTTATTCTTTTGGTGACTTTCTAAAACCACGGCTTGAAATGCTTGAATTATAGCATTAATGGAAATTTTTTTTAGTTTTATATTTATGGAGTTATTAATTTGAGATAAGTCTCCAGTAGAGCATAAGTATTGAGCTATATTGATGGCAATATGAGCAATTATAGTTCTATTTCCATGAGAGATAAAATTAAACCCATGAGATGTAATTATTCTTGTGGCTACATTGATGCCAACTGCTTGAAATTTTTTTATAAAAAGAGCAAGGAGAAGGGTGAGCGCTAGTTTTATTATGTTTTTTAGATGAGCGATAGCATCCTTTTTTTGGTTAATATTTGCTTATACAGTTTATGAAGCTCCTTCGATAGATAGCTTTAAAAATGCTTTACCGTTCTTGCTTATTAATTGAATGATTTTATTGTGATTTTCTAAGATTTTATGGATTGAATGAATTTTCCTTATTCCAATACAAAAAGCAACAACTTTTGTAAGTATTGCACCTGTATTTACTTTAATGTTTGCATACCTCATTCTTAATGAGATGCCTACTGTGTATCAAGTTATATGACTTATTCCTATTGTTGCATGATGAATATTGGTAACAAGAAAATAATTGGTAATTATTTAATTTTTATAAATGAGAATTAATAATATCAGCATTATTTTGATTATAAATAAAACTATAGTATTGTGAAATTAATCAAAATAACATTCAGTTGATGGAAAATCTAATTATAATTATAATACTAACCACTTGAGTATCCATAGTGATTAACACTATTTTAAAAAGATTTAATATTGAATCTATTGTATGATATATTTTAACATGAACAATTGTATCATTGGTTTTTGATTTACAACATGCTGAAAGTGGTACACTTGATACAGTGGCTGAATTTTGAATTGCATTTCTTATGTTTAGCATTGGTTTAGAATTCTCTATTAGCAAGCTTAAGGCAATGAAAAAAGAGGTTTTTTTATATTGATCAATGCAAGTTTTACTTACGTCATCTGTTTTTTTTCTTGTATCTTTTTATTTATTACATTTTGAAATAAAAGTTGCAATAATAACTAGTCTTGCCCTAGCCCTTTCTTCAACTGCAATAGTATTGAATTTGTTAAATAAATCAAAAAAAATACACAAGAGATATGGACATAATGCCTTGGGGGTCTTGCTTTTTCAGGATATTGCTGTAATACCAATTTTTATATTGATATGAATTATTGCAAATGATTATGGAAATATTGGAAGTTTACTTTTTAAGGTTTCCACAAGTGCAATAGCGGTTTTAGTAATATTTTTTGTTTGATTAAAGCTAATTGTTCCTCGTGCTTTAGATATTATTACAAGATCAAAATCAGATGAAATATTTATAGCAGCAATTTTATTTATAGTTGTTTGAGCATCGCAACTTGCTCATGGTTTTGGTTTTTCATATTCACTTTGAGCATTTATTGCATGATTACTGATATCAGAAACAAAATATAAATATCAAATAGAGGCTGATTTAATTCCATTTAAGGATTTATTATTATGAGTCTTTTTTGTTACAGTTGGTATGCAAATTGATTTATTTTTTATTCCTTGAAATATCGCCAATATTTTTCTTGCACTGGTTGTAATAATTATAATTAAGGCACTTATTATATTTCTTATTATGAAGGTTTGATACAGGACTCAAACATCTTTAAAAACTGCAATAGTGTTGTCACAGGTGGGTGAATTTTCTTTTGCAGTATTTGAATTGGCTAAAATTAATAATATATTTATACACGAATCCATTAGTCAGATTATTATAGTTGCAATTGTATTTTCTATGTTGCTTACTCCTTTTGTTTTTACATATCTTGATAAATTAACTTGATTATTTATTCGTGATTCACGAGAAGACGTTTTAGTAGAAAAAGAATGTGATCTTTGTGATCATGTTATAATATGTTGATACTGAGTATTATGACGAAAAGTAGTGTGAGATATAAGGAAGATTAATCAAAAATATATCGTCATTGAACATGATCATAGGTTGGTGGAAAAGTGAATAAAAAAATGAGTGAATATAATTTTATGAAATTCTGCAAAAAAAGTAATATTAGAGAATCTAAATATTACAAAAGCTAGGGCTGTAATTATATCTATATGAAAAGAGAATAAATTATTGATGATTGCTAATACAATCAGGAGTATATCTCCTGATATTCGCATTATTGCACGAGTATCTTCTCTTTATCAAAAGGATCAATTAAGTGAGTTGTGAATTGATTTTATAATAGACGATGTAGTTGAAACATCTCATATGATAATAAGTATTTTAAAAAATAAAATTATCTCATTTGATAAAAGTAACTAGGATATTTACAATTGATGTTATATTAATCATTGAGAACCTTTTAATAAATGTTTGAAGATAATATATTCATATTACAATTAATAACATCATTTATCGTATGATGAAGTTATGTTGCTATACAAAGCTTCTTAGCTGAACAAGCTTCTGAAAAACTTGCTTGAATTATAATATCACTTCCATCAACTGTAGTTATTAGTTTTATTTTTATATGAATTGTTTTGTGACCGGAAACTATATGAGACGTAGCCCCTGTATTACCAATTACATCATGAGTAATTATGTTATTTACAGCTACATATTTATATGTATCAAGAATTAAAATGAAAAAGATTTTTTCGATAATTCTTAGTTCAATTGTAAGTTTATCAGTATGGCTACTGCTTGCTATTCCTTTGGCAATTTATGAATTTTCAAATTTATTATTGTCCTTGCTTTGATATGTATTGTTAACACTAGTTGCATATTATTTTATCACAATAAAACCTGAAATTACATCAAATCATATCACGCTTTGTTATTCATTTAAGCAGAAAATCATGCGAGCTGTTATTGCATGATTTTTTATTATGATTTCAGTATTACTTGCAAAAGTATTGTGACCATTTTGGTGAGGAATATTTAGTTGATTTCCTGCTGTTTTCTTAGCTTCATTGACAATAATATACTGGCATTATGATAGCAGTTTTTTATTTAAGGTTTGGAAAAATAGTCCTTTATGATCAGTTGTATTTGTTAGTTATTCAATGTTTGCAATGTACAGCTTTCCTGCTTTTTGAATAATATTATGAACAATACTGGCTTATATTTGATCTTTTATTATATTTTTATTATTAAGAAGGTTTAATTAAAATTTTTTTTATTTAAATAGCTAATTTATGAATGATAAAATAAAAAAATGATATATTAATATACTGCTTTCAATTTTATTTTCAGCATTAACATATATTTTACTTAAAATAGCATTTAGTAATTTTTGAGAAATAAATCCATCTTTGTGAATGTTTTATTGAATACTTTGATCAATTATTATTATATCTCCATTCTTTGCTTTTAGGGTTAAAAATAGAGCAAAAATTTCAAATACAATTAAAAGTCATTGGAAAATATTAATTTTTATTTGATTTGCATGAGCTGTGTGGGGAAGTTGTTGGGCAACTGCAATGAAGCTTTGATGAGTTGGACCAATATGATTATTAAGCAAGAGTGATATTGTATTTACTTTTCTGCTTTGAATATTTTTTCTAAATGAAAAGATAAACTCTAAAGAAATACTGTGATTGGTAGTAGCAATAATATGATTTTGATTTATTGCATTCTTAAAATGAGAAATAAGCATATTGGCTGTTTTATTGATTGTATGATGAAAAGCTATTGTTTCTTTTCAGAGTTTTTTTGCAAAGAAGTATGCTAAAGATTTACACTGACATTCATTTGCATTTATACGAATGATTTTTGCATGAATTTTTTATATTATTTTTGCTATTGTTCAATGAGAATTTTGATTGATATCATTACCTGCATTTTTAGCTTTAACATCGGCTCAATTATCTTGAGCTTATTTTTCAAGAGTATTTTATTTTGAATCTCATAATTATTTAGATATTTCAAAATTAAATACATTTATGCTTCTTACACCTGTAACTGTTATTATAATGGCATATTTTATTTTTTGAGATCAAATTACTTTGCAGAAAATTATATGATCGGTGTTGATCATTTGATGACTTTCAATATTTATAATAAATAGGCCTAAAAAATAATATTATTAATCTAATCTTCTCTTTCTTTATTGCTCAGGTTTAATTTTTTACAAGTTATTTTATATCTAACTTTTAATAGAAAATGAAAAAAGTAATCATTGCATCGATAATAGTACTAATTTTCTCATTAGTCATAGTTCAGTTTATCTGATTTGATAATATGAAATTAAATTTAACAAGGTATTGGTGATTTTTTACGATTCAAAATAATCCTTTGTTGTCTGAATATGATAAGGATTTGCAATCTTCTTGAAAAGAAATATACGAATCAAGAGTTTATTTATCAGAACTTTTATCATGATGACCATGAAAGGACTGAATACCATCAATAGATGATCCAGTTTTTGTAAGTGCAGATAATACTAAATTTAATGATGAGCAGCTTATTGTTTGAGTATATTTAAACTGAGAAGCAAGAGTTTATCCGTATTGAATATTAAATTGGCACGAAATAGTTAATGACAAAATTTGAGATACTCCAATTACAGTAACACTTTGTCCACTTTGTGATACTAATCCTGTATTTATTAGAAAACTTGATTGAATTGAAACTACTTTTTGAGTTTCATGAAAACTATTTCAAAGTTGTCTTATAATGTATGACAGGTTAACTGATACACTTTGGAGTCAACCCTGGGGTCTTTGAATAGTTTGAAAAAATGTTAATAAAAGTTTAGAAAAAATTCCTTCAGTTAAAACTACTTTATGAAAATGGAAAGAAAAATATCCAAATACTAAAGTATTATCAATAGAAACATGACATAATAGAGATTATTTTAAATATCCTTATTGAGATTATTATACAAATAAAACAATTATTTTTCCTGTAAGAAATCAAGATAAATTAAAAATTCATCCAAAAGAAATTGAGAGTTATATTTGGCAATTTGATAACAGTATTCCAAAAAATATATTTAGCTGAGAATCATTTCATATTACTCATAAAGAAATTAAAGAATTGAAGAAAATGGAAATTGATTATTTATGAAAAAAGATTAATATACTATGGGATGAGAAGCTAGAAACTGTTAAATTTATGGAATGAAATGAGATAATACCATCTAGCACATCTTTTGGATTTGTGTATCGAGCTTTTTTTAAATAATTAATGTTAAATTTAATAATATGATTATAAATCTAAAAGAAAATGTATTAAAAGAAGTAAGAAAAGACATTGAAGCGTGTGATAAGTATCGAAAAGAAAATGATCCAGGATGTAGGAAGTGTCTTCTTGCTTGTCCTGCAGGTAAGGATCCAACAATTCAAATAGATGAGCTAAATAAAGCAACGTTGTGAGAGATTGAGGCAAATGAAAAAATTTATAATTTTGCATTTTCTTGCATGCAGACAGCGACTTGTACTCTTGCCTGTCCTTTAAAATTGAAAAGAGATCTTATGATGCTTCAGCTTAAATCAATATTAGATAAGCCGAAGGTAATTCGTAAGTATAATTTGCTCAGATGAACAGATAATTGATTGATTTGAAAAGTTTTACAGAAGTGATTTGAATTTAAAAATAAATCAAAAATGTGAAACAGGCTTTCTTCTTATTTGTGAAAAAAATTAAAATCTAGTAAGACTCTTTTTTATTTCTGATGTTATATAAATACTACTAAAATATCAAATAATACATTAAAGCTAGCAGATAAGTTTTGAGAAAAAGATTTTGAAGTGTTGTGATGACTTGCTACTTGTTGTGGCTATCCACAATATTTGCAATGAAGTTTCGATCTAGCTGAGAAGTATTTGTGAAATCTTTATACATCAATAAATGAACTTAAGCCTGAGAGGATTATTACCAGTTGTATGGAATGCTATTGAGCTTTGTTATTAATACTAAAGAATTCTGATTTGAAATTTAAAGCAATAACAACAACAGATTGGATTGAGGAAAATAAGAATAAAATAGATTTTGATAAAATAAAAAAAGAAGATGTAATTTTTCATGATCCTTGTTTAAAATGTCACAAATTACAAAAATGCAAATGACCAAGAGAAGTGCTGGAGAAATTTGCTAAAGTTGATGAATTTAATAAAAACAAAGAAGAAAGTCTTTGTTGTACTTATTATGCATTTAATTTTAATCCAAAAAATAGAAAACAGCTTCATGATATCAAGAAGGATGAGGTCGTAGATAAGAGGCACCATACATTAGTTACGGAGTGTATAACTTGTGATGATGCATATAATAAATCATTTTCATGAGAAAATTTTAATACTACTAATATTGTCGATTACTTAGTGGAAAGACTTGATAACCCAAGTAGAACGAAAGAGAAAATTAAGTCAGTAGATATTGATCAAGTTTGAGATGATTGAATAGTGTTTTGAAAATATTCATGTGATGTATGTGCATGGGTTTATGATGAGAATAAGTGAGATCCTGATTGATGATTAGCTCCATGAACTAAATTTGAAGACATACCAGCTACCTGGAAGTGTCCAGTGTGTGGAGTTTGAAAAGATCAATTTACTAAAATTATTAAAGGAGATTGATCAGAAGAGTTTGTGAACTGATGAGCTTTATGAGAATGAATATCTTATCTCTGAAAATACGAAAAAGCTAAAGATGATGTAGAGACTGATATGAGATCAATATTTGAAAAAGCAGTAACTTGAAAATCAGAAGTATCTGCAATGAGGACAAGAAAATTTAAGAATCTTTTTGAAGATATTGTGTTTCTTCCATGACAATTAGCCAGAAAGCCTCTTAGAGAAGATGAGGCAGAAATTAGTTTAAAAACTATAATATGACCTAGTGCAAAGAAGCCTCTTGAGATAGAGCTGCCATTTTTTGTATCTCATATGTCATTTTGATCAATGTCAAAAGAATCAAAGGTTGCGTTAGCAAAATGATCAAAAGAAGTAAAAACTTTAATCTGCTGATGAGAATGATGAATGCTTCCAGATGAACAAAGCAATGCCTACAAATATGTATTTGAATATTCGACTTGAAGATTTTGAGCAACAGAAGAAGTTATGAAAAAAGCAGATGCAATTGATATAAAGATATGACAAGCTGCGAAGGCTGGAATGTGATGACATTTGTTGTGAGATAAGGTTACTGAAGAGATTGCAAAAGTAAGGCATGTTGAGCCTTGAAAAACAGTAATAAGTCCTGCTAATCATTTTGATATTAATTCAAAAGAGGATTTAAAAAATAAAGTTGAGTGGTTAAAGAAAGTGGTTGAGTGAAAGCCGGTATGAATAAAGATAGCTTCATCAAATGTTGAATCTGATATGGAAGTGGCATTATTCTGTGAGCCAGATTTTATTACAATAGATTGTAGATGATGAGCCACATGAGCAGCTCCAATTCACGTAAAAGATAATGTTTGTATTCCAGCTCCTTATGCTGTATATAGAGCTAGAAAATATATGAATGAAAAATGAATAAAAGACGTCAGTTTAATAATTACTTGATGAATGAGAACAAGTGCAGATATAGCTAAATGTTTAGCCATGTGAGCAGATGTTATTTGACTTTCAACTACTGCAATGATTGGTATTTGATGTCAGCAGTATAAAGTTTGTCACAAGTGAACCTGTCCTGTTTGAATTGCAACTCAAGACCCAGAGCTTCGAAAGAGATTTGATCCAGAAAAGTCTGCTGAAATGCTGACAAATTTACTCACTGTTTATAAGAATGAGATTGAGGATTATGTAAGAATAATTGGAAAAACTAATATTCATGATTTAGATGTTAATGATTTGCTTACATTAAGTAATGAAATTAGTCAAAATACTAATGTTAAGCATGCGTAAAAAGTTTATTGTTTTATTTTTCTATTCTCAAATTGAATAAATGATAATTCTAAATGAATCATTTTTACTGAAATTTTATCAGATACACAATATTAATAAATAACAAATAAATTATGTCTATTTTAAAAAACACAAAAAAACGCTATGCTGCTTGAGCAAAAAAACAAGAACCAGCACTTTGTTGTCCAGTTAATTATGAGAAAAAGTATCTTGAAGTTATTCCAGAAGAAGTGATAAAAAAAGATTATTGATGTTGAGATCCATCAAGATATGTAAAAAAATGAGAAACAGTGCTTGATCTTTGAAGTGGATGATGAAAAATATGTTTTATTGCATCTCAGATAGTTTGAAAAGAATGAAGGGTTATATGAGTAGATATGACTGATGATATGCTAGATTTAGCTAAAAGAAATCAAGCTATTGTAGCTCAAAAAATTTGATATGACAATATTGAATTTAAACATTGATATATTGAAGATCTGAAGACTGATTTAGATAAGGTTGATGATATATTATCTAAAAATCCTATAAGCAATGCTACTTCTTATAAAGAGCTTAATGAAAAAATTGAAGAATTAAAAAGTAGTAATCCTATGATTGAAGATCATAGTATAGATGTAATTGTGTCAAATTGCGTACTCAATCTTGTTTCTGATGAGCAAAAAACTAAATTATTTCAAGAGATGTTTAGAGTGTTAAAAGTATGATGAAGAATTGCAATATCTGACATTGTTTCTGATGAAGATAGTCCAGAGTTGCTTAAAAATAATCATGATCTGTGGAGCTGATGTATTAGTTGAGCACTTCAAGAGAAACAATTCATAGAAATGCTTGAAGTTATGTGATTTTATTGAATTACGATTGATAAATTTCAAGATAAGCCATGGCATACAGTTGATTGAATAGAATACAGAAGTGTAAATATAATTGCTTATAAATGAATTGAGTGACCTTCCGTTGAAAAAAATCAAGCTATTATTTATAAATGACCATGGAAACATGTAGGAGACGATGATTGACATGTATTTGAAAGATGAGAAAGGATGGCCGTTTGTGAAAAGACTTTTGATATAATGAATAAAGCTCCATATAAAGACAGTATAATTCCTATTAATCCAAGTGTTAAAATTGATAAAGAAATAGTTTTTGATCGTTGCAGGTCAGAAATTAGAACACCTGCAGAAACAAAAAAAGGGGTTAAAAAGACTACTACTTATAATTTAAATAATAATTGATGAAGCTGTTGTTAGTGATTTTAAATTTATAAATTTAATTCATTAAATGATTTCAATAATACTATCTACAAATAATGAGCTAAGAAATTGATACTTGGATAATGTGTTGAAATCAATTAGTAATCAAGATGTGCAAAAAGATTTATTTCAGTTTTTAATAAAATTTCTGAAACCTTAGAACAAGATTTAGAATATTATTGAATTACATTAGTTTAATGAGATAGTATTATTTGTTATGAGTAAATAATAACAATTGCTCAATTTGTCAGTTATGAGTAAAATCATTATGATTGATGGTATTATAAGTATTTTATGAATAAAGAATGTTTGCATTGCTGAATATGATTTGAGATCACACAAGATGATCTAGCTTTCTATGATAAAATAAGCCCTGTATTTGGTTGAAAAAAATATCAAGTATCTGCTCCTACACATTGCCCTGATTGTAGACAGCAGAGAAGATTGGCATTTAGAAATGAAAGAAAATTATATAAAACAAAGTGTGCAGTTACTTGAAAAAATATAATTTCAATTCATTCACCTGATAGTTCTTATAAAATTTATGAAAAAGATGAGTGGTGGTCTGATAATTTTGATTGAACAAAATATTGAATAGGTTTTGATTTTAATAAATGATTTTTTCAGCAATTTAAGGAATTAGTTAATGACGTACCGAGAATAAATTTATTTAATACTAATTGTGAAAATTCAGATTATTGAACATATCAATGATACAATAAAAATTGTTATTTGGAGATTTGAAGTTGATATTGCAGAGATTGTTATTATTGAACCGTAAACCTTAAATGCAATAATTGCACTGATTGTTTTTATTTAATATCGTCTGAAAAATGTTATAACTGTATAGATTGTGATAATTGCTATAATTCAAAATATTTACAAAATTGTAGCAACTGCTCAGATTCTTATTTTTGTTATTCTTCTAAATCACTTAAAAATTGTTTTTTGTGTTATAACTTAAGTAATAAACAGCATTGTATTGAAAATAAACAATATACGAAGGAAGAATATTTTAAGATATTAAATGAATATGATTTAAAAGAGTATACTACATTACGAAATACGCTTGATAAATATAAGAATTTAAAATCAGGTAATATATCTAAATTTGCAATTTTATATAATTGCGATAACTGTACTTGAGATAATTTACATCATTGCTCAAATAGTCATTACTGTTTTGATTTAGAAGATGCTAGAGATTGCAAGTTTTGTTATAAATGAGAGAAACTTAGAGATTCATATGATGCTAATATTATATGATTACCTGCCGAACTTTGCTATGAGTGTTTAAGTTCTTATGAAAATTGTTATAATCAAATATGATGCTGTTATTGTTGGAATAGTAAAAATATATATTATTCTGATTGTTGCTTTAATTCGGAAAATTTATTTTGATGCGTAGGATTAAAAAATAAAAAATATTGTATTTTAAATATGCAATTTTCAAAAGAAGAATATGACATATTAGTACCAAGAATTATAGAACATATGCAAAAAGCATGAGAATGGTGAGAGTTCTTCCCAATTACATTGAGTCCATTTGCATATAATGAAACAATGGCACAAGATTATTTTCCATTAAGTAGAGAGTGAATCTTACATAAGGGGTGGAGATGGAAAATTGAAAATGATAAAATATCTAATGTAACAAAAGTAATTCCTGCTGAAAAACTCCCTAATAGTATTTTAGATATTCCAGATGATGTTTTAAATTGGGCTATAAAATGTGAAATATCAAATAGACCATATAAAATTATCCCACAAGAGTTAAAATTTTATAGAGAAAATAATATCTCGATTCCTCATTTACATCCTGATGAAAGATTAAAAGAAAGAATAAAGCTCAGAAACCCTCGCAAACTTCACGATAGACAGTGCATGAAGTGTGATAAGGATATTCAGACTACTTATGCACCTGAGCGATCTGAGATAGTTTATTGTGAGGAGTGTTATTTAAAAGAGCTTTATTAATAATTAAGAAATAATTTGAACTGTAATTTTTAAAATTTAATAAATTTTTATGAAAACAATTAGTGTAAAACCAGAAATTAATTTTGCAGATCTTGAAAAAATAGATATTCGTGTAGGAACTATTGAGATTGTTGAGGATATTAAAGAGTCAGATAAGTTGATAAAACTTATTGTAGATTTCTGAGATCATAAAAGACAAATTATTGTTGGCATGAAAAAAGAAAGAGAAAATCCAAAAGAAGAAATAGAAGGTTTGCAAGCTCTTTTTATTGTAAATTTAAAAGCTCAAAAAATGATGGGGCATATTTCAGAAGGAATGCTTTTTGATATAGGATATTCAAATAAAATTACTCCAGTACTTGCTGTTCCTGAGAAAAAAGTTCCAAATGGTGTATGTGCTGGATAATATGAAAATGAAAGATCATAAAAATATAGCATTAGGCATTGTAAAAAAAGAACTTGGGGAAACTCCTCAGGATATTATAAGAATGAGTATTTGACTATGTAGTGAAGTATATTTACTAAAATAATAGATAAATATATTCTTTATTTTAACTCAGTTTCTTCAATT
>CAYWBW010000001.1:0-164947 GCA_964456745.1 uncultured Candidatus Peribacteria bacterium | reverse complement strand
GATAAACGTAATTAAAAAAAAGACAGGTGTTGCACTTGACTATTTAATATAGGAAAAAATAATTACTATTATAATACAATACTATTAACAATAGTAAATAATCAAACATTGCCAACAATTGCAGATATTCGAAAGGATGTGATTCATATAAGAAATGAATTATTAAAAGTCAAGGAAGACAGAAAAGCTCTTGAAGGTTTAGCTAATGAAATTGCTGATGAATATAGAGCTAATCCTATAATAATAAGAGCTATTTGACTATGAACAATTCCTACTACTCTTGAATTAAACAATCAATCAAAAGAATTTATAAGAGACTATGTTGCCCTAACTCTTATAAAAAACGAAAAGAAAAAAAGAAGATTAGAAATGTGCACGTTATTTAACACTCCACTCAAAGTAATTGCACCAGTAACAGCCCATACAGAAATTCGTGTCAAGAGAGCATTGAAAAAACAAGGTCAAAAAAAGACTGAAAATAATATATCAAAAATAAGTAGAAAAAAACCTGACAATGTGGATCAAAATCCTAAATGACCAAAAGCAGAAGTTAAACCGATTACTCAGGTCTGAGTTCCAAATGACAATAAACAACTATTAAATACTGGTACATTGAAATTAGAGTGATGAGCACACATTGATTATAATAACGAAATAAAAATTAAGTGGAGAAAAAAATTAAAAGAATTTTTACTTGAAAGAACAACCCCAAAAGAAAGAAGGAAAATGAAGGTTTTATGTTTACCATGAAAAATGTGGCACGAGGTAATTGAGATTTATTTAGATTTATGATTCTTGCCTGAGAATATAATTTGATTTGAGAAAGATGAAAGTGCAATTCCTGATTTTATTTCAAATAAACCAAAATGATGTCGCCATGAAACTGTAGATATTAATAAATATTTAAAAACAACATCTGAGGAATTTGACGTAATCAGCCTAGACCTTCTTTGACCAATGTCCCCTGCTTATGAAGAAATATTCAAAAATATAATTCCATGAAAAAAAATGTATTTATTGGTTAATATGATGTGAAAACGTGAACAAAAGATAATGCAAACAAGGATGCAAGAATTAGATTGAATCGCAAGATCAATAGGAAAAGCTGTTACTTGATCGTGAATATTTGCTGCCTTTAATTGAACTCAAAGCAGAATTAATGATTGAATTAATAATCATAGAGAGATATCAAGTGTTAGAAATGAAAGTCTAGCTCTTCATTTACAAGGTATTATTTGAATGAATCGCAAATACACTAACCTTTTTAGTAATGCTATCAATAAATTGCCAAATCTAAAATGACTTGAAGATAAAAGTAAAGTTGATCTGGTTATTAATTTATCTTTATATATGTTAAATTCTATAGAAACATTACTAATTGATAGCAATGTGCCACGTGCTTCAAATTTTTGAATTAATATGCATTGATTGTTAAACAGGTGTTTAAGGCACAATCCATTTGTAACTCATATCAAAAAATACAAGTACATAAGTCGTGTATGAAAAACTTCCTCTCCATTTGTTAGCGACCTTCTTGAGCTAACAGTGCCTGAAGATATTTTTTATTCATCAAAAAACACGATAATGTTTTTCATCAACTGCTTAAAACATTACATTCCAATGTTTGAAAACTGATTTGATTGAAAAACATGATTTTTTTCAATATCTAGAAAATGAGTAATAAAAAAAACATGCACTCCAACAAATGACTCTGATAGAATTGCTTTTATGTCTAATGGAAAAGTTCTTACAGAACTTAAGTATGGTATTTTTTTAAAAGACATTAGAAGATATGCAGCTTTCAGAACAAATAATGAATCTGAAATATATACCAATAAATTAGCAAGCAGCTACCGAGAGGAAATCAAGCTTTAGCTAAAAAGTGCTGATGGAGTTGATTAAAATATACTGAAAAATAGAATAGAAATAATAATTAAAAATAATAAACAATAACTTAGTTCAATTAATATAAAATAAAATTTATGAAACATAAAACTAAAATCCAATGACAATGCCACTGCTGAAACATTAAATATGATTTTCTAACAAATTTAGAAATTCATGAAATTGTATGAAGAAAATGCCAATGCGGTTTGTGTTTAAAACACTGAGCAAATTGGACATCTGATCCTAATTGAAAATTAGAAATAAGCATTAAAAACGAAGAAAATATCAAGAAATATAATTTTTGATATTCAACTGCGGACTTTTATTTCTGTAAAGGTTGCTGAGTTCTTGCATTTGCAGTGTCAAACATTAAATGAAAAGATTATTCTGTATTAAATCTTAATTCTACAGCTAATCCAAGAGTTGATCCTAAAGAATTTGTTAATACTAATTTTGATTGAGAAAGTTCAGAGTGAAGACTAGAAAGAAGAAAAAAGAATTGGATTTGAGAAGTGCTTTTTAAATAAATAATTAATATTAGTTATTTCTATTAGAAACATTCACCTCCAATGTTTTTGCATATTCCCAAGAAAGATTAAAAACAGAACGCATGGTTTCATATATCATTGAGTTTTCAATTATTACTCATGTAAGATCATTTTTATCATATGAATAAAATGCTACCTTGCAGTCACCATAAATATGAAAACAAGATTTTAATGGAAATTTATCAAAATCTACAAACATACTTGTTCTATTTACTTCTTTATCATTTTTTGCAAATTGTTTTGATAATTCGTTTTCATTAAAAATAAAAAAAGCTCTCTGTTTTGTTTTAGCTCTTTTCACAAGATATTCATCATTAAAATATTTAATTATTTCAGGATGAATATTTTCATGTATTGATAATGCTCAATAAAGAGGCTCGTCCAAATGATTAAACACATTATCAAACATAGCCTTTAATCATTCTATTCATTCAAAAAATTTTGCTTTAGGTAGTTTTGTATTGGGATTGAATATATTTTTTAGCTCTCATATATTCAAATTTAATAGCTCTTCTTTTTCATTAATTTTTTGCTTTTCTTTATTTATCAAATTAAATAATTTATCTGGATCTTCAGCATAGTAAATAAATCAATTTCACTTTTTAATATTTGTTATAATATTTTTTGAAACAAGATTTTTACAAATGTATTGAACAAGACTCCTTCAAATATTTGTTCTTTTTGCTAGAGCTCAAACTTGAGATTGTCATGAAGATAATAATGTAAGGTAAATTTTTATTTCATTTTTATTTAAACCAAATCAATTTAACATTTTTTCTAACATATTTTTGAAAATTATTCAATTTATATAAAAAATTATACTCTTTCTTTGTAATAATGCAAATATACTATTGGCATGTACTTACATTATATTTCAGCCATTTTACGAACTTTTATATTTAAATCACTAATAATTGATTGTCATAGTTGTAATAAATATTTATAGTGAATTACCATAACTACTAACTATTATAATTATGAAAAATATCAATAGACCAATTCATAAACTTGATAAAAATGGCGAACACGGAAAGAAGCCTGATAAAGAATATGATAGATTAAAGGAGTCTGATCCTAACAAATTTAAAATTGAAGTAAAAAATACCCTAGAAGAAATATATAAATTTTTAGAAGCTTATAAATCAAATCCTAAAATTGATTGAGATTTAAAAAAGAAGTGTTGAGGATTATTAGTACAAATAGCTTGAATCAAAGAAATTATCGAATCTCCTTTAGAATTTACTTATTGAGTCTTATTTACACTTATGTCAATATTACTAGCTATATTTTCAATACTACATTCAAAAAATATTGATTATAACAGAGTTATAGAATATACATATATAATATGATTATTATCATTAGCTACATTTTCTATATCAATTAATATGCTATTTTCTTGAATAAAAATAAAAAAATTAATTTGAACTGTTTCACCCAGTGATAGAATAAAAATTATTAAATTAGAAAAATCATTAAGATGATTGAAAAAGTATTTTGATAATGTGATTGAATAATATTTATTTAAATAAATTACTATGATTTCAAATTGAAACAAAAATAAAAATCATTATACAATTAAAAAATTATTTTTCTACTAATTCTAATACCTCGTTTATAAATTCCAATTTTGATCTGTAATACTCTCTTGTACTTTTACCAGCATTTTTCTCTTTTAGTGTTTGATATTGTTTAAGTATATTTGGATTGTTCAATAAATATGATTTAAACTTCATGTGCTTTTTCCATTCTTCATGATCTTTGTTTACTGCAAATATATCTATATGTTTACCATTTAATTCAGCTTTAAATCTAGCTCTTTTATTAGCACCTAAACTTTTAGGCTTACCAAATATTGATTGAATTTTTAAAACAGTGTTATCAAACTCAAATTCACTTGCTAGAATATAAACATCTATTTCATCTTGACCAGATATTCACAGACTGCTTGCGCCGTGATGTTCTACCTTTGTACTGCTTCAAAGTTTAAATTGAATTTTTTGTTTAATTATTTCAAATTTTTCATTGCAACTTGAATCAAATGGAATAATTCTGATTAAATCTTTATCATTAAGACTTGCAATCCAATTTTTTTGCTCTTTAGTTAGCATATATTTTTAATATATAAAAATTATTTCTCTAATTTCTATTTTACCTTCTGAATCAATATTAATTATATCAGTAATTGTTTTATTAACATCTTCTCACTCTTTAAGTAAGGCAGACTTACTCCAATCTGGCTGATCGATGAATACACCAGTATTCAAAATATGATTTATCTTATGATTTAATTTCATTAATTTTAACCTTAGAATTAAATAAAAAAACAAAATGATTCTATCTAGATAAACAATAAAATCCAAAATATTATTAATTTATCTTGTGAAAAGTTCGAGTAAGAAAGATGGAAGGATAAAATTTACTTCGCAAATTTTATTGGTCCAGATAGTCATGCATCGGTCGAACTTTTTATAACATCGATATCCAATTTCTTAGTGCGTAATCAGTACGATGGATTTTCTGTTTTTGACAGAAAAATTTAGGAGTTTCAAAAACAAAAAAATCTAAAACTAATAAAAACTTATGTAAAATTCTAGATATTTATCTGAGATACAATTATTATAATTTTATAATCAAATAATAATAAATTTATGAACACGTTAGATGAAAATTTAGACATTTTTGATAAGTGGAATGATCAAAAAAAGAAGTGATAATTTTCTATTTGAATTAATTTTAGTAATTACTATAATGAAATACTATTACATTTATGTAAATATTCAAATTGACAACAATTACAGAGTTTAGAAAGGATATAGTTGAAATACATGCTGATTTGCTTAGCACTAGAGAAGATGTAAATTCTTTTGAACAATTAGCAAATGAAATTGCTAGTGAATATAAAGTGAATCCTGTTATTGTTAGGGCAATTTGACGCTGATCAATTCCTATCACTCTTGAAGTAACTGATAAGGCTAATGATAAATCAAAAATATTCATGAGAGAGTATGTGAATTTAACACAAATCAAAGATATACAACGAAAACGAAGAAAAGAAATGGCAGAATTATTTAATATTGAACTCAAGGTAGTTGCTCCAATTACTGCTTGGAAAGCAATACATGAGAATAGAGCTAACAAAACTCAAAAAAATAAACAAATTAAGAATAAGACAAATACGAAGAAAGTAATAACTAAAAAGAAAACATCTAATCCAATTAAAGTTATAACAAAACCTGTAACGGATCACATTTCAAAAAAACAATTAAAAACAAATGGTAAATCAAATCCAGAATGATGAGCTCATGTTGATTATGATAATGAAATGAAAATTGAGTGGAGAAAAAAAATAATAGAATTTTTACTTGAAAGAAGTACTCTTGAGCAAAGAAAAAAAATGAAAATACTGTGTTTGCCATGAAAAAAATGGCTAGAAGTTAAACAAGTATATTTAGATTTATGATTTTTACCTGAAAATATTGTATGATTTGAAAAAGATAAAACTGCAATTCCAGAATTCATTGCTAATAAACCAGAATGATGCAGACATGAAACTTGTGATGTGATTGATTATTTAAAAACTTGCAAAGAAAAATTTGATGTAATTAGCTTGGATTTCTTATGACCAATATCAGAAAGTTATTTAGATATTTTCAGGTACTTACATGTTAATGATAGATTTTTTGTATTTTCTAATATGATGGCAAAGAGAGAAGGATGAAAAGTACAAAAGTTTATGCAATGATACGATTGAATCACAAGAGGTATTGAAAATAATGAATATTCAACGACATGATGCTCTGCATTATCTGCAAATTTAGAGTATAATGAACTAATTAATAAATGAATAAATAACCCTAGAGAGTTAAAAATAGTTCGAGATAATTCTTTTACATTAATCTTGCAATCAGTTATTTGAGATAGAAGAATGTCAAATTATAGTAATCTAAAACAAAAAATAAATAAAATTGAAGATAAGTATCCAGATAATAAATACTGAATCGATGCAATTACCAGTGTATTAATTAGTGAAATTGAAAATGCTTTAATTACATCTTGATATCCTAAAAAATTGGCATGACAAATTTGAACTATATTTAGATCATTATTTTTAAGATCTATAAATAATTTTCCATTTATTACATATCTTAAAAGATATAAATACCAAAGCATGATATGAAAGACTAAAACACCATATGTATCAGATTTTTTTGAATTTCAAATTCCAAATAAATTGTATGAAAAATTAAGACATGTAAATAATTTTTTAGTTGATTGTATTGATTTATTTTTATCCCTGTCTGAAAAGGAAGATAAATGAGAGAGAAACCATTTTGATTTTGTAATTATGGATAAAAATTATTCAATAGTACAAAAAAGGATGTTAAAAAAATCAGATAAAATATCTCTTCTTTTTAATAAAACGCTTCATTGTGAGATAACATTTTGAAAACTCTTACAAGCTATCTATACTTACGAAGAAGAGCAGAAAAATAGTATAATAGATAAATTAGGAGAGAAAATTAATGAAATTATTAGAGAGGAAATATCTGTTTAATAAATACTAAAAAATATGAACGAATCAGTAAGAATAAAATTGTCAGAATCAGATCAATGAATAGAGGTCACTCAAGATCAAATTGAGCATTACTACTGACTTACTCTTAATACAATACAAGCAACACCATTAAAAGCAGAAATTAAAGCTAATAAAGAAAAATACACAAATTTAAAAAATTATTTTTCTTTTTTCAATTCTTTACTAAAAAAATAAAAATTATAATAATCACTTAATTTTCTTGCTCCATATTTTTCATGAACGTTTATTGAAGCATTATTTTCATTATGAATAGCACTAACAGTATAGTTTATTCACTGCTGTAACAATAATTCTTCTAGCTTTTTTAACAATATCACTCCTATCTTTCTTCATTTAAAATATGGATCAACAACTAACCAACAAATATAAGCATATTTTTCATCATGAGGATTAATTTTTATTTTTGCCTCAATGCCTCCAATTATTTTTCATTCTTCATTTTGCGCACTTATTGCTATTGAGTCTTTTCTTAATCTTAATGAATTATAATACTTAGGAGACCTAATGATAAATGATATCCATTTTTGTATTTTTGATAAAAATTTATAATCTTTTATTGTCTTTCTCATTAATGTACTAAAAACTTCTATATCTTCTTTGAAAATTTCTCTAGTTTCTATTCTATCTTTTGAATCAATATTAATTATATCAGTAATTGTTTTATTAACTTCTCATCATTCTTTAAGTAAGATAGATTTGCTCCAATCTGGCTGATCGATAAATACACCAGTGTTGAAAATATGATTTATCTTATGATTTAATTTCATTATTTTTAGAATTAAATAAAAAACAAAATAATTCTATCTAGATAAACAATAAAATCCAAAATATTATTAATTTCCTTTAAAATCCTGTTTTCATATATATTGAGATTCAAAAGTAGCCTTTTATTCATATGATAAAAATGATCTTACATGAGTAATAATTGAAAATTCGATTATTTACGAAACAATGAAATCTTTATTCAATCTTTCTTGGCAATATGCTAAAACTCTAGATACAAACAACAAATAAAATATTTAATTTTATTTATGGCTATCATTTTTTACCTTTCTTAGATTGATTTTCTATTTTTGACAAAAAAATTGAAAAGATTTTCAAGAGGAAAAATAATTTATAATTAAAAATTTAATTAGAAAATTCAAAATATATATGGTATTTTTTATTTAATAATAATCATATATGAAAGATCAATTTAAAAACTGGAATAATCTAAAAACACAGATAAATAAGAAACAAAATTCTTCATTATTTAATGAAAGAGAAATTTGTTTTGTAAATCTTTGAAAAAACATCTGATTTGAGCAAGACTGAAAACATGAGAAATTTGAAAGACCAGTAATAGTTCTTAAAAAATTTAGTTCATTAACATTTATATGAATTCCTCTCACTGGGAAGGAAAAGAAATGAAAATTCTATTTTCCACTTAATCTTAAATGAAGAATTACATCAGCAATTTTATCACAAATTAGATTATTTGATGCCAAGAGAATCGAAAGGAAAATTTGATATATTTCTAAAGAAAATTTTGAACAATTAAAATTGAAATTACAAAAGCTGATATTTTAAAACGACCTCACGTGAGTGAGGTCTCGAGGTCCGAAGACTTTTGTAATTATATTATACATTATTCCTTTATTATAAGCAATTTGTTTTCTAAAAATCATTATGAATGCCCAAAAAAGGAGATTGCAAACTAAATATAGATAATTATAATATGGTTAATGTAAATTAACCCCTTATTTATGCAATGCCCTAAATGTAGCAGTAAAAACTATGTAAAAAATTGAAGTGCTAATTGAAAACCTAGAAAAAAATGTAAAGATTGTTGATGTAATTATACTCAATCGGAAGCCAAATGAAAGCCTCAAATAATGAAAAAAGTAGCTGTAATACTTTATCTTGAGTGATTATGATTCAGGAGTATTTGAAGAGTGCTTTGAGTTAGCAATGTGAAAAAACTGTGGAATAGAGTAAAGAATATTGATTGTGATTATTATGCTAGTGATGGATTAGATGCTTATATGAAGCTAATACCATGAGCAAAACATTTATGTTCAAAAAAATACAC
This sequence comes from uncultured Candidatus Peribacteria bacterium, assembly GCA_964456745.1. Classification (GTDB taxonomy): domain Bacteria; phylum Patescibacteriota; class Gracilibacteria; family JAJOLG01; genus CAYWBW01. Next base: position 155,841 of record CAYWBW010000001.1, on the reverse strand, counting down.
CCAAGCAATTGAAAGTTTTAATAATACTGTGCGTCATTACTTGGATAGATTTAAGCGAAAAACACACTGCTATTCTAAATCTATTGAAATGGTTAAGGCGAGTTTATATATTTTCTTTTTTAAAGATTTGGCATTATCTATATTTAGTTAGCAATCTCTTCTTTTTCATAGACCTCGTAACGTATAAAATTTTTCATCTTGGTTACCAATTCGCAGACAAGTGATATTACTTTTTCAGTAGAAATATTATCATACATAAATATTCTTCATTTCAGATATTCAATATTTCATTGTAGTCTTCATTCATCATCTGCTTGAATTATGCATCCAATAAATAATAATTTTGCTTTATGCATGCCGTACGGTCGAACTCTTTAAAAACCCCTTGTCTTACTGGAAAAAGCTAACTTACGAGCAAAGATGAGAATTATCGAAAATTATCTGGTCGAACTTTTGTTTGGAAGACGAAAAACTGCATAGGTATAAGGAAAACAAGCTCTTTAAACTCGTAAACAACCTAAACGTCTGATATGGTCCCCCAGGTCAGAATCGAACTGACAGTCCCTCGGTCTGGAGCCGAGTGCTTTAGCCATTAAGCCACTGAGGGATATTATAAAAATACTTAGTAAAGTTTATTGCATTGATTCAGTGATGTCAAATCATTTATTAATAATCTATTCTCATATTTCACTAATTGCTGAAGCTGCATCTTTTGCTGCACCTGCTGCTTCATTGATTTTATCTAATGCTTCTCTGGTTTTTTCTAAAGTTTCCTGAGTTTCATCTTTTAAATCTTTTACATCTTGAATAATCTCCTCTGTTTCTTTTTTAATTTCTTCAATTTTTCAAGGTGCAGCTTTAAGTACTTCTGAAACCTCTCAATAAACAGCTTTTGATCAACTGATTGTTTTAGTTCACAACTCTCTTCATTCCTCAATTGTATTTAAAATATCACTTCTGATATCTCATATTTTTCAATCATCTCAACATCATGAAAATAAAACTGTAATACAAATTAAAAACACTCAAAAAATATCTTTAAATGTAGATGCCTTACTAAGCATTTTTGAAACAATTCAAACCTCATCATCTTTAATAATTGTTTCCATCATCCTTCCCTTTAGAAAATGTTTTGAATTTGGATTGAGATTTGCAATTGGCTTTTTTTCAACCTTTTTAGAAACCTTTGGTTTTTCCTTGCTCATTTCTGCAGATACTTGCATAAGACCTCAGCAATGAGCACATTTAATTTCAAAATTTGCTGTATTTTCTTCTTGTTTTAATAATTTCACATTATTAATATCAAGCTTTTCATTACATTGTTTGCACTGTATATTGGCTCATATCTCCTGTAAGATTGCATGTAAATGTTTATTATCCATATCTATATAAATTTATTTCGTTAATAGTATTTTCTTTGAATATTTTTTCAAGAGAAGTAATAATACATTTCAGAATTTACCATTTTATATAATAAAAGTAAAGGCTTTATTGACAATATTGTAAATAAAATTTTCTTAAAAAGAGAAAATGAAAAATGCTCTTCAATTTCAGGATGAAGTTTGATTAACAATATCTTATTTTTAGCTACCTTTTCTTCTCTGTTTAGAAAATCTTTAAAATTATATTTATGATTATGATATCCAATAGCATACTCAAGATAATACAACCTCATTCACCTTCTAAATAAACGAAATCATAATTCAATATCCTCCCATCCATATGAGTTAAATTTCTCATCAAAGCACTCTTTTTGAAAAAAACTTTTTTTAATTGATAAATTATTTGTATAAAAATGAAAAAAATCAGTTTGATCTCAATCTTTCAAACTTCAATAATGAAATAATGGTGCTGGAAACATTCAGGCAGAACTTCAATCTAAAAATTGATGAAACTTATCGCTTTGAAGTTCTGAAGTCCAAATAGTATTTCATATAGCCACCACTTTTTCATCACTATTATTCTTATGAAAATTCAAATGCTTCTCCAGAAAACCTTCTGAAACAAAGATATCATCTTGAACAAAAACTACTAATGACCCGCTACAATTTGAAACTCAATTATTTCTAGCAGCTCACTGCTTAAGATTTTTCTGAGATACTATTTTTAAATCAAATTTCTTAGCATTATACAACTGAAGCATATTTATTGTTCCATCACTTGATCAATCATCTACTACAACAACCTCAAAAGATTTTTTAATACTTTGATTTTCAAGATGCCTCAATGCCTTATGTAAAGATTTAGATCTATTAAAACTAGGAATAACAACTGATACACTGAAGGCCATAAATCAAATTATAAATAAATCTTAACACTGTCTGGTAATATATTAGCTTAAAAGTCTTCAGTAACCTCAGAATAAAGCCACTTAAAAAATTCTTTATAAACATTATCTCAATAATCTTTTTTCTCACTAATGTACCACTGATCAAATCAAGAAAATCTGTCATTTAGATTTGGAAGATCATCTATCAACACTCACTTTACTACTGAATCAATAGAATAATAATAAGTTGGAGAATATAAAAATATTGCAGGAACAAGCCTTTCAAATTCTTTTGCCAAAAGTTTTAAATTTGCCTTTCTTTCATCTTCATCATGACTTGCTCTCATATTTTCTATAAGAATATCTACTTGATTACTTTTAAGATTAGAAAAATTCCAACCATTTTCAACTTGTGAAGAGTGCCAATATGAATAAGTATCAAGATTATATCAAAGTACTTGTCAATAAAGCAAAATATCATAATCCTTCCTTTTTATAGCATCTTGTAAATCCTGAGTTGTAAGAAAATCAAGATCTAAATCAACTCATACATCTTTCCATTGCTGTTTTAATTTTTCTGCAGTAACTTTGTATTTAAGAATATTTTCATCTGTTATTAACCTTAAGCTAAAAATGTCTCATTTGTCGTTGATTCTAAATTCTGATTGTTTTATCGAATTAATTTTCTTCTCATTTTCTTTTTCAAGCTTTAATTTTTCTATTTCTTTCCTTTTGAGGAGAGACTCTATCTCTTTTTGTTTTAGTTCCAATTCTTCTTTTTGCTTTATTACAAAAACATTTAAATTTTCTAAAATCTCTTCATCTCAAGAATAATACTTCACTTTCAATTCAAAATTATTTTCTCAAAGATTAAGATTTCACAAAGCAGTTGATGCATAAAAAACAAATTTTGTAGTTCATGGAATATATCTTTTTAAATTATAATCATTAATATAGACATTACTTGTATTTAACGGTACATTTCATTTTATATAAAAAGCCTCTTTGTCAGTAGCAATAATTCAATTTTCATGTGAAGTTATATAAGTCTTCTTTTCATTTCAAGTATTTGAATCTATTTCAATTTTTTCAGCTTTTTTCCATCCACTTTCATGCAAAGCTCATTGAGCCTTTATTTTATCATATTCATAAACCCAACTATCTGATTTCAAATCTAAAATTGGAGTATTAATAATATTTTTTTCTTCTAATCCATCCAAAAGTCATTTTCTATCACTTGCTAAATTCAAAGCAAGCCTTACCTTCTCATCTCATAAAATATGAGACTCTGTATTAAAAAACAATCCAACATATCTATTTAAAGAAAACTCATATTCTTTAGATTTTGCTAATTCAATTTTATTTTGAGAAGGCTTAACAGCAAGTAATCATCACATATCCTGAATAAGTGAATTCTTAGACTTAAAAAAATTAAACTCAACAAGATCAATAAAAGGAATTTTTCAATAAAAATTATCGAATTTTTCTAGAACGACTTTCGATCAATTAATAGTTTTCCTAAAAGACTGAAACTTGTAAGGTCAAAGTCAAATTGGACTATCAAAATTAAATTCAGAAAGTGCTAAATTTTTAATTGGTACTCACTCCAAAATATGTTTAGGAACAATTCATAATAATAAATTACTAAGAAAAAACTTATATGGTCTTTCTAAGGCAAATGTTATCTGGTTTTCAGAAATTTTTTCAATTTTAACATCTTTCAAACCTTCACTTAAAGAGTGATTTTCAAATTCTGGAGACTGTAAAATATCATGATAAGTAAAATAAACATCATCTATAGTTAACAATGTTTCATCATGCCACTTAATTCATGGTTTTAATGTAAAAGTATAAAGCTTTTTATCAAATGATAAAGTATGAGTTGCAATATCATCAGAAATGATTCAATTTTCATATCTCATCAATCATCTAAAAATAAAAGATGAAACATCTCTGTCAGCTGGATTAAGATTTGCAAAAAGCGGATTTATAAGTGACAATTCTCAGATCATTCATTCACTATAAAGTCATCCATTATCAGCCTTGCGCTCTCACTGAGTATCAAAAAATGTTAATACTATTTTTAAAGATGAGAAAAAAAGCACTCAGATAAAAAATAAGAGCAATATCTTTTCAAGCTTTGTTAATTTATGAAAAAAGCGCATTAAATTATTAATTAATTTACTTAATTATAAAAAATTATTATAAAAACGAAAGCAAATCCTAAGTAAGAACAAAAATCATTGCATTTCAAAATACTAAAAAAGCTAGTACTCATGAGGATTGAGAAAGAAATTTTGCAAATCATCTTTTACTTCAATAAAAAGAAGTATTATCAGCATACGCTCAAGCTAAAGCTCATGAAAATCAAGTTGATTTTTTTTGAAGAAGCACAGAAAGTACAAATAATATACATAGCACCATCTGAACAATTAAAAGTTTTTCCATAATTTTTTATTAATACTTATTATAAAATATCTATTTAATTTTAATTGTAAACAACAATTAATAAAACAATTAATAATAAATAAGCATATTTCGAAAACTTGAGAATTAAGTTAAATCAACACTAAATCGGAGATAAGAATGCATATCTTCATCATTGTAACATATTGATTAATAATAGTGACTATTGATCAATGATTAATGCATTGCTTGAGATCGGCGAGGATATACATCCTCGCCTTCGATGAAATATTTAACTATCTATGGTGAATAAGGATCTTGTATAGTTAGTGTAAATGTAGTTGTATAAGTTCATAGCTGTTGATACTTGGGAATATAAATATCAAATATTGGTTGTACTCAATACATTCAAAGTCTTCATATTGAAGGTGTTGTAGCTCAAGTTCTACTTATAATTCATAATTCTGTAGCAAAAGAGAGTTCAGATCAAGTTATTGTTTGCACTTCATCTGTTGCTTCTCAATCTAATAAAAACAATCAATCTTGCCGTGTTCATGAAAATCAAGATCATCTTGATCACGACATAGTAATTTTAACTAAACTTTTTGGAATAATAACTCAAGTATTTGTATCTAGTACTAAATCATCATTCATAAGCTTGAGCACATATCAACTACCATGTCATTTTAGATCTTCAAGTCAAAAATATGATCATGTTAATTGACTTCAAGTAACTGTTAATCATGTGGATAAACCTGCTGTATCTATAATAGTATGTCATGTAGTATTTGATACTGTAACAGCTGGGAAAGTAATAGAACCTGGGGCAAATATTGTAACCACTCAAGCAGTAATATCTAATTGAACATCTGTTTCTTGTCAGGAACCTGCTTCTACTTCAACATAATTTGTCCATAGTTCGTTTCAACTACCATCATCTGCTTTAAAAAATAGTATATCATTCATTACTGTTAACTCTTCAGGATCTCAATCTCATAAAGGATTAATATCTTTCACCATAACTGTTCACACATCTGTTCAATCAGATTTCCATAATTCACCTCAATCATCAGAATAAGCATTAAAATAAGCTGTACCATTTAGATCTACAATATAATACGGATATCCGTCATCTCCAGGCCAAATATCTTTTACCAAAACTGTTCATCATGAGCTTCAATCAGATTTCCAAAGTTCAAAACCATATGATGAATCATAAGCTGCAAAAAACAATTCTCATCATACATTTGCTAAATTTTCTGGATCTGACGAATTTAATCAACTTTCAATATCTCTTACCATAACTGTTCATCATGAACTTCAATCGGTTTTCCATAGCTCATTTCAATTTGTACCATCATTAGCACTAAAAAAAAGTGTGCCATTTATATTTGTTAAATAACCAGGATTTCAAGATGCCGATCCAGATCTTATATCTCTTACAATAACTGTTCATCATGAACTTCAATCGGTTTTCCACAATTCATTTCAATTAGTACCATCACTGGCAGTAAAATAAAGTGTGCCATTTACATTTGTTATATTGTTTACAGATGAACCTCCTGCACCAGGATTTATATCTCTTACCAAAACTGTTCATCATGAACTTCAATCAGATTTCCAAAGCTCAGTTCAATTTGTACCATCATTAGCACTAAAATAAAGTGTGCCATTTGAATTAACAAGAAAATTTGGACTTGAATTTCAAGTACCAGAATTTATATCTCTTACCATAACTGTTCATCATGAACTTCAATCAGATTTCCAAAGCTCAGTTCAATTTGTACCATCATTAGCACTAAAATAAAGTGTACCATTTACATCTGTAAAACCATTTGGATTTGAGCCTCACGAAGGATTTATATCTATTACTTCAGTTACATCTGCTGCATGCACTTGAATTATACTAGAAAATATCAACACTAACGAACATAGAACACTTATTAGTTTTTTCATAAAATTAAATAATTAAATAACAAACTAAAATTATATTAATTTCAAATTAAATCAAGAAAAATATTTCACATTAAAACAAATTACATTATAAAATAGAATTCTAATATTTATCCTTAACCATTAAATGACAAAGAAAAACAAATTTTAAAAAACATTCACTCTAAACCAATTAATCAAATAAAAAACAAAATCAACTGCAAAATCAATCACGCTACCACTTTCTATTGGAGCAATTACTGGAATATCAATTACTTCAAAACTTCAATCATATCAAAAAGAGATCGTAGCTCAAGTCTGAAACATTAATTCATTTAAAACATTGCTGCCTGAATCTAGAATAATACTTGTTCATCATTCAAAAAACACAGTTCAAGAATAAATTTTTTCAATAACTCAAGTATAAGAACTTTGATCATAACTTATATCAGACATATTCGTCTCAATAAAATAATCAAGGTCCTGCGCATCTAAATCTCAAATTTTATCGTTAGACATTGTTATATCTTGTATATCAGGTTTTTGCTCATCTAATTTTATAGTCTCAATTTTTTCTTCAATAATCTGTTTTTTTGGCTCTACGACAGCCTTCTTCAAATTAACACTTTCAATTTTCTCAATTTTTTCTTCAATCGTTTTAACCGTATCAGTCTTTTGTTTTTCTTCTAACTTATTAACTTTTATATTCAACAAAGAGCTTCAAACATTTCCCCAAATATCTCTAACTTCAAGTTTTAATATGTAATTTCAGACAGTATATTTATGAAATGATGGATTTGATCACGTAAAAGTATATCAATCTCAAAAATCCCAAAAATAATCAAAATTATCTCCATCACTATCGAAACTATCATCTCAAGTAACATTTAATGAAATCTCTCATGTTCAAAAAGTTTTTCAATTTGATTGGATTTTAATTATCGATTTAGGGGCTAAATTTTTAAAAACATTTTTTTCTCATGGACTAGACTTTGTTTTTACAATTTTATTCAAATCAATAATTCTAGAAACACTTTCATCATTAGCATTTTTAGCATTTCAATCTAACTTTCATGGAAGTTGAAATTCATCAATCAAATTTCAATTAGCATCTTTTAAAATTAATTTAATATTATTGTTCATTGATCAGGCAGGATTTCCTTGAACAAAATATGAATTAGATTTTATAAACTTAGGCTTAAATACAATTTCTACTGGGCTAGTATCTTTCATAAGCAGAGTCCAAGAAGTTAGGTCAATATCTAAATTTGTTGGATTATAAAGTTCAATCCACTCATCTTGAGAATCAACTTTTCAAGATCAAGCATATTTATAATCTCAAGCAGACCAATCTTGCTGCGGATCAGTAACAAATTCTGAAATTATCACATCTCATAATTTATAAGATTTATAAACCGCCTCTTCCTCTTTTTCTTCAATAGAAAGCCTGTCATAATCTTCATTGGCTACAACTTTATATGCCACTTTTTCTGGCTGCACTTGCACTTCATCGCTAATTTGTGATCAAGATTCTTCTAATATTAAAGATCAAGTTTCAATTGAAGATCAGCTATCTGAAACCACAGTTCAAGTTGAAACATCTTCTTTGATTATATCTGATCAAGCCTGAGATAAATCTCATCATGTTTGAGATATAGCACTTCAAGATTGAGCTAAATCATTTCACGATTGTGAAAAATTCTCAACAACAGATCAAGTCTCAATAAATTCTCAAGTTAAAGACTCCGGATCACTATCTAATATATCTTGAAATTCAAAACTAGAATTTTGAGGATATCAATTAATCTCTCAATTTATCCATGACAAATCCTCCTCTCGCATCATTGTTTCCTTGGTAAAATTGTCTCAAGCAAGCCAAGAACTAAGCTTATCAACAATCTCTCAAGAAGAATTTTTTAAAAATAAAAGCTCTCATGCATTTCAAAGTGATCAAGAATAAAACATATCTGCTGCCACTCAAGAAGCAGAAAAATCATCAGTTCTCTCAAGAAGGAAATATGAAACAATTGATCAAGAAAGATTTATAACGGGAGATCAATCCTCTGCCTCAATAATCCATCAATTTAAACTAACAGCTCAAGAAGAATTATTTTTAAGTTCAATCCATTCATCATTTGAACTTGTATGATTTCCCATCCAAGCAATCTCTGAAAAAATCACTGATTGATAATTTTGAGCACTTATAATGGGTGCTAAAAACACTATTAAAAAAGCTAAGATAATCGATTTCATAAAAAATAATTAAGAAATAATTATTCTAATATAATGAGGGGTTGTTAAATTTTTGTTAAAGAAACTATAAAATATCCAAATCTTTTTTATTTTTCAATCAAACCTGTTTAATAATTTCCCTTAAAGTACCAATTCTAACGTCTTTTCATCAATGATTTGGTATTGGAACAACTTTTCACAAATTTTCATTTACCCATAAACAATGAGATCATTTTCATTGACGATAAAAGCCGAATCAAAGCTTTTTAAGCTTTTTAGTTAATTGTAGATAATTATATCAGGACATTATGCAGCAATAGTCAGCGGTATGCTAAATTCTTCTGAAGTTGAATTTAGCTTAATTCACTTATAATCAGCTATCATTTTAATCACATCAATTAAATTATAAAAAGCTTCAAACTCGGTATCTCACTGCGCAAATGCTCAATCAATCTGACTACATTTTGCCAAAAATCAGTTGCCATTTTTTACAATTTTTATGTCCATGCAAATATCATATTTGATTATCAACTTTTTTCAAATAGTTAAATTCATAAAAAATAATTAAGAAATAATTATCCTACTATAATAATGGGTTGTTAAATTTTTGTTAATAAATCCTGAACTTCTTAAGCATCATCATTTTTTGGAGCATTCATAGACGATCTAATTTGCTCAATTTCATTTTGTTCTCATTTTTCACTTAGCGATTCCATATTTTTATCATAATTTTCTTCAATTTCTCATATTTTAATTTTATAATCTTCAAGCATTGCACCTGAGTCTTGCTCAAACTTTTCGATAACTCAAGCGCTATCATCTAAATTTTGCTCTTTTTCTTTTTCAACTAATCTAGTCTGATCATCAAAATACTCTGTAAGCAAAGCAATATCACCATCAAGATCACTTTTCTCTTCTTGAAAAATATAAGCAAGCTCTTGCCTAAGGTGACTTGAAAGTCCTGTTTCTTGAATTTCTTTGATATATGATTCTTTATCATTATCTGAAATCAAATCAGAATTTTCAATCAAATATATTAACTCGTCTAGAAATGTTGCATTTGTTTTCATATATTATACAGTTTCAAATTTAAATTTAGGTCAACCTCATGAGCCAACTCTTAATCGTTTAGTTTCTAAGGTATCCCCCGTAGTAAATCAAGCCATCTCAATTTTTAATCAAGCTTTATCAATATTACTTGTATCAATGTAATGATATTTTTTATTTTTACCTCTTAAATAAATTCATGCATGCTCTCATTTAGCTTCTTTTTTTACAAGAGTGTACTCATCTAAACCAATTGAAATTCTTTCTCATAATTTCACATAATCTTTACTGAGAATTCTTTTAATACTTGATTTAAGCTTTGCATCATCACTAAAGCCTGTTTCTCTATCAAAATCTTTTGCCCTTTGTTCTTTTGCTCATTTGATATTTTCAACATAATAATTGTTTAAATTTTCACCTATATTATTAAATAAATTACCATTATAAAATTTTCGTTTTCTAAGCTTTTTTGCAATTAATTTAAAAAAATTAGCCTGCTTCTTGTCTATTTTTTTTCCTTTTATTAATAAATCAATTCTATCAGTTAGCTCACTTCAATTGTTAAAATTCTTTTCTATAAGTTTATCAAGTTCAGATGGTGTTATTGTCTCATCAGCTCAAGATAAAAAAGATCTCAAATTATTATCAAGTGTTATCAGCTCTCTATACTGATCATTGTCCGTTCTTGACTCAGTTTCCTGAGCAGTACTTGTAACGATTTCATCAATAAATCACTGTGTTGCTTCAAGCTCTTTCATCTCTGGGACATTCATTGCAGAAAGACTTTTTCATAATATACTAGCAGCCTCTCAATACTGACTTCTTAATGTCTGTAAGTAACCTAACTCATCTTTCAAAGCTGATTGTAATTTTTCTGAAATCTCAGACTTAATCCTTAAAACATTTAAGCTATTTTTTCAAAATTTCGCAGATTCACTAAAGCCTTTAAAAAGTCTTTGAGAAACAGTCTTGGCTACAGCAACCCCTGTTACAATCTCTCACTTCTTAGCCTCTTCAATTGCCAAATTTGTGATATAACTATCAACATCTTCTTTTTTTCTATTTTGTGTTGTAAGTTTTCAAATAATACCTGTATGCAACTTTTTTAATTCTCATATTCTATCAGAAGTCACACCACGCAATACAGCATGATCAGCTCAATACTTTTCATCAATTTGTCTCTTTATATCTTCTCTCCTTCAAAGTAAATCGCTATCTTCAAGTCAATCTAGAGCATCTCTTACTTTATCTTTTTGTTTTGTTTCAGCTTCAGTTTCTACTTTAAAAAGTAATCTTCTTTCTTTAAGAAAATTCATATTTCAAGATTCAAAAAAGCCAATAATATTATATATATTTTTCATTATTTTCTATTTTTCCACCATTTTTTAGCTCAATAAAATGCCAATCAGGCAACTCATCAAACAGCTGCTACTCAAGCGACTCATGGCAAAGATACCGCTCAGGCAGTAGTAAGAAGAATACCTGAACCGATATTGCCAACTAATCATACTCAAGCTCAAATTAATGCATGACTTTTCTTTGGATTATTATACATTGCGTTTTTTAGTGCTGATATTATGCCTGGTCATTCATCTTCTCAAAAATCAACAGACTCTTCAAGTTTTTTATGCAACTTGTTAATCTTTTTAATTTTTTTAGAATCAGCTCAAGCATTTGCAAGCCTCTCTTGTTGAAGCTTCCTATTAATCCTAATAAATTCTTTTTTATCTTTTGCACTAGCCAATTTCATTCTTGTTTCGAAAGACTGCTGACTATCTAAATTGTCCTTGTCTCACATATCATGTTTCTCTTGAAAAGTATGACATAAATCCAAAGCTTCTTTCTCATCTTTTTGTAATTGTTGAATTTTTGCATGAAGCTTAGTAGCTCTATCAGCATCATTCAATCCTCAAGCCTCATCTCTTTCTATTTCCAGTTCAATAATTCTTCTTTTCAAATTATCTGCATTTATCTTAAATGTTTTTTCAGCCTTTTCATGATTTCTTGTTCGATATCCTTCAATTGTACTTGAGATTTTATACTGATCTAATTCTAATTGAATATTTTCAAATGCTTCATGAGCATCATTAAATCGATCATTAGTAGACTCATCTAATAATGACTTTTGAAATAATGATAAAAAATCATCATTATGAACTGGAGGATTCTGATTTCATTGAGGATTAGCTACACCAGTACCAATAGCAAGACTATCTGCAAGCGAATTTAAAAGATTATATATCTCTTGCTCCCTATGAGTTCTTGATCCACCACTTTTTTTTATTATATTGAGCAACAACTCTTTATTTTTAACTAACTCATTAACCTTCCTATTTTTTTCTCTTTTACGCTGACCGAATAAAACATCTCTTTGTAATACACGATCTTTCAATCTTCCTATACCGTCTATTCTCCTTTTTATAGCTGACGACATTGTTTTTTTATTTTTATTTTTTAAAAATTGTATTTATTATTAAGATTTCGCAATCTTTTTTATTGAAGATATATTTATAGCTGCTCAATTAAAATTAAAACTTCCTCATTTATTCAATGTAACTTTTTTTACTGCCACACTATCACTAGAACCTAGTTTACTGATTTTAACATTGTCATCACCACTTCAAGCTAATTTATAATTACTTCAATTTGAATCTGTAATTTGAAAATCATTATCTCAATAATCTGCTTCCATGATTTGTAGAACCTCATCATCACTATCTAAATTAGATACAGCTTCATCTAACTCTGCTTCTACAACTTCTTCACTCACTTCTGGTTCTGGTGCCTCTGGTTCTACTTCTGGTTCTGATGCCTCTGGTTCTACTTCTGGTTCTGGTGCCTCTGGTTCTACTCCTGGTTCTGGTGCCTCTGACCTCCTAAGCCTTCTCTCTTTTTCAATTAATTCAGCCCTTTCTACTATATCTCTTATTTTATTTAAATATCTATCATCTCCTATAGCAATGGATGTCTCAGTTGACCTGCTTCTTACTTCAGATTTTTTAGCATCATCTTCAGATTTAAGCCTTGAATTAAAATCTTTTTTTGCATCTTTAATCCTACTTTCTGCATCTCTATTATCCCACCATATTTTTCAAAACCAGTTTTGTCTATGTTTATATCTTTTCTTTATTTTCCAACTTTCATCTTTATTTTTGTTAAAAAGAACTCATAAAATTTGCAACAATTTTATTGCAGTATTTTTATCAGATTTTCTATTTTCATTTTTCAATGATAACAATCCTTTAAACCATTCATTAAATGACTTAAAATCATCTTCGCCTTCATTTTTTTGAGTTAAAGAAATTACATCTAATATATTTTCCTCATTTGGAGTTAGACCAACTTTATTTTTTGAAAATATTTTTTCTAACACTGGTTTAAATCAATATTCAAACAAATTAGCTTCATCTTCAGTATTGATATTTCTCATTTCTTTTAAACTAACACCTATTTGATCTGATTTAATTCCTGGTAAAATATTGTTATCTCATTCAGGTTTTTCATTTTTCCAAAATGCTACTTTATTAAAAAAACTAGGTCATCATCAAGATTTTTTTTCTTGTGATTTTAAAATCTCAATTATTTTATAAATATTTATTGCAGACTCTGTGTCTGCAATAAATGCATTCATTTTATTATTAGAGTTAGTAATATTCTCATCTATTTTGTCATTTAAAATTTTATAAAACTCAAAAAGGGTTTTTGGATAATTTTTTAAATCAACTGTCTCGTCAAAATAATTAATCATATCTATAAAAGCATTTTTATTACTGCTCTCGTTTCACATAATTTCATTAAAAACCTTTTTATAAGGATCAAGTCACTCTTTAATATTATCAAATGACTTAATTGCTTCTATTTTATCAGAATCTTCTGCTCATATTTCAACTCCTGCTTTTCAAGCTCCACCATTATCTGGATCATCTCATCAAGCCCCTGGCGCTTCATCTTCTCGATCTAACACCTCAATAAGCTTTTGTAAACTAGTTTTTTCAAAAGCTGCCAATCTTGCTATTAATATAAAATCTGATTTATCTTCCAATACCCCATTGATATATCTTTCAAATTCTGCCAAGGTTTTAATTTTAGAACATTTATCTGAAATTGTTCCTAATAAGGATGAAATATCATCTACACGTTTTTTATCAAAATCACTTTCTGCTCTCATACAAACATCAAACTTATTCTTAGGAATTTTACTAATAATACTTCTTATTTTTTCCATTGTTTTTTCAGCAGAATCCTTGCCTGGTTTTGGTGCTTCACTTACTTTCTGCCGAGTAAATAATAAATAATGTAAAGCTTTCAAAACACTAACATTTTCACCTTTTTTATCTGTAACAACGATAATACTTAAAAGATTATAAATACTTTTTCTTAAAATCTTATCATTTTCAGACTTACCTCCTATTGCTTTTCTCAAATTTCAAATAAATTCCTGATAACTTTTAAAGCTAGCATCGTGCTCATTAAAACACATATTTATTAATTCATAAAATCATTTTGACACTTTTGCAGTCTTATTATTAATACAATAATCAAATTCTTTTTTGTAATCTTTTAATGTAATATCAATATGATCAACCATTTGAGTAAGTTGTTCTTTACTCAATTCAGGATCACCTCACCCATCCTCAGGAATAGGGTTTTTATTTAGACATTCAACAAGCATATCTAATCATGTTAAATTAGATTCATCCTTTTCTGTTACAAACTTTATCATTGCTTTTCCTGAATCAGAAAATGGTTTGGTTGAATTAAAATAAGTAACAAGATCTGAATATTTCCCATCTTTTCATAATTTTATACCACATTTATCAAATATTTCTAATATTTCACTCACTCGATTCTTATTAAAATCATCATCTCAATTCATACATTTATCAAACTCTTCTTCGCTTATAACAGCAATAATTCCATTCTTAGTATCTTTTATTTTTTGTTTTTCTTTTTTATACTTATTTAAATAAGTAACTAATAAATCAAGAGGGCTAAAATGATCTTCCTCAAGTTCTTTTCAATTTACAAAATTATCAAGATTTGTTCTTATAACTTCATCCAAGTCACTTTCACCTTTAATTGCATTTTTTAATCTTGAAATAAATTCTTCATAATTGTCATACTCCTTATCTATTTCTTTAAAAATTGAGTCTATACTTAATGAAAAATTCATAACTACTTCATCAATATTACTACTATGACAATCATTAAACTCTTCCTCAAAAGGTTTTAACTTTTCATCAATTTCATCAATAAACTTGTTCAATGTCTCGTTGTTTTGTTCGGGAGTATCTCATTCACCCCCAGAATCAGGATCAGGTTTATCAGGACCATTATCAATCTTCACAGCTTTCAACTCTTCAAGCAACGAATCTAAATATGTTTTATCATTAGATTGTTTATTCTTTACAAAATCAATAATTCTATCTCTTAAAACTATCTTTACATATTTATTTGTTTCATCAAGAATTGCTGTATTTAAAAATATTATAAAATCATTATAATTTTTGAAATCAAATTTATAGCTCTTATCTGGAAAGCTTTTTGTTAATATGTCTAAAACCTGTTTTGACTTCTCCTTATTTTCATCTTTCAAACAATTACTAAATTTACCTCTATATGGCCCTAAATTATTTTCAATTTTTCCAATATACTCTTCAATTTCTTTTATCTTTTTTTCCTCTTTAGCCTCTCTGGCCTCTATATCCTCTTTTGGTTCTTTTGGTTCTTTTGGTTCTTTTGGTTCTTTTGGTTCTTTTGGTTCTTTTGGTTCTTTATCAGTTTCTTTATTCTGACTTTTCGCGTCACCTTTATCATCTCAAACACCTTTTTCGTCTTCCAAAACTGATAACATTTTTTCAACAATTTTTTGATGTTTCTTTCAATCCATAATTCAAGTATCACTATCAAATCACATTTTTTCATAGTACTTTGTTCTTTCATGAATTGCGGTACGTTGTTCTTTTAAAACATCTACCTGCTTATTCTTAACACTTTCAATCTTTCAAGGAAGAGAATTAATTTCAGATAAATCATCTGTAATAAGATCTAATAAATCTGAATAATTACCACTACCTACCACATCTTCGACATCAAAATCGACTAGAGGCGATAAATCAGTATTTTCCTTATTTTTTAATTTCTCAAGTACTGTATTAATATGTGGAAGATTAACACCTTCTCATAAATATTCCTCCAAAGACTTAATTGATGTATCTAATCTTTCTTTTCTATCATCTAAATCATTTTCCATAACTTGTCTAGAATCAGAAAATTTATCATATCTATCCATTATTTCTTTCACAATCCTTTCGGTTTCTTCTCTTTTAAGAAGATACTTTTCTCTTATCGCAGAATTAATACTTAAAACTTGATTTCATATAATTGATCATTGCTTTTTTAATAAATTATTCTCATTTTCTCTTTCCTCTTTTTTTTCCCTTAAATTAATCTCTTCTTCACTATTATTAATTTCTTCATCAATCTTTTTCTTATATTCAATTACTTTTGATATTATATATCTAATAGAATCAAAATTTTCTTTTGAAAAACCATCAATAGGCTCGTCCTGATTTTCACCAATATTTAAATATATCTCTCACTCCTCTTCTCTGACTTCATCAATTTCAAATATATTTGCTCACAAAATATAATGTCAACTAAGAGAGGAGGTAACCCTGTAAGAATTAATAAAATTTAACAACTCGTTTTCAACTTCTGTTAAAACATCATTATCAGAACTATCCTTTTCTATAATATCCTTAATAAAAGGTCTGAGTTCCTTTATTTTGTCAACTAGATCCTGATTTAATAAAATTTCTTTTTGCTTTGGTTTATTAACTAATTCTGCCATATTTTTATATTTATTTTTATATTTCTCTTTATTATACACTATTTTTTCATTTTTTACAAGCATATTTTGCCTATATTTTACCCAAACAAGTTAGGCTAAAAAATTTCAATTTTACTTTCTGTAAATTGATAATTAATATCATAAAAAATAAACAATATTTCATGAAAAAATTACTTATTAGCATACTACTTTTTACCAGCCTACTTCCTTTAAATTCACTAGCAGCAGATTTTCAATCAGAGGATAGATATTTCATATCTTCACCTATAAATGATGATCTCTATGTAGCTGGATGACAAATACAAATAAAATCTGATATCGAAGGAGATCTTATACTTATATGAGGTGAGATTGATATTACTTGAAATATTAAAAATGATCTTAATGCAATTTGATGAAGGATACTTATATGATCTGATGTTAATGATGATGTAAGAGCTATATGAGGAGAGGTAGAAATTCATAAAAATATTTGAGATGATCTCATTATCTGATGAGCTTGAAGAGTAAAAATATACAAAGCCGCTGAAATTTGATGAGATCTTGTAGTAAATGGCTGAGAAATAAGAATTGACTGAAATATTAAATGAGATATTACAATCAATTGAGGAAGAGTGGTTTTAAATTGAAATGTTTGAAAAGATGCAAAAATAAATTCTGGGTTAATAGAAATCAATTGAACAATAGAATGAGCGTCAAAATTAATTGCTGGAGAAATAATACTTGGTCCAGAATCAAGTTTTTGAAAAGAGGTAAACTATTGGACAGAAAAATGAAAAATAGATTTTTGAGAAGCAAGTGCTGTATACATAAAAGATCTCTGAAAAGACTTTATCGAACTTGATTTGGAAGATTGAGCTTTTAATATTTCTCTAAAAATCCTCATGCTACTTTCTTGAATGCTAGCTATATACGTACTACTTTTTTGAAAAAAATATTTTGTAAATACGGCTAATAAACTTGAAAGATACCCATTTAAATGCTTTGGACTTTGAGTTATGTATTTCATCCTCACACCAATACTGCTTACAATACTCATGATTACAATTATATGAATTCCATTTGCCATGCTATGAGTTGCAGCATTTATATTTACAATAGTATTTGCTGGACCAGTTACAGCCGTACTCCTTGCCTTTTTATGGGATAAACGAAAAAGATGAAAGTGGACTAAATTTCAAGTTTTTTGAGTAAGTGTATGAATCTTGGCAGCTTTAAAATTTGCATGCATTATTCCATTTTTCTGATGATTAATTTCTGCAATATTTATTATTTCTGCCTTTGGGGCTTTTATTATTCAAGATTGGGAGTATATTAGGAAATATTTTTAATTGTTCTTTACAATCATGCAATCAGTTATTAATATCTAGTTAAGTTAAAAAAAATATTAATTCGGGGTGTAGCTCAGTTGGCTAGAGTACATGGTTTGGGACCATGAGGCCGCAGGTTCAAGTCCTGTCTCCCCGACCATTTCTCAAATTTGCGATTTCAGAAACCTGTTGAACTATAGGAAATGGCTTCATAACAAGCTTTCAATCTTCGTATGAGCGTTTCGAGAAGAATAAATTCAAAACTTCCCTCTTTACTTCGGAAGTAGCAGTTTTGTACTTGTCTGCAATGATTTTGAACGTTTCGAGAAATTGTTTTGCAGTTTTAAAATATGCTTCATTTAATGCTTTTGAATCACTATTCAATTCATTTAATAATCGTGTCTTTTCTAATTCTAAATTATTCTTAGACTGCGTAACTTCATCTTCATCAAGAATACCTTTAATGTAGCCCTGTCTAAGCCTTTGCATTTCAGCTTCTATTTGCGTTAATCTCATATTCATATCCTTTCTTTGCTTCTCATTATCCTCTAACACCATATCGCTTAAGTTTTCAATAGATGAGCAATAAATATCAAAACAATCTTACTTGATTTGATACTTCGTCAAATCCGCTAAAATTAAATCTTCAATATTATCAGTTCTTACTGATTTAAAATCACATTCCTTATTTTGACATCTTAAATAACTATTGTTTCTATTTCAAAATCTTCAAGTTGGAGTTTCAGGACACAAAAATCGTCAGCATTTGCATTGAAACATCCTTGAGTATGTAGAATTGCCATAACTTCATTTGAGAGTTGTACGCCCTTCTCTGCGTGCCTTAACTCTATCAAATAGCTCCTTAGATATTATCGGCTCATGATTTCACTTATATATTGTTATTTTTCAGCTTGTGCCATTTGTCCAAGTAATAACTCAATAATAAAATGTATTTCATAATATTCGCTCTACCATTCATTTTGTAATCTTTCATCATCTTGAATTGAAAACTCATTTATCCCTCATGGCTTTTGCAATTGAAGCAAAAGAGTAATTTCAAGTATCATAAAGTTCAAACATCTCACGAGCATATTTTGCATTAGGATTTGGATATTTCTTTTTCCAGTCTTTATCAACTTCCTTATCTCACTTACGATATCAAAATGGCGTATACGCTGGATAATAACCAGCTTCAAGTCTTTGCTTCATTTTAAGTGTAACTTCCTCAGATAGATTTTCCGAATACCATACAGCCATATTACAGAATGTTCTAAACATAAACTTTCATTGTGCTGATTTGGTATCAAATTCTCATTCAATGACCAATATGTCTTTTGTGTCAAAAAACTCCTCTAATAAGGCAAAATCTGACATATTCCTAGAACTTCTATCAACTTTATGAAAAATAACTCAATCAACATCATCTTGCTTTAAATGTTCAACCATTTGCTTAAAAACCTTTCTATTAGATTCACGAAAAGCACTTTTTTCTTCCATGTGAATAGTGATTATCTCAATTCACTTTTCTAAAGCATATTCTCTCAACTTTTGTTCCTGTGCTGGTAAAGATGTTTCATGATCTTTATTTGATACCCTTATGTAGCCTATGTATTTTTTGAGATTTTTCATTTGTGTATACATTAATTGATAAATAAAACAGGACAACCCTGTGCACAACCAATCACTAACTATAAGTCAATAAATGATTCAGAGTTGCCCTGTTTGATTACCTATAGCAAAACAGGACTAATATTCGTAATTGGTTGTGCGATAATACTCTAATCATAATATATTCTTTTACAATAGCTTATTCTAGCCGCATTTCTTAAATCTTAAATATTCTTTATCAAAAGAAAGTTTTATACTTCAAATATTTCATATTCTATTTTTTTCAATTATTAATTCATGTGTCTGACTTAAAGCAAAGCTTTTATTATCTTTTTTTCTAATAAGTACAAGTGCCATATCTGCATCATCAAATATAGTTGAACTATCCTTGATATGTGCAAAACTAGGCTTATTTGCCCTGTATCATTCCTTAGAAAATTGAGCAGCTACAATTCATACAGTTTCTAAATCTTTGGTAATTTCTCTTAGATTATTACTTATTGTTGCCATTTGTTCTACTTTTGAATTAGCCTTATCTCTAAGTATTCATAAATAATCAACTCAATGAATATCTATTCAGCCATCAATAGCCATTTCTGTAATAACAGTTGAAATATCTGTACTAGATATGTTTCAACTTGTAAGCATTTTGAAATTATCTTTAAATTTATCAAATTCATTTTCTGCATTTTTCAGAATATCCTCATAATCATCACAATTCATGTATTTAAACTTTGTACTATCTATTCAAGTTAAATAAGCATAAATCCTATCCATAACTTGTTTTTCAGTCATTTCTATATTCACATAAAGCACTTTGTATCATTTTTGAGCAAATTCAATAAGCAGATTGAGAAGTAGTGCACTCTTTCAATGACTTGGCAATGCTCAAATAACTGTATGACTTCATTTTTCAAAAGACAATCACAAGTCAGAATTGATAACAAGTTCTTTTCATTTGCTCTCAAGTTCTTTTTTCCATTCAAATGACTTACGAACAAGTTGCCTAAGCTCTTTTCAATCTTTAAGTCGAAGCTTTACACTAGTAAATCTCAAATTAAGGAATTTCTTTTTAATCAGTTCAAAGCTCTCTTTTAAGGGTATTTCCTCTTTATATCACATCTCTTGAATATAATGTCATAATCTAATCAACTTTCTTCTTCATAAGCATTCGCTTACTATTTCTGCATAGTATACGGCTCTTGATGATGTTGGAACTGACGAGGTTGTTTCTGTTAAATATCCAACTCATCAAATACAATCAAGCTTCTTTTTCTTTTCTAAGTAATCTGATATAGTTAAAAAATCAACAGGAGTTTTGTTTTCATATAGATGTATTATCGCTTTCCATATTATTCAATGCTTTTCATCGTAAAAATCATCAACGTTCAGATAGCTAATATGTGGCAATACTTCATTATCCATGAACACTGAGCCAATAACAGATTGCTCTGTTTCAATGTTGTGCGGCATTGCTTTTAAATTTGTCATAGTAAAAAATATTAAGAATTAAATAGGTTTATTTCATAAAGGTTTGTATGCGTTTTCGTTTATAGGTTTTTCAAAATTATTTTTATAAAAATTCTCTTTCTTTTGTTTAGTTTCTTTATTTCTTTTGTGTGTAAACTCTGCTTTACCAGTTTTGGTATATTGTGGCTTACCAGTTCATAAACTAGAGTTTACTGGTAAACAAGAGTTAACCAGTTCCCACGATTCAATATCTTCATTCATGCAATAATGACTTATCTTTCATACTTATTTTTCAACTTTTATAACATTCATTTTATTAAAATGATACAAAGCCTATCAGTCAGTCTTTTGGCTTAATTGGAACTATATTGATTTCAGATATTTTCATTTACTTTTTTATTAAATAATAAGTTGTTTTCTGTTACAGCAGGGCTATCCAGCTTTTTCATTAAACTATTAAGCCTAGTAAAGAACTCTTTTAACTCTGTTGTATTTTCATTGTCTACCGATAAATCTGTTCGCTTGCTCATGACTCTGTTTAAGCGATTACCTGTGTTGCAAGTCAATAAGTAGGCTCAAGTTGATATAATTTAACTAATTGAAAAAACACCTATACCCCTTCGGTATAGGATAAACTCACATTCAATAATCATTTTACCAATGAATGATAATATATTATTTTGGCATAGATTACCGATTACCTGTCGATTACTGGTAATTTAAAAAGTAATAGGTAATCGAATTAATTTCATCAAATCCAGTAATATTCCAAGTCAGCATTTGTTCATATTATCTCTCAGCAACATTTATTGATAATTAATTTTGATTTTTTAATGCTATTCCAATTCTTGTTATTATCTATAAAAAACCTCTTTCAAAAGCCTTTCTTACTGCTAAGTAAAGATTTAACAAGGTAGTATCAATTTGCTTGTGCAAGTCATTTTTCAGTATTATTACCATTTTTATAAGTTACCACCTTTCATTCTTTGAAAATCTTTCATGTAGGAGTTATGTGAAATCAGTTTCCTAGTGCTATATCTCATTTATTTGTATCGGTTTTGTTATATTCATTCCTATTAATTACCTGATTATCATCAAGAGCATTAAGCTTACTGTAGTACTTATTCAACTTATCAATTATCAATAATTGTGATTTCTATATAATTTTTAACTTTAATTTCGTTGATAAATCTATGATTTTCATGTGTACGATCAATAATTGAAGTAGATTTTCATTTTTCAGCTTTCTCTATTTCATCAAATTGATTTTTATTCAAATGCTCATTAATAAGTTCTATTGCTTCTTTATTTTCAAGAATTGCATAGTAATTATCAATTTTGATTAACTTTTCACCTTGAAGAATATCAAGCACTTACTTGAACATTCTCTTATTGCCAATGTATGCTAATTCTATCTTAACAGGAACATTAGTCTTTTTATCTGGATACAACAAAGAACTATGTTCAATTATTAGCTGAATAGACGATACAATATTACCTCTTAAGTTCATAAATTTTTCATTACATTTTCAAAACGAATTTACACTATTTATAAGCTACCAAGTTATATACATTTTAGACACAATAATTATCTTGATTTTATGGCATAGGTATGCGATTTATTGCACGGATTATCAAGCCTACTAGGGGGTATTGCCCAAAAATCCTACCTTTTCCTACCTTTTACATCACTGTGTTTCCTTGTATTACCCCTATCATATGCAATACATACGTTTTTTCTTTTATCATAAAAAATGACTAAATATAGCAATAAACTATAGAATATTATTGATTTTTTCAAGTGATAAGATGGAAGCAATGATTGTGGCTTACTGGTCAACAGGTAAAGGGTTTTAATCAAGTTTGCTAGGGGTATTTTGTAAAAATCACACCTTTTCACACCTTTTTCCTCATTGTTTTTTCTTGTATTACCCCTGTCATATACCAACACTTAAGCTTTTTCCTTTTATTGTAAAAAAAGTAGTAGTGAGTATTGTTATTGTTTATAATGTGATTAAGGAGATTGTTAAGAACAAGTAGTGTGAAAAAAGCTGATAAACAAATCAAGAAAAAAGTGTAACACAAGAATTTTTTATATTTGCATAGACTTTCACTTAAAAATAAGTTATAATTACAATGAGTTTAAAAAATTAATAAAAAATCATGATAAATACATTTCAAACCTCACTGTTTATAGAACGAAGATGTGTGTTTCTCGACTCGGCAAACGTATTAGCAGTAACTATGTGACATGAAAGAGATGAAACTAAAGAATTAACTACACTCAATGAAAAGGATTTAGCTACTTATGATTATTTAATAAAATCACTAAGAGCAAATGAGAAATTACTATTTGAAGCATGAAATCCAATGTTATTGGCTATGGTTTGAATGAAATTTATATCAGTTGATGGATATAGATTACTTGGAAGAATGACTGATGAACAGGGTGCAGCAATCAGTTGACTAATTCAAGGAATTGATTTTAACTTATTTCAAGGTATGACAATGGAGAGTGAATTTCCAGAATTTTCAAGAATATGGGAAAAGGATATTGCATTTAAGAATTTATTTATTGATGGTTGCAAGAATCAACGTATAAACTGAATTTTAGGTCAAGCCTCTGTTCAATGAAATAAATTATTGAAAAAGGAATGAGCAGTAAGTGTTATGAATAATGCAATATGAAAAATGAGAGTAAATGTTTTGCGATGGATATGAAAAATGAAAAAAACATAATCTAAGTAAGAAGGGCACTGTTAAGGTTTTAACAAAATTGAACAAACCTTAATATTTTTCAAAGCCTCATAAAACACTTCGAAATCTTCATCATCAAAATCCTTTTTGTACTTCTGAATAAAAGTTGCAATAACTCTCACGTTTGCACTCATAGTCTTTCTAGCACTTCTTTTTTTCCATACACTCATTTTATGACTGAATTCCAATTTTTCTAGCCGCTTAAGTTTTTTTTCAATATCTATTCACATAAATATTTTGGGATTACATTAAAGAAATACTTTAATTTAATAGTTTGTTTTGAAGTGCTCTAACAGAGCACTAGAACAAAAATACTTTAGAGATAATATTAATTGAAGTCAAATATTAATTTAATCTTCTTTATGAAACAAGATAACAAACAAGTATTAATGGGATATGGTGATATATTAGCATATCTATGAATTAGCAAGTCATATATTAATAAGGAAATAAAAAAATGAAAAATACCTTATCAAAAAACATCATCTTGAAGAATATTTTATAAATCTGATGTTGATAAATACAATGAAACTAGAAAAGAAAAAGCTAAAACCAACCCAAGAATTAAGATTAAGAATTAAAAAATACATTATGAACTGAAAAAGTAATAACATTATTGTTTCTTCTAATCTATCATTGCCTAATGATAAAATTGAGATTTGAGATGTCATTGTATTAAAACATATTGATTGAGCCATTGAGCAAGATATACCTTGGGAAAATTGGCATCATGCAGGTTTAATATCAAAAATTAGTTGAGATAAAATATCAATTATTGAAGCTCCATGATACGCACAAGGCAATAAAATCGCACAATGACCTATTGAAAGGGATTTTAATGAATCTGTATTTGCTTGAGATGATTTACTGGAACTTGTACTACTTAAGCCAAAATTTCCAAATCCAATTAGAGAAAAATCTACAGGATTATTGTCATGGATAAATAGGAATGTCATTTCTGAAAATGAAGCACGAGAAAAAGCTATTGAATATGCCAGAAGCCAAATTTGAAAACCTTATAAATACAAAACTACCAAATGGAATGATGATGACTGGTATTGCTCCAAGCTTGTATTTAAAGCTTACTCAATGACAATTTGAATGTATTTGGAAGTATATCAATTTCCATCATTATGAATACTGCCTGTTGCAAAGTTTCTTAAAACAATATCATCATGACCTGCTGTTACTCCTGAGGATTTGATAGATAGTAAAAGAACAGAGATTTATTATCACTACAAGAAATAGATATTAATAGATGTCTTTAAGGGCATTGCATTCAATTTTTATTTTTTCTTTTATTCATGTTTCATTATTAAGCTTGTACTCAAAACAATTAGTCCTTTTTCAAATACAATAATCCTTAAAAATTGTTTGTTTCTTTATTCATGCACAATTACATGAATTAAATTTTTCAGATTTTCATCTAAAATCACATAAAGGAAAATCATATAAAGCAATCATAGCATGAATCAATAGTAAGGCTCATGCTGACAAAATAAATATTTTATTTCACTTGAATAAATAAAAAAGTGATAAGGCTATATGTACAAGTGAAAATCATACAATTAATTTTAGTCATATAAAATACACTCCAACAAAATAGAATGGGATTCATATAATAATTAAAATGATGAATATATTTATATTTTTGTTCATAAAACTATTTAAGACTATGTTTAATAAATTCACCTCAATTAGCTTTTATATTTAGGTGTAAGCCATTCATTTCAATAAATTCCATTCATAATAGCATTATATCCCTTCTTTCTGAATACTCCGAATCATGTTCATAGATAAGGATTTCTGATTCTGTTTCTATTCAATTTAATTCAACTGTAATATAAGACTTGTAAGTTTTTGATATTCACGATGCAGTTTCCACCCACTTACTTTTAGGATTTAATTTTGTCTTACCCTCCATAAATTCAATTTGATTAACCAGTGAATCATATTCTCATTTTCAAACAAAATACGGAATTGATAATAACCCAGTAAATCATGTATCTGCTAGGCATTTAACCTTACAATCATTTTTAGTTTGATTTTTTATGCCTAAATAAACAAACGGTTCATAATTAACTATTTGCATAGGTTTAAACTTAAATTATTCTCATCCTAATATCATTAGGATGTGTTAGCACTTTTCACTTTGGCTTATAGCCTTTACATTCTTGAGATTTAAGCCTGTTAAGTACCTTATCATCTGTTTTTTGAGCCGATGCTTTGGATTGCTTTGTATTCATAATATTTAATTAAATCAGTATCATCCTACTCCTACGACAAACAATAATCAAAGTATTTTTTATTGATATTTACAAAGATATTATGAATAATACAAATAATTTTGGGATTTCCCACCGATTCCTAAGAAAACTTAGGATGATGAATATTAATTTTTAGTTTTAGACATCCTGTAGATCAAATACAACTCTTTGATATATCCTTTCAATAGGTCTGATTAGTTGATTCTCTTGAATAATGTTCTTGATATTTAAAAACCGCACATTAATATATCTGTGAGTTTCGGACTTTAGTCTGTAGTTCCGACCATTGTGAATTTTCGAAGAAAATTCACCCCTGTATCTTCAAACTCGAACTATATCCTGAAGCCACTGACGCAAGTTAATCGCATACAGAAGCGAAAAACAATGTATATTTTTTTGAATTGAATTTTTAATATTTTAAAAATATATAGTCCGACAAATATACCTATTTAGTCATCTTAAATTTGGAAATGGCTTATTGATATGATATTATGTGGTCCGTACGTCCTGAGTGCCCTATATGAAAATTTATGAATATTTTCCTATATAATGTAAAAGACCACCTAGATTTCTTTAATGTAAGCGTTATTTGCAATATTCGAGCTTAGAGGTTCTTAAAATTTAGCAACATTGACCACTCGTCCAGTGTGGGGAGATATTTATTTTGTTTTTTTGCCATAGTTTTAGCATCATGATATGATATCTCACGGTTGGGGTCTACTGATCAAACTAAGCTCTGATAGACAAGATTCTTATTCGGCTTCCATAAAAAATCTTCTTTATCTAATATAATTCAGTTTATTTCGATGGTTTTTGGTCAATATGTTATTCTTTGTCTATTATATAAATACCAATATGGACGCTGTTGTTTTATTTCTTCCATGCATTCTTTTTGTTCATCAGTCATATATTTGGACTCACTCCTCTCTATTTCATCAAATTTCGCTAACAAATTAAATCATAAATATTCTATAATTTTTTTAATATTTTATTTTTTATTCACAATACCTTTCAATTAAATTCTATAAAGTGAGATTCTCAATACAATTTATAATCTTGATCATCAATTGATCTATAGTAAATAAGCGTAAATGATCATCATTTAATAAAGTCGTAATATTAATAAGTCTTTCAAAATCAATTTTATCAGAAATCTCAGCAATATCTTGCTTTTCTCCAATTCCCAAATTCACAAAAAGGGTATTTAAAAAATAACGATGTAAATGAAATATATTTTAAAAGCATATTTCTTAATATACTTCATCATGAGATCAAATACTCACAAGTATAATTTCTTTTTCCTTAATGATAAATTCAATCATGATTCTATAGATCATGTTTATTGAAATAGAATAAATATTCTCACGCGAATTAGAGTCAATCTTATGCAATCTTAATGATTTATGAAACGGATTAAGCACCAAAAGCCTTAAAACTTTTTCATATTGAGAAACTAAGTTCCTATGTTTTTTAAAAAACTTATTAGCTCTTTTTTCATAAGATTCAGTTATTAATATTCTAAATTTCATTTTTTAGTTGTTTAATATGATCATCAATATTATCTAAATATTTTCAAGACTCTAAATCCTGTTTAGATTCAATTATAGCTCTTTCAAGCTCTAGCTCTCTATATTTATTGTAAGTTTTAATATTAATAATCACATACTTAGATTTTCATCTTACACTCAAAAAAAGCTCATCTGAATCTTTCATTCCTTCTTCAATAATTGCCGTTCATCGGGTTTTTATTTGTTGTGCTGTTATTTGCATAAATATTATATTAATACTATTAATAGTATTATACATAATACTGGAAAGAATATCAATGAAAAATAAGTAAGATTTAATTAAAATATTTTAATTGAAAAAATATATTAAGCCGATTCACATGATTTTTTGGTAAATCTCTATAAATGCTAGGAAATTTAAGGTCTGTCATTGATTGTATTTTCTATTCTGCCTGAAATATTTTTTAATTATAATTATATCATACAAGAAAAGTGTTAAATATAAGTTAAAAAACCTACTACTTTTTTCTTAATTTAGAAATTTATTTCAACAGAATGCTTCAGCTTTCTGGACTACAGGAATAGCTTGTATGACACTTTCCTTTGGACTACAGGGAATAAACTTGTATGACACTTTCCTTTGGACTACATAGAATAGCTTGTATAACACTTACCTTTTTTAAATCACAGGAATGGTTAATTATAAAATTTAGAATTATGAAGTCATTAAAGGCCCTGCAGTACCAGAACTATTTTCCCCTTTCTCTTCAAACACTTTTTTTAATATTTTTTTAAATTCTTTATGTAATTTTATATTATTATCATTATTATTATTTATTTTTCAAATAATCCCAATAAGATCATCAAAAGCTGGAGAAGAGTCCAGCTCCATAGTCATACCCAGATCAAAAAATACACGTAAAATATCCTGCTGTACACTATCTCTTTTCAACGAAATAAAATCATTAAAAGAAATATTAGGTTTTATTATTTCTTTGAGAGTTTGTGATTGATCTATTTGACCACCAGAATAAGTCTCAGGACGCTCAGAATTTAATCATGGTAATTCATCAACTCAATTGCCATATTGTTCAATAAACGCATTTTCCTTAACACTTTTAACAGAATCATAATCCAAATTTTTGATATTTTCCATTACAGTTTTTATTACAGACAGTGAATATTTCAATACATTCTTATCAAGAAACTTACTATCTTTATTTGGTTTTAAGTTAAGTAATGCTTCCATCTCTTTAAGAATTAATTTTTTTTCAGACTTTAAATTGTGCATATCCCAAAAATACTGCACAGTATACTCAAAGTCAGTTATTTTATTACTAAAATTTTCCTCAAAATCAATATATGCCTTATATCTTTTATTAAAAAAACCTATCAACGAAGCTTTGTTTGTACTGTCAATACCAGTTTTATACGATTCAATCAATATTATTCTATTTTCGTATTCACTTTTCATTTTATTGAATTCTGCTGTTGACTTTTCAAATATCTTATCCACCACAGCATCTGATATTACTCGCGTACCTGTTTCAATAAATTCTCGTAAAGCTTTCATGGTATTATTAAAATACTCCTCAGACATAACATTGATTATCATAACAACATCTCTCAACTTATTTTCTCTTTTTATCTCATCAATATTATCACTCAACAATCTCAAAATTTGTTTCTTTTCAATTCTATTAAACTTTTCATAAGGACTACAAAATGCTAAATCAAGACCTTTCTTTTTCAATTTTCAATTTAAATCTTCAATAATTATATTATCAATTTCAGTTAATATTTCATTTAGTGTATAAAAAACGCGAGAATTAAAAACATATATAACAGACTTCTTAGCCGATTCACTAATTCATTGTAAATCTTTAAAAAGTATTTTAATTTTTTCTTTATCAGCCGTTTGTAATAAATTTAAAACCGAAGCACTGCTATCTTCTTCACTATTGTCAAATCATAAATATGCTGATAATTGATCAAGATATGATTCAGCGTCGTTTGCAGTATTGCCTTCAACTGTTCTAGATAAAGTACCCTCTGCCCCCCCTGATCAAGCGATTCATCCTGTAACACTCGCACCTTTTTTAACCGCTGCATCCAAAACACTTCCAACATCACTCTTATCATCCAATCACTTAATAGCATTCGCAACTGCCTCAATATTACTACTATTAACCCTACTTGCATTTCTCTTCTTTGGAGCTTTAGTCGTACTAGCAGGAGCTTTAGCCACACCAACATCCGCATCCAACCACTCCACAACCTCATCCCTCTTATTATCCGAAAGCCCATTCAGAGGTCAGACAAGCTTAATATAAAGTCATTTATCAGCTAAAGTTTTAATAGTCTCAGCTCTTTTCTTAACCTCATCTGGAGCACCAAGTTCTCACACCAAACGTGGAACTGCTCAAGCAATTGTTCAAACAGTTCTAGTAAATAAATTATCAAAATTATAAATACCTCAGTTAGAATCAATAATATATTTAGTGCCTCCTGACTTCATAGTCATATAATTTTTACCACAATGACTGGATGCAGCTGCTCTAACAGTTAATATATCATCATAACTAAAATCAGTAATTGTCTGTGCGACGGTATCTGCAGCAGTTTCAAAAACTCACTTTTGAGCTACTATAAAATCTTTAGCGATTTGCTTAAGAGTTTTTCATCTATTATTCTCTAATACTTGCATTCAAGCTTTAACTGCTCCTAATCCATCTTTTTTATCCTCATCAGCCTCTTCCACATTTCATTTTCACATTGCTTCAAGAAGTACATATAAACCCAAATACATTTGTGTATTTGTAACAACTTTATCTGATTGAAATAATAAATTATTCTTTTCATCAATATTACCATATGGTCTACGGCTCATACCATTTATTGCAAGCTGTTTAAAAAAACCGGGATTTTTTGGTCAAATTCAATCTTCTTCCATTTGCGTAAGAATTTCTCAACCAGTCTTCGGCATTACTCTTGAAAGTCAAACAATGGATTCTGGTGTTGGAACATCATTTTGTCATGGTCCAAGCAATTTATATATATTTTTTACCCTTTCTATTACATCCTCTTGAGTTTCTCCAAGATTTTTATTAAACACACCTAGTATTCATCACTGTCAAAATGTAGCAAGAAGCTGATCACTAAGAACAAGTCCTCAGAAAACTTTAGGAAATTTAATAGCAAAGATTGCACAAGCAATTAAAAAAAATTCTGGATTTTCTGAATTTTCTAATACATCTGACAAACTATCGATTCAATTAGTAAATGATTTTTGCAATGCAACTGTTCAAGCCAATTTTCACCAATCTTCCTTAAGATCTTTTGAACTAGCTTGTCTAGCATCCTCTCTTGATTTTTCATCTTCTAAATCAGCAATAACTACATCTATAAACATGTCTTTTTTAGTAATAATTCAGGGTAATTTTTTTCTATTAATTTCCTCCATAAGTCATGGCATACCTGGGAATGAAGGAGATTTTATTGAAAGTATTTTAATTTTATCTTTTGAATTAGGACCTGCTAACTTTTCACCTTGTATTAAAGTAATTTTTCAAGATTCTAAATGATTCCTAACTGAAATAAGAAAATCATCAAAAGTCCTTGTTTCTCTTGAAGTAGGATTACTTTGCCATTTTTCAAATATTTTTATGACTTTGTGTTTTTCGCTTTCTATTTCCCTGGTTCTTTGTTCATCCAATTGAGGCACTTTTCAAGGTGAGTTAATTACGTGCTGCAACACATTTATCTGAGATAATCTAGGAACATCTTTATCAAACACAACACACCTCTCCCCAAAGCCAAAATCCACATCACAAAAAGCATGTAAATTTAAACTCTCTAAGCCAAACAATATTTGTTTCTTATTTATCATAAAATAAATCATACTATTATAGCAGAAAAACTGTTACAAAGCATTTAAGAGGACTTGAAAATGTTTGAGATTTCTTGTGTTTTGTGGTTTTGTAAATTAACAAAAAATTAACACAAAAATGATATTATAAAATAAATTAATAAATTATTGAACATTTGTAATACAAATGATATGCTATATGTATTACAAATTAATTAATATTATGCAAAAAAATTACATATCAACAAGGCAACTTATCAAAACCCAATCTTCTTGAGTAACTTGAAATAATTATTTTATTGTCATGAAACACTCACAGCCATCAAGCATTCTAGCACCCTATCATCCAGAAATTGAAAAAGCTATTGAAATAGCTTTAAAAAATATTGAACTTCAACAATCTGGCTTACAAGCTATTGATGACTATAAAAACAAAAAAACTTATGGTTCTAAAAAGCTTAGAAAAATAATTTCAAATTAATGAATTTGCAATACAGTTCTAAATCAATTAGAAAATTAAAAAAAAATTGATAAAAAATTATCATTAAGAATTATTGATAAAATGGACTGGTTTATTAAACAAAAAAATCCATTATCTTTTAGCAAAGAGCTTATAAATTTTGAACCGCTTACTCATAGATTTAGAATTTGAAACTATAGAATTATTTGAATATTTTTAAAAAATAAGAATGTATTTCTAATAGCGGATATTGAACATAGAGATAAAGTTTATTTATAATCAGAAAAAATATTGTTTCATAAAGTTATAAGAATATACTTAAACTAGATTCCTGCCTCCGCAGGAATGATAAAATATTAACAATTAAATAAAACTCCCATGATCTACATAATTTCACACACATGTCCAGACACAGATTCGATAATTGCTTCAATTGTTTACCAAAAATTTCTAGAAAAAAGAAGTATTGAATCCACTGCAATTGCCCTTTGAGAAACAAATAATGAAACTAAATTTATTTTAAATCGTCTGTGAATTGATAGTCCACCAATTACAACCTCTCTTCAGCCAGAATCTAAAATTGCTTTAGTTGATCATAATGAAGCTATTCAGTCTATACCTGAAAGAGATCAGTATGAAATTGTTGCTGTTATTGATCATCATAAAGTATGATGATTTTCAAGTCCATGAGTTCCTTTTGTAAGAATTGAAAGAGTATGATCTACAAATACAATAATCGCAAAACTATTTAAAGAACATTGAGTTGAAATAGATAAACCTATTGCCAAGTTAATAATATCTGCAATCATTTCAGATACTATGTTTTTCAGAGCTCCAACAACTACAACTGAGGATAGACAAACAATTGAAAATCTAAATAAAATTGCATGATATGAAAACTTAGAAGAATACTCTCTTGAAATGTTTAAAGCCAAATCTAATCTTTGAGATATTTCTCCCAAGCAGGTTATTAAAACTGATTATAAAGAATATCAATTTTGAGACAAAAAAATTGGTCTTTGAGTCTTGGAAACAACAAATCCTGATTATGCACTTTGAAGAAAAATAGAAATCGTCGAAGCAATGATAGAAATGAAACAACAAGGATTAGACTTTGTTTCACTTTCAATTGTAGATATTATAAATCAAACAAATCTCACTATAGTCCCATGAGATGACGAATCTTTAGTTTATGAAAAACTGCTTTGATGGAAAAAAGAAGAACATCTTTGTGATTTGTGAAATAAAGTTTCTAGGAAACTAGATATTGTACCAGTACTTACCAAGTATTTTTCTTAAATACTTGCTACAAACTCATCAAATAAAAAACAAGTATCTTCAGGTCATGGAGCACTTTCGGGATGAAATTGTACCGACCTAAAGTTTTTGCTTTTATGTTTTATTCACTCAATAGTTTGATCATTAGCATTTTTCCACCAAGTTTCCCAGTCTTTTGGCAAGCCTTTTTCAACAATAGCAAATCAATGATTTTGACTTGTGATATAACAACTTCAAGTTTCTAGATTTATACATGGTTGATTTATTCATCGGTGTCAATAAGGCATTTTTTCTATTTTTGCTCAAGCTGCTAATCATAAAATTTGATTTCAAAGACATATTCAAAATATTGGAATATTTTCGCGCATTGTATATTCGATAGAATCAGTTACAAATTTAGCAGTTTTATTAGGATCTCAAGGACCATTGCTCATAAAAAGTCAGTCAAATTTAAAATCCTTAGCCTTGGCATCAAATGGTGCTCTTATTACTTTTACTCCTCTTTTTAGAAATTCTCTTATAATATTATTTTTAACTCAAAAATCATATAAAAGTATTGTTTTTCAAATTGGATTTTTTGGCTCATATTCTTGCACCTTACCAGTTGAACACTCTCAAGCCAAATTTCTTTCATTAGGATCTTTTATTGTTTTAGAAAGATTAGTCTCATCATTAAGTATTGCTCAAAGTGTTGATCATTGATTTCTAAGTATTTTTGTAAGCGCTCTGGTATCAACTCAAGTGATTCAAGGAATATTTTGTTTTTTTAGCCAATCTCACAAAGACTCTACTGCCCTCCAGTGAGAATAATCTTTTGAATACTCAGAAACAATTACTCACTTTGCCCATATTTTTTCACTTTCAAAATTCTTTAATATTCAATACTCATCTCTCTCCCCTCATGGAATTCAATAATTTCAAATAAGAGGTTGAGTAAATACAATTATCTGATCTTTGTATGATGGGTCTGTTAATGTAAGTTCGTATCAAGTTACTCAAGTATTAAAAACAACTTCTCAATAACTTTCTGTTAATGCACCAAAATTATCTCAATTAAATTGCTGACCTGTTTTTAAGGAAATTTTCATAAATTGTTAGATTTTTTTCTTTCTTAAAGTTAGACTAAATTATTATATTATACAAGTTAATGTGGGGAATTATAAAACCTTTTCATAAAAAACAATTCAATGCTTTTCTATGTGATAAGCAAGTTCTTTTGATGATATATTATCTAAATCAATTACATCAAAAAAATATGGCATACCTGTCTCTTCTTCAAGTTTATATTTAATAGATGACAAAGTGCTCAACCTATCTGCTCCATTATAGGAAATGGCAAAATCAACATCAGAAGCATTATTAAAAGTATGTAAAGCTCTAGAGCCAAATATTATTACCTTATTTAATTCTGGATGATTTTGAAATATCTCATTCATTGCCTTTCTGTCTCAAGGTCTAAAACCATATATATCAGTACTAGCTATCATTTCAATATTTTAACTTAAAAAAATTATTCAACTTCTCTAGTATAGAGAAATATTTATTACAAATATTATTAACTACTAATTTTGCAATTTTCTCATCGTAAGTATGAGAAGTTAAATTCCTATCTTGAATTGCACTCATCCAAACATGTCCATCATCGATTATCTTATACTGTAGAGCTTTTTTAATAATTGTTTTTGAACCATTATAATCAACACTATCTTCGTTAATTAAAAAATCTCTTATTGTATTTATAGCTAACTCATAAGTAAATTCATATGTTTGTACCAATCACTCAAGAATTAGTTCATCATCTGGTGTCTGCTTAAATCTAACAACAGCATTAGAAAGCCTAATAAAAGCTTTTTCAAAATTCTGATACCTTTGTTTCCACCTTAGCTGTGTATACATTATAGTTTATAAAATTACTTTAAATATAATAAAACTATATTAATACAACAGATTTGCAATTTAAAAGTTAAAAATTGAGATTTATTTTAATAATTTAAAAATGAAAAAATTTAAAAATTAATTACACAAAAGCAGGCTAGATCTATAAATTTCCTAAATCAAACTAAACTAAGTCAAAATCTCAAACCCATCCCTGGTCACCACAACAGTATGCTCCCATTGCACACAAAGCGCTTCGTCCTTAGCAACCAAGGTCCATTTATCTCAATTTTTATTATAAGTTTCTCTTTCAGTTCCGAGTGTGGCAGATGGTTCTATTGCAAGACACATTCATTCTTTTAATAATTCTCATTTTCATTTTTTTCAATAATTTAATATCTCTGGTTTTTCATGCAAATTTTTTCAAACCCCATGACCAGTACAATCATATATTGGACAATATCCGCTTCTCTGTAATGTTTTCTGAACAACGCTTTCAATATCTCATACTCTAGCTCATGGTTTCACTTGCTTTATTCATTTCATCAAAGCTTTTTTAACTGTTTCTGATAAATGATGTATCTCAGGACTCACTGTTCAAACAAAATAAGTTATGCAAGAATCTGTATGCATTCATTTGTAAAATGAACCACAATCAACACTAACAACATCTCAATCGTTTATGATAACATCCTTTGATGGAATACCATGTACAACAACTTCATTTACAGAAGTACAAAGCACACAAGGATATTTTTGATATCATTTAAAACTCGGTGTTGTCTTATATTTTTCAAACAACTTAACTGCTTCAATTTCCAAATCCATTGTGGAAATTCAAGCTTTTATAATCTTTCAAACTCATTCATGAATTTTTTTCAAAATCTTTCAGCCCTCTCTCATAGCTTGGATTTGCTCTTTTGTTTTTATTGGAATCAAGATGATATTTTGATTAAGTTATAATTAATTTTTATAAAACATTTAGTATAATTATACTAATTTTTAAATAAACTAAAAGACCGTCTTTCCGAACTTGTGAGGAATCCAGCTGCTCAGGTCACTTAGAACAATATTAATGTTGCAGATCTTGAAAAAGAATTTAAACAAAGCGTGGAAGACTATATAGATTCATGCAAAAAACTATGAAAAAAACCTGAAAAAGAATTTAAAGGAATATTTAACGTAAGAATAAAATGACATTTACACAAACAAGCCTATGCAAGTGCGGTAAAAGAAAACATTTCACTGAATAAATTTGTAGAAAGAGCATTAGAAAAAAGCCTAAAACAAGATCCATAATTAAAAATTAAAAACTTTAAATTAAAATTATCTTATCATCCCCTCAATCTCTTTCTCCTTATCTTTAATATATTGCTTAAACCCCTCTCTTTTAAAGAAATAAATATAAATTCATCATCATATAAAAATAGCTGTAAATACATATCAAATATAATCCAAAACTTCTTTGTAATATTCAACAAATACAGTTCAAAGAAGAATTATAACAGTGGACCATATAATTGAACCTATAAAATTATAAATCCAAAACTTTCATTTATCCATTTTCATTGATCAAACTATAAACGGAATAAAAGCTCTTGTTGTATTGTGGAATTTTCCAAAAATCACAAACCATCACCCGTTTTTTATTACTGAACTCTTAATATATTTCATCTCTGTTTCTCAAACTCAAAACCAATTTCAATATTTTCTAAAAAAATCTTTTCAATAAATATTTCAAAGTAAAAATCAAATATAATTTCAAATAAGAGTTCAAACTCAAGCACTTACTATTATTGGCATTAAGTTTATATTTCATGCTACTCATCACACTATAAGCATCGCTTGTTGACCAGGCACAACTACTCAAAGCACAGGAAAAGATTCTATAATAGATATCAGAAATACAATTAGATAATTCCAATCTCAAAGTCATTCAACAAATATTTTTAACCATTCAAAAAATAACTCAAACCATTCCCTTTTAAAAATTACTATTAAAAATAAGCAAATAGTAATTCAAACAAAAATTGCATTTAAGATTTTAAGAAGAAGTCACAAGATAGATTTAAGATTTTTCAATTATTTTAAATTAATAGTTGTTAAGAAGTTTATCATTTTTTATTAAAATTTCCAAACAAAATAAAAAATTATTCAAACTTCTACTTGAAATATCGCTTTAAACAAATAAACTCGTTTAAGATTTATTTATATAACCAAATATACAATGATAACTGCTTCAATGGTAAACGATTTAAGAAAAAGAACATGAGTGTGAATGATGGCATGTAAAAAGGCTTTAGAAGAAGCTTGATGAGATGAAGACAAAGCAATTGAAGTTCTTAGAAAAAAATGAGAAAGCAAAGCTGCAGAAAAATCTGGAAGAGAAACTTGAGAATGAAGAGTTTTCATAAAAACTGAATGAAATAAAACTGCAATTTTAAAAATATGATGTGAAACAGACTTCGTTGCAAAAAATGATAATATTAAAGAGTTCGCTGAATCAATATTATCAGAAGCTTTATCTTCATGAATAAGCGCAGCTTCAGAAAAATCAGAAAATGAAATTAAAGGATTAATTTGAAAAATTTGAGAAAATCTTAAAGTAGAAGAAATTCAAGTAATAGAGAGTGAAGTAAGTGGTTCATATATTCATTCAAATTGAAAAATATGAGTTGTGGTTCAACTAACTTGATGATCAGAGGAAATTGCAAAAGATATAGCAATGCACGCAGCTGCGATGAGTCCATCTTATACAGATCCAAGCGAAGTTGACTCTTCTCTTATTGATAAAGAAAAAGAAATATGGACTGTACAACTTCAGAATGAATGAAAACCAGAACAAATAATCGGAAATATTCTTATTTGAAAAGAAAAGAAATTTAGAGAAGAAAATGCTCTAAAAACCCAGGCTTTTGTAAAAGATAATTCTAAAACCTGTGAAGGCTTTGCACAAGATAATTGAGCTGGAATTGTTGGATTTGTGAGGATTGCGATTTAGGAAAATACACCTATCTAAATTGATTTATAATACACATATTATTTTTTTGATTTTACTCCAACTGACCCAAGTAATTTCCTAATCAATCATCTGGAAATCTTAGGCTGAAAGGACCATGGACCGCTAATTTTTCCAAATCAGGAACTAAGAGCTTCTAATTCACCTGAACTCAATATAACACATGGTGCTGTTACTGAATTTTCCTTATCCTTATTCCTAATAATCATTCACAAAAAATCATAATTTTTACTTCTTATATAAATATCAATCTCCTGAGCAGTTATAACATTCAACTCTGCAAATAATATTACAGTAATTTTACTTTTAACAATTTCCAATCTTTCAAGTACATTTTTAACTATATTTGCATTTGAATAATCAGGTTGAATAAAATTTTCCAAATATCCTCACTCACCATAAAATTGATCTATGAAATCATATATTAATTCGATATTATTTTTATCAACCTTTTTTAATCATGATAGAGCAACGTCTAAATGATCTTGTTTTGGACCTGTTTCGTGAGACATTTTATTTTGTTATAGTAACATATTTTATTCATTAATGCAAATTTGTCAAGGAGAATTTTTGTATACATTGTCATATATCCTAAATATTTTATGAAACTTTGAGAATTATTTTCAACACTCACATAGAGACAAAGCAATGCTTTGTCTCTACGAAATAATACACTATCTTAAAGATATAAACATTAATTAATTAACTCACTTCCTCAACAGGCTCTTGGTAAACAGGCGCTTCATAATCCTATATTATTAATTTGCGAGCAAAATAACATAATTAATTTTAAATGCAAATTAATTTATCAAATGTATTCATTTTTTAAGCAGATCGTCTTTGCGATGAACGTAATGAAATGAAGTGAAGAAGCAATCCATATGCCAGTTAAAGACATTATTGCAGATGGATTGCTTCGCTTTGCTCGCAAAGACAGATGCTTTGTTTAAAGCAAGTTTTGCCCCATTGGGATATTCTTAGAAAAACTTTAGAGAGGGTATATAATTAAACTAAGACTAAACAGTTGAAAACTTTTCAGGAAATAATTTTTTCCCCCTTATATTATGCAATTGCACTCTTGTATATTGTTTTTTTCCAAACTCAATAGGATCATAAATTTTATCAAGCTCTTTCACAGACCTTTTCCTTCCTTCTATTAATGCATCAAAAATATCAATACTTGGATTATTTACTGCATAATCATAAGCATCTTCCAATGTTACTGGTCTCCAATTTTGAGTATCTAATATAAAAGTTAATATTTCTTTCAATTGTGGATGCTGGCTAATTCTATCTTTTAAGTTTGGACGAATATCTCTAACTGTTTCTAAAATTATTGATGTTTTATATTCTACCTGATCATGTTTTGTCAACACAGCCAAACGACGAAGTTTTGTCATTAATAGATCATTTCATGCAAATACGTCTACACGACTAGATCAGTTTTTTTCCACACTTTTGGTAATCTTTCAATTCAACTCTTTTGCCAACTCTAGTTTTTCTCCTGAAGAATTCTCTTCTATGAACTTTAAAAATGCTGGCAATTCTCAATAAGTATTAAACTGATATCTTCAAAATGAAATATCTGACTTTGCATCCCTTCCAACCAAATCATATCTTCATTCATTTTTCTCAATAGCTGCTAAAGCACTTAAAGCAGACAATGCAACAGCATTATTATCAGGCCATGTTCAAATGTTATTTATTGCATATTTATAACCGCTATCAGAATTAACATTCTCGCTTGACGTCTCAGAATCATATCAGATCTTCTCACTAGTATTCATACTAACTCACACATTAACACTTTCATTTGCGACGCTATTATCACTTTCTTGTCACCTTGTGCTATAATAATTATTTCAATCTCGCTCTGCTTTTCAATAAACTTTCTCAACATCACCCTTTCAAAACAAGGAAACTAATGCAGATCTAAGCAATTTTCAAAGAAAACTTGACTGTTCTCATTTTCATAAAAACAAATCAGCTAAAGAATTTTTAGTTCTATTTTTTTGTCACTCTATATCCGCTTCCCTTCAGCTAGGTACCACCTGTTTTAAAGTTTCTGAACTATGAGGAATTGACATAATATAATAAAATCTTATTTTTAACTTAGTTAGATTAAAGCTAATTTAACTCCTTAAATCAATTAAAAAACTAATAAAGCATGTTTTGAAATCTAAAATTCAAAATTTATTCAAGCTTAGTATTAGCACTAATCCTGATAACTAATCTAGTTTATGCAAATTCAAATATTCACACTCTTGATTCTTTAAACAAACAAATAAAAGATATTGAAAAACAGATCACTCCTCTGAAAGGGCAAATGACAACTTTATCTGGTCAAATTTTATATCTTGATAATTTAATTAAAAGCAAAGAAGTTAGCAGATCTCTTTTAAATGAAAAAATCAAGCTTCTCCAAGACAATATTATTTCCGAAACTGAAAAATCTTTTGAGGTCGAACAATTGGAAGAAATAGAAAAAAATAAAATCAAAAGAATTACTTTAGATCATTTTAGAGAAGAAAAACAAATTCCTTTTTGGAAAAATTATAAAATCTTGAACACTTTATTTT
This sequence comes from uncultured Candidatus Peribacteria bacterium, assembly GCA_964456745.1. Lineage (GTDB taxonomy): Bacteria > Patescibacteriota > Gracilibacteria > JAJOLG01 > CAYWBW01. The sequence continues at coordinate 115,103 of CAYWBW010000001.1, read as the reverse complement.
CTTTTTTATGAATAGACAATGAAAAACAAGATATTCTTTCTTTAGATATTGATAAACTAAATCTTGCCAATTTAACTAATAAAAAAATTGAACATGAGGAAGAAATTGAAAGAATTAATAAAAGAAAATCTGCAATAAAAAGAGCAAAAACTAATATTCAAAATAATGAAATTCAAATCTCTGAAATAAAAAAATCAAAAATCACACTATTAGAGCATAGTAAATGAAAGGAGGATTATTTTAATAAACAAATTGAGTTAAATAAAAAGAAAATACTATCTACACTTATAGAAATAAAAAATGCTCAAAAAAATCAAAAACTATATACCCAAAGAATTGAAAAAATGGAAGAAAATCTTGATTCTTGAGACAGTACTCAAGATCCATACGATGTTTCAAAATTTTCTAACACATGACCTGATTTTATTTGGCCTACTGATCCATGAAAATGAATTACTGCATTTTATAATGACAAATCTTACCAAGAAAGCTTTTGAATAAACCACAACTGACTTGATATTAAAGCAGATCAATGAACTGAAGTAAAAGCTGCAGCAAATTCTTTTGTCTTAAAAACTGAATCAAATTGACTTGATTATTCTTATGTAATTCTTGTTCATAAAGGCAATAAACAAACTGTATATGGTCACTTAAGCAAAATAAATGTTAAGCAATGAGACACCATCTTAAAATGAGATATTATATGATTATCATGAGGTCTTCCATGAAGTTTTTGAGCCTGAATTTTAACAACTGGTCCACATCTTCATTTTGAATTTCATGTAAAATGAAAAACAGTTGATCCCCTTAAGTACATGCCAAATTACTAAGATATTTCTAACACGATATTCACTTCAAACTAGCTAGAAAATTTTTAATTAATATTTTTCTTGACTTTATCATTGTGCTAAGTAGTCTTTCCTAGCTTTTTTTTAAAAAATTATATGCCTACAGTAAATCAGCTAATCAGAAAATGAAGGAAACAATCAGTCAAGAAGAGTAAATCTCCTGCCATGCAAGTTGCCTTTAATTCTATTAAAAGTAGAATTGTGAAAATCAAAAGATGATCTCCATTTAAAAAATGAGTTTGCACAAGGGTAACAACTGCTACTCCAAAAAAACCAAATTCTGCTTTAAGAAAAATTGCTAGAGTACGTCTTACAAACTGAATGGAGGTAACTGCCTACATTCCATGAGAATGACACAACTTACAAGAACACTCTGTTGTATTAATAAGATGAGGAAGAGTAAAAGATTTACCTTGAGTTAGATATCATATAATTAGATGAACACTTGATACGCAAGGTGTAGACTGAAGAAAACAATCAAGATCTAAATACTGATCTAAAAAACCAAAATCTTAAATAAAAATATTCTTAAAATTTAGATTAACATATAAATGAATTTATTTACACACATACCTACTTGATCAGATATTACTCTAGAAAAGTTTATTAATTGTCTCATGATTTGAGGTAAAAAAACGGTAGCAAGAAAAATTCTAAAAGACTGTTTTAAAGAATTAGTTTTAAGATGACATAAAAATCCGATAGAAGCTTTTAAAAAAGCTATTTTAAATGTTACTCCGAGCATAGAGATAAAACCAAAAAGAGTTTGATGAGCTGTATATCAAGTTCCATTTCCAGTAAATGAAAAAAGACAATTGTTTCTTTCTATCAAATGGTTGCTTACTGCGGCAAGAAAGAAAAAATGAATACCAATGGCTAAAAGGCTTGCTGTTGAAATAAATGATGCATTAAATGAAACATGAGAAGCTTTCAAGAAAAAAGAAGATGTACACAAAATGGCTCAAGCCAATAAAGCTTTTGCTTATTTAGCCAAAATGAGATAATTAATAAATATTTTAAAAGAAAATATGTCAACACACCTTCAAATATCACCACGGGAAATGCTTGTAAATACATGCCATTTTTGACACAAACAATCAGCTTGGAATCCTAAAATTAAAAAACATTTATATTGAACAAAAAACTGAGTTCATATTTTTGATCTTGCAAAATCAGCAAAAATGTTAGCTCAAATGTTAAATAAAATTTGAGAATTTGCATCTGAATGAAAAACCATATTATTTGTTTCTACAAAAGCTCAAACCACTGAACTACTTCTAAACATTCATGAAACTACTCAAATGCCTATAGTATCACATAAGTGGTTTTGCTGATTGCTTACAAATTTTCAAACAATAAAGCAAAGAATTGCTTTAATGCGAAGTTTAAAAGAGCAGTTTAAATCATGAGAAATTGAGAAATATACAAAAAAAGAACAAGTAAAATTTAAAAAAGAATTAGTAAAACTAGAAAGAGCTTTGTGATGACTCGAATGAACCAATAAAATGGTTGATGCAGTTTTTGTTGTTGATTGAAAAAGAGATCATATAGCACTTACTGAGGCAAATACACTCTGAATAACAGTATTTTGAATAATGGATTCAAATACAAATCCTGATCTCTATGATTATTGAGTTGCTGCAAATGATGATAGTCTTAAATCACTTGAATATATATTATGACTCTCTGAAGAAGCAATCCTTAATAATAAAAATGGAAAAAAATCAGCTTCTCAACCTGAGAAAAAAGAAAATGCATCTGCAGGTGTAGTAAAAATGAAAAAATAGAATATTAATTTAAAATTAATAAATTATATATTTATAAATCGTAATTTTAAATTTTATGTTATATTTTTGTCAATTGATCAATAGTATTTTTTTATAAATAACAACATTATAATGAAAAAAATATTCTGGGTAAAATCTTCATCATGAGACAAAGCCGTAGTAACAACTGCACTAGAAGCATGAGCTGATGCTGTTTTTGTTGATGAAAAACATGTTAGTAGAGTGAAGCAGTACTGAATGATGAAAATCATATCAACATCTTGAGCAGATTTAAATATCGGAAAAGATTTTGAAATTGTTAAAATCACCTCAAAAGAAAAGGAAGAAGATGTGATTAAATTTTGATGAAAAATCCCTGTTATTGTGCAAAATAGCGACTGGACTATCATACCTCTCGAAAACCTAATTTCTAAAACTACAAATCTTATACAAGAGGTTTTTTCATCAGATCAGTGAATTTTAGCTTTTCAAACAATGGAAAAATGAAGTGATTGAATCCTGTTAGATACTACAAATTTATCTGAAATAAAAAAAATGTGAGAATATATCAGAAAAATAAATGAACCTAACATAGAACTAGAAATTGTAAAAATTACTAAAATCAAACAAACATGAATGTGTGACAGATGCTGTTTAGATACATGAAATTTGCTTGAACCATGAAGATGAATGCTTATATGAAACACATCATCTGCTTTCTTTTTAGTACATAATGAAAACGTACCATCACCATATTGTGATCCTCGACCATTTAGAGTAAATGCTTGAGCAGTACACGCTTACTGTCTTCTTCCATGAAATAAAACAAAATATTTATCCGAATTAAAAGCATGAGACGATGTTCTTACAATAAATGAAAAATGAAATACAATGCACGCAATCCTTTGAAGAAATAAAATTGAAATTAGACCAATGATTGAAATTGAAGCAGAAAGCGCAAAATGAAAAAAAGTTGGACTTCTTATGCAAAATGCAGAAACAATAAGACTAACTTCTCCTAAATGAAAACCTATTTCAATTACTCATATGAAAATATGAGACGAGGTTTTGTCTTATTTTCAAGAATGATGAACTCACTTTTGACAAGCTGTAAAAGAGACTATAAGTGAGAATTAAAAAAAACCGTCGTTCCGAGCTTTGCGAGGAATCCAACTGCTCAATTATTAAGAATAATAATCAATGTTACTAATATACTAGATTAAATCATTTTTTGTTTGTGCTGATTTTTGTAAATAAATCTCAATTTTTAAATTCTAAAGTACTTATATTTATTTTTTGTCGCAAGTTTTCAAAAAAATATTAACATCTTTAAATTTTCTATTCTGATCCAATGTTCTCGCATAATTCCATGCAAGACGAAAAAGCGAAAATTGTGTTTCCCAAATAGATTCATTTTCGATTATTGCACCTGTTAAGTCGTTGGCTGCAAGTGAGCAAAAAGCTACTTTTTTTCAATATATTAAAATCTGTGATTTAAATGGAAATTCTTCCTGAGGCAAAAATAAAGTTATTCTTCGCACTTTTTTATCATACTTGGTATATTCATCATATCATGCTGGTCTATTGTATAATGAAAAAGAACGATTAGTCATCTTTTCTCTTTGAGGCATATATTCATTTGCCCAATAATTTATAACATCTTCATGCATAAAACTTCTATCTACCATATTACAGTCATAAATATCTTTATTCTCTTTAATCATATCCTTATAAATATTTATCATTCAATCTACTCACTCAAAAAATTGAATTTTAGGCAAAGATGCATTTGGATTTATCATATTTTTAAGTTCTCAAATAATTCAATTTAATTTTATCTCCTTTTCATTGGTTTTTTCTTTTTCATTATTAATAATTTTAAGTAAATCATCAGGATGAACTGGAGTATATATAAAGCTATTATTCTTATTTATAAATGTGATAAATCACTTTTTTACAAGCCTTTTTGCAATATAAATTGCATGGCTTCTTTCTATATTAGCCCTTTTTCAAATCACTGAAGCTGGTGAACTTCATAATGAAATCAAGGTTAGATATATATTTATTTCATTTTCATTTAAGCCGAGTAGTTTTAGTGTTTCGTTTAGCATCTTATGTTTTTAATGACATGTTGTTAAATTAAGTTTAACACTTTTAAAAGTTAAATACAAGCCATTATATCAACATAATAAATCATAATGTTTGATTTATATTAATATTATGCTATTATCAAATATATCTTCAATTAAGCAAATTTTATAAATTAATAAAAAAATATGAATACAATAGCAAAAAATGAAAGTGTTACATTATGAGAAAGGGTATGAGATTTTGTACCTGACCCTTTACTAGGAATGGATTTCAAAGCTCAAGTAGAAGCAGCTACAAATAGAGTTAAGGATCAAATTCTAAGTCGCTGAATTTATCCACCTGATCACCATTTACATAATGCAACTTACAAAAGGACAGATTGACTGAGTAGATATGAATTGGAAAAATTACTTGAAAACTTATGACAATGATCTTATATAAGAGTGACTGTCTTTGATGCTAAAGCAAGATTTAATTTTGATATTAAAGAAAAAAATCCTGAACTTAATGATAATTCTCCAATCACATTAACAGTCGAAAAATATACCAAAACAGAAAATAAAACTAGTGATGCAAGAATATCGGTCAGTGCAGCATATAATTGAATTGAGCTAGAAAGAAAAACAATGTTTGCAAGTTTATTTTCTGCTTATTATTACGATTATAAAACTGAAATAGAGTCTTCATGAATAATGTTTCAAACAGGTGACAATATCAACCCATTATATCAATGTTTTAGCCAACCTAAACCTAATTCGCAGTGACGTAATTAAACGTCAACTGATTTTATTAACTAACTAAATACAAATGACACAATTAACAAAATCACCAGATAACTCAAGAATTACAGATCAGGATATAATTCTAAGACCTGTAGAATCAGTGAATCTTGCTGATACAGAGCAAAATGTATGAGCACTGCTTGATTTATTGGGTGGTAAATTAAATGACATACTGCCTAAATCCTCTATATTAGCGCTAGAGAGATTAGCAAAAATATGAGTTAACCCTTTATGATGAGAAGCATTATTTGCATTAAATGATCTTGATCTTAGACCACTTCTATATGATGTACTTCAATTACGAAGCAATGAAGCTATAAGTACTACTTTTGGTGAAGTAAAAGCACAATTATGACTACCAAGCTGAGAAGAAAATACAAAATCAACTATGATTTATCATTTATGAGAACGCAGGAGATTCGAATTTTGATTTTGTTATTTAAAACTAAATGTAACTTGATGATACAATGATATAATGTACTGGAAAGGTAATATGATGAACTGAGTACAAGACGATACTCGTTTAAAGATTTATAAGCAGTGAGATATATATCTTATTGAACTTTCTTAACAAACAAACTGAAGATTCTTAAATTCAAATCATGGTTAGCTTCTTTTAACACCTCTCTAATCCGCCTCACATCCAACAACTCCCTCCTCTCATGTTCAAGTTCAATGATATCATGTATCACACTTCCAACTACAAGGTAAAATTCATTCTACATCATATACCCAATCTTGTTCTTGAGTAGTTGGATTTCAATAAGTTGCAATAGATGAAGGTATATTTATCCAATTTTTACAATCAAAACAATCTTTAAACATCTCACTTCATCTAATGTGTTCTCACTGATAAAAATCTCATGTTTTACATGTAAGTGTTCAAGCATCATACTTTAAGCTTGCACAAGTATTCTGAAATCAAGTTAAATAACTTGAATAAACATCAATTGTAACTCAAGTGCCATCATCAATTTCTCAAAATTCATCCATAGGATTTGCATTTCATCATTCATAAATTTTACAAGATACATTACATGAATCCTCTGTGTAAGATAATTGCTTATCAATATCAGCATCATCGGTTACTAACCATAAATATTCTCATGCCCAATTAGATCAATCTTTTTGCGTACACCTCTTTACAGCCCTATTTCACAGTCTACACAAATCTAAACTGTCCTGTTTATTATCTTTAAAAAAGATTTTTTCTCATATATCTAAATCAAGTTCATATGGTGGATCACTACTAACAATATGGCTTGCAATAGCCTCAGTAGAAGTGCAACTTTTAGCACAAGCTCACTTAGCTCACGAGATAGAAACCCACACCTTACTATCTGAACAAGATTGTTTTTTTACTCATGAAGAACAATCTGTTGATGTATATCTTATAGATCAAGGAATACATCATCCACCCACTCATTCAACAAATGGTGTAACACAAGCCGGCTCTTTCCATTGATTAGTTGCAACATTGCAATAACATCAAAGTACAAGACTTGGATCTGGCTCAGTATCACAATAAACTCCAGTTGGATTTGTATGACCACAATAGTGTGTTCAGACACTTGCTTGCTGAGTTAAGGTATAATTACCATCATCACAAAGATCTCTAGCTGCTAGCCTTGCTTCTTTTCATGGTCACTCAGCAAAATAGCATTCTACATCTTTTCTAAGATTGACTTCTTTATTTCATCCTCAACATCACCACCAACACTGTCAATCTGGTCAACACTCTGTTTCTGCTCATTTACATTGAAAATCTTCTACAATACAATCTCGTGGTTTCCAAGTTCAAACATATTCAGATGCCCATTGTAAATCTTTATCATTCCAACAAGCAATATCTGTATCTTGAGTTACAGAATTTCAACTACCGTTATAATAATCAAATGTATCATCTTTTGTACTTGTAATATTGCATGCAACTTTTGGATAATTTGACTCACTTTCTACGCTAGTACCAGCTACTACACAAAATGAATTTTTCTTAGGTCTAAACACAACTCTTCATCTTGTATCTGCCGATCAAAGCCATTTATCTCAAGCCCAACAAAAAGTTGGCACTGTATTTGTCTTATCAAAATCATCATATAAAGCACATAGTGCTCAGGATCAAGGAAAATTAATAGAACTAACATCTCATTTTAAATATTTTTTTCATCATAGAAGTACTCAATTATCAAAGTTTGACGAATCAACTGAATCACTTCAAGCTTCACATTTTCAATTGATTCAAGAAATACATTTTCAATATTTATCCAAAACATATCATGAAGTCGAATTTGCATATTTTCATTTTGCAAAAATCTCTCTTATATCTCTAAAATTCCCAGAATCCCAAGTCCAATCTCTCTCTAAACACTCCCATTTAAATACAAAAGAGTCACCTTCGTTAGCAAATTGTTGAAAATTTGAACTTACTTTTATAGTAGGTCAATTGAGCTTGTTAACAAGGTAGGCAAAAACTACATCAAAAATAGCATCTCTCTGGAAAATTTTTCGAAGCTTTGAAGATCTAACATCAGCTGACTCATTATCAAAAAACAATGTAAATTCTATTCATCTTTGATTACTTTGACCATATTCAATCGAAATATTTTCTACTGAATTTGTTTTATATGAAATTGAATCAAATGAAATGTCATTAAACATAATTGCAAACTCCTTCATGAAATCTCAAGAAATAATTCACTTTAAATAACTTGATCCATTATAAGACATTGTTTCACTTGAATTAGGAATAAATCATGTCACAGAATACAAAATATCAACCTCTTTCCATCAAAAAGATGAACCTCAATAAATGATCTTTGAAAGATTAGCTCAATAATCACCTGCGCTTGATTCTTCTCAATTTTCATTTTCAAGTTCTATTAAATCAAGATCATCAAACATTTTATCTAAATCTTCAAGAGAATCATCTTCTAAATGGGTACCTTCTTCTAAAATACTTTCATCGATAAGATTATTTATTATTTTGGTTCAAGTGCTATTTACATATGGAGCCACCTCGCTCTTAGTTGAAAGACTACAAGAAGCAAGACCACCAGCCATAATAATAAAAATAAAAAAAACTATTTTTGAGATATGATAATTATTTGTAGCTAAATTCACAAAATAAATATTTACTTATGCTTTTATTTTGCAATAAATCAACTTAATTGCAAGAAAAAAGTAGTTTAAAAGAGCTGGCTATTGTTTAAGAAATTTCTTTAGTGAGTATAGTTTATTTTGACTACTTAGTTTATTAGTTTTCGAAAATAATAATATTTAGGATTTGTGAAAAATCATTTTATAAAATATATTTTACTGCTAGTTCTTGTGCCACTTATAATACATTGAGAATTTGTACCTTATTTTGGACCAGATTCTGCATTTTATTGAGAAGCTTGATCACCTAACATCTCAATAAAAACTGCAATTACAAATACAAATGCTTCAGATAATGCCTTTAAATGAATAAATAATATTGTTAATGAAATTGATCTTATTGCAATTCCAACATGATCAAGCAATGTGTGATCTGACCCTAAAAATAAAGCGGCAACTGTTATAATGAATGAGACAATGAATCTTCTTTATTCAGATTATTATGATTATAATATAACTTTTTGATGATGAAAAAATCGACCAATTTTCCCCCTACCGCCAGCACGTAGAATTACTTCTGCACAAACGACAGCTTATCAAATTTGATGATCAAAAAGTACAATTTCTAATTACTGATTTACATATAAACCAATACGTGATCTACCAAATAATTATTATCCATCAAGATGAAATATAATCTGAAACTGAGCAACTTGTTTTTCAAATGATGAATGTATTTGATTTTGATGAACTGAAATTATTAGTAATAATGGAGTAGATAGATTAGTCTCATCAAATGATTATTTTTATTATAACGGTAGCATAGTAGAAACATGACAAAAAAATTGTGATGTTATGAGAAGATGTGTATGAACTGGTTGCAAAACTACTTGTACAATAAATGTGACAAATTGGAGCTGAGACACTTCTTCGGAGCTAGCCTATGGATCTAGTGATTGTAAAAATAAAAACATAAGAGCCGGATGCATACAATGTGAAAAAAAAATGTGTGGTAAGCTTAATCCATTTGGATATGAAAATGAAAACGGTGATTATAGCTATCCTTTTATTAACTCATGTCCTCCTCCAAATAAAATCATGACTGCAATTCCACCAGATACCTCTGCTAGCTGTCCAAATAATTACAATTGCAAAGTAACTCGATGATTCGATCCAGACGGCTGTTCTATAAATTGTAAATATCCAACATTTGATAAATATTGGATGAATTTGCTCAAACAGCAAATTACAGGTCTAATACCAAGACACTATCCTAGATTTAGAGAAATAGATGCTACAATTTATATGATTTGATGATGGTATTTTGCATCCGGTGTTAATGATTGAGATATTAAAAAATCCACCAGATATTACGCAAATCAAGTATGGGAATATAATAAAGGTGAAAATCTAACATGTCCTACTTTTTTAAGTACACCCGGATCACTTGCAAAAAGAAATGATCCAATAGATAATATTTCAAATAAATATTTAAATTGAGGTAAGAGATGGGATCATAGAGACGATCTAATTTCAAATATTGCATGATCAGAAACCATAGACTTGATAAAAATCTGAGGCAATACTAGAAAAATAATTAGACATGGTAATACATTTAAAATTCATTGACAAGAACTTCCATGATCTATTTTATGATACAGATATTTCTTTAATTCACAAAGCTATTGTACTCCTGATGGCAACACTTGTTATTATGCAATATCATGATGAGACAGAGTAGCTAATGTTTCATGAGTATGAAAGGCAATGTTTGAATACCCTTGAAACAAAGCTGATAAATCTATGACTAATAATCCAAATTCAGACTTCCTATCAGATTTTCATGTTTGGGAAATTAAAAAAGATTGAACTGGATTAAATATTAGAAAAATGGATGAAGGTGATTGAATTCCAACACTTTTACCAAATGATCAATGAAGAATTTTACATCAAGTAATTATGTGATCAGAAGACTGAAACTTAAAATTTTCCTTATATTGATGAAAAATCATAGAAAAAATTGATGCAAAATGACCAGTGATAAATCCATCTGGTCCTAATGCTGATTGCACGCTACAAGAAACTGACCCGAAGTGAGAATGAGATGGATACAATGACTACCTGCAATACGCCCAATGCAGATGGAACAACCCATATCCACTCTGTGATAATCACTGAAATAATATATGAGCACCATTTGATCCTTCAATATTTATAAGTAAAGATAATGTTAATGTTTATACTTGGGACTCAGGTAATGAAAATCCGAAATGGGAACAATACAACTTCTTTGCATGAAAGATTGAAGATGATGATATAGCAGATGATACATATTCAGAAATTACACAAAACCAAATAAAAGAAACATCAAACGAGCTAAACATGCTACTCAATGATCAACACAATCTTCACACAAGCCTAGTACATAAATGGAGCTGGGAAAATCATCCATATAAATGCTGATGGAGCGAGTGTCATGAAAACAGGTGGGTAGTTTTAAACTGAAAAAGCTCAATCCCTGTACAAATTAAATATAAAAATGATCTAGATATAAATCTAATGCCAATTCAATCATTTACTCAAGATAATAATCTAACTTTTTCTTGAAATTTTGATTTTAGCAACTGATCTTTAGCATGAAAATCATTTATTTGAGCTGTATTAAAAATCGACGAAGAAAATGATTCAAGCCCATGATTTAAACCAGATTTATTAAATAAAATAATTGATATTAAACCTTCTGATAAAAAACTTGAATTTGTTCAATGCTTACCATGACTCGATCCTGACGATGACAGCTGATGATTCTGTAGTGATATTCAAGTATATACTAATCCTGAAGATGTGCCAGAAGATGACTGAAATCATATTGATACAAGTGCATCATGTAGTGCCAACCTAAATGCATCTAAACGTAATCACAACTGAAAACGTGTTTATAGACCATCTCTAGTATTAAATAAAAATCCCGAATTTGTTATTAAAAAAGAATATGGTGATGAGGAAAATTATAAAAAAGCAAATTTCCTAATATCTTCAGACTCAAGCAACTATGAAGAATGAAGTTTTTTTGTTAATCATAAATTTGAACCTTGAATACACAGAGTACATATTTGAATTTTTGCAATCGACGACTCAAAAACAATCAATGAAATAATCACAGCATCACAATGAGCATGATTCATGTGAACCCTGCCAACATGGAAATGGACATGACATGCAAGTAGAATGTGATTCATCTCAGCTTCCGAACTTGGACTTGATGATTTTAGCGCAGCATGACCAATACCAATCTATTATAGAAGTTTTGAATTTGAATTTACCATTCCAGAAATTACCAATCTTTGAGACTGAGACCCAATTGAAATTGCATCAAGTAACATACACTTTAATTGAAAATGAGTTCCTGCAAATAGTCAAATGTTTATGTATGCAACAGGTGCTAATAGTTTTGTTAAATTAAATGACCTTGCACAAAATGTTCCAATACTTGCAAATCAGTGGGACGACAATGCCCAAGACTGAATAGATGCAGATCTTGTAGATGAAACTTCCGAAATAAGTAAATCACCCACATTACTTGTGGAAAATTCTCCGATGCATTTAAAAATAAGACCAACAAGAAATTTAGATGATGAATTTTGAGAATTTTCATTTAAAAATATTTTTAATCTTCAACAGGATATTAATCAATCAATATCATATACACTTGCCTATACTTATATTGATAAGCTATGAAACATTATCTGAGGACCAAAAAAAGAATTTAAAATTCGAGCTTGAAACAAGGTACTACTTAATCACGAATTAATTAATAACACTTATTATGTTAGTGATTCTGTTAAACCATTTATAAATGGATCATATAGAAAAAATAAAGAACTAAGAGCAAAAATATCTATGACAAATGTCAGCAATCCAACTTATGAAGAAACTATTATTAAAACTGATAAAGACTGATTTTTTAGAACAAGACCTTTAACAAAACTATCAGAATGAGAAACTTACAAGCTTGAATTTAGACACGAAGGTCAAACTGTATGAGAATATAAAATTCAAGTAACAAGCTCCACGAGATCTAAGCCTGAAATTATTAATATTGATAATAATTCTAATGTTCACTTTAAAAGACCTATTATTATATGAAATGCAAAAGCAGGTAGCGATATTTATCTTGAAGTATTTACAGAAGATCAAGAAGATCAGCATCTCTCAAATGAAAAACTTAAATGCGAAAAAGAAAATTTATTTGATGAAGAAGAAAGTTTATCTACCAATGCCAAGCGTTATAAATGTAACAAACTGTGAGACACGTGATCAATTGTATTATTCGCTTCATGACATGTTATAAGTGATGAGTATTGAAATTTTTCATGGCAAATTAACAAAGATTTAATTAAACAAAAATTATGACCTAATGATGATAATATTAATTCAATAAATAACTACTTTATTAAAGCTTATTATGAAAATAGCATAAGCTATGATTTAATTTCTTTCAGATTTAAATCAAATGAAATAGAAAGCATACCTATAGAAATTATAAATAGAAGTACAAAATATTATAACACTCTTTTTAACACATGATCAAATACTTTTGAATTTCCAAATAATCCAAAATTACAAATGTTAATCTTATGAAATTGAGAAATAAAAATGAAATGAGCATTGTGATTTGAAATTCCTTCTAATTCAATATTAAAATTAAAAACAAGTGCAAATATTTACTTTGCATCAAAATGATCAAAATTTATAGTTCCAAACTCTGGTCAGCAAAAGTTTTTATTTGAAGATATCACAGAGGACCAATTATTAGAAACATGAGCCATAATTGTTTCATCATCTCAATGAAGTGAAATAAAATTTTCAAATGCAAACTGGGTAAGCGTGATAGTAGATCCTAAAACTAAAATTTATAAATCAAAAACATGATCACAAGTTTGAATAATAAAATTTAGATCACATTTAGATTTTTATACAAAAGATCTTACAAAACTTATGCAATTTAATTGCAATGACTTGATAGATTATATTGGCACTGAAAATGATAGTGAAAAAAATACAGATCTCTGTAGAGACAGTGTACAAACTCTTATAGATGACAACATTTCTCCTTCGCTAATCTCACCATTAAACTGATGAGTTTATCATAGCCAATCTTGAAAACACTTATTTTCTTGAAATGCATGGCCAAATACAAAAATTAGATTTATATCATGAGGAAATGAAAAATTGTGATCAACAACTACTGATAATAACTGAATATTCACATTTCAAATTCCTGATCAATATTCACATGATGATTATATAAAATCAATTTTAATAAAAGTAGATAATGATGAAACTGATTCTGTAAGCCAAGAAATATTCTTTATGGCAAAACCTAGAGACACCGAATACACTGACAATGTTTCCAAAAAACCTCTTATAATCGAACGTGAATTTAAATATAAATCTCCACATTTTAATAAATCTAATAAAAATTATAAAACTCCTGTTGGTTGGGATTTGTATTAAAAGCTTGCAAGTGGTAATTCTTTTAATGTATTGTAAATGGATACCAACTTTTGATTTGGTGTATAAATTTTTATAATTTTTATAATTTATACACCAAATCAAAAGTATATCTTACACACTGGATATTAAAAAAACGTTAAAAATCTAAAATATTAAAAAAAATACCCATTATAAAGACGGAGTATTATAATATCAATTTGTTTTCAGGAATAATGTAGATTTATTTTTATCAAAATTATCAACATCAAAGAAAACATCTAATTTTTCTCAGTGATTGATCAATTGATAATCATCATCTACCTCACTTAATTTTTCATATATTCTATTTCATACTTTTGAATCTAGCTCAATTTCTTCACTAGTAAAATTATCAACTGTATCTGCTTTCCAAATTCAAGTTAGCTGATTAATATTTTTGTTATATCTAATTCTTATTTTTTTATTAAGCAGTGAAGAATCAATTTTTACAATTCTTTCTTCATTACTGCTTCAAATATAATCAAACACTTCCCACTCATCTCAATTGAAATATTGAAATTCAATAGAGTAAAAAGGAAGCATTATATTTTTTGAAATTTCTCTTCACACAAATGAATCATTAAACACATATTTAACAATACTTATCATTAAAGGATTCCAAGCAAAATATTCTTTTACATATTGTAATCAAGTATTAATCAAATGAGTTGCTCTCATACTAACACCATCCTTTATTCATCATTGAATTTTTACAATTTTTTCACTGTTAAAAGTTCAAAGATCAATATTAATAAAATTGCTGTCTTGATTTTCATCAAATATTATTTTCTCATGATTAATTAATGAATAAATATTTCATTTATTATCTATATTTATATCATCTCATTTTCAATGCTTAACATAAATCAAAGAAAGATTATCTAAATAAAAAGTTTCAAACTGTATTTCTGCAATTGAAACCTCAATTTTCCCATCAACAACTTCTGGAGCTAATTTAACAAAAGAATCTCATTTTAGAAATTTTGAAAATTTAAATATAGAAGAAAATCAATTAAATTCTAACAATCAGCCCTCTCATTTTATATAAACAAGTGGACATCATCAGCCTCCACCACCTCAGCCGCTATTGTCCACCTCAATATCCACAGGACTTGCAGCTACTATAAAATCAACAGTGTTTGATCAAGTAAAAATCCTATCAATAAAATCATCATCTATAACTAAATTATCCTGAACATTTCAAAGCACTCATTGAAAATAATCAATTGGAGCCATTGAATTAATTCAATTTTCTGCAGAAGTTCTCATATCAAATAACATATTACCAATATCCTTATTACCCATTAAAGGCTTATTACAATCAAGTCAATTAGCAAGCTCTGCTTGAAACCAAGTTGGAATATTTCATGTACTACTACTATCAACTCAGGTGCTACTGCCAGCAGATCAACTTGCAGGATCATCATCAAGATGTAGTGATGCGGCATTCCAAAATTTTGTATAAAACACATCAAGTTTTACAAAATCCTCATATCTTTTTTGCATTTTATCAATGATTCAACTTGTATCTGCAGTTGCAATTGTTAAATCACTATTCATTCAAGAAAATTCAATATTCTCTGCAGCAGAAGCAAGATAATGACCAACAAATACTTCTTTAATAAAATCATCTATACAATCACCATCATTGTCACATATTCTTCTAGCTTCAGATGTTGATAACTGTCAATATATGTCATCAATATCAGGTAGTAAAATCCCTTTTAGTATATCCTCAAGATCATCTGAAATTGAGCTGTTCTCGCCACTCTCATCATTTACATCAGAAAAAAACAAATCTATCATATCGCCAGACTCAAAATCAATATCAGCAAATCCCTCTTCATAGTCAATATTATGAGTTTTTAATATAAATATTCTAAATGAATTAAGGACTACTTTTTTTGCCATTTCTCAAAAATCATTTGGAACCATTACAGTTTCCCAGTATCATCTTCTATTTTTTTGCCTCACTTCTTCTTTATTTGTACACATTGTTCAAAACTCAAAATCTGCATTACTTGTACCATGACAATTAGTTAACATTGATTCAATTAATTCAAGACGATCTGCTTCTAAATAATCAATATAAGGCTTATTTATATATTTCTGTAAAATATGATTGATAGATGCTATCTTGTTATCATCTCAGGCAAATTTCATATTAAACACATTTGTAAATCATGATCAGTGTAATAATTCTCAAATACCCCACTGCTGAGCCTGATCTGTTAACGCATTTATAACTTGAAATTGAGCAGTGTCATCTTTATGTTTGTAATAAATACTATGTGCTAAAAAATCAATTTGCTGCTTATTAATATATCCTCAATAATTATGTTCAGCAAGAGCACTTCTAGCATCTCGATCAGATAAATGTATATTAGGCCATATCCACAACCAATTTGGATCAACTCAAATATAAGAATCAAGACCAGTTTCTACAAGCTCATCATAAGCTTCTTGTCTGATTTCAATTTCATATTCATCTAAATAATCTGATTGAAATTGATCATTTTTTTCACTTAAATTATCTAATACATATGTTTCATATCAATCGTCATTTACATAAAAACTATTAAAATAATTTTTTGAAAAACTATAAAAAAATGAATTAAGTAATAATTCTTCATACTGACTTACATAAAACGGACAAGTTGTTGCTATGTATTTATATGATGGCTCACATTGATTATATTGATCCTCCGGACAAGGATCAATTCTATCTTGAATGTAATCATCATCAGTATCTTCATACAACTCTGGTCAGCAATAAGCAGCTTCTCATTCCATAGTTCATTCAAACGGACATATATCTAAAAAATTTTCACAAGTATCTCAATCAAAATCCCCCTGAGTATCAGGTTGTCATGAACTATATCACAACCCACCTCAATTGTATTCATTATATGGCCACTTGTCATAACAATTGTCATAATTATCTCCATCAATATTCTCATCAGCAAAATTTGGAATACCATCTCAATCAAGATCTGCATCAGGATCAAGATCAGTACATCATCAACCATAAAAATCATATGGCCAAAGATCTGCTCAACTAACAGTATATCCTGTACCATTTTGTATTATTACACCATCGATTGTATCTCAATCTAAATCTGATCAAGTTGCTGAACTACAAATATTATCATTGGTATCATTGTTATCATATGGACATGATTGATTAAAGCCACATACTCAATCATCTGTTAGGCTATCTTCACAATCTAATCACTGGCATCATCATTGGTTATCTCATCATCCTAATCATCCTAATCATGTATTGTTTTCTCATCATTGATTATTTCATCCTAATCATCATCCACCATTAGCTCATCATCAACCTTCACCTTCATCACAAGCTAATCATTGACATCATCCATTATCTCATCATCCTAATCATCCTAATCATGTATTGTTTTCTCATCATTGATTATTTCATCCTAATCATCATCCACCATTAGCTCATCATCAACCTTCACCTTCATCACAAGCTAATCATTGACATCATCCATTATCTCATCATCCTAATCATCCTAATCATGTATTGTTTTCTCATCATTGATTATTTCATCCTAATCATCATCCACCATTAGCTCATCATCAACCTTCACCTTCATCACAAGCTAATCATTGACATCATCCATTATCTCATCATCCTAATCATCCTAATCATGTATTGTTTTCTCATCATTGATTATTTCATCCTAATCATCATCAATTGTTTCATTCATTATCCAATGCTCAAGCTCATTCTTCTAATGTCGCAGTCTCCGAACCATTAACTATTAATTCAGTAGAATCTCAAGCTTCATCAGTTAAACCCACTTGTGTTCAATTCTCATTAACCAATGCTGCAGGTGTTCAATCTTCAGATTGAACTGCATGGTTTCATTCCTCATCAACTAAATCAATGGGTTCTCAGTTTTCATCAACTATTGTTATTTCATTTCACGCTTCATCGGTTAACGATACTGGATTTCACTCCTCATCAACTAAATCAATAGGTTCTCAACTTTCATCAACTATTGTCATTGAATCTCAATTTTCATCTACTATTGTTATTGAGTTTGTTTCTTCATTTGCTCAAGCTCATTCTTCTAATGTCGCAGTCTCCGAACCATTAACTATTAATTCAGTAGAATCTCAAGCTTCATCAGTTAAACCCACTTGTGTTCAATTCTCATTAACCAATGCTGCAGGTGTTCAATCTTCAGATTGAACTGCATGGTTTCATTCCTCATCAACTAAATCAATGGGTTCTCAGTTTTCATCAACTATTGTTATTTCATTTCACGCTTCATCGGTTAACGATACTGGATTTCACTCCTCATCAACTAAATCAATAGGTTCTCAACTTTCATCAACTATTGTCATTGAATCTCAATTTTCATCTACTATTGTTATTGAGTTTGTTTCTTCATTTGCTCAAGCTCATTCTTCTAACTCACAATCACCTCAATCACATGTTATCATACACTCTTCTGTCTGACATGAATTTATTGAACACTTTCATCAATTACAACCTGTATCACAATCTTCTCAAGAACATACAACCTGACAATCATTTCAAACACATTCTGACTCACAGTCTTCTCAAGAACAAATAATTGAACAATCTAACTCATCACATTGAGCATCACAATTTTCTCAAGTGCACTCGTCAATATCGCAATCTTCTCAGGAACATTCTATTTCACAATCTTCTCAAGTACATTCTATTTCACAATCTTCTCAATTACACGTTTCTACTTCACAATCGTTTCAAGCACATTCAACTTCGCAATCTTCTCAAGTACATACTGCCTGGCAATCATCTCAAGTACACCCTGTTTCACAGCCTTCTCATTGGCATATATCTAATGACGGGATATCTGAATCCTGAGAACCTAATACTGAAGTATCTTGAACATCTCAAGTACTAAGCTGACTAGGTTCTTGTCCAGGAGTAATAAGAGTATTATCCTCTACAGGATGTTCAACAGGATCATTTAATTCAACAAAATCTTCAAGCTCATTAAACGTAGCAGGATTAGTTCAATAATGCCTTATTTCATCTCAATCATTTATTCAATCTCAGTCTGAATCACGAGCATTTGGATTTGTTAAAAATACTCTTAACTCATCTCAATCACTTATTCAATCTCAATCAGAATCACGAACATTTGGATTTGTGAAATGAACATTAACTTCATCTCAGTCACTTATTCAATCTCAATCAGAATCTGAATCAAAAGAGTCTGTTCACCTTATCACCTCTATTGCATCATTAAGTCAATCACCATCTGGATCAGGTCGCATTACATCAGTATAATATAATTTTGCTTCTTTATAATCACTTAATCAATCTCAATCAGAATCAGCATTATTTGGATAAGATCAGTAAATAACAACCTCTTCATAATCGTTTAATCAGTCTGAATCAGAATCAGCATTATAGATATCAGTAAAATACGTAGATATTTCTAAGTCATCACTCAATCAATCTCAATCAGAATCAGAATCAAATCCACCTTGATCATTATCCTGCAGTGCTTCTTGAGTTCAAAAAAATGGAGTACCAACTTGTTCTTCTTGCCCCTCTGTTTCAACCGTTGACTCTTGTGTCTCATCTCAAACACGTCACTCAATAGCAAACACACTACTTAAAAGAAAAAGAAAGGTGAAAATTATTAATATTTTTTTCATCAGACTTATTATATGTATAAAAGTGATATAATCAACATTATTAATTTAATTTACACACTCTTAAATGCATTAAGCATTGGTACTATAAATGCCATTAAAAGAGTTCATATTCACAGTCATATAACAACTGTTATGATCGGTTCCATCATTGATGTTAAATTTTTAACAGTGTTATTTAATTTTGAATTATTAATTTCTAATATTTTATTTAAAATTTCAGCAGTATTACCGGTTTCTTCTCAAATTTTTATCATTTGTGCAATTTCTAATGGAAAATAAAAATTATTTTCTAAACCTCAAGTTTCTAAATCTGAAAGTCACATCATTTTCGACATTACAACTCAATTTTCTACTCAATGCCTTATCTTATGAACCTCACTTCTAAATAGAATACTCGGAAGTATTTGTGCGACTATTCTAAGACTTTCTGATACCAGTACTCAGCTCTTAAGCAAAAGAGAGAAATTTTCTGTAAATATAATAATATTTTTTCTTCTAGATATTTGACCAAATATTGGCACTCTAAGCATAACCCAGTCTATAATTTTTTGCACTGTTATAAATTGTGAATTAATTATTGCAATAAATATAAATATAGCTAATGGATAAAATATAATAGTATAATAATGCTCTGTCATATAATGTGACATATTTATTATATTTATAGTAAGCTGAGGAAAATCATCTGTTCATCAAAAAGATTTTTCCAAAGTAGGAACTACTTTAATCATCATTAAAGCAAAAACTACAACTGTCATAAGTAATAAAATAGATGGGTAGATCATTGCTGATTTAACCTTAGAAACAAATTGGATTTGTCTTTTTTCCTCATCTGCTAAATCTCTTAAAATTTTATCTAGTTGACCAGATTTTTCTGCTGCTAAAATTAATTTTATCCATTTTGTAGGAAATATATAATCATAATCTCACAAAGACTCTGAAAGATGTTTTCAATTGTTCAACTTTTCTTCAATTGAAGTATATAAGATCTTCATAGAATAAGCTTCAGACTGTTTTCTTATTATTCTAATAGCATCAATAAGTCTTATTCATGCATAAATCAGAGTTGATAACTGATCTAAAAAATCAACAATATCAATTCTTCATACAAAAAATAACTTCCAACGTGGAGCATTCTTTTTATCAACACTATCTGAAAAAAGTAATTTTCATACATTTGAAATATTATAAACAAATCTACGTAAATCTTCTGAGACATTTAATTCAGATGGAAACTTATCTTCATAACTGACTTCTGATTTTTCTCATTTAACAGCTAATCATAAAGATTCAGACAATGCTAATTCTTTAACATGATCTCATGAAAAAAAAGATTTAAAAAAATCATTAATTTTTTGAAAAATCGATTTTGATTCAGTTTGAACCATGGATATTTCTTGAACCGTTTGAAGCTCCTCAATACTATTTTCTTCTTTTTGGGGGGAAATTTGTACATTTCAATTCTCATCAACACTATATTCTCAAGCCTTAGCTAAGAATTTACTATTTTCATCGTATAAATTGCCATTTTCATCTGTTTGATATGCCATATTAATTTTCTAAATCAAATGAATAATATTTTGTAAATTTATATAAAAATGCTGAAAATAAATCAAACTCTTTTGAGTCTCCTGTTTGATTAACCATAATTATTTTAACATCATTTACTCTATCATTTTTTAAATACATTCTTGATTCAGGCTTTGGAGCTTGGAATACTATTTTCAAAACACTATCTCTTATTTTGCGATTTCTAAAATTAACTCATGAAACATCATCTAGTATCACTATCTTTGGATCACTAATATCTAAAGTATCTCTTTGCATATTATAAAAATTAATCTCAAATTCTTCTTTTTCATTTTCATTTGAAGATATTATTCTATAACTTCTTCAAGATCTTATCTTGAAAGAAATATAGGGTCTACTATTTTCAATAACATTTGAATAATCCAAATCAGAAAATTTCTCTCAAAGCTCAAGAGCTTCAATAGCATTACTTGAGCTTATATTTTGAATAAATACTTTTCAATCTTTAACAAAAACATCTCAAAAAAAGTCTTTTTTACAAAAATCTCAATCCTTTTTTGAATTTAAAATTGTAAAATAATCTCTTCAACTTAATAAATCAATCTGAGAACAACCTACTTCGCCTGACAATATTCAAAATTTTTCTGATCTGATTTTTAATTTAATTAAATTCTCTGTATTAATAAGCTCTGTTGAAGTTCAAAACGATTCTATTCAAAGCGATACAGCTCATGTCATGAGTCACATAATTGATATTACAACCAATATTTCCACTAATGTAAATGCTTTTGTTTTTTTCATTTTAAATATTTATTCAACAGAATCGGTAACCATCATAATCTCTTCAATTGTAGTTTTTCATTTTAAAGCTTGTATAATACCATTTTCTTGTATTGTAACCATTCAATCCTCTACAGCTACCTTTTCAATTTCTTGTGCAACTCAAGCTTTTTCAATAATAACAGTTTTAATTTTATTAGTTATTTCTAATATCTCATAAACAGCAATTCTTCATGAATATCAAGATCAATGGCACTTATCACATCATTTTCATTTAAGATATTTAACTTGTCCCTTTGACTCTTCATCTAATTTTTCTAATACATCTTTAATATATTTTTTTTGCCTTGGAGTTGGCACATACTCTTCTAGACAATCGCTACAATTCTTTTTTACAAGTCTTTGCGCTATAATTATATTTAAAGCATCTGCAACTAAAAATGGATCTGCTCACATATTTGTAAGCCTCTGAATAGTAGAACTTGTATTATTTGCATGTACTGTAGAAAAAACCAAATGACCTGTTATCGCAGCTTGAGTTGATAACACTGCTGTTGTGTTATCACGAATCTCTCAAACCATAATTATATCTGGATCCTGTCTTACCAAGCTTCTCAATCAATTTCAAAAATCAAATCATATTTCAGCATTCACCTGAGATTGATTTGCTCATTCTATAAAATATTCAACTGGATCTTCAAGAGTAGAAATATTATATTTAAAAGGATCAAATTTTGAAATCATCGCAAAAAGAGTGGTTGATTTTCATGATCATGTTGGCCCGCTCATCAGTATCATTCAATATGTTCTTGCGAGATTTTTGTATATAAGCTTTACTGCATTATGATCATATCACAATTCTGGTAGTGTAATTATCTTATTTTCTTTTTCTAAAATTCTTATAACAATTTTGTTTCAATATATTGTTGGAAGTGTAGATATTCTCATATCGATCCTTTTTCAATTAATAATTCATGCATTAATTTTTCAATCTTGTGGCTTCCTAAGCTCATCAATTTTAAGTCATGCTAAAACCTGAATTCTAGTTAAAATTAAATCTGAATATTCTTTTGCAAAATTTCTATATTCATAAAATTCTCAATCAATTCTAAACCTTATCGATAAAAACTTTTCAAATGGCTCAATATGTACATCTGAAGTTCTAGAAAATACTGCGTCATTAAAAATCTGGGAAACAAGTGCGGCGATATCTACATTTTTAACAAATGGAACAATTTCAGACCTAGGAGTTCTAGGATCAATTTTTTTATCTTCCTCAGTTGCGATACTTTCACCAAGTGAATAAGAAGAATTTTTTATAGCAATGTTCTCAGTAGTTTCATTATCAATATTCTCATTAGAAATCTTTTTCTCTTCATTGTTTCATTTTTCTACAGGGGTATCTTTTTTCAAATCAGTAACAGGATTTGCAACTTGTACATTAACATTATCACCTTCTCATTTTGTTGGAATAACAAAATCTCCAAAATTCATTTTTACTCATTGCATCTGATTTCCAGAAGAACTTGCATTTGATCAAGCCAAATTATTAAGTTGATTTTGTGTATTTATATCCATTATTCAATATATCATTTTATTATATCAGAAAAACCATCTTTTTCATACCAAAAAAACTGTAATTAACGGTAAATACTGCAAAAAATCATTGACAATCCACAACTTAGATTATAAAGACTATCATTTTTCTGTATCTTACTATGCAGCTAACTATAGATATGCTAACTAATGGGTGATTAACTTATTTTTTTAAATCCTTAATTTCATTTTGCAATTCCAAAATTTTATTAAGAAGAATTTTAACAGCATTTCACACATTTTCTCAATTTTCTCACAAGTCAATTGTTTCTACTGATTCCATTGAAGTCTTTATATCCTTAACCTGAGCAGCAAGTTCATCAATCTTCTTGAGTTCTTGTGAAAGATTGTCTATTTTTTCATTTAAATTTTGTTGATTTTGAAAATTTTCAACAAAACCTTTAATCATTCAATCAATTTTTTCTTTTATTTCTGGCTGAATTTCTCAACTAGAAACTGTTTTATCAAGCTGGGTAACTTTATCTTTCACTATATTTAAACTTTCCTGATAAGCCTTAATTCAAGCAATATCATTTTCAATTTTTCATCATTTTTTTTCTAGACTTTCAATTCTTCAAACCACAGAATCAGGATCTGGTCAGCAATCTGATATATCACTATCACAATCTTCATCTTTAGCTCATATAAGATTATTCAAATCTTGAATTTGAGCCTCAACTGGGTATAATTTGTTATTAATTTCTTTAATAATATTTGAACTTCAATTTTTATAAATGTAAAATACTGATCAAGAAAAAATAAAAACAATAATAAATACAACTGCGATTGCAGAATTAACAATAAGTCCTTGCCTTTGCTTAATCTTGCCAATAAGCTCAAACATCTCCTCACTTGAAATAGTCTCTCATGACTTTTCAAAATGCTCATCAATACCTTCTGAAGATAGCTCCTCTCAGGGCTTATGAGCTGCAAATAAAACACTTTTGTCTTCTCATATTCAAATAGTATCTCAATGTTTTAACTCAACCGGGTCTGATACCTTTTCTTCATTAACTTCAGTGTGAACATCTTCATGCGGAGTTAGTATTTTCTTTCAAGAATCTGTCTCAATTTTTCATTGCTCCTTATTACCGTCTTGCTTCTCACCTAATGGCATCGGAAGCAAAACTGATTTAGCTCATTCCAATTTCAATTTTGATCAAAGCTTATCTCATTTAATTTGTGTAAGTTCCATACTACTAATTGTTAATATCTATATGTTTAGCAAAGTATTTAACATTTTTCAAAGTAAAACTCTTTACTTAAAGTCATTTTTCTTGACATTTTTTAAATTTGATATTAAAAAACATAGTTGTAAAATAACAATCTATCCTAGTAGATATGCAAAAATACATATTATAAATGAATAAAAAAATTATTGGCAATATTGGCGAAAAAATTGCATGTAAATTTCTATTAAAAAAATGATTTTATTTTATAGATAATAATTTTCACAGTAAGTTCTGAGAAATTGATTTAATATTTAAAGACAAAGATCAAATTGTTTTTGTTGAAGTAAAAACAAGAAATAATAATATTTACTGAGAATGATTTGAATCTGTTAATCAAAAAAAAATAAATAAAATGACTAAAACCTGAGAAATTTATTGTCAAAATTATAATATATGTTTTGATAATTGTCGTTTTGATGTAGTTTCAATATTGTTAAATTGAAAAGTGTGCAAAGTTAAACATTTTATTAAGATAATATAATCACATGTCCAACATAATAATTCTAGACCTTGAAACTACTGGCCTTGATGCCAACAAAGATAAGATCATTGAGTGTTCTGCTATTAAAATTGATAAATTTCTAAATGAGATTGATAGAATTGATTTTGTATGCAATCCATGAATAAAAATACCTAATATAATTTTAAATTTAACTTGAATTTGAAAGGAGGAAATTGAAAACTCTCCCCCGTTTGAAGAATTCTTAGAAAAAATTAATAACTTTATACAAAGCTCTGACATAATAGTAGGTCACAATATAAAATTTGACATTGGTTTTCTAAGTGCAAACTCAATAAAGCTTGATAATCCATCACTAGACACATGCACTCTTGCCTGAATATTTATGCCAGGTCATGAGTCATATGCCCTAGAGGTACTAAGCGACGTATTGAATATTGATCATGAATTTAAACACAGAGCACTTTGAGATGTGCTTGCTTGTCATGAAATATTAAAAATAACAATTTGAGAAATAAGAAATTGCCCAAAAGAATTTTTAGAAAAAGTTAACAAAATATCTTTTCAATGAGAATATATAAAATTTATCAAAAATAGCTTAGGTGATGATTTCAAGAAATTTGATGAAATGAATTTACATTCAAAAAAAATTAATAAAAAAACTGATCAAACTGAAAAGAACTTAAAAAATGACTTAGACAAATGGAATGAAATAATGCAATGAGAGAAAATACAAACTTATATTTTTGAATGGAACTCTAAAGAAAAATTAATAGAAAAAATTCAATGATTCTATGATCTTAATCAAGAAAACAGCTCAACAGTAATTGTGCCAAACTACTGTTTTAAAGAAATATCAAAAATATTTTGAAAAAATATAAATATCATAGAACCGCCATATTTGATGACAAATAATGAAAAAATCAAATCATATTTAAAGGAAACTTGATTTAATAAAAATAATGAATGAGTACTACTTAAAATACTTTTTACTCAAAGTACGGGCAAAGCACTAAGCTGCCTCAATATCAACATTGCTCATGATGATTTTAAAATATGGAATAAATTTTTTGCTTTGAAAAATGATGATATTATTATAAAAGAAAAAAATATTATAGAATTTTCTGCCTGGCAAAAAAATCACGATAAATTTAAAAATCATAAACTTCTTTTTGTTGATCCAAATCCTGAAACACAAGACTGAGACTGTATTTTTTGAGAGTGAAAAGTGCTAGATACAATTGAAAATGAAAAAGATAAAATTGAAATTGAAAAAATATTCATAGAAATTAAAAATGAAATCTTAAAAGATAATGAAATGTCTGAATATTGAGTATTTTTTGAAGTCAGTAATGAAATGAGAAAAAGTGAAAAATTTGAATCAATTCTAAATCTTTTAAAGAATCTCAAAAGACTAATTTGATGAGAAGTATTACTTGAAAAACAAAAAAATATATTAAGAACTTTTATAAATAAAAATAATTATTATAACTTCTTAAACATTAATTCAAATTTAAAACTTTCAATTCATAGTCTTAAAATAAACCTTCTTGAAAACATTGAGCAGTATTTTAAAACATCTTCAATTTGATTTTTCTCATGAAGTTTAATTTGAAATACTGATTATCAAAAGAAGTTTTTTGAAATTGACATTAGAAATTTTGAAAATGATAAATTTCCTAAAATAAAAATTAATTACCCTGACCTAAATTATCCATGATGAAAAAATCCTGAATTTGCAAAATTCTCGTTTGATAAACTCTTAAAATTAATAAATGAAAATAAAAATAAAAAAATATGTATTTTTTCTAAATCAAGAAAACAAATAGAAAACTTGCAACACTTTCTAAATGAGCAATTTGAAGATATTGATATATTTTGAAGCTGATTTTCATGATGAGTTAACAAGCTCATTCATAAAGCAAATCACTCCAAAAAACCCTTGGTTTTAATTTGAAATTCTGATTTTTTCAATAGATACCTTATGTCGTGATCAAAATGATTTGATTTATGAATAATTATGAAATTACCTTTTGATAATCCAAACTGAGTGGGGAAACTTCGCAGGCAAAAATACAATAATTCTTTTTGAGATTTCGCTCTTCCAAGGTCTGTACTTCAAATCAAACAGTTTGTTTGTGCAAGCTGAGTAAGCGAAATATTTTTTATGGACAATCGAGTTATAAAAGACAATTGGGCGAAAATTTATGTAAATGCTCTAATTAAATAAGAAAATTTAATACATGGTCAAATTATTTTTACACTCAAGACTCAAAAACATAAGCTGGCCTCACTAACTCATTATAATGAACAAAAGAATAAACAAGAAAACAAGTAATTGAAATTCAAAAAATAATAAAAAATCCTTGAAATCATAAAAAATCTATAAAAAAACCTCAAGCAAGTGGACCAATAACATTTCAAAAATTATTAACCATCATTATAGGTCAAGCAGAGGCATTAGTATCAATCTTGGGTGATTTGTTTGATACTGCTACAAATTCATTAATCTTATTAGCAAGGTCTGCTTTCGAACATGACATTCATGCAACATATCATATTCAAACTCAAAATCATGCAATAATAAAAATATAAAACATATCATAAGAAGAAAAACCAAGTAAAAAAACTGATATTCAAGTTGTGATTAATCAGGCAAAAACAAAATAATGTCTTCAAAGCTTATCTCAGTATTTTGCAAATACGGGAAATAATCAAAGCACTGGAATTATAAAAATCAGCAACATTAATGATCATGGAACATTTGAAATCCATCAAGGCTGAGCTCTTAATAGTTCTGTGAAAAATATTGGCAAAAATGTTCATAAAAACGTATCCCAATAAGAAAAAAGTGTAACTGTCACAAGAGACCAAATTAATGAAATATTTCTAGGCAAACTTGTTAATATATTTTTTATAACAATTGCAGACGATGACACATCTTTAAAAATTTCATTCCAATCAATACCTACTTTTTCCTCAGTAGATATCAAATGAACTTGATTTGGTTCATTCTTTAATTTCTCTAGAGTTGTTTCCACTATCTCAATTGCAGAATTCCTAAGTCAATCAACTGTCTTTGCCTTAAGAACTTGCAAACTTGTTTTTACGTAATCTCATGAAAAAACTTTTACATCTTTGTCAAAAAAAATGTAAGCAAACCAAAGCAGTGTTATTAATACAAATAGTATTATTAATTGAGAAACTAAAATAGATGATTCAAATCATTGAACTTGCAATTCCAAAACTTCTACAGATGTTTTTATAACAGTATCTGAAACTGCTCAAATAAAATAACTGGCAGATAGAATAATTGCCGAAATAACTAAACCAAATAAAAGTCATATTCAGTGAGCAACTTCTTTATATGACAAATTTTGTCCATAATTTGCAGGTAAACTTTCTGCCATAATATAAGATGTAACTGTAATTTCCATCAAATCAAAAGAAATTGAGAAAAAAATAGCAGCAAGATAAACAAAAAATAAAGAGGAAAATAATATAAAAAATGAAATTGAAATAATCATTCAAATCACTGATCAGATAAACAAAAATCTTGATGTAAATCTTTTTTGAAGAGAATTGAAGAATCAATCTAAAAAAAGCGAACAAATATTTCATATAGCCAGTGCAAGTCAAGCAAGAAATAAGCTATTTAGATAATGATCTAAATACAATAATACAGAAATTTGCATTGCAGTAAAAACCGCAGTCCACAAAACCAAAAGTAAGTAAAACTGCCACATTTTCTCAGTTCTAATAGTTGTACGCCGTAAGATAAATCACGGGACTTGCATGAAATAATATTAGCAAAAAATTTGAAAAAAACTATATAAACTTTTATATTACGATGTTTTTTTAATATCTAAGTTTAAAATATAATTGAGAATTAGAATTTAATATTTATTTACAAAAATTATAAAAATTCCAAAAATTAAAAATTTATACACCAAATCTAGAGTTGTTACCTATTTATAATAATTACCCCCTACTTCTTCCTAAACACAACCTTAGTACCAATCGGAGCTCTAACAACTTCCTCAACAATATCTTCTGGTTTTTCTTTAGATACTCAAAGTTCAATAAAAACTGTTCAATCAATTGAAAGCGAAGATCAATTCCAAATACAAACTTTTCAAGTATGTTTACCTAAATACTCAGTTGGCATAAATTCGATTGATTCAAATTTCTTTCATGTATCTGGATGAAAAAAATCTCAAATAACAATATCTTCATCTGGCACTGCTCAAATTTCTTTGCACAATCAAATAACTCAATCTTTATGTGCAGACAATGATTTTCAATTTCAATAATGATCCGGATCTAAAAGCATTGCCTCATTTTTTCATATTTCAAGATCTAAAATTGCATCATTTATATCAAGCCTATTCACTCTAAATCAAGGAGGACAACCTCATTCAGATATTGTATTTAAAAATTGAACATAAGGAAAATTATATAAAGACCTAAACTGACTACCCTGTGACAAGTCTCAATAATGCTCATCTCAAGGAATTCACTCAATTATATAAAGTGATATAATATTCTTTTTAAAAACTGAAAATAAATCATTATCAACTCCAATTACTTCATGAATAACCCTAGACCTTCAATCCCTAACCCTTGCCCACAAACAATGTGAAGCTCATGCCAATTCTTTATTTTTATGTTTCGATCTGTCAGCATTATTAACCATAAAAAACAACTTTGGACTAGTTTTTAAAACATGTTTCTTAATAGCAAGCTCACTTGATTGACCAATAATTTGTACAACTTGCGCTCATGTCTGAAAAGATCTTCAAGCTGTAGATCAATGAAATTCAACTATAACTTTTGTTCCATATTTTCTTTCTAAAACATTATAATGAGCTTGAATCCTTTGTTTTCAAGTATCTCAATCCTTAATAGTATCAGACAAATGATATAATTTATGCTGCCTTGCTCAAGTGTTATTAGCTAATAATCAAAAAACTCAACGAACAATTAAGCCTTCTTCAATGTCACTTTTTCAGGATAAAACCTCCCTTACAGTTAGTAAAACATGATAAACCTTGGTATTATCTGGACTATCTAAAGGTGTTTTTCTTTTTATTTCCTTAAATTTTTCAATCTCAGATTCTATACTTTCTTTTGTATATTGAGATATGAAAATTTTCCATGCATCAATTTGTGCTTTTTTTACTTTTTCAAGTTTATTTATAGCAAGCAAGGTTCTTTGTTTTGGAGAAAAAATATCAAGAAATTTATCAAATTTAGGATTTGGACTATAAACCTCAGAAATAACAGTAGCCTCTATCCATTCGTCCGTTGAATATTCATCTATCAAATCATTAAGCTCTTTTTCACTAAATCTTTTTTTAATATCAGCCTCTTTATCTCTAATCTTTTCAGCAGCAACATTAGAAAAATCATCAACAATATTTGTATGTCTTCGTTTATGATAAGGAGTATAATCATTTGCAAGACGAAAGAGATCAGAAATTGTAATTTTTTTACTCATCATATTATATTTCAAGTTAAAGAATGGATTATAATTTTATTAATCAGTTTTTTAATTGCAAGATGAAAGTTGTTTGTTTTATTAATTATTATAAAGAATAAAGATTATTTTGTAAGCTTAAATTAAAACAATGATTCATCAATATTATCAAATAATATATATTGAACACTTTACATATGAATAACTAGCAATTTATTCAAAAAAATAAAAAATAAATTGATGCTAGGTATTTTTTTCAACCTTTTTTGGATATATAATTGCAGGCGTAGCTTTCCAAGTTTTTGCAAAATCACCAATAAATTTCTTTACAGTTGTTTTAAGCTTATCTTTAATGTCACCACCTTTTTTATCAGTTAACTGTATTTTTCATGCATCTAATATTTTATCAACTCATGCAAAATGTGCAGCAGCTAAAACCTGTTCAATTGTATATCAACTTTTTTCAATATCTTTAAATACTCACATTCTGCCAAGTAGAATAAAATTACGCTTGGTATATTCCTCCATGGCTTGTTCTTGCTGAGTATCAGTAAAAAACTTTCATTGTCTAAAATTAATAATATTCTTTTCAAGTTCATGGTTGTATTTATTTGGATTTACATTTTCAGTAAATTTAATTGTATTTACATCCAAAGTTCTCAAAGTTGCAATCGTAAATTGATATTTTCAAAAAGCCCATTTTTCTGGAGATTCTTTATTTTTTATTCAAATCTTAACATTATCATCTAAATATTTATTTGGCCCGCTAGATTGCATGGAAGCAATTACCGCTTTATATCTATCAAAATTAAAATTTTCCCAAGTAATTTCAGCTGCTTCTGGTGCTTTATTTTGACTTCTAGGCATGTCAGACATTCTCAATTGAGGTCAAACGTCTTTAAACTCAGGAATATCAGTAATTATAGAATTTTCAACTTCTGTAGGAGCAACGAGAGATTCATCTTTAAATGACTCAGCAGCAGCTTCAGGAGCAGCTTCAGGAATAGAGGCACTAAGCCCCCCCATCTCATCTTTACCTTTATGCTTAACCCCAGAGGCATCAACTCACTCCTTTCCAGTATGCTCCGCAGCATTTAGCCATAGACTTTTATTATATCTTCTAGATAAATAAGAAAATGTTTCTGCAAACTCTGTTTTAGAATTAACTCATGATTCTAAAAAAACTATTTTTAGTAAAGTTATTATTTCATCATTAGATAATCTATTTGGAGATTTCTGATAAGTTTTATCTTCATTCACTAAAATATCAGATAAATTTTCAGATAAATTATCTTTAGTCATATATTTAATTTTATCCAATATCACTCAAGAATAAACAAGATCCCAATTCAAATGATTAACTAAAAACTCAGCTCTTTGATTTTGCTTTGACTCAATTCACTCGTCTGCTGGTGATATTAAAAGATTATACCATTTTCACAGAAGTGTCTCTTCATCATTAGGATCTGCACCTTTCATATCTATTATTTTTCTTGCTGCACTTCATTCAGGAGGAAGTGGGATATCAAGTCAATACATTTGTGTTGAAAATATTTTACCTGTAACATAGGCTTTAATAATACCCTTTGCACCTACTTCAATATTTCAAGCCACTAAATTTGCTGCTCATCACAAAAATGATAAACCTCAATACAAAACAAGACCTACTTGCAACATGCTTAATGATCAAGGATCTCACTTAGTATTATCAACAGCTGTTCTGTCAGTATGGTTTAAATTTACATACTTAGTTTTTTCAAACTGCCTAGTCATTCAACTATCTTGCAATTTTCATAATAATATTTTAACTTCATTTATTGCCGATAACGTATCCTGTATCCTAGTCTCCTTGGCATCTTCCACATGAAGATTCTTTTTTTTAATAATTCCCTCAATCTTACCAACATGAGCTTTGATAACTTCATTATCAGGTTTTTTCTTTAAAATTAATCTATAATAATCCTTTAAACTATTTCAATATTGAACAGCATCTTTAGGAATTTTTTTTTCATCAATACCAACTCTATACTGATCTTGTGAATGATCTACAATTTCCTGTGCATAGCGATCTATAGCTTCTACTTCCATTTTGAAAAAAAATTAAGATTTTAATTATATAATTAAATAAATATTTCTATTAATTATAGCACAAATAAGCCGTAAATGCAAGAAGGAATTCTGAAAACTTGACTATACATTTATTATCTCTTAAAATATATTATATGAATATTAAAAAGAAATTTGGAATTTTTTCGAGCATCCAAAATGATTCATTGCAAGATTTGTTTACTTTTTTCTTGTTTTTTTGATTTTTGCATCAGTTTCAATAGTTTTTATTGAATATAATTATATTGATATTGCTGAATCTTACTCTAATGCCTTATTTAATATTGAATTTTTTATTACCATCTGTTTTTCAATAGAAAATATTTTAAGATTCTACTCATCAACTAATAGAATTAAATTTCCATTTAAATTTTTTAATATTATTGATTTAATATCAATTTTACCATTTTTTTTATGAATGGCATACTCATGAAGCATAAGAGTAATAAGAATCATTAGACTTTTAAAACTACTTAGAATTCTTAAACTACTTAGATATTCTAAAATAATGGATGTTTTTAAATTTAAAAATACTATTTTTGAAAAAGTTACTCCAGTAGTTTTACTTTTTATATTTTTAAAATTATTTATATGGTACCTAGAGAGTATTAATATGTGGTTTTCAACAAGAAATTTATGAATATTATTTACAATTATCGGTTTTGCTTTATGAATTATATTAAGTCAAAAAATCTGAGTCACTTATTGAAAATATAGAGAACTTGAAGAGGTTATGTTTAAAATGCATTGAAAACTAAGTTCATTTAGATTTTATGTAAAACATGCAATGAAAATTCAAGCCTGAAAAATTTGAATATCAAAATGGCTTTCCGATTTTTTAAATATTTATCACAAATCAAATCATGAAAATAATAGAAAATTAGTGGAAATAAATGAGCAATTTTATAAAAATATTGTACACATATGAAATACTGACCTTATTCCTCATCACAGACTTACAGCTTTACTGTCACAAATATTTGAAGATGCATCCTTTATTTTAAGTAGAAAAACATCATACACCCCAGTTGCTTATGACAATCTTTTAATGCATGTAACAATGATGTATTTATTAATGTTAACTGTTTTTATTCCTTGAATTGAGGGAATAGTATCAGTTTTTATTGCTACATATATGCTTTACTGAATGTATTATGTAACCTATGATTTTGATCTTGCTATTTGAAATGAAGATAAAAAAACACTAATTAAGCTTTCTGCAAAAAAATTGGAGAATTATTTAAAACAAATATTAATTAAATTTAAATAACACTTTTTCCAAATTATTATAAATTAAAACTTTTAAATTATCATATCTTACCCAGATATCCTCCTCATAATCTCTTGCTCAACAAAACTCCTCTCTCTTGCATGTTTAAGACGTGAAAGTTGTTTATAGGCATTTGCTGCATCATAATCTGCTCAAGATTTATCATAAATTGTTTTCATGGAAAAACCTCTTGATGTTGTGTTGTCAATATTGAGCTTTATGTAAGCATTATAATTTGCAATATTTATAAGATCTTGTTCAGAAAAAACTGGTTGAAATTCTTTTGCCATTGTCTCTCAATCTGCTGCTCAAATTTTAAAACACATCATCGATCACACATTTCAAAATACTGCATCTCTAATTGTTGTATCTTCCTGAGATCATTTTCCTCATACATTCATTTTTGTAATTTGAGAAATGTATTGATGTGCAATAATGAGCCCCAAGCGATATTTTCTTGCCTCTGATAAAATACTTGCAAATGAATCTGTCACAAAGTTTTGAAACTCATCTACATAAAGATAAAAATCGCTCCTGTCAGCTTCTGGAATATCAACCCTGCTCATTGCAGCCATTTGAATTTTTGCAACTATTACCATTCAAAGAAGTTTAGAATTAAGATCTCAAAGTTTACCCTTTGAAAGATTTACTAAAAGTATTTTCTTATCATCCATAACTCTTCTAAAATTAAATCAAGACTTTGTTTGCCCGATTATATTTCTTATTTGTGCATTAGTTTTAAATGGTCAGAATTTGGATGAAAAATACGGTATCATTTCTTCTTTTTCTCTCTGACCAGTTTTTGCCATTTCATTATCCCAAAACGATCTTACTTCTGGATTTGTTACCTTGTCTGACTTATGTTTCATGTAAACATCATCTGTAAAAAGTCTTGGAATATCTATAAGCGAAGCTCATTCTTTATCATCAGCCATAAGTGTCAAAACACCATTTCTAAAATAATGCTGCAGCCTCGGTCACATGATTTCTTCTCAGAAAAGTTTTATAAAAATTGCCAATGTTTCTTGTGCAACAAACTCTTTTTCATCTTCTCAATAAGCTTCTAAAATATTAAGTCACATTGGACGCTCAAGATCTCATGGATCAAAAACAATAACATCATCTGCTCTATGTCTTGGAACATGTGGCAAAACAGCCTCAATCAAATCTCAGTGAGGATCAACCACGCACACTCAATCTCAGTTTTCAAAATCTTGTTTTATCATTGTTTCAAGCAATGAAGATTTTCAGGTACCAGATTTTCAAATAAGATAAAAATGTCTCATTCTATCATTTTTCTTAATCTTTATTTCTCTTTCTGTTCATCTAAATGAATTTATTCATAAAAGCACTCATTCATTTGGTAAATTACTTGGAGCAGGTGCAATCTTAAACTCTTGCCACTTTATTACTACAGATCTGTTGTATTTAATATTAGGATAATGAATAACTGATGTAATTTCTTTTGGAGTCATTATCATAGGTCTTCTAAATATTTTCCAATACTTAGATGTTCAAGCATAAGCAAGCCAATCAATATCTAAATTCCTTGCAATATAATTATATACAGCTTGATCATGAGAATATCTCATTAATTTAGAAAATGAATTTATATCAGGTTCTCAATATTGAGAAAAAGCAGAAGCGATTATATCTCTCTGAGTGTCAGCTTTTTCCTGTGTAGGAGCTGATGTAATAATTCTTACAACAGATTCAAATCATATATGAGTATTTTTTTCTTCCATTACTTTTACTATCTCCTCAGTTACCTGACTTGTTCTTCAAGAATCATTGTCATCTGTAGGCATTTCTCAATCTGAAATTAATGCTTTTGCGATAAATCCTAAATAAGTTAATGGATTGATATAATGAAAAAATCACTTATCCTTTCAATCTTTTCATTCTAATATGTCTTTTGCTTTATCTCTTCATTTTTTTTGCCATCAATCTCCAGTTGGCCTTAAAACTACCTGTACAACTGCTCACTCATTTTCTTCCATCTTACTCATTGCATTGATCACAGTATTTACAGGATCTGATCACATGCGATCATATGTTTTTATAGGTTGATGATTATCAGCTCAAAAAACATAAACCCTTGATGCTGTAAAAGATCACTCTTCAAAAATACTATAACCATGCTCTTCATCAATAAAAACATCAGGATAAAATGCAGAAACTTGTTTTTCAAAAAGTATTTTTAAATGACGGGGTATCACTGTATAAAAATGTAATTCCTTATCTACGATTGCCATTTCAACAGAAAAAAAATCTTCTCAAATAACTTTATTTATTAAATCTCAATCATAAATTGAATACATAGATTCAAAAAAATGTTCCATCACATCTAAAACATCTTTATGAGTTACTGTTTGACCTCAAACAGATTCTGCCTCTTTTTCCTTATCATCTTTTGAATCTTTTATCGGGAAAGAGAGTTTAAGAAATACCATTTCTAGACATCTTTTAGCATCTCTATATCTCCTATATCTCCATAATATAAATATAGAAACAGTAATTACAATTAATAATGCCAGAAAAATTTTTAGGTATTCCATTGACTGAATTTTAAGAAGATATTAAGGAAAGTAAAGATTTATATATTTAGACAATTGTATTTAATACTAACATTAAAAAAAAAAGGGGGGGGATTCTTTTTTTTAATGCGTTGTAAATAAAATAACAAATTAAGTTTTGGTGTATTAATTTTTAATTTTTGGAATTTTTATAATTTTTGTAAATAACTTTTAAATTAAAAAAAATAAAATTAAATCCCCATAGCAATAGCATTAAATCTCAAAAAACCTCATTGCTTTTTATTGTTACGAAAACGAGCCAAATCTTCAGCAGAATATCTTGATACTCTAAAAATCATGTTAACAATTGAAACAAGTTTATCAAGATTTTTTTTATCAATATCTCTTCACAATTTTAAATTATGCATAAGATCTGATGCTATGCTTCTATCACAAATAGAATAATATTTTTCAGCATGTTGAATTGATGTAAAAACAATATCTATCAATTTATCATCTGAGGTAAATTTTGATAAAAATTCAAATAACAACAAGTTTGGTTCACGTAATAATTGCTCCCTATGTTTTTTTTCACACAACTTAGAACATAGTATAACTCATTTGACTATGAAGCTCTTTTTGCATCAATTGAGGAATAACAAAACAAAGTATGGAAAATAATCTATCTTTAAATTCAATACTTAAAAATTCAAACTTTTCAACTTTTTCATACTTTTTTTCTGCTCCTATCATAAACAAAATATTATTTTAAAAGTAAGATATATTATAAATAACTATGCCTTTTATAATTTATACTAAATCCAAAATTTATCAAGAAATTAACACACTCTAATCAAATATTAAAAAATTTAATCTTTATATTATCATTGCTTTCAATATTAATTTTTATCACTAGTATAAAATTATCAATATAAATAATTATAAATTATGTTTAAAATCACATCATACTGAGCAGCTCAAGAAGTAACTTGATCAAAACATTTAATAGAAGTTTGAGGGAAGAAAATTCTTTTAGATTGCTGAATGTTTCAATGAAAAAGAACAGACTCAATGAGAAAAAATAGAGAATTTTGATTTGATGTAACAAGCTTAGATGCAATCGTGCTTTCTCATGCTCATATTGATCACAGCTGACTGCTTCCAAAAGCTGTAAAAGACTGATATGAATGACCAATATATTGTACAATTGCCACAAAAGACCTTCTTGATATTATGCTAAAAGATAGCGCACACATTCAAGAAAGTGACTTTGACTTTTTCAAAAGACATAAAGAACTTAAATGATTATCTGAATCAGAGCCTATATATACTATGGAAGATGTTTTCCCAACATTAAAATTATTAAAAGAATACCATGTACATGAAGAATTTAAAGTATGAGATGTTAAAATTAAGTTTTTTTGAGCTGGTCATATACTTTGAGCTGCAATGATTTTTATGGAATATAATTGAAAAACACTTTTATTTACATGAGATCTTTGAAGAAAAAATGTTCCAATGCTACTAAATGCCGAAACTCCTGATGCAGATTATATAATAATGGAAAGCACTTACTGATGAAGAAAACACGAACCAGTATCATTAAACAGGAAATCACTTGTTGGTGTAATTAACAAAACTGCTAGCCAGTGATGAAAAGTAATAATCCCTTCATTTGCCGTAGAAAGAACACAGGAGATTTTATATTACCTTGAAGAAGCATTTGTAAAAAAAGAAATTTCTCCTATTTCAATTTATGTTGATTCTCCTATGGCAATAAGAGTTACTGATGTATTTAAAAAACACACACAGTGTTATAATCAAGAAATGCAAGAAAGATATGAAAAATCTATTCCTTTTCAAAATTCTCAAATTGTTTATACAAAATCTGTTGAAGAATCAAAAGCATTAAACTTCTTAAATATGCCATGTGTAATTATTTCTGCATCATGAATGATTGAAGCTTGAAGAATTAGACATCATGTAATAAATAATATTGAAAATCATAACAATACAATTCTAATTGTATGATACATGGCTCAAAACACGCTTTGAAGAAGGCTTGTTGAAAAAAATCCAATTGTAAAAATATTCGGACAACCATATAAAGTAAAAGCAAATGTAGAAAAATTAAATTCATTCTCTGGTCATGCAGATGAAGATGAGCTTCTGGAATGGCTTTGAAAAATAAAAAAACCTTCGAAAGTAATCCTTGTACACTGAGAAACAGATGCAATATGAGTTATGCAAGAAAAAATATGAGCCTTGTGAATTGATACAGAAATTGCTGAATTTGGGAAAGTGATTGAGACTTAAAACATAGAATGCCTTTCAATATTCAACCTCCAGCTCAAAGTTTTCTTTTCAACAAAAAACTTTCACAAAGTTGGTCATAAAATAGAAGAAATTAAAGCCAACAATACAAACATTGAAAACAGGTTGTTATTAATTATTCAACTATCAACACAAGCCTGAGCCATAGCTATAATAAGACTCAATCTTGTCGAATGCAATAGTCAGATCATGATTGATTCTTTAATTTTAAA
The DNA here is from genome assembly GCA_964456745.1 of uncultured Candidatus Peribacteria bacterium. Lineage (GTDB taxonomy): Bacteria > Patescibacteriota > Gracilibacteria > JAJOLG01 > CAYWBW01. The sequence continues at coordinate 75,782 of CAYWBW010000001.1, read as the reverse complement.
TCAAAAAATACGAGAAATTGTAAATGTTCATATTATCTTTGATATGATTCATAACAAAACAAGTAATGCTAATAAAAATAAATTTGTAAAATTTGAAAATATTGAAAACAAATCTACACTTGCTCAAGTGAAAATAAAGAAAAGCGGAATGAAAAATCAATAACCAAAACTTTCCAATCTTCTTTCGAGATGTTCTCATGGAACTCTTATTTGCGTTACAATAAGTCATGCAATAAAAGCTCCCATAATTGCATGAAATCATAATATTCAAGAAACGGCAGTTAAAATAAAAATCAAAGCAAAAGAAAATCGTACCTCCATATCTCAACGTATTTTTCTTGTAAGAAAAGATCAAATAAATTTTTGATACTGCAGCTTACTTGCAAAATAAGGAATGAAAAACAAAGTTAAAACTGCAAGAAGTGAATAAATAAAATTAATTCTAAGATTTCAACCAATATATGTTAAACTAAAAGCAAGAATAAACATGCTAAAGATATCTACCAAAACCACTGATCATAAAACAATGTTTGCAAGTTTTTTATCTAATTCAAACTCTTTAACTAATGAAAAAACCAATCAGAGAGAAGTGGTTGAAAGAATGGTTCACAAAATCAAAGGATGAATTCATGAATAATATCATAGTCAAACTCAAGTCAAAAAAGGAATGATTAAAGAAAAAAATGCAATTGCCACTGTTTGTTTAAAATACTTTTTTATACTCACAAAACAAATTTCCAAACCTCAAAGAAACATCAAATATATGAGTCAAAATTCTCTGAAAAATTGAATTATTTCATTGTCTAATGGTATAATATTTAAAAATGATTTTCAAAGTATTATTCAAAAAACGATTTCTATCACTATCACAGGGGCCTTGATAAGCCTCGCAATTAAAGGTATGAAAGTTATAAATATAAAAACAACAAAAAGACTCACAAGCAGGTTTTCCATTAAATAAAAATTTAATTATTCATCCCTATTTTTTCATCCATAAGTAACTATATATGCAATAACAATAAAATCAATAAACTATTATATAATTCAATTTAGTGAAAAACTATAAAATCCATCATTTCATATGATTATATGATCATCAAACAAAATTCAATATTTATCACATTCTTTCTTTAATTTTAAACTAAAACAAATATCATCTTCTGATGCTTTTGAAACTCAATTTGGATGATTATGAATAAGATAAAAATTCTTAGAATTTAAACGAAATGGATGATGAAAAATCGAAGACAAAGACACTCTTAAAGTATTTGATTCTCATTGTGCTATAGCTCAAGAATAAAGTACCCTCCTCTGATTGTCCAAACAAACAATTATAAGTTTTTCAAAATTAGTTTTTTTATAATTATCTTTTATATAAGCATAAAGCTGCTCAGGGGATTTTATTTTTGAATTATCATTATTTGTAATTCGTTTGATAAATTCTCATATTGCAAGCAGTAAGCATGATTTAACAAATGGCAAACCAGTTGACTCTTGAATATCTTTCAAAGATCTAAATTGAAAAACTCATTTCATTCAAAAATTATTTAGTAAGTATTGTGACAAACTCCTAACATTCATATTTTTATATCAAGTTCAAAATATAACTGATAAAAGCTCTATATCATCCAAATACTCAATTCACGAATTAACAATTTTTTCCCTTGGAGAAAATTTTTTTGATTCAAACTGCGAAGCAACTAATTCAATGGACAAAAAAATATAATAATTAATTAGACATGAATTATATTCAAGCAGTGTTAAAAAAATATTAAAAAAATTAATTAATTATTATATGAATCATTTTTTTGAGAAATAATCATTTGATCTAATTCTTTTGTTCTCCATTCATGAATTAAATCCCATGCCGAATCAGAATTCATTCAGTATCATTTAGTTAAAATCATTAGAATGGTCCTATTTTCAGGTTTAATTTTTCAATTTTCATAATTTGAAATATTTCAAATTCAATATTTGATTTTTTTATCAAGATCACTAAGAGTCATCTTTTTTTTCTTACGAAGTTGTTTTAAAAAATTTGCTATCATTTATTATCTTATAAATCAATTAGCAATTTTATTAATTTAATTATGAAATAACAAGACAAGTATTGATTTTTATACTTTTATAACTTATATATAAGTTATAACTTTTAATGAAAAAAAATAACAAAAGCCAGGCAAAAGAATCAGTACAAACTTATTTAAATGAGATCTATGTTATTGTTGAATTAAAAGAAAAATATATTTGAAAAAAATACTCTAAAATAATTATTTGAAATATTTCTAAAATACTGAAAATTTTGAAATAATATTGCTAATCATCACTATCATCAAATATTGGACATTCTTCGGCTCATCATTCACATTTACCACAATAACAATATACACTTGGTCATATAAATGACTTAGCTGACAACAGTACAGTTTTTGGTTTAGTAAATTTTTTAGGCCTAACAAGCTTTTTATTCTTTCCCAATTTTCCAAATCCGATAATCTTATCAGAAGCTTTTTTACTAACCTTTAATTTATTAAGCTTAATCTCTTTTAGTAACTTTCTTACTTCTAAATCCAAAGGTTTAATTACTCTAATTAACTTAAAGTATCATTTTGTTTCTAAAGAATTAATAAATTTTTCATTTCATAAAGAAAATATAAATATTCATTTTCCGGTAAATACTAATGTAGTTTTAGCAGTACCATTATCATACAAAAAATATTTATCAACAAGTCAAATAGACGCAAAGTGTGCTTTTCACTCTTCAGTAAGATCATTATAAGATACAAAACAATGTCTATATATTTTAAATAAATTTTTTATTCAAATTTCCTTATCTTTTTGCTGACCAAGTATTTTTTCTCTTATTTTATCTGAAATACCATAAAACAATCATTCATTGTTTCTTGATTTTAAATCCATATCTGCTGCAATTTCCGCCATTGTCTTTACTCATGTTTTTGCTATTTTCTCAGCAAGTGCCCTGCTCCTTATTTCAACAATAACATCATACAAAGAATCACTAACTAAACCATATTTAATTATTCTTTCTTTTCATTTTTTTCATAAAAATCTTCAAACCAAGTTTCACAATTTAGGATGCAAATTAGAACTAGCATTACATTGACCATTGTCATTAAATACTCAACATTCACTTTTATTGCAACTGGAAGAACAATTCATAATTATTGTTAATATTTAATCTTTTAGAAAAAGTTTTTAAACCAATGACACTATTCAGATATTAAAATAATTTCAACTTTTTCACAAGTCATGTGACATGTGAATCTTTTAGATCATTTTTACCTTTGTATATCCAAAAAGGTCTTGGAACTTTTCTAGCTTCTACCCTATTTATATATAATTAAGCTCAAGACAATTTATTATCCTTAATTTCAAATAACAATTTAACTGCAGCAAGATTAAAACCACCAATTTCTCTAACTAATTTTTCATATCACTTTGACTCCAGTGATCTAATAAATTTTTTAGCTCATGATGAAAATACAAATACTCACTTACTAGTAAATAGCAATAAAGACCTTTCATTATTAATGAGAAAATATTTATCAACAAGTCAAATAGACGCAAAATAAGCTTTTCCTTCTTCGGTCAGATTATTATATCATATAAAACAATGTTTATATTTTTTAATTACTTTTTTTAATCAAGACTCTTTACTTTGTTGCATTTTAATTATGCCCTCTCTCATTTCTTTTGAAATACCATAAAACAATCAACTATCTTCTCTTTGTTGTTGAATATTTTCATCTTCTTCACTTGCCAATACATTTATCTTTTGATTTATGGGTTTTTGAAAACCTAAATAACTCCTTATATCATTAACAATACCATACAATGAATCACTAACTAAAACATAAACAACCTCTCCTTCTGTTCATCTTCCTCATATCAATCTTCAAACTAAATCTCCTCATTGAGGATATGCAACATTGCTAGACTCACATTGACCACAACCATCTAATACTGCACATTTATCTTCCCTGCAATTTAGTGAACAATTCATAAATTTTGTTTAATACTTAATCCTTGGCTTACGATAGTTTGATTTATAAGGGTTATTTCAAGTATTATTGCTTTTATTTCATCAAGATCTGTGATTATATGATTTTTTTAAACCATCCTTATTTCACACAGCTTTTTTAGCTTTTTTGTATTTCTTTTTTTCCTGAATTGCAGTGGCTCTTTTAAGATTTCTAGCCATTAATCCTTCTTGCGTATTTTTTCATTTTCCCAGTGCTCTCTGTTCATGTTGATCTACTTTCTTCCTATTCTCTTCACTTTCTAGCTCCTTTTGAGCAATAATTGCAATATCAGATTCTGATAATTCTGTATAATCAATATAATCAACATTATTACAACTAGTACACTGCCTAAGAAGGCTAGCAGTTAACTCACAAACACCTACAATTCTTACATAACAACCAGCCTCAGTAAGTATTCATATATTTGTATCAAAAACCTTATTTGTAAAAGCATCTTTAAATGGCACTAGTCTTAAGTCAAAAATACATGTTGATACTAACTTTTTTAATTTTCACATTATATCTTCCAATTCTTTATTAATTTCATAATTCAAAGGTCAATTAATAATAACAATTGCAGCTTCTCAAGTATGTTTAACTTTTATTCTGTCATATCCAGGCTTAGTAAATTCTTGTTTATCACTCATAATATAATAATTTAAAAAATTGGAAACAATATTATCTATTTAAAATCATTAGTCAAGATATTATTTTTTTGTCAAATAAGAAAAAAAATATTTCCTTAAAAATCCACATTAAACCAAAGCCAACTGGTGCTAATATCATGTATTCCAATCAGATAGCATAAGTAATAATTCAAATCAAAAGCATTAAACAAAATCAACAAATTTGCATCAACATTGAAGAATAAAAAGTCTGATAACCTTGAAATTTCTCTATAATATCAGTCTTAATTGATAAATTAAAAAGTGTATAAAATAAAGCAATAAGTAGAGTTGTAAAAATTATATGCTCAGGTAAAATGTATCTATATATTGAAAGTAGTATAATTCAAATAATTCCAATATATTTTATATAAATTCTTATAGATAGGTTTGAAAGCCGTTTTTTTATTAAAAAAATTAATAAAATATCCACAAGATATCAAATAGCAGGAATAAATCCTATATACAAAAGAGGAGCTCAATTAATATAAATATATATACTCCACAAAACAAATATTGAAAATTCAATACCATAAACAATAGTAGATGAAATTAGTTCTCTTCATATTTTTTTTATACTAATTTTTGGTAAATGCTCACCATTAATATCACATTTAGTGATACTTATTAAAGGCAATATGGATAACAATAAAAAAGCAAGTGCAGTCATAAAAAACAAAGGCTTACTAATATCTAAAATTAATGCTCAAAATATCGGTGTAATTATTCATGCAAACTTACTAATTATTTCAATATTTCACAGATTACTTCAAGTTTTTTGTATTGTGGTAAGATGCGTAATAATAGAGTAATATGAAATATAATAAAGTGAATAATAAATACCTTCAAAAAGAATAATTAGTATTAATAAATAAAATGAAATCTTGTCTGGAAGAAATAATAAAATTAAGAAGATTTCTGATAAAATTGCTAAAACATTAAAAACTATAACTTTTTTATTCGAAAAAAATTTAAGGGATAATATTAAAACTAAAATTGTAATAATACAATATCCAATCAAATACTGAAAAATATTATCAAGACTAAAACCATTTTTAAGTAAAACTATAGGAACAAATATCCTATACATAAGCCTTCCAATAAAATGGAAAAAAATGGAAAGATTAAAGTAATTAAGATCTGAATTTTTATTTAGCATTTAATTTAATGAAATCAAATATAAGTTTTTCTTGTTTACAAACTCTCAATTTAGACCAACCTTTCTTGAATAAACTCAAGTTGCAGGATCAAAATTCTGCAATATCTCAATTATCAAACTTTTGAGAAATATTTGTATCTAAAAAACAATTATTTCTTAAAATCTCATTCACTTAATTTTGTCTGCAATAGTATTGCTTTAAAAGTACCATATGGTATTTCTTTTTTATTAGCAGGAATAATTGTATTTAATGTTGGATTTCAAGTTTTACGATACTTGATATGACTTCAATTTTGTGAAATATAAATAAAACCATTATTAATGAGAATCTTAATGATATAATTTGACGAATAAAGTTTAGGCATAAGTAAATGATGATTCTAAAATTTCTGGCCTCTCGATTTTAATCAGATTTGGCTTTGGTTCATCTTCAAAATACAGTTCCAATGCTTCATTTAAATTCTTAATAGCTTCAGTTTTAGTTTCTCAAAAACTTGATACATTGTTATTTAAACACTGAGACACAAAATACTTTCCTTCTTTCCAAACAATAAAGCTTAAATTAATTTTTTGCATAAATTATGATTTACTATATTTCATATAGTATCATAATAATTCATATCAATCAATCTGAATTTATCTTTCCAAAATACTAACCTAAACACCTCAACAACACTTTTCCTTTTATTTGCCCTAGCAAACCAAAAGAAAAAAATAAGGAGAAATATTTGTATTCTTGGTTTATGCAAGTGTTAAACTCCTTGCTTTTCTTGCTAAATCTTTATTATTTTTTTGATAATTCTGATAATTTTTAATAACAGTTTTATATTTTGCATCATTAACAACTCTAGCGTTAGCTAAATCATACGCTTTTTGCAATCAAAGCCAACTACTTGCAGATGAAGAAAAAACTCATTCAAACAAAATAGCCATTTCAGCTGTGACTGACTTTTTTCATTTTATAATTTCATTAATTGTTTTAATTGGCTTTCCAAGAAATCCTGCTAAAGCTGTTTGTGTAAGTCATCTTTCCGAAAGCTCATCTAAAAGGTATTCTCAAGGATGAAATGCCACTGCTGGTTTGTAGATTTTAGCCATAATGTTTAGATATTTTTAATAAAAATAATTTTTATACTTCAATTTTTTTGTATTTCAATAATGAGTCTATATTGATCATTTAATCTTACTGAATATTCTTGTGCTTTTCATTTAAGTTTTTCAAAATGCAAACTTTTATAATTTCTAAGATCATTTTCATTTTCAAGCTCTTGAATAAGGATAACTTTTTTAATATATGATTTTATTATGTCATTAGAATATTTTTTATTTTTTCAAATTTCAAAAGTTTCTTTCAATTCCTTTGATCAAAATTGAATCACCATATTTTTATACTTTTACACTAAATGTTAATATTATAATATTTCTTTATAAAAAATCAAACTAAAATGTATTTTATACTGGATAGATTGGTAAGAGCCTGCTAAAAAGTATCTTAATAACTTGACACTCAAACAAATATATGTAATATTATTCTCTTAATAAGATTTAATATTTCTATTTTGAGTTTGAAACTAAACACATATGGCCATAATAACCAAATCACACATGTACCTAGAACAAAATTATGAGGAATCAAAACCCTAAGTCGCTGTATTATAACAGCGATAACATTGCTATTATATATTCCAGAACTGCATGCAAAAAGTACTGATAAAACAGTCATACTACATGAAAAAAAGGAAATTGATACAGCTATCAATACCGTTCTTAACTCAAAAGATAAATTACAATGGACCTCCGCAGTAGAGCTGGTACTCAATGAAGACCCTTTAGCTTTATTAGATAATTATGATTATTTAGTGTCACAAAGTATAAATCCAAATTTTATTTTTGATCGGTACAAGGAATCTAAGTGAAATAAAGCTCCAATTCTTTTTTTCGAGACAAATGATATCCATGAACTTACAACAGCTGATTTACTGGCAGCAGAAGCAGTTGAAGCTATTGTTCTTAAAAAAGGAAAAATGAGACCTGGTAATCCAATTAAATTATTGCTTCAATACTTTAATACGTTATCTAAAGTAAAAATGGGTAAATATCTTATGAAAGACCTGCTTCATTATGGATTATCTCATAGCAATCAACACGATACTAACTATTATGGAAATAAATCAAGTACAGAGCTACTCAATATTAATGAAAAAAACCCAATATTTAGTATAAATTCACAATTATCAAAACCTGGTTATATAGTGTGAGAAGTAAAAAATGTAAAAGTTAGATTACATCTCAATCCTAAATGGTATCTTTATTTGCCAAATACTATGGATATCGCATTGATGGAGCATGTAAAATTATTACTACCAAATTTAGATTTAATTATAAAAGATATAAATAAACCAATACCAAAAGATGAGGCTAGACTAGTTTTTGGGGAAAAAGATTGCTTTAGTGAATCAGACACAAGTGAATTGATAGAAAGACTTGAATTTTTTAGATCCTATCCAAGATTCAATGAATTATTGTCTTTAATTTTTGAAAAAACCAAAGAACATTGAATAAAATTTATAATGCAAAATATAAATAATTTATTTACTATTCCAAAATTGAAAACACTTACAGTATTGCACCTAAAAGAACTTTTAGAACTAAATAATTATTCATGAATTTTAAAACACTCCCCAAACAATAATCCTGAAACCTATGATATCATCATTAGAGCATTTAAAATGGCACTATCGAAAAAAGATATAAATTTAATAATGAATAATTTTTGAAAAATATGGACTTCAATTAATGCTATGTACGATATTAATACATCATTTAAATACGCAGAACAAGTTTTACTATTATCACTAGAAAATTGAACATATTCAGATCTTGATGCAATTTATAGAAATTTTAAACATGATTTAAGTAATTCAAATAATTGAAAAGAGAGGGATGGAAATGATTTAAACCTATGGAGCTTCAAAGACTACGCTTTAAGAAAGCTTGCCATGCTCAATGCAATGCACAATGAAGAAGAAGGTGAAAGAATGAAATTAATAAATAAATTCCCCCCAGAATTTATCTATTCTATGATAGTCATAGGTAATGAAGAAGTATACACCTCAACATTTAATCTTCTTTTTAGCTGAAGCAATGAAGAAGATTGATTACTTTCATCTTTAAAAAAGAAATATCCAAAATGAGCTTATGAATTTTTAAACAAAGTAGATCCAAGTAGAAAATGATGGAGCACTTTTTTAAGAACATGTGCTCAATACGGAAAACTAAACATACTTCTTTGAACTATAGAAAGTGCAAATGACAAAAAATTATTATTGAGTGATTTTATTGAAGGACTTAAAACTTCGAATAAACCAATTGAAGATGCTGTATCAATAATTGAAATTATACATTATATTTCTAATCAGGCATGATCTGAAGATATGATTAAATTTTTAAGCAATAAAATTAAACTTATTTATGAAGAACTAGTACTTACACAAAAAGAAGATGATAAATCTCAAATAATACAATTGTATGGATTCATTGCATCTGCATTATCAGAATATACAAATGAGAATCGAGAATGGTATAATGACATGAAAGATAAATATAAACTTCCAAATCTTTTTAGAATAAATGAAGCAGATTTATTTTGAAAATGAAATACAAATTTGCAAGCTCAGGCATTTTATAATGATGAAGATTGAATCAATTCATATAATCATTTTAATTATACATATAAACAAGATTCAACATGGAAAGCCCACAATGAAAGGTGATATATATATCACAGCAAGATAGACAATGCAAGTAAAAGAAAAATATTATTATATTCTAATAATCCAGAATCTTACAATCCAATTCAGGAGCAAGTAGCACAATTATATTGAACTAGTAATATTCAATTAAAAACTGAATGACATAGGTGACACAGTTATCATGCCTATAAAACCATAGAAAAAATCTCTCCATCTACTCTTATAGTATACTTATGATCTTGCTGAAGCTACAACAATGTAAGCGAAGTTTTAAAAAGAGCACCAAATGCTCACATAATATCAACAAAATGAATATGATCAATGCTAGTTAACGACGTAATATCGCATACTGTAAACAATTACATGCTATCTAATGGATATATTGACTGGCAAATAGTATGGTCATTACTAACAAAGCATTTTGAAGAAAAAGCTGAAAATTGAGATAATTTAGACAAAAAAGCATTAAAATATTTCGCAAACTATGTACCCCCACATAAAAACACTGCTGTTCAACTTCAAAAAGTATTAAGAAATAATAATTAATTTTATAAGTTTAATATAAAAATGCGAAAACTTTAAAACAAATAATTAATTTAAATCTAATTCCTTTAGTTTTTTAATTCTTTAACAAAAAGTTTAACAATCCAATCTAACAACTATCCTACCTCACCTCAATCACAACAGCATCTTCAAATTTTCAATTCTTCACTCAAATCTTATGAGTTCACAAAACAGGCATCCACTCAAACCTATAGCTAAAAGACGTCCCCGATCAAACCAATTTGTCATCAACAAACCATTGTAGAAAATCAAAATGTTTATTTGACCGTGCAGTAAATATAATCTTTTCATTTTCATCTGGAATAAGTGGATCTAGTTTGAAGCTATCGAGATTGTGAGGCTTTGTTATTTCTAAAATTTTCTTGTCACTTGTTATTTCTAAATCTACACAAAGATTAGAAGATTTTTTTGGAGGAACTTTCCATCAATTTTCCTTTGCCCAAAGCTGAAGCTCTAATGGGAATACTAGGAACACCTCCTCTCTTACAAACTTTTTCGCGCATCTGTATCACAGTAATCAATTTCTTAGATCAATTGGAATTTTTTGAAAAATATCATCTTCCTGTTTTGGCTCCTTCCCTTCTATAAAAAATTCAGTTATTAAATTTGGACAATATTTCCCAGGCAATTTTCCTGATAAATTACAAATTTCAACTTCATTTATTCATGATGGTTTTACGAAATCTCTTTTTGAAATATCTTTCATTGCCTCAAGCATAACAGCTCTAAAAATTGGACCTGCTCATGTAACTCCTGAACTATCTCGCATTGGGCTGTTATCTGCATTTCAGGCCCAAACTCATACAACTAAGTCTCTGCTAAATCCAATTGTCCAATTGTCTCTAAAATTTCTTGTTGTTCAAGTCTTAACAGCAACTGGAAAATCAAAATTTAATACAGAGCCTGCTCAAAACTCTGGTAATCTTGCATCATTATCAGATAAAATATCACTAATAATCCAAGCTATTTTTTCATCAATAACCTGTACAGGCTCCGAAGCTTCTTGATCTTTGAGAATTTTAATAGGCAAAGTTTTTCATTTTTTAAGAAAAATTCAATAAGCTTGTGTCAGCTCAAGAAGCTTAACCTCTCAATCGCCAAGAGTTAAAGCTAGTCAATAATGTTCAGCTGATCTGTTTAAAGTCTTAATGCCAGCATCTTTTAATAAATTTAATAAATTTCAAACTCAAACTTTTTCCAAAACCTTGACCGCAGAAATATTGTAAGAATTTGCTAAAGCTTCACGATAACGAACAAGACCATGATATCTATAATTATAATTTCTTGGAATATATGGATTTGCATCTTGGGTAAAAAACTGAGTTTCAATATCTGATACAGTTGTAGCTGCATTATCACCTTGCATTAAGGCGAGTGCGTAAGTAAAAGGCTTTAAGGCAGAACCTGGTTGCCTAGGAGAAAGAGCTACATTTACCTGACCATCATTTTCTTCATTCCAAAAAGCAGCAGATCATACCATTGATAGAAGTTCTCATGAATGTGCATCAATAACAACAACGGCTGCACTGCTAATATTATTATCTTCCAATCTTTCTAATTCATTTTGAATTATTAGTTCAATTTCTTTTTGTAAATCTAAATCGATTGTTGATACGATTTCTTTTGACTTAAAAATATTTCATTCATATTTTTCTTTAAGCCAATTAACAAAATGAGGAGCTGAGATTTTCACCATATCTGAAGCAAGTCAAATATCTTCTTTTAAAACATCTGTATATCTCTCCTCTGAAATGAATCATGCATCTTTCATTGCAAGAAGTACTCTCTTCTCACGTTTTATAGCAGATGTATAATTTTTATACGGATCAAGATTATTGGGAGATTGCAATATTCAAACTAAAAATGCAGATTCTGCCAAACTTAACTCAGCTAGTTTTTTTCAAAAATATATATCTGAGCCAGCACTTATTCCATAAGCCTGATGTCAAAAATATGTATTATTTAAATATTTTTCAAGTATTTGATTCTTTGTTTTAATATTTTCTAAACGAATAGCAAAATACATTTCTTTAATTTTATAAATAAAATTCCTTTTTTTTGGTCTTAGAATATTTCTTACAAGCTGTTGAGTAATAGTGCTTCAACCAGAAACAATTTTTCATGCCCTAATGTTTAAATACGCAGCTCTCAATATTCACTTAAAACTAATTCAATAATGTGAATAAAAATCTCTGTCTTCAATTGATATTAAAGCGTTAATAATATTTTTCGGGATTTCAGAAAATGTTATTTTATTCTGCACTCAATAATCATGACGTCTAACTGTATAAAGCAGCTTTCTGTTTCTGTCTAATATATTTGTTGAATCATATGACTGAGGATTTACCAAATCTTTAGGCAAAGGCAAAAAAATTAATAAAATTACAATAAATGCAATTATTATAAATAGCATCTTACTAATACATTTATTAAAATAGTCTGATTTTTTTTTACACTGAATTCTAAAAAATTTCATAAAACAATTTTAAATAAAATCGTAAATATTTAGATCTAACTAGCTTATTCATAGCATATTCATCATTGTAGTCATTTCCACCTAGATTGCCACGTCGCTACGCTCCTCGCAATGACGAGGATGTGAAAAATCATAAAACAAACTCATTATCAATTCTTTATTCCTCCTTAACATTAAACCATCCAGCCTCTGTCTGACCAAAAACTTCCGGGTAATACATTTCCCAAACTCTTGACGGTCTATATCTAAATTTTCATACAGAAGTTGCTCTTACTAAATATTCATATTCATAAACTCAGGCAGGTAAAAAATCTGCAAACATAAAAACTTTATCATCTCTAAACTCCTTGTGAGAGAAGCGCCAGTTATTACTTTTCCAACATTCATATGTCCAATTATTATTACAATTAGTAATTTGCTCATTTATCAAATTTTGCTGAGATGTTTTTAACTTAGTATCTAAAATCTCCATTCATGCTGGTACAGGACTTTCTACTGCAACAAAATGTCTATCTTCAGAACTTGTAATAATCAATTTTATTTTATACATGCTGCCAACATTAGCCTCAGTTAGCCTATCCTCAATTTCTTTTCAAGATAAGTCAAGAAACTCTCTTGTAATTCAAAAACCTTCTTCTTCTGGCGGGATATCATCTACATTAAAAAAATATGAAAATAATAAATCATAATAAAGTCTTCATGCTCAATTTTTTCAAATCTTAATACTGCTCTCCTTATCAGGTGAAAGCTCTGATAGAGCGATACTAACTTCTTTCCTTGTGAGTATATTGTCTTTGTTAAATTTATGATCTAATAACTGATTTTCATCTACATTAATCGCTATATTCATATCAGCATCTAATTCTCAAGTACTTTTCAAAAATTCAACCATAGAAAAAATTGAAAGCGCAGTTGATTGTGTTGTGTCCCAATGACCATTTTCACGAATGGATAATAAATATCTTACAATTTTAGGAATAAAAACACTATCAGGCGCAATACGAATAAGTGCTTGAAGTACAATAGCATTAGTTCGACTGTCAGTATGCATCAATCAGCCATAATCCATAGAAGATTTTTCATTAAAAAATGCCTTTCTTTCATTTACCTTAATATGGCTTAAAATTTCACTAATAAGTTCTTTTGATTTCTCTTGTCCAATATTTCAATCAAGATTATCATAAGACATTGCTAAATATGCTTTAGAAAAAAGTGCCAACTTATCTCTTTTTTCATACAAATTGTTTAACAAACTTAAATCTGCTTTTCAACTTTCTCATAAAACATAAAGAATATAGGCACGACTAGACAAACTTATTGAATCTTCAAGATTTTGATTTCTCAACATAAAATCTAAATAAGATACAAGTTTAGAAATTGCATTTTCATCAACTGAATAATTTGCTTCTTTGATTTTATTAAAAGCATAAAGAATATAAGCAGATAAATAAGAATAGCTCCTCCTGCTTCTTTCCCAATAACCAAAACCTCAATCTGATCTTTGAAAATTATAAAGCTTCTCAAGTCATATAGTAATATTAAAATCAAGATCTTTTTTATTAACAATTTCAAAAGCATCAAAATCATTTAATTGGCTTACAGCTATATTGGGTAAAAGTTTAGAAATTGTTTGTTCTGCACATCCATACGGAAAATTTACAAGATATTCAAGTCATTTAGGAATATAACTAGCTAAAGTAGGAGAGACATTAACAGTCAAAGAGCCAATAGAAGCATCTTCTCTACTTGGCACTAAAAGCTTCTCTTCAATTACAGAATCAGTCAATCAAGAGCTCGCTACAGATTGCAAAACTCAAAAAGGAAAAACTGGAATAGACTCCTCTACTTCATCATGTGCAAACTTTGAATCAGCTAAAAAATTCATTTTAAGCAATTCTCAAGGAGTTACTTTTATTTTAAAATTTACTTTTTGTTTTCCATTTTTTAAGATTTCAACATCCTGACTTTCGCTCTCTTCTAAGATAAATCACTCACCCTTTAATGATAGCTTAAATTTAACATCTTCATCTAGATAGTTATGCACAATTGCTGATAAAGTTATTTCATCTCAAACAACTGCAAAACGTGGCCTAACTGGACGCAATATAACTTTTTTTGTTTCAATAATTTCTTCTGTTACTGATCAAAAATTGCTTTTAACAGTAGATCAAATAGCAAGCATTTTCCATGTTGTTAAATTATCTGGAAGTTTAAATTCAAGCTCTGCCTGACCATTTTTATCTGTATTTATGATAGGATTCCAATATGCAGTATCTTTAAAATTTCCACGTTTTTTTGATTCAGGATCAGATCAACCTCATCACTTAGATCATGGCTTAAATCTTTCTAAGAAATAGGTTAAAAGCTCACTAGTCTTAACTCACAAAGGTCTCTTAGAATAAAATCTTTTTATTAAATCAGGCATCTGAAAACCAGTTAGCGCTAAAACACTCATATCAACAACTCACAAAGAAAATTCAGTTTCAACTGGATCACCATTATAATTCTTAGCCGACAGCTTAACTTTTACTGTTTCTCACGGACCATATTTTTTCTTATCTGTTTCAATAGTTAAATCTAATTTTTTTCTCTCCGTTTCAACTAACAAATTTTTATAAGCTATCTTGAATGATGGAGCTCAAGTATCTAAGCCATTTTCATTAAAAGTTTCGCCATTTCTTGCTTTTGTTATCACTACAGAAACATAAGCATTTGGAATCAAATCCTCAGTAATTGGAATATCAAAAGATTGAGCATTACTAGTTACATCAATTACCTGTTTTCTAATAATATTCTCTCTTTCTACAGTTATTAAAGCTTTTACTCATTTTCACTGATAAGGAGATTTTACTAAAAGTTTTGCAGTATCTCAAACAGCATATTCTGGCTTATCAGCTATAATATCAATTCTATCATGATTATTGTGTGGCCAATTTACATAAGCACTAGACCAAGAATACACACTTGCTCAAGCCTTGTGCACCCTTCTTCTTTTATCTTTTGTTTCAGCAATTACGCGATATTGTCCTCATTTAGGAACTTCAATTTTTGCCTTTGCCTTTCAATCTTCGTTGGTTTCCACTTCCACCTCACTGATATAGTCATCTTTTGCTTCATTATCATAATAATAACGACCATCAACACTTTTTTTACGAATTGAATTCCATGTTCTTGAAAAAAGCTTTACTGTAACATCTTGATTTGGAATTGAATCTCAATTTGGTGTTAAAGTTACAATATTAAAGATTGCTTCTTCTCACGGTTTTACTACATAATTTTCAGAATTAATTCCAACATAAACATTGGATTTATGTACTGGCACAGAAAGTCTATTGCTAACAACTTGATTATTTGGATCACTTACATCAACCTCAACAGATACAATTTGTCAAAGACCTTTGTCATCAATATTTACAGGAAATTTAATATTATATTTTCCACTCTCATTTAATCATCCAGATCAAGAAGCAAACATAGAAGACCTTCTTTCACAATTCCACCAACACCATGAATTTTCTAAAGCAAATGAATACCAACCATCTGTATATTTGTTAAAAAAATAATCAGTTGTTTTAGCTCTCCATTTCAATGTTGCATTAGATAAAGGTGCTCAAAAATAATAAGACCCTTCAACATCCAAACTAATATTGTCATGATTAAAATAATCTCCTTTAGAATAATCTAACTCCACTCTATATTCAGGCTTACGATAAGCTAGTACTGCAAAACTTGTCCTACTTCTGTTAAATTTTACATCATTATCTGGAATAATTTGCGTCTGCAAAGAATAATCTCATAAAGCCACATTTTTATCCAAAGGCAGGCTACTTGAAAAACTTCCAAATTTAGTTAATTCAAGTGTTTTATTAAAAATCTCGCTGCCCTTACTATCTACAATTTTCACAAGTGCTTTTCTACTTTTCTTCGGAGAATACAAAGCTCAATCAGAATCTCTTAAACGTAATATTCATTTAAAATTCACATTGTCACCTGGTCTATAAATTGGTCTATCAGTATATACATAAGAATCCATTCTATACTCAGGATCTTTTGGTCAATGAAAATCATAACTATATCCAAAATTATAAGGAGAAATTCAACTGCTCCAATTACTCCCAATAAAAGCAAAATCACCTTCACTTTCAGCCGTTACCCAAAATTCAGGATTATAATCATTTCTTTGAGTTACAAAATCCTTTAAATTTAATTTTGTTTCAAAAAATCAATCCTTGTCTGTATTACCTGAAATAAATTTTTTATAATCTACAGAGTAAAATTTGATCAAAGCATCTTTTATTGGTTTACCGGTTTTAAGACTTGTAGCCCAAACTAAAGCTTGATTTCATGAGTATTTTAAAGTAAGTCATATATTTGTCAGAACAAAATACTGATAGTCAACAATTTGCCCCCCATCTCCCCATGTTCTCTTGTATTCAGGAGCAGTTAAGGATAAAACATAAATTCCTGATTCTAGATTCTTTCAAATTTTTTCAGACAGATCAAAAGGTACAGCCTCCCACTGGTTTTTAATATTTTTAGGCATAGGAAAACTAAACTCACGATAATCTCAATAATTTTTTAAAGTCGGCTGATAATCATAATTTGCCTTCTTAGAATTTCTTATATTTAAAAATTCTTGCAAACTAGTTTTAGCAAATTTAATATCAAAACTGCTTATGTTAACTCAATTTAGATAATAAATTGGTGGCATGTCTTTTTCAAAAATACCAAATTCTCAATCAGAATGAATAAAAACCTTTGAATCAATTGCTTTAGTACTAACTACAAGTTTATAGTCTGATGGAAGATTTTGCCCCCAAGAATCAACCAAACTTTGATCAATTGTAATAGTATATGTTTTACTTGGCTGTAAATTAAGATCCAAATTAAGATATCTTCAATCCCATCAACTTGTTTCAAAATTCATTTTATCCCATCATTCAATATTTGGATCTATTGAAATTTTGCCTTTTAGAGCTCATTTTTTAATAGGATTAGAAAAACGAATAAAAGAAGAGTATGCGTTATGGCTTCTTCACTCTTCTACAAAAAATGGTCAAACGGTTTCAAAACTAATTATATAATCTTTATCACTTCAAAGATTTCAATTTAAGGCTCTAATTCACTTTTCTACAAGCAATTCATATTGAGTTGAATTTATTGCAAGCTCTTTGACAGGCTTAATATTTAAAATAGATTTATCTAATTTTTTGACTCAATCTTTCTCAATTTCTCAATAAGAAATATCTATTTTACTAATAGATCAAGTTCAATGTTTTTGACCTTTAAGCCAATAAATCATGGAAATCTTTTCTTTTGCACTAATTAAATCAATAGGAATATTAAAATTAAGAATAATAATATCATCTGGCTCAACCTGCATGCTTTTATCTCTTGGATGAGAACTTACAAGTCAGGGTAATTCTGTTATAAAATCAAAACTAAAATCATCAACAGTTTTTTTGCCAGAACTCATTTCGATTCATGGCGGAATAGAAACATGATATTTTGTAGCCACATCAAAAGATTCTTCAGGAGTAAATTTAACTGTCGTAGTTCAAAGCCATCTCCATCTTCATTTTACATCAGGTGAAATATTAACATTCCACGATTCAGGATTTTTTTTAGAGCTAACAATTCCAAGCGGGACAACTCATCTATCAAATACAAGAGTAATACCAGCATCAATTGGCACTTGCTCAGCTCATGCTATTGGAATACTTGAAACCACACTTGGAGAAGAAGATACCTCAAATTGAAATTTTATATTTTTTCCAATCTTTTTTCACTTAAATGTTTTAGCATCTTCTAAAATATAAAAACTATAAACCTGTCATATTTCTAATTTATCATCTGGTTGAAATACAAGACTTCTATCATCTATCCAAGATAAAGTTCAAGCAAAATTTTCTTCAATATTTATATTTTCTTCTACGCTTTTCCTGTCCATAGGATAATCAAAATTCATTTTCAAAAGATCCGACTCTCAAACTTTTAGATTTCTATTTAAATCCAATTGAAGCAAATCTTCATTTTTTATGAAACTATTTTGAAAAAAATTAGTTTGAAAATAAACAAATAAAGATATTCAAAACAATAAAAATAAAATAAAAATAAAAACAAAGGCTTTCTGATCACGAAAAATCTCTAATAATTTATTTTTCTTCATAATTAGCACTAGTAAAGCATCTAACAGCCATTAAAGCAATGTATTATTAATAGTAATATCTATATTTTCCAAACTCTTTTTGATCATTTTTAGCTTAATATGTCTTTTCTCCTTGCTTTTTTAATAAAATACATAATAATACATTCACATTTTCTAAAAAATTTATTTATTACTTTTTAGGAAAAAAAATATACTTATTTACTAATCTATCAATAATGTCAGGAAAAAAATTATTCGTTTGAGGAATATCTTGGAATCTTACAGAAGAAGAATTACAAGAAGTGTTCGCTCAAGCATGAACTGTTGTATCGGTAAAAATTATTACTGATCGTGAAACAGGAAGATCAAAAGGATTTTGATTTGTGGAAATGGAAACAGACGAAGAAGCACAAAAAGCTATTGAAGCTCTTAATGGTCAAGAAGTTGACTGAAGAAGCATCACTGTTAACATCGCAAGACCAATGGAAAAGAAACCTTTTGAAAGAGGATAAAAATAAAATTTACTTTTATATTTAAATATTTTCTTTATAAAAAACCAAGTTTATAAAAGCTTGGTTTTTTTATTTATTTGACTAAATTAAATATAATTATAAAATCATCATGTTAAATTTATAATATGCCAAAAATAAAACGTCCAACATTTGTCCTAAACAACACTTGAAAATGGTGAACTATTCATCAAAACAAGTTTATAGACAACTGATGCAATCTTCTTGCAATTGAAAGCTCTGATAAAAAAATAAGAAAAAGTTATTCTAATAGCTGAGTCCAATCATTTGAAAGATGAGCTTTAAGTAAAGCTCTCGATAATAAGGAAATTAACACTGATATTATTGTTATTGCAACACTTCCTAATTTTGTTGAACAAGCTGTATTATCATATTTGACAGCATCAAATAAATGAAGAACTATTTTTGTAGAAAAACCAATAGCTATTTCTAAACAAGCAACTCAGCTTATTATGACAAAAGCTAAGACTTTTAATATTCAAATTATAATGTGAGGACAAACTATATTTTCAGAATCTTGGAAAAAACTTCAATTTTGAAATCATATTCACATTGAAAGAAGGTCTCTTTATAAAAAATGAGTAGAAAAATACTGATCAGCAATTTTAAATATATTACCTCATTGTGTAATTGAAATTCGTGAAATATTAAAACAAGAAGAAATTTCGCTTGATGACGTAGAAATTACCAAAGTAATAAAACATAATCGCTCAAAACTCTCTCATCTTGTAAAAATTAGAGATTATCATGATTCAATATATGTAGAAGCAAGAGCTTGAAATGACACTGAAATTATTTTAGATGCCAGTCAGTGAATTGACAAAAAACATTCAAAATCAGCTATAAATCAAACCGGAATAAAAAACTGACAACACACTCAAAAATTTTGAGAAAATACTACAATAAAAATCTATACTTCCAATTCAAATATTGAAGAAAATTCATTATTAATCAATGAAGACACCGTTGGTATCCAAGCTAAAGAAATAACTACTGCTATATCAAATCAGCAAAAACTTAAAACAATTGATTTACAAACTGAACATCAAAGAATAATGGATATAATGTTATTTTTATTCAGAGTAAATGAATTTAATAATTAATACTAATTATTGTATTACTTTCCAGGTAACCTCTTTTTTAAGCTTACCATCAATAGTAAATCATGAAGCTTTTTTATGTCATCATCATCAAAATCTTCATGCAATCTCTGTTAGATCTATATCATCATTTAAAGTTCTTAAAGATCACTTAACCTTACCGTTTCTTTCTGTTAGAAGAATTGAAAACTTAGAATTTGGGACAGAATTTATATAATCAACAACTCAAGTAAGCTCATCGTAACTTGATCAAGTTTCCTTAAAATCATCTTCAGTAACTGTTGACATTGTGATTCACTCACTGTTTTTAAATGTATTTGACATTATCCTTCCCCATAATTTCAATGTAGAAATCTTTGTTGTTTTGAAAACATACTTGTATATATATCGCAAATTAGCTCAACATTTCAAAAGCTTAGCTGCTAAACGCAAAGTATAAGAATCAGTATTTGAATGCATAAATGATCAAGTATCTGTGTAAATTCATGTCAAAAGAGAGGTTGCTATTGTCGGTGTAATCTTAGCTCTAAAATAGCTTAAAATTTCATAAACAAGACAGGTAGTGGAAGCGTATTGTTCAATAATATTAATTGTTCAATAATTATCATTTTTAAGATGATGATCTAAATTAATTACAGGAATTTTTTGTTTGAAAAGATCCGGATGAGATTCATAAAATCCTGCAACATGTTTTGCTCAAGCATCACATATAATGGCCAAATCGAAATCACTTAAATTAAAATCTTGACTAAAAATTTCACTATTTGGAATAAAAGTAAGGTTGTAAGGAATTTTAGTTTCACAAACTAAAACTGGACTTTTTCAAAGTAATTTTAAATACTCATACCAAGCAGTAGTTGCTCAAAGAGTATCGCCATCGGGATTCTTATGAGCTACAATTAATATATTATCAGATCTATCAATAAAATCTTTTATTGCCTTTAATTTCTTTTCATCAAGTTTTATCAAACCAGGTTATAAAGTTTCTATTATCAATTTTGTGAAAAATTTTATATTTAAGTATGCTTATTTTATAAAAATAATCAAGCCCTTTTTCAATAAAAATTTCAATCTTTAGTTTTACATTAAACTCAAAATATATTAATATCTAAAAAAATCATTACCTTATGAAAAAGCTGTTAATAACTTTCCTGCTTCTACTTCCATTTATCACAAACGCTATTATTGTTAACCCAGAGCAAAGCATGATCTTAGGAGAAGAAAAAGTAATAAATCTTAACAACACTCTTTCATATCCACTAAGACGATATTGATTTATCTGAGCATCAATCCCCAAAACATGGTGGAAGATAATTTGAGATAATTTTGTTTTCACTCCTGGTGACATTTGATATTATTCTTGAAAAATGTTCGCTCTTGATAGAAATTGAAACATTGAATCTAAAATTATAAAATTTGTTGTAAATCCAAAGGAAAAAATAAAAATAATCACGAAAGAGAAAATAATAAGTAAAGAAAAAAAGAAAAAAATTAATATTTCAAAAAATTATTATTATCTTAAAAAATGATTTAAAAAAACGCTTTTCTATCAAAATTTAAATTTTCATTATTATAAACAAGCGCTAGAACATGATATCACAATTTCTAATCCAGATAGATGAGTAAGACTAACCTGCTCCACTTGAGCAACACTAAAAACAAATAACTTTTTCTATAACTGAAAATTATCTCAACCACTATTTACATTTAAAAATGATCAATGATCAACTAAACCTTTAAATACTAAAATATTAGTTAAGTTTAAAGATAATATTCCAAATATAAAATGATGCTTTATTGAAATTGATAAAAAATTTGCAAAGCAATGAATAAGACTACTTGATAAAAATTATTGGAAAAGCATTCCTGAATACTCAGATACAAAATTTAAAATTGCAATCGATCATCTTCCTCTAACACTAGCCATTACTAAAGAAACTAATATTAATAAATCTAAATTAATAATTAAAAATCTAAGAATAAAAAAATCTAAAATAAATTTAAAATCAACTAGCGATAATGAGCATTATAATTTATTAAAAAAATCCTGAGTTTTCAAAAATACAAACATAGATCCTGTATCTATTGTAAACAGATGAGACTGAGCGCAAGCAATAGTAAACTACTTTGACAAATCCAATCACAAGAGCTTAATCAGATCAAGACTTAGGAATAATAAAAAGTACTTTTCTGATTCAAAAATTTTTCAAAGCGAAGCTCAAGAAATCATGTCTCATATAAAATGGCTATCTAGAAAAAAATATTTTCTTTCAGACACTCCTTTGTACAAATGAGACTTAGCAAATATATTTTTAAATATAGATAGAAGCACTATTCCAATAAACAAAAGATCCCTAAGAATAGAATCAATGATAGAAAAATGATATTTAGAAAAAGAAATTAATTATTTTGATAAATTACAATGAATAGAATTTGCTCAAATGTTATTTAATTTTAAAGAAGTCATAAATGCAGAAAAATACTTAAATCTAACTGAAATTTCAAACCCAAAAATCACCAAGGCAATAGATGAAATGATATTATGACAAAGTGATATTGATGAAATAAGACACAATTGACTTAGTATTTGAGTATTTTTAAAGGCACTTTCTAATACACTAAATCTTGAATTTGAAGCTAATAAAATAATGATCAACCTTCTAAAAAGAAACTATGAGTATAGTTGATGGACAGATGTTGATATTGAACATTCTTATGCAAAATATTTTGCTCTAGCCTATGAAAGATGATGGATATGAAAAGAAAAAGAAGATAAAATTAATCCCGAAAATAAAATATCAAGATTTGATGCAGCTCAAATCATTGTAAGAGCAATTTGAAAAACAAAACAATCTTATGATTTGCAAAAAAATATTAATAACAACCTAGAAATCATTGATCCATATTACGATATTGATGAAAAGAAAAAGAAAAATAGATTTATAATATTTCTAAAGAAAAACAGTATCATTTGAGATTTTGAAAGCTCACTTTGAAATAGTGCAAACCTTTTCGTTTGAAAAAGAAATGTTAGCACTTACAGTCTTATTTCTTGGATGTTAAAACTCAGAAAATATATGGATATAGAAGTTAAAAAAGAGTAACTACTCACTTAAAAAAACGGCTAAAGCTGTGTATTGAAAACGAAATATAAAGTTCATATATTATCAACTAAGAGCTTTAGCCCTTTATATAATGAATTGTTAAAATAAATGTTAAGCTCATGAGCAAACAAAAAGTATCCATTCTATGATCCACATGATCAATTTGAACACAAACTCTTGATGTCATAAAACAACATTCCAAACTTTTTGAAGTCTACGCAATATCTGCAAATTCAAACATTGAACTCATTTCAAAACAAATCCAAGAATTTAAACCAAAAAAAGTAGTAATTTTTAATGAAGAAAAAGCCACTGAACTAAGATACAGAATTAAAAATTGAAAATTGAAAATTGATAATTGAAAATTAAAAATTCTAACTTGAATGAAATGATTATTAGACATCTCCACAGACATAGGCACCGACATATTAGTAACCTCACTAGTATGAGCAATATGAATCGAGCCGACAAAAGCAGCATTAACAAAATGAAAAATAATTGCACTTGCAAATAAAGAAACAATGGTTTCTTGATGAGAAGAAATAAACTTATTATTAAAAAAATACTGATGAGAAGTAAGGCCAATTGATTCAGAACACTCAGCTGTTTGGCAAGCACTAAGATCTTGAAAAAAAAGTGAAGTAAAAAAAATATGGCTAACAGCATCGTGATGACCTTTTAGAGATAAAAAACTTTGGCCAAAAGAAAAAATTGCAAAAGCAAAAGCGCAGCAAGCACTAAAACATCCAACCTGGGACATGTGAGCAAAGATCACAATTGATTCTGCTACTCTGGCAAATAAGTGACTTGAATTCATTGAAGCAATGTATCTTTTTGATTTAAAACCAGAACAAATTGAAGTAGTAATACACCCTCAAAGTATTATTCATTCTGCTGTCGAATTTAATGATTGATCAATCATTGCAGAGCTATGAGCAACAGACATGAAAAGAGCAATATCTTACGCTCTCACATGAGAACAAAGAGTACAAAATTCATTTAAAACTTTTTCTTTTTTCGACAAAAATTTAACATTTGAAAAACCTGACCTTGATAGATTCCCTTGCTTAAACCTAGCAATAAAAGCTGCCAAAACATCACAAGAAGCTTGTAAGATATTTAATGATATCAATGAAGTGGCTGTGTGAAAATATTTGAAATGAGAAATTTGATTTTATGATATATCGGGGATGACAGAGGAAGAAATGAGAACTTTAGAAATATAAATATAAAATGGATTTTTAGATATTAATTTTTAAATTTTTGTAATTTTTATAATTTTTGAAATAAATTTTAAATTCTAATTTTTAAATGACTAACTTTTAATCTGTATGTATTCATCTTTTTAGAAATTTGCTTTAATCAAAACATCTGTCTTTGCGAGCAAAGCGAAGCAATCCATGTGTAGTAATGTCTTTAACTGGCATATGGATTGCTTCTTCACTTCATTTCATTACGTTCATCGCAAAGACGATCTGCTTAAAAAGTGAATACATACCTTAATCTTTTTTAAAAGACTCAACAAATTCTCTGATAATGTTTTTTTGCTCAATAAGATAATTATAAGTAGATCCAGGAAATAAAAATACTTTTTCTTTTCCATTTTGAACTATCTTTAAATATGAAGAGCTTTCAACTTTATTCATATATCAAATATAAATTTCTCAATTATCTGTAGATGTAATAAGTTCGTAATTTATCGATGGTATAGCTGGAATGTTTTTAAGTTCATTGAAAAATCATCCTATTCATTTTCATGCCCCTTCTGTCGCATCTGACTGTCTAAGCTTTACCTTATCCGAGGTTGCATGTGTATTTTCACCAATTAAAAATCATTTAAACTCAATGCCATCAAGCAACACTTTGGCTATGTCGATCACAATACTCTTAACTGAGTATTTCCATTGCTGTTCTAGACTCATAACCAATGTTCCATGGAAACTATTTGAATCTTGAATTAAATTAGGCAATGCATCAGAAATACATTTTATTCTATTTCAAATATAATCTTGTATTGTTGTTGGATTTATATTAGAAAGCTCATCAAATGCTTCATTATAATCTGATATAATATCAAATAAATCATCTTGATTTAAAATTTCAATTAATTTATTTCAAATTAAAATCATATTATTAAAATTCCTTACCTGATCATCTAAAGCATCAGTATTTCTGAAAGTAATTACTTCTCATTTTGGATCAGTAGGCGCAGGTGTTAGTCATCACTTAACAACTCTATCTAAAGTAATATTTCACCAAATAGGTTTTGCAAAAGGAGAAAGTAGTAAATCAGTAAAATAACTAATTGCATCTTGGTCATCAATATCTAACTCTTTAGCAGCAAGTTTAACCAAACATCACATTCAATGATTTTGAAATGATGGTGTTAAATCCCTTAAGTGACATATTAAATTGTTTAAAGCAATCGTTAAATTCTTTTTATCTAAAATATCCTCTTTTTCAAGCTGGCATTCACCAATTTTTTTTTGTTTAATTGTTGATAATTCCATAATAAATATTAAATTAAGTCAGACACTTTACTGTAATTGTTGTTATAAGTCAATAGTATTTTACTAAATTGATCTTTTAAGTGTTATAAAATACTTATTTATATTTGTTTATAATTTACAACTCAAGCCTAGCTCAATTTTTCTCCACGTACTCAGCAATCTCCTTCATTGTTTCAATAGCTTTAATCGGATAAATTCATGAAGCTGTCTCATCAGAAAGCATAATTTTGTCAGCTCAAAGCTGAACTGCTATTGTAACATCCATAGCTTCTGCCCTTGTTGGTAAGACATTTTTTGTCATAGAAATAAGCATTTGTGTTGCTACAATAACTGGTTTTTTTGCTTTTTTTGCTTTTTTGATAAGCATTTCTTCCAGCAGTGGTACTTCATAATATGGCATCTCAATTCAAAGATCTCACCTTGCTACCATTATTTCATCAGAATTTTTTATAATTTCATCAATATGATTTAATGCTTCAAAATGTTCAATCTTTGAAATTAGTTTCATTTTTTTATTTCAGATAAACTGCTTAAGGTCTTTTACATCCTTCAAATCTCTTACAAATGAAGCTGCTAAAAAGTCAACTCAAATCTCTTTTCACATTTCAATTCATCTCTTATCAATATCCCTTAAAATTGGTAGATTTATTCTAAGTCATGGTATATTAACATGTCTTTTACCACTAAGAATTCAATCATTTCAAATTTCACAAAATATTTTTTTTCCTTCAATTTTTGTTATTTTTAAGTTTATTTTTCATGAATCTAAAGAAATAAGTCTTCATTTTTTCAAATTCATATTTTGATATAATTTTTCATGACTAATGTATATTTCATCTTTTTTTAAAAACAACTTTTTATCACATACAAATATCAAAGTCTTTCATTTTTTTAATTTCATTTCTCAATCCATCTCCTCCGTTCTTATCTCAGGACCCTTAGTATCAAGCATAGTTTTCACTTTTACTCAAAGTTCTTCTCAAGCCTTTTTAGCATTTAACAAAGCCTCCTTGTGCCAATTTAAACTACCATGAGATAAGTTAGATCTAAAAATACTTGCTCAAGCGAGTATCATTTTTTTAATAATTTCTTTTGAACAAGTTTTTAAACCTAGCGTTGCTATTATTTTTGTTTTCATAAAAATGATCTCTTCTACCTATTATAGCATAGATAAGGGGGAAATGCAAATTTTGAAGATATTACATGAAGATATTGCAAATCCTAATAATAAATTAATTAATTTAAATCTCAAGTCTGACATTTTGTACACTCTTTGAATACTCAACCTATTTTCCCTCATGAATATTGTTCCAAATTTTTAAAAAGAACAACATCTATATCAGTAATACCAGCTGCTTTTAACATTAATTCAATTGTATTAATATTTTCTTTGTTAGTTGCAATAATTCGAATATTCAATCTACTTACACCAAATTCATTTCATACTGATGATGACACCCATTGTTCATTTAAATAGAAGTCCATAATGAATAAGCATTTGTTCCATGTCAACATATTGTTGCAGGAGAATTTTTAGGACTAAATGGTGAGCGATAATTTAATTCTTGATTTAATTGTATATATTCTTCTTTTGCCAATTTTAAAACTTTCTCATTAGTTGATAGAATATTTGAAATATTACTTCAATTTAAAACAGAATGTATACTTTTATTATTATCATTTAACAATGTCAAATTAAATGATTCCTTTTTACGTTTAGAAAAAATGGTTTCTACTCAACTTAACAATCTATCAAAATTCCACATTATATAATT
Organism: uncultured Candidatus Peribacteria bacterium; assembly: GCA_964456745.1. GTDB lineage: Bacteria > Patescibacteriota > Gracilibacteria > JAJOLG01 > CAYWBW01. Next base: position 47,956 of record CAYWBW010000001.1, on the reverse strand, counting down.
TATAAATCTTTTAATTATATCACAAATTAACAAAAAAACAAATTATAAAAGTTCTTATCTTGAAACATAATGGGTAATTCCTAAAATGAAAAATAACATATCTTGTCATAACGCTGTATGAAGACAGATATTAAAAACATGGTGCAGACCTTGATGAAAAAAACCAAATCAATGGGAAGTGATACTATGGATAAAAGAAAAAGAAAAATTAGATGAGCCAATTTTATCAAAAATCTTGGATGATCAATTTTTTACTAATTCGCTATTATTTCCATATTGAAATAAGCAACTTAGCTGACATTTCCAAGATCAATGCAATACATGACGAACTATGAGGCAAGATTATTTTTGAGAATATGAAATATTGATAAAATTAAGAAAAGTTTTGTATTGAAAAATTGAAAAAAGAAAAAATGAGCAAAAATGAGGAAAATGAAAAATAGAAGAAAAAGTGGGAAAATGAAAAAACAAATGAAACAAAAATATTAAAAATGAAAAATCAGCAAATGAACAACATGAACAAAATACCAAAGGAGAAACTACTCTTCATGTAGAAAAATATGATTGAAATCTAATTACTGATACTAGTCTAGTTCTAGATCAGATTGATCTTATTAAAAAACTACATGAAGAAATGAGACTAAAGCCAAGAAAAGCTAAGGAATTATTTATAAATTTATTAAGTAAAAGAGATTGAAAAGTTCAGTATGGCGCCTATCAAACATCAATAACTATAAATAATATGGTTGCTAACTTTTCAAATAAAGAAATAAATGATCTAAAAAACTGAAAAGCAAGCTTGGAAACTTGTGAAAAATTAGAATACGTTCTATTAATAATAGATTCTCAGTTGATACCTGTATACAAATTTGAAAGACTTTCGTTCCTACACTGTGTGCAATTGAGAGAAATTGTTTGTGAAGAAATAGTTTATATGAAACATGGAATGGTGGAATTTCTAACTAAATGTGATTTTTTTGTGTTTTATAATCGGGTAATTTACAAATAATTTGGTTAAATTAAATTTTTATATTGACTTATTCATACCACTGTATTAACATACTAATACAGCAGTATTAGTAAATAGCTACCAACAAACAATGAAAACATATTCTTTATCGAATTTATCGGAAAAACAAATTATAAATCTTACAGAAAGAAAGGCTGACTGTTTATTAAATGAAAATAAAATTGTACAAGAAATTTTCAACGAAATTGAAAATAAATGAGATAAAGCTCTAAGAAAATATACCTCAATGTTTGACTGAATTGATATAATTGATTTTCAAGTTTCTGAAAAAGAAGTTTTAGATTCTGAAAAACAGATCTCTAAAGAACTAAAACAAGCAATTGAAATTGCTTATGATAATATTTATAAATTTCACAAAGCTCAGGTCGTAGAAGAAAAAGAAATTGAAACCAGTGCTTGAGTTAAATGTTTTAGACAATCAAGACCTATAGATAAAATTGCTCTATATGTGCCATGATGAAATGCGGCATTATTTTCTACAGTGCTAATGCTTTCAATTCCTGCCAAGATTGCATGATGTGAAGACATTACCCTACTTACTCCTCCAGATAAAGATTGAAATATCTCTCCAGAAATTGCCTATTGTGCAAATAAATGTTGTATAAATACAATAATCAAACTCGGGTGAGCACAAGCAATATGAGCAGTATCTATTTGAACAGAATCAATTACAAAAGTAGACAAAATATTTGGACCATGAAATTCATATGTAACAGCTGCCAAGCTTCTTTCTCAAAATAAATATTGAATATCTATTGATATGCCAGCTGGACCCTCTGAAGTTCTAATTATTTGAGATCAAAATTCAAATCCAAGTTTTATTGCATCAGACCTCCTTTCACAAGCAGAACACTGACCTGATAGCCAAGCAATCTTAATACTTATATGAGATCAAAACTTATGAGAAATAAATAATGAGATAAATAAACAACTGAAAACCTTGGCAAGAAAAAATTATGCACAAAAAAGCTTAGAAGAAAGTTTTATATTAATTGTTGAAAATGCAAAACAAGCACTTAATTTCTCAAACAATTACGCACCAGAACATTTAATAATTAACTTAAAAAACCCAAAACAATATATTAGCAAAATTAAAAATGCATGATCGGTATTTCTTTGAGAATTTACACCAGAAAGTGCATGAGACTATGCAAGCGGAACAAACCACACATTACCAACATCCTGATTTGCTAAAACATATTCCTGAATATCAGTTGATAGCTTTATAAAAAAAATTACTTTTCAAGAAATAAGCAAAGATTGATTAACAAAATTATGAAATACTATTACTAAAATGGCAGAAAAAGAGTGATTAGATGCTCACAAAAATGCTGTAACAATAAGACTAAATGACTAATAATAAAAAAACTTGGCTAGATAAAGATAAAAAAAGTTTATTCGATACAATATCGAAAATAGACTCAGCTGATTTTATGGGCGATTTTTTTAGAGATATTTGCACTATAAAAGAAATTGAAGCAATGTCAGAAAGATGGAAAGTATGTAAATTACTAGATAAATGACTTTCTTATCGAGAAATAAATAAGCAAACCTGAGTTAGCACAACTACCATTACAAGAATAGCTTATTGGATGAAGCATTGAAACGGCGGATACACAAAAGCTTTAAAACTTAAATAACTAAAGCCAGTATCCGTCGATAATTAAATATCAAACCCTTTAATAAAAGGGTTTATTTTTTTGTTTAATAACTAAATCAACTAACCAACTTAACTATGAAAAATAATTTAACAATAACGGCACAAAAAACATCTATAGAAGATGGTAAAAGAAATTCAATATTACCTTGTCTAAAAGACATTGGATACAAACTTATCATAAACAAACGCACAGACAGCGTTGAAGTATTTGACTGAATAATAAAAATTGCCAATCTTGTGTGAATCAAATGAGCAGAAGATTGGATAAGTGAATGGGATCAAATAAACGTAATGCTTTGATGAAGCGATTTTATTTTAGACCTAGCACTTGGACAGAAACAAGATATCATTGAGATTTTAAAAACTAATATTTGAGAATGCAATTTTGAACTTCTTACGTCTGAAGAAATTACAGAAATTTCAGATTTAAATAAATTCAATTTTTTAAGCAAATATCAAAATTTATCAAATTATATTTTAAAAAAAGCTTGAATAAAAAGCTCAGTATCTAAATCTCAATGATCTGATAATGCAATGGCAAGAAGAAGTGAGAGATGAGAAAAATTAGCCAGCATGGAATTAATAGAATCTTGAAATACAGCAAAGTCTCTATGACTCTTTAGACCAAGAATTAAAGAACTAATTATGCCGGTATCAACTAATTTATATCTTAAACCAAATTCACTAAGCCCAGAAAACGCTGAAAAACTTAGTGATTTTGCACAAGAAATTGAATGATATTTTTATGCAAAAGAAAATTCATTATTAGAATTTGATATTAAATCTTGAATAATTGATATCAATCAAGTCCCCGAACTTAAATGAGCAACAATCTCTCCTCTTCAATGATGAGGAGTAGAATATAGAATATATTTAGCAAAAAATAAAATTAATGAAATAAGAGGAAAAATAAAACGAATGTGAGCTGAAAAAATTTTTAAATCAACTCCTAAAATTTACTATCCTGATAATAGTAATATTGAGCAAACTATGAGTGGCAATATTAAAAATATAAATACATTAATTTCGGACCCTCTTGATAATTTTTTTAATATTATCAAAAATTGAATTAACAAATTTCCATATGAACCATCATCTATTACAAAATTAGATATTAATAAAAATAGACTTATTCAAGACATATGAGAAATATGAATCGACCTTGTTATTGCATCAAAGTGAAATAAGGAAAAAGTGAAAAAAATTATTATCAAATTAATTCAAAATATATTTTACCTGCTCGCAGAAAAAAATATTTCACTAAAAAATATTATTGATGAATTAAAAAAGAGAGATAAGTTTACTGATTTCAACTGATCTTCTTCAGATTTTTTATTTTACCTAAATAAGAAAATAGAAAATAGAAAAAAATTAAAGATTGAATGATCACTAACAAGCAAGCTCTTTAAGAAATGAATCAAAGCAATAAGAAAAAAGGTTTGAGAAGAAGTAATTGAGGTTATTTTGGCTACAACAAACTCAAATAATAAGGAAATAATTTGTGAAATATCTGATCTGTTTTATTTTTTAATGATTCTTATTGCTGAAAATGAAATTGATTTTAAGGAATTTACCCGCGACTTAATAACGCAAACTGATTAATTTTTAATCTCAAAAACTATCAACGAAATAATTTCAAACCCCTATATGCAAAATACTTAAATAAATTTATGGGAATATCTATTGCATCAGGATAAGTAACTTTTTCTCCTCAAAATTTTAACTTAAACTGTGTAACTCAATACAAAGAATCTGATTTTTTATCCTCATTTGTAGCAATTCATAAAAAATCATAGGTCTTGCATCACATTTCTTTTGCAGTAGATATTGCCTCCCATTGGAGCAAATAAGCTGCCATTAAATTTCTATACTCATTTGAAGAAGCTCAATAATAATAAACACATTTCTCATCTAAAAATGTAAATATTCCTGCTGCTATCGGTTCATCTTCAAAATAAGCAATATATACTTTTATCTTATCTCACAAATTATCTATCATTGATTTATAGGTACTTTCATCATGTCCTGCAAATGCATCTCTCTGAGAAGTATCCTCCATTAATTCTGCAAAAATTTGAGCTCACAGCTCACTATTTTTCTCCTCAACTACCTTAACTCATTTCTTTTGTGCAAGTCTAATATTATATCTTCACTTCTGCTTCATTTGCATCAAGATTTCATCCTCACTTATCCTCAGATCAATAATCAAAGTGCTCTTTGGGAATTGATCCTTTTTTGCCTTAAAAACCATTCAGTGATAATTTGGAGCTATTTCTGATATAATTCTTACAAATATAGATCACTGTTTTTTAGCTAAGCTAATTATATCTTTAAAAAACAAATTATCCTGAAATCACAATGGTCATTTTGGCACTTGTAAATAATTTTGTCCAAAAGGTAAACCTTGTTTTACAACCAAAGCCAAATACCCCTGTCACTTAATAGAAAAAACATCTTTTCCCAAAGCACTTTGATATTCTCACCATTCATAAGATTGCCATATATTTCAATTTTTATACGCTTTTCTTTCTTTTTTATATTGCTCTTTTGTAATCAACATAAGCTTTTTTATTTTAAATTTGAAAAATAATTATCAGGAAATCCATATAAAGATATTGGATCAAATGGAAATTATCAAGCTGTAGTTATAGTGTGTGATATTGAGTAATTTTTTTTGATATGTTAAGCTAAGATACTTGCTTTATAAATTTTTGTAATTTTTGAATTTTTATAAATAAATTCTAATTTTTAAATTCTAAAGTACTTGTAGTGTAGAATATTGAGAAGCTTGTTTATGATAAAAAATTTTATAGAAGTTATGAGACGGGAAAGCTATAATTAATTTGTAATTGAATAAACCTCATCTCAATTTAATTCTTCTCCATCTGGTCAAAAAAATCTTGTTCTTAAATATTTACCATTTGGTCAAAATTCAAAATATGTATTTACAGATTTTGTAGCTCAAATCACTTCACTTCAAAGAATTCACAATGTTTCTGAGAAAAGATTAACTAAATTCATTCTCAATCATCTTCATTTTCATGTTTCACATCATGTAGAAATAACTATTGATCCATTAAAAAGACTAGAATATTTTAATAATTCTGCTTTATCAGAAAAATCTAAAACTAATTCCTCATTTAAATTATCAGTTTGTGCTGGATCCTTATCTCAAAATGACATATGCTCATGCGTTGAATGTCATCACATTACTAATATATCTATATTTACTCATAAACTTTGTAATTTTTGTAATTCTCTATAGTAATCTGCTTCGTTTTCAATTTCATAATATAAAACATTATAATTTTGAACAAATCAATCAATATTATTATGTAAATAAGATTTATTTTCATCTCTCCTTGGGTAAAAAACTGCTACAATTGGTTTCTTATTCAACTGTTCCACATTTCGTTGACTTACAAGTTCTCTATTTTGTAAAATTTGATCTACTAGCTCTAAGCTATAAAATCTTTCATACCATGTTATTCATAAAGATTTTAAGGATTCAATTTTATCTTTTGGAATATCTGAGCTTTGAAAAAGCATATTTCAATCACTATCTATTCTTGATACTCATCAATTATTAGATAAAAATCTTGTAGCATTACTTCAAACAACAAAATTAGATCATCAAATAGAAATACTAATTGGCAAATCTGTCCTTACCCATAATATTTTTCATGTATTTAAATCAATTTTTGCAATTTTTGGAGGTTTAGCATGTCAATCGGATATCACTCATTCTCTTGAATATCAATAATATTTTCATCAAAACCTTTTATCCAATCATCACAATATCCATAAAATTTTTCATGTATTTTTATCTACTCTTAATAATCATTTTTCACATTTTATTACACCATTAGAAGAAATATCATTCCAATAATTAGCTTCTACCAATCATAATTCACTTGGAATTTTTAATTTCCATACTACAGATCATTGATTTAGATCCAAATATGCTAACTCATTTCCATTATTAAAAAATATCGTGCTTCATTTTTGCATTTTAAATCAATTAATTCATTCTATAGCATAATCTATGTTCCATAGCACATCTCATGTATCTGGATTTAATCTTATCAAATAATGATCATTATCAGTTATCCAATTTCAATTTTCATATAACATATCAAAATTATGTAATCATGATTTTTTCCATAAAACTTTTCATGTATCAATATCTATTCTTGCAAATCATTTTTCTCACTGAATTATTCCAGTTTCTTTAATTTCTTTTATTGGTATAATTTCTATTACCTGATCAAGAAAATCTTCAATTCTCCACATTATTTCACCTGTATTAGTATCTACTCTTGCAATATTTGGTCTAAATCAAGTAATATAGCTTGGCGCTTGTCTAAATCATACTGATACAAATCAAGTGTTTGAAACATTGCTTACATAACTTATATCATAATTTTCTCTAAAAAATCATTCTGACAAAACAAAAAATTTTAATCATTCTTTATCATGTATGCTAAATGCTGAAAGAAGATCCTTTGGTATTGACTGATATATCTCATGCCATTCATTATTTGTAAGCTGATCATCTGCAGTGTGATTTTCTCTAATTGCCGACTTTAGCTTTAATCATAATTGTTCACCTTGCCTTGTAAGCTTATCTACTTCTAATTGCTGTTTATCAAAAGATTTCACTACCTGATCAATAGTATTATCTATCTTCTTATCAGTATTTTTTTTGAATTCTAAAGACATTAATATTAAAAGTTATTTAATATATTTTCTAAGTTCAAAATCCTGTTATTTTCAGCCTTATTATTTTTTCTTTTTTTAATTTCACATACCTTACTAAAAACTAATCTTAGCAACTTAATTTTTTTAACAGCTTTTGCTATATTTTTCATAAAATTTAATTCAATTAATCTGCTAATTATAGCAGAGAATGGAAAAAATCTAAAGTTATAATAATTGACATAAAATACATTTATTATGCACAAGATAAATCCTGCGGCACTTTTTCATAAACAGGCAATGTGCCAAGGCTATAACATAAAAACAGTCTTATGTTCAAAAGTTTCTATTGAATATTTATGTTTCAAATGCTTAATGTTATTTCTTGAGAAGAACAAGAATTCAATAGTTCAATAGAATTTATATAAACCCTCAAGCCTGATGCTTCCAAAGCTCTGCATACTTTCAATTTATTTCAAGTAACTCATTATGACTTCACTCTTCAATAACATCTCATCAATCTACTACTAGTATTCTATCCATTTTTTGTATTGTAGAAAGCCTATGAGCAATAACAATTGCTGTTCTATTTTTCATTAATTTCTCAAGTGCTTGTTGAATATATTTTTCTGACTTAGAATCCAAGCTACTTGTAGCCTCATCTAAAATCAATATTGGAGAATTTTTAAGCATAGCCCTCGCAATAGATATTCTTTGTCTTTCTCACCCGCTTAATTTTATTCACCTTTCTCATACTAAAGTATCATATCATTTTGGAGTATTATTAATAAATTCATTAGCATAAGCTTGTTTAGCAATTTCAACCACTTGCTCATCTGATGCATTTAAATCTCAATATCTAATATTTTCTTTAAGGGCTCTATGAAATAATATTGGTTCTTGGGGCACAAAAGAAATATGATCTCTTAAATCCTCCTGAGTGATTCTTGAAATATCTTGTTTATCGATCAATATTTGCCCTGATTCAATATCAGAAAATCTCAAAAGCATTTTTGTAATAGTTGTTTTTCAAGCTCATGATTCTCATATAAGTCATATCTTTTCTCAAGCTTTAATTTTAAGATTAAATTTATTGAATACTGCATTTCATTTTTCATAATGAAAATTTACATTTTTAAATTCTATTTCTCATCTTGATATTTTACATTTTTCAGGATTTTTAACATTATTTACTTCAGGTTTTGTATTTAAAATTTCTATCATTTCTTGTGCATTTGCAATACTTTCAAAGTACTCTCTGATTACTTTTCAGAAAGACCATAGATTTTCAAATATTTTATTCAAAAATGCCTGAACAAGAACTATTGTTCATATTGTAACTTCATCAGCAACCCATGACTTTATTAACACGTACATGATAATAAATTCAATTACCAACATTAATACAGATTGAATCAAATTGGATATTGTATTTAAATTCCAACACAATCTTCTAGATAACATTCTGTCTTTTGTTACATTAAAAAATCTATTAATTTCAAAATTTACTTTATTAAACAATTTAGTTAATGATGTATTTGTAAGACTATCAGCTAGAACTCAAGTAACATTTGAATCTTTTTGAGCATTTACAGTATCATATTTCATTTTCCAATTTGAATACCTATAAAGTATAAATAAATAAACTACAACCCATCAAATTAATATCCATGCTATGATTGGGGCAAAATAAAATAAAACTCAAACTGAAAATATAAATCTAATTATTCAAGGATAAAAATCCCAAATAAAAATCAAAAAAATCTTATCAAAACTATGAATTAATCTAGATATTTTTGAAACCAGTGATCAGATAAAATTATCTGCAAAAAATCAAAATGAATGACTTTGCAAAATTTTAAAACAATCATTTTCAATATCCTTCATTATTCATGATGCAAAATAATCAGCATAAAAATCCCGAATCCTAGATAAAATCATTGATCATAATAAATGAAAAGCTGATATTAATAATATAGTTGTAAATAATATAGAAAATATTGATTGCTTATCATTTCATAAATACTCAGACATTAAATCAATAAGAATTTTTATATAAACTGGCACAATAATATCTTGCAATATAACCGTTGTTCCAGCTGAAAAAAGTAAGAAAAATACTGAAAATTTGTAATTTCTTACATGTTTCCAAAAATATTTAAATGTTGTTTTGCTAGGGCTGTTTAAAATTTTTTCTTTTTTCATAATTAATTAGTTTAACAACTACAATTTTGTTTTTTTCTACTATTAATAAATAGTCAAATTATTATAAAACTCATTCCAATAAAAAATTTATATTTAAATTCCTCTCAGATTATGAAATAACTAAGCAAAATAGCAAACAGCATCTCAGAATATAAGAGTATACTTCATTTTACTGCTGAAACATGTTTAAATCAATAATTCATAAACATATGTCATATAAATGTAATTACTCAAAGAACAAGTAGTGGAGTTATGGAAACTAGATTAATTTCATTAATCTGATTTGGCACAAATGGCAAAAATAATAATCATATAAAACAAGGAGAAAGATATGTTGCTATTGGATGATTATGATTTGAAGATTTTTTTACATATATCACAGCTAATCATGCAAATATTCAACTTAATAATCATAAAATATCTCATAACCTACTATATCAACTTCAATCATAAAAAATGAAAATGCTTCAAATTAAACATGATACAATTGCTATAATATTATTAATTACAATTTTTTCTTTAAAAAATAAATATCAAATAATACTAACAAAAATTGGATATGTAAGATTAAGAAGAGTTGCTCTTCAGCTACTTGTAATTGCGATAGCACTAAACCAAAATGCCATTGCTATGCTTCAAAACACTCATCTCAAAATCCATGCTTTTTTATCATGTATGATTATTTTTTTTCTAAGTATTTTTAATATTAAAATTCATAAAAATATTCAAATAATAAATCTTGCCATTAAAATAAATAATCAATCAAAATTACTAGCTGCAATTTTAACTAAAATGGCCATTGATCAATGGAAAAATCATGATATAAATATTGCCATTTCTCATCTTGCCTCATCATCGATAATTGTTAAAAATTTATTTTTCATATTATATTTATACTTAAAAAAACTGCTTTCATATTCTTAGAAAGCAGTTTATAAAATTTAATAAGTTTTATTTATACTACTTTCTTTTAAGTCTTGAAAATCATACAAGTTTATAAAAAACATCTTGCATATTGCTTTTTAAGAGCCATATATTCGTCAATAATTGTTTATTCTTTTCCATTTTATCTATAAATTTGGACATTAGTATAATTATGTTTGGATATTATACAAGGTTAATTTTTTGCATGATTAATCACCTTCTAAAACTCTTAATTAATCATATTTAATACATACCTTTCAATTATTTTCACATAAGAACGATCTTTAATTGCAATAAACAGCTTAACAATTCAAAAAAACCCAATTTTCAAAAACAGATATTCTATAAATGACTTGATAGCACGGTTTATTTGAGTTGAGAAAAAACTCGAGTCTTTTTAGCTTGACAAGCATTTACAAATAAGTATATTTCTTTTCTTTTACTATAATTTACATTATGAAAACTGGAATATGATTAAAAAGAACCATTGCAGCCGTTGCCTTATCGACATTAGCATGATGCGAATTACCAATATGACAATCAGAAGAAGTTAAATCTTCTGATGAAAATCAGGCATCACAAGAAGAATTACAAAAAAATGAGGATATTGTCTATATTGGTAATTGAGTCAGGCAAATGATAAAATTTTGAGTTGAAAATCTTTGAATCAAAATTGATAATCATGATTACTCTGATGTAACTGATATTACGTGAGCTTATTTTTCAAACAATTGATTTATAGGTGTTCTAGATTCTTACTCTGTGCTTAATTGAGAAATTGATTTTGAATGAATATTAAATATAAGTGATGTCTGGACTGCTAATGGTGTCCTTTCATATATTGAGTATTCCTCCTGAGAAGCTCCTATTGATTGATTGGATATATTTTCTTCTGATGAGACAGTAAATGATGCAGGAGAAGAATCTAGCATTACTATTTCTCAAACCAGAAAATTTTATGATAGTCTGAGAGAGTGAGTAATTGAGAAATGAAAAGAGATATGACAAGATAGTCATGAATCTGGTCTTTTTACTTATCCATCTATTAATTCTTGAGAAAATGAAACTGTATTTATTCAAACTGCTTCGTGTAATATTATAAGTGAAGAAATAAGAAATGTCTTATGATGGAGATGTGGTAGCGGTTTAAATTTGATTAACTATAATCCTGATACCTCTAAGACTAAATGTGAATTTGATACTTTTAATAATACATTAACTTGATCTTTTTTTCCTATTGATGGCGATGAATATGTTGAAATAGATGATCCTTATACAGTATGCTGACCACTATTAAAAGAAATAAGACAGGCGTTTGAGTATACGTGAATTATTAATTAAATTGATTTTAAGTAATGATAAACTTTTTTCTATATCAAACAGCGTAATGCCAAATTGTTTTTAATAGATTTATGTATTGTTTCTTCATCTCTAAAACTCTCAATACCCTGTATTGAAATTTCCTGCCTTATCCTGAATTGCTCAAGTATTAACTCTAATATCAGTTATGTTTGCTCAAGTAAAGAAAAATACTTTTAATTCATTTCAATCTATTGAAGCTTCAGCAAAAGCTGGATTATTTGAAAATTTATTTCAAAATTGATCTTTAATATTTTGAGATATATTTAATCAAGAAATCTCATAAATATTTTCGCTAAATACTATATCAACTTGAGTTGTAGAAGTTCATGTTGATGAAATCGAATCCACAACTGGAACTTTATTATCAATTACGTATTGAGGTATTCAATTAATCTCTATCTTATCTCAAACTAAAATATCATTAGGTGAAATTCTTCAATCACTATCTGCAATAATATTTTCCTTAATTACAATTCTTCAATAATCAACTAAATAATTGTCAGAAAGAATTATTTCTAATTTATTTGTTCACTCTATAACTTTCACTGCATCAGCAAGTGAATTAATAGATTGCTGCTCTCCTGTTCTATAATCTGAATAGACTACAACATTTCTTTTCATTACGAAGTCATAAAATTGAGCATTTGTAATAATTTTATCAAAGTATACTATCACCTCATTTTCGTTAATTTCATAAGTTTTATTAGTTCACTCTTGAAAAGAGAGCACAGGATAGTTAGCATTATCCCTACTAATATCTGCATCACTAACTCATTCTCATAATTTAAAATAGCTTTGATATCATTGAAATTTGTATCTCCATCAATAATCACAACTTGGCTTAGAGGTAATGTTGTCAATTCAAATGTCGATTGTATTATCAGGAACATCTAAAACATAATAATCACATACATTTCAAGTACATTTATCAAAATACACACTGTTTTCTGGATTAAAAATAAATGACGGCTCAAAGCTTCTTGACGGCTCTCATTCATCAATTAAAGCATCAAGAACTGAACTTGATCAATCAAGTAAATCTGCTTTATATTTTAATAATCAAAAATAACCTTTTTGACTTGCATTAAATAAAACTCATCACAGTATCATGAGAAACAAAAAGAATACAAAAGTTTTTTTATAAGTCATTATATATTTTTATCATCTTATTGTACCATAAAACAAAGATAAATTACATAATAAAGCATTGACACAAGCAATAAAATGAGTTTATTTTTATAAACAAAAACTATTAAATTAATAAATTATATTATGAAAAAAATACTAGTATCAATTTTAATTCTTTTCAACCTTGTTTTATCTTCATGTAATAAAGAAACTATTTCCAACGATTTTATAATTGAAAATTATTTTCAATGAGACATAAATATGTCTGCCAAAAACTTGAAACAAATTCCAGATTTTAACAAAATAGCTTCTTGATCATATATAAATGAAGTTGTATCAATCAATCTTTTATCAAATCAAATTGAAACCTTAGATTGATCAAAATTTAAAATATTTCCAAATCTTCAAAAAATAAACATTTCTTTTAATAATATTTCTAAATTTAAAAATCTTGATAATTTAAATGTTAACTATATCGATTTGTCAAAAAATAAAATAAGTAATTTAGACTGAATTTGAGACCTTTCAAATATTAAAAATTTGAATTTAAATTTTAATGAAATCTCTGATGTGAATAAACTAACAAATTTAAAAAGCTTAGTTGCATTACATCTTGCTCATAATCAAATTGAAGAAATAAATCAATTAAATGAGCTTAATAAACTAAAAGAGCTGCACATTGAGTTTAATAAAATAAACAACATCGATGATTTACTCTGAATGTGACTATTTATCCTCACAACAGCAAAAAACAATCTTCCAGAGGATCTAGTCAATGAATTAAATGCAATGAGCTTAAAAAATATGAAAAAAACTCAAAACTAGAAATCGTCTGGTTCAACAATTTTAAGATTGATTCTCTTGTCCATTCTTGCTCATAAAACCTTAAGTAGCATTCTAATAGCTCAAGCTACTCTTCATTCTTTTCAGATAATTCTTCAAACATCATCCTTATCTGCTGTTAAAATAAGAAGAACTCATTTTTCGTCTTCCTTTCTTTGAATCCTGATTTCTTCAGGCTTGTCTACTAGGTGCTTTACAATAAAGGCTAGTAAATCAATTTCATTTTCAGTTGGCATAAAATATTATTAATAAAATAAATAAAATGAAGTAATAGTATATAATTTGAAAGAATCTAAGTTTCAAATTCTATTTTATAATAAATACACACTGTTATTTTAAGATATCAAAATAAAACTAGGACTTGCTATCTTCTTCTGCTTCTGCTTCTTTTTTTGCATCTTCTTTTGGCTCCTGTTTAACTTCTTCCTTTACTGCTTCAGCAACTACCTTTTCCTTTGCCTCTTCTTTAGCTTCATCTTCCTTTACTTCTTCTTTATCATCCCCCTTAGTATCTTTAACAGGTTCTTTTACTGTCTCTTCTTCATTGCCTGCTTCTTCTGCATTAGCTTCTGATTTTACTTCTTTTTTAGCTTCTTCTTTTTTTATTTCTTTAGGTTTTTTTGCTTTCATAACCCTCTTCTTGATAAACTTTTCAGCTTCTTTGAGTCACTTTTTAACAAGCAATCTTGCAACAACATCAGAAACCTGAGCTCACATAGAGATCCAATGAGACACTCTTTCAAGATCTATTTTTAAAGTTTCATCTTTTCTTCATCAGATATACGATCATACTTTTTCTAAAAATCTTCATTTTATAGGCCATGAGTGTTCTGCAACTACAATTCTAAAAGCAGGATTGTTTTTTCTACCGGCTCTCTGAAGTCTAACTATTAACATTATTTTAATTATTTAATTAATTCAACACTACCTCAAGCTTTCTCTATTTTCTTTTGAGCAACTTGGGAAATTTTATTTACTGATAAACTTATTTTTGCCTTTAACTCTCAATTTCAAAGTATTTTACATGGCACATTATTTTTTGATATCAATCATTTATCTAATAATGCAGCTAAATCAACTTTTTTTCAATCAAAATCATTTAAATCTCACACATTTACAACTTGGTATGAAACCTTGAAATTATTAGTAAATCCTCTTAACTTAGGAAGTCTCCTATATAATGGAGTTTGTCATCACTCAAACCAAGCTTTAACTCATCAACTTTTTCTACTATTTTGTCATTTATCTCATCTTCAGCAAGTTCTTCATTTTCATGAAGCATCTCATCTTCATACTCTCATTTTCTTCTTAGCTTTTGCCTTTGGTTTTAATTCATTTTGAAGCATTTCTTAATTTATTAGTTTTATTATTTCCTATGCACTTTCTGTTTTTTTCTCACTCTTACTATCTCACTTAATCTGTTTTTTCTCATCTTTATTTACAATCTTTTTATCATTTTTAGCAACTTTTTGTACCTTGTCATTCTCTCATTTCACCACTTCAGATTCTTCTTCTTTTGGCCTATTTGCAGTAGCCAAAATCTCAATTGCTTTCATCATAGCTTGTGCATTTGTTAACTTATTTGTTGATCAAAATCTTTTAGACAAAAGATTATGTACTCATGCAACTTCAGCAATCTTCCTTACAGATCATCATGCAATTACTCATGTTCCTTCACAAGCTGGCATTAACAATATCTGTGCTCATTTAAATTTAACTTTAATATCTCTATCTATAGTTCAATTTTTTAACGGGAGTATTTTCATATTTTTCTTAGCACTCACAATAGCTTTCTTAATTGCTATTGTTACTTCATTTGCTTTTCAAATTCCAAGTCATACTTTTCACTTTTCGTTTCATGCTACCACAGTAGCTCTAAACCTCATCCTTCTTCATCATTTAACTACACGAGTCACCCTAGCAAGATCAATTAATTCTTCCTTAAACTCACTTTGAGCTCCATCTCTTTTTCTCCGATTTTTTACTGGTTTATTAGCCATAGTCTATATAAGAATTAAAATTTTATACCTCAAGTTCTTGCCTCTTGAGCAAGTGATTTTACCAATCAATGGTAAATATATCAATTTCTATCAAATACTGCCTCCTTAAATCATCAATCTTTTGCTATTTTCATACCTAACTCTTTTGCTCAAGCTGTTCATTTTTTTGCCTGTGCTGCAAATAATGTATTTCAAACATTGTCATCTATAACCTGTACCTTGATAAATCTACAAGTTTTAGTAACACTAATTCTAGGTCTAACTGAAGTTCAAGAAATTTTCTTTCTAATCTTGTTTTTTCTGCGCTGTCTCGATGTTAATATATTTTTTGACATAATTATTTTTTAGCGGCTGCCTTTCAAGCCTTTTTTCTTACATATTCTCAGAGATACCTTATTCACTTTCACTTATAAGGTTCTGGTTTTTTTAATTTTCTTATCTGTGCTGCAAATTCTCACACTTTTTGCTTATCTATTCAAGATACTGTTAAAATATCTTTCGCTTTATCATCAATTTTTACATCAATTCACTCCCATATTTTAACATTTACTGGATGAGAATATCATAAACTCAAAACTATATTTGATCACTGTATCCTATATGAATATCATACTCATAATATCTGCAACTTCTTTTCAAATCATTTTGTAACTCATGTTATCATATTTGCTACAAGAGTTCTTGTTAATCCATGTAATCACATAGTGAATTTCTCATCATTCTTTCTTTCTACGATAACACTATCATTTTCAATTTTTATATCTATCTCAGGTCTACTAGTATAGCTCAAGTTTCACTTTGGTCAAGTAGCTGTAACAATAGCATTTTCAATGCTCACTGTAACTCAAGTTGGAATGGTCACCGGTAATTTTCAAATTCTAGACATTTTTTTATAATACTAATAAATTTCACAAAGTAATTCTCCTCATATTTTCTTCTTATAAGCTTCATATCAAGCCATAACTCACTCAGAAGTTGAAATAACATTTATTCAATATCATCTCAAAACTGAAGTTAATTCTCATCATTTCTTAAATTTTCTACATCATGGTTTTGATATTCTTTTTAAACTTGAAATCTTTTTTTCATCAGAAAACTTAATTTCTATACTTTTAAACTTTTCATTGTTAACAGTTTTATAAGAAGAAATGAAACCATTTTTTTTAACTACAGCTAAAACACTTTCTTTAAATTTTGAATACGGAACGCTTACTGTTTTCTTTCATGACATTATAGCATTTCTTATTCTCGTTAACATATCTGATAGTGGATCTGCGTGCATTTGTAAATTGTTAAATTATTATTATGTTATTTCTTTATCTTATTTTATTACCAACTAGCTTTTGTTACTCAAGGTATCATTCACTCTGACGCAAATTTTCTAAAACATATTCTACACATTTTAAAAAGTCATAAATATCAGTGCTGCCTTGAGCAAATCTTGCATCTATTATAAACCTGCGTTGCTTTCTTAGGTTTTCTTCATGCTGCAATAGCATCATCATGCTGTCTCTGTTTTCTGTTGCAACTAACTATAAGTGATTTTTTTGCCATAGTTTATTTTTCAAATGGTAATCAAAGTGCTGTTAATAATTCTACTGATTCATTCTTAGCCTTAGCTTTTACAGAAAAAGTAATTTGAACTCAATGTGTTTTAGAAATATCATCTAACTCTATCTCTGGGAAAACTCATATATCATTTAATCATAAGTTATAATTTCACATCTGATCAAATGCTTTCTTCGGAATTCATCTAAAATCTCTTGCTCTTGGTAATGCTACCTTTATCAATTTTTCTAAAAAATCATACATCCTATTTCATCTCAATGTTACTCTTACTCAGTTTGGCATTCATTTTCTTAATTTAAAATTAGATACTGCTAATTTAGCATTTACAATTATTGGTTTTTGTCATGTAATTTTTGTAATATTCTCAACAACATCATCAACTGAAGTTTTTCATTTAAGTAAATAACTTCAAACTCACACGTTTACCACAATCTTTTCTAATTCTGGGACTTCAAAAATATTTCATTTTTTTAGTAACTCCTTTAGCTTGCCAATTATCGTTTTTTTATAATCTTGTCTTAATGTCATTATTTTGTTTTAATTGACTTAGTAAACGCTTTATCAAGACTTTCTCAAGTCGATTTTGCTATTCTTATTTTTTTTCAATCTTCATTTCTTTTATATCACACCCTAGTCCTGTTTCAATCCGATCAAATTAATTGAATATTTGAAACATGAATAGGAAACTCTATCTTATACATTTCTCATTTATTTTGTGCAGTTTTCTTTTTATATTTTGTTCTAAAATTTACTCACTCTACAATTACACAGTCCTTTTCGTTTAAACAATACAAGACAACTCATTGCTTTCAATTATCTTTTCATGCTATTACCAATACTTTATCTCATTTTTTAATCTTCATATTATTTTATTATAAAACTTCCGGTGCTTGAGAAACTACTTTTTGAAATCATGCAGCTCTTAATTCTCTAAATACTGGTCAAAATACTCTCGTTCATCTCGGTTGTTTATCCTTTCATACCATTACAACTGCATTTTCATCTGATTTAATATATGATCAATCTTTTCTTCTAATTGCTCTTGTTGTTCTTACAATTACTGCTGATTGTACTGATTTTTTCTTTATCATTCATCTTGGAGCAGCTGACTTAACACTCACTATTATAATATCTCATACAGAGGCATATCTTCTTTTTGATCATCCAAGAACTTTAATACACATCACTTCTTTTGCTCATGAATTATCTGCCACTAATAGTCTTGATTGAACCTGGATCATAGTTTACTTTTTATTATTTTTCTTATCTTGCTCCTCTTCAGTAGCAATCCTCCAACATTTAAGTTTTGAAATATGTCTTGTTTCTACAATGGTAACAAGATCTCAAACCTTATATTCATTAGAAGGTGCATCTACATAATATTTTTTTGAAGAAGTTACCTTTTTTTCATATTTTTCATGTGTCTTCTTTGTATTAACTTCAACAACTATTGTATTAGTCATTTTTACCGATACTACTTGTCATTTTATGAATCTCATAACTTATTATTATTTTCATTAAAATTATTATTCAACTCTCGAATTACTGTTTTTATTCTTGCTACAAATCTTTTTGATCTTCCTACCTTATGATTAGCCTTCTCTTTTCAAGAAACAACTGATAACAATGTTTTATTCACTACAAACTTTGCTTTAACAAGTTCTTTTAGCAATGCAGATATGCTCATTTTCCGTAAATCTGTTATTGAATGCATATTATTCGTATTCTTTATTTATAAATTTTGTTTTACAAGGTAACTTGTATATTGCTTTATTAAAAGCATTTTTTGCTTCTTGCTCTGATACTCATTCTAATTCAAACAGCATTCTTCATGGACATACTGTTGCTACATATAGTTCAACTGATCATTTTCAAGATCCCATTGGTACTTCAGATGCCTTTCTTGTAACAGGCTTATGTGGAAATATTCTTATCCATAATTTTCAACTTCTTTTTAAATAATTATTAATCGCTTTACGTGCTGACTCTATTTGCCTAGATGTTATCTCTGCTGGAGTTATTGCTTTTATTCAAAACGATCAAAAACTTAATAATGCTCATCATTTTGTTTTTCAGTGAAGGCTAGACCTTCTCCTAAATACCTTCCTGTGTTTTTCTTTTTTTGGTTGTAACATAATTAATTAGCCGAAGCAATATATTTAAATATAGTGTTTTAGTCAAGCTTATTGCTCTTTTTATTAAACACTTCTCATCTATAAATCCATACTTTTATTCAAAGTACTCAATAAACTGTATTAGCTCTTTCAATAGCATATGACACATCACTTCTTATTGTATGAAGAGGAATGTTTCATTCTTTATAAAATTCACCTCTAGCTATTTCTGCTCAATTTAACCTTCATCAAATATATACCTTAATTCATATTGCTCACGCTTCTACCGATCTTGAAATAGCTTGTTTAATAGCTCTCCTATACGCAATCCTTCTTTCTACAGCTCTTGCGATATTACTAGCAACTATAGCTGACTCCAGATCAGGTGTTTTAAGCTCTTTTACATTAATATCAAAATTTCTAGAATATTTACGATCTAATGTCTTTTTAATTTCATCAATTTGTGATCACTGTCTTCAAATAATAACTCAAGGCTTTGAAGTATATATTTCAATATTTACCTTTGAACTAGATCTAAAAATCATTATTTTAGATATTCAACTATCTGGTAACTTATTATTTATAAAGTCTCTTATTTCTTTATCTTCTAAAAACAAATCTCACATTTTTTTTGGTGATGCATACCACTGTGAATCCCAAGTTGTTGTTGTTTTAAGCCTAAATGATTTTGGATTAACTTTCTGTCACATATTTAGTGTATTAGTATATTAGTTTTTAGTTCTTAGTTTTTTTATCCTTAGCTTTGCTAGATTTTTTTGCTGATTTATTACCTGCTTTTTTCTCTACTGTTGCTTTTACAACTTTTTTATCTTTCTTTACTGCTTCTGTTTTATTTTCTTCTATATTTTCTTGCTTACTTTCTACATCTTCCATACCTTCATCTTTGGATTTTACATCAATAACTTCATTTCATGTTTCAATTTCTTTAACTCAAAGTTCAATGTTTATATGTGAAGTTCTTTTTAATATTTTAAATACTCTCCCCTTAGATCGAGACATTCATCTCTTATATGTCATTCATGGTGTAACTGATATTTTTAATAATATTAAATCATCTTCTTTTTGATTAAAATTCTTTTGAGCATTAGCTATAGCAGAAGCTAATAATTTATAAATTATATCTGCTCATTTTTTATTCAAAAATTTAAGCATTGATTGCGCTTCTCAAGTAGCCATTCATCTAACCATTCAAGCAACTAAATTTGCTTTTTTTGGTGAAATCCGAACTCATTTTAATACTGCTTTCATTTATATTAATTTCTTAATTATTTTTTCTGTGAATGTCATGTAAATCTTCTCGTTGGGGCAAATTCTCATACCTTATGTCATACCATATTCTCATTTACAAGTATTGGTATGAAAGATCTTCAATTATGAATCTCCAATGTATTTCAAATCATTTCTGGAGAAATCGTACTAGCTCTTGCCCAAGTTTTAATTGGCTTTCTACTATCTCAAGCCATTACAACTTTTTTTACAAGTTTTTTATCTACAAACGGTCATTTTTTTGAACTTCTCGACATTATTATTTATTATTTTAATAATATTTAATTATTACTTTTTTCTTCTATGTCTAGATACTGCTATCCATTTATCTGTCCACTTATTTCTCTTTCTGGTTTTATATCACAACGCTGGCATTCACCATGGTGTTTTTGGATGTTTCATTCAAATTGGTGAATGTCATTCTCAACCTCCATGCGGATGATCTGCAGCATTCATAGATTTTCAAAGTACCTTTGGTCTTTTTCACATCCATCTGCTTCTTCATGCTTTTCAAATTTTTATCAGAGAATGATCAGGATTTGATATTTCTCACACTGTAACATACACATCTTTAGAAAAATATCTAACTTCTCAAGAAGGAAGTTGTACTTGAGCATTTTCTCAATCTAATGACATCAATTTTGCACTAGCTCATGCAGTCTTTACAATTTGTCATCATTTTCAAGCAAACAATTCTAAGTTATATATAGAATAAGAAATCGGAATATTTGCAATCTTCATTCTATTTCACGGAGTCAATGGAGCTTTTTCATCACACATAACCCTATCTCAAACCTTCATTCATTGTGGACAAATAATATAACTCTTATCTCAATCTGTATAATAAATCAAAGCTATATAACAAGTTCTGTTTGGATCATATTCTATAGATTTCACAATTGCTTCTATTCAAAGTTTTCAAGTTCTTTTAAAATCAAGTAATCTATAAGCTCTTTTGTGACCTCATCATCTTCTTCTTACAGTAATTCTTCAGGTGTTATTTCTACCAGATTTTTGATGCAAGCTTACAACCAAAGATTTTTCTGGCTTTGACGCAGTAAGCTCTTCAAAAGTAGCTACTGAATAATTTCTTCTTCCCGGTGTTGTTGGTTTATATAATTTATTTGCCATCTTTAGTTTTTTGTTCTTGCACAGCTGCTACATCTATCTTATCTCAAGATTTTAATGTGACAATTGCTTTAGTAAAAGCTTTTCTTTTAATAATAGTTTTTCATCTTCAAGCCAATCTAGTCTTTTTCCTAACAGGAACTGTATTAACTGAAGTCACTGTTACATTATACATTGTTTCTACTGCATTTCTTATATCAATTTTTCAAGCTTCATTGCTTACAATGAAAGTATACTTATTCATCGGCTGCAATTTCTGCATGGTTTTTTCTGTCTCAATTATGCCCTTCAATATAGAGTAAATATTATTCATTTTAATTACTTAAGAAAATTTCATCCAATTTTTTTAGACTATCTCAAACGAAACAAATCTTTTTATATGTTGTAAGATCAACAGGATTTAAATACTGAGCCAAAATTACTTTTACTCAAGGTAAATTTCTTGCTGATAAAACCATATCTTTATTTTTCTCTCATAACACTATAAGCATGTTATCACCAAGTTTTATATTATTTATAAGATCAGACATATTTTTTGTCTTCACTCATCAATCATATCACTCTAATCAGATTATATTATTTTCACTAGCTAATGCTGATAAATATGAAAATAAAGCAATTCTCCTAGTCTTCTTTGGCATTTGTATAGTAAAATTCCTAACTCATCTTGGTCAATGTGCAACTCATCATCATATATAATGAGGATTTCTTGTTGATCATTGTCTAGCTCTTCAGGTTCATTTTTGCCTATAAGGCTTCTTTCATCATCATCTAACTTCTCATTTAGTTAAAGTCTTTGCAAGATTAATTCTTGCATTAGCTCTTTGTAAGAGTAAAAGCTTGTGCATAAGTGCAACATTAGGTTCAAGACCAAATATCGCAGCATTAAGCGTAATTTGCTTTGATTTTTTCCCCGTTTTGTCGTAAAGGTCTATTTTCATTGTTAAGGCTATTTTTTGAATTTTATAATTTTTGAATTTTTAAAATAAATATTAATTTTCAATTTCTAAACTTTTTCTTTCTTTATTATCACAAGTCCATTAATTGCTCAAGGAATTGGTCATTTTATTGCTATTACTCTATTTTCTATATCTACTAATGGCACGGTTCTATTTCTCAGTGTCAACCTATCGTTTCAATGTCTTCAAGCCATATGGATTCATTTCTTTGAACGTCCTGTAATCGCACAATTCATAGTCGAACCATGTCTAGTATCTTTTGTTCAGTGAGTTTTTCTTGTTATCGATCTATTCCATTTCTTAACTTCTCATGTAAATCACTTACCTTTTGAAAATCAAGTTACAGTAAGCTTCTTATCATCACTAAACACTCATACATCAAATTTATCTCACAAATTAATTCATTCAACTGAATCTAGTTTGCACTCACACACATTCATAAATTTCTTATTTTTGCTTTGTTTATTATAAGCGTGTGCTCACAAAACTACAGCATTGTATCAATCCCTTTGTTCAGTTTTTATTTGTACAATTTCGTTATCTCAAATTTCGACATAAGTTACTGGAATTGAATCTCAGTTTTCTGAGATTATTTGAGACATACCGATCTTTTTTCACATTAAAAGTGTAATCATTTATAAGTGGTTTATTATTATGTTTTGGCTATCTGGCAAGACCTCTACATATTTAAACATTAAAATTTAGCTAATTAAGGGTATTAATATTTTTGTTAGTGTCAAGGAAATTATATTATTCTAGTGATTGAATTAATTTTTCTTAAACATTACTTTTATCAATTACATTTTCTAAAATTCGTTTAGCCTCAGAATCTCCTTCCAATTTATCAAGCCACATATTAATTCCTGGAATATCTCATTTTTTTACTAAACAATGAGCAAAGCCTGCGGACACAGATGAGTCTGGATCATGATCCATTATCATATCAATAACTTTTTCAATTCCCATATTTTCTATTAAAAAATCTACAATAAGCACATCTCCATCAATATTATTAACAATAAACATATCTTCATTAAGACTATTACCAATAAAGTCACAATAGTCTACAGCATCATTATATCATTTTGCCAAAAGTGCCTTGATAAGTATTAACTCTCATCTTGATCCACTATCAACATTCTCAAGTCATTCTATAATATCTGATTCAGCATCTCTTTCTCATTCTAAATCATTTTCACTTTCTGATCTACTTATTAATCCATTAACTAAAATTAATTCTTCCTTAGAATTTCAATCAGATTTATAAATTCAATCAATAATATCATGTATTTTTCATAATTTGACAATAGCTGTAGCAAATTCCATTTTTACCTTTGAATTATTTGTCGCATTTTCAAATCTTTCAAGTATAATTTGAATATTTCAATTATCTATCACAGCTTTCGCAAAGATCAATCATGCTCCTGAATTATCATCTACCAAATAAAAATACATTGCAATATTTTCACCTAGCCTTTCTACTACCATAGTAGCAAGTGACCTTGCTTCTTCTGACTCTCATCCAACCATATTAAATCATTCAACTATATCTCAAATCAATCATTTTTTTCATAAAGTTTCAACAAGTACAACTCTTCAATATGAATTTTCATAAGTTTTTGAAATTCACTCTAAAAGATCGTTACTAGTTCATTTTTTACTAATAACTAAAGCTATTTCTGTTATAGTTTCTAAATTTCAATTACACTTATCAAGTAAAGATAATAAATTTCCTATATTAGACTCATTAAATAGTAATTTTCTTCGAACAGTATTAACAACTCATTGTAAAGCTTTATTTTTCAAAGCTAAAGTAATAAGTGTATTTAATTGCGTTTCTAGATTACTTCATTGAATTTCACTTATAATTGCTTCCTCTTGTAGTTTAGTATCAATAGCCCCAACAGACATAATAAAAATTAGTTAAAAAAATTAATTGGAACGGAGTTTAGAGAAAACTTTATTAAAAGGCAATATTTTTTGTAAAAAAATATTCTAAAATTTAAATAAAGATAAAAACTTATGATAGAGATGCGATTAATCGCATCTCTGCCACAGGAGCAAGAGGCGCAATAATTACAAAAAACAATAAATCCAACACAAACAAATAATGAATCACATGAAATAGTAACATAATGCTAAAACAAAATTCAAATTATCTATGACCTACTTATTCGTTATTTTAAATTCTTAAATTAAAACTTTTAATTATACCCACAAACCCCCTTAAACACGCAGTTACCACAATCCGGACTCCTAGCCCCACAAACCTCTCTCCCATGCTGAATAATCTGATGTGAAATCATTATCCAATCCTTTTTTGGTATTAGTTTCATAAGATCTTTTTCAATTTTTTCTGCCAATTTTTCTTTTGTAAGTCACAATCTTTGTGAAACTCTTGAAACATGTGTATCAACTGCAATTCAGGATGCAATCTGAAAAGCATTTGATAAAACTACGTTTGCTGTTTTTCTTCATACTCATGGCAATACAACTAACTCATCTAATGTTTTAGGAATTTTTCATCAATATTTTTCTGATATTATTTTACATGAAGCTATAATATTTTTAGTCCTTGTGTTTGCCATTCACACTGTTTTAATAATTAACTCAAATTCATTTGGATTTAAATTTATATAATCATCTAAAGTTTTGCATCGCTTAAATAGAACCTTTGTTACCACATTTACCCTCCTATCTGTACACTGAGCAGAGAGAATTGTTGCAACTAGTAATTCTAAAGGAGTATTAAAATCAAGACCGCATTTTGCGTCTGGATAGGTTTTTTTTAGGATATCTATGATTTTATATTTTTTAGATCTTGTCATTTATTGAATTAAAATGAATATCTATTTAGACACTTTATCTTCACTATTCCCACTATAAACAACTAATCTGTTAGAAGACATGTTAGTATCATTATGTCACATGATACGTTTTTTTCAGTCGGGTTGATGAAATGCTGCCATATCATACATTCATGTATCCATATATACAGCATTTTTTACTCAAGATTTTACTGCAATTTCCATAAGTGATTTTGTTGACATATTTTCAGTAGAATCTATTACTCAAATTGATCAATCATTATATTCAACAAAAAATCTTCTACTATCAGCTCAATCAGTTCAATAATTTGCTAATTGTCAATTTTCTACAAGTAACATATTTGCAAGTAAAGATAATTTTTGTGTTTCCATAAAATTAATAAATAAAATAAAATCTTCCAAATTATTCATTACATCAAGACCTCTGTCTTCTAATTCTCAATCTTGATTGTAAAATCATTCATACTTTCTACGATCTTTTCTTCCTAAATTTTCTTTTGAATTATCTAAAAAATTACTTAATTTTAATTTTGTTTTATTTAAAATCCTTACTCTTCAATCTGGATCAGAAATTACAAATCAATCTTTTCATTTTGTACTTAATAAGTAATTCATAGTTTTTCATTCTTGTATGGCAATTTCTGTCATCTTATGATTTCAAGTAGTAAATGCCAAAGGAGCTGAAAATATCAATCTTCACTTGTTACCCCTCTCTTCTTGATCCATATCAACCATTCAAGTTTCACTCATTAGCATTTTTACAGATCAAAATTCTCTTTTTATCTTAATTGCTTTAGCAACTTCTTTTCATCAAATTTTAACTTCCAAGACCTTAACTCATTTATGTGTTTTCCAATTAGACTGCTCTAACGAAATACTAATTCATTTTACATTTATTTTTTCTGACTTATCTTCAGTTGCCCTTCTTGTAACATATTTTCTTCTTCAAGCAGCGAGTCAAATAAGTCATTTTTGTACTTTTGAATGAACAATTTCAAATGGAACTCAATTAGAATTTAATTCATTAATTACAAATTCTAAACTTGATCCTTGTTTTTTTAATTCACCATCAACTTTTGACTTATTCTCTTGATTTTCTCAAAGCTCGGAATTTATAAATCTCACAATTTTATTATAAGCAAAATTTGATATAAGATTATATAATCATTTCACATCTCTATGTGTATCTACTGATTTCCAATTTTTTGCAAATCTAAATAACAAATCAAGATTATCATAATTTACTGGATTATCTTTTAAAAAATTTGCTCAAAGAGAAGTAACAAATCTATCACCTGTTACCCTATCTACATTATCATTCATATACTTTCTCATCTCTTCTATAGTTCTTGTATCACAACAAAAAGTTGTATCTGCTCAATCTTCTCCAATCTTTCATTTAGTAAAAATTGCAATTAGGTCTAATCAGGAAAATTTATTATTAATATATCTTTCATTAGCCTTAATGCTAAACTTCTTAGCTTTTTTTTGTAATCAAAGTAAATCTTTTAATTGTTCAATATTATCTACTTGTTTAAAATTAATCTCTTCTACATCCAACATACTCACCATAAAAGCAAAATTATTTTCAAAAGACTCATCACCTACATGATCTGGAAAAATAGATTTTACAATTTCTGCCATGAGTCATCAATTTCTATCTTTCATCAATAAACACAATTCTAATATTGAATTAACATCTCAAATATTATTTTGAGTAACATTGATCATTCAAGTTTTTGGATTTAAATATTGCTTTAATTCACCAGAAAGAGTATTTACAGATATATCAATAAAGTTAATTAAAATCTTATCTATATTTGGATGAACGCGATTTTTAAATTCTCTTATCTTACTCACCACATTGCTTAATGAATTATCATCAACATACTTTTTAAATGGTTTATAATTAATTCACTCTAACACTTTCTGCTCCCAGTGTGTAAGTCAATTTTTACGAATAAATGTAAATAGATTTTCATAAGATTCAACATTGTTAGGATCAAAATTTTGAAGATCAATTCATGATTCAAGTCATCAAAGTCACTCTGCAATATCAGAAACAACTGGTAAATCTCTTGGAATTTCTTTTTCAGGATCAATTCAAAATATTTGCATATTTGTTTTATTGTAATCCACTGCAAAAAATTTAAAAAACAGATTAATTCCAAGTTCTGGATTTATTCTCTTACTACCTAGCAATCAAGGAAAGAAGTTTTCTTGATTTGCATCTGAAAAAGCATCAAAAGCCTTAAGCGACTGCTTAGCCTTAGAAACAGGATAATCTAATTGAAATAAGTGATTTAAAGTTTCTACTGATTTTTCTATTGATCATTTTTTAGAATTAAAATTATCAACTACAAAATTTAATAATTCTAAATATCTTGGATCATGTAATTTATTAAAATCAACAAATTTAGGAAGAGAGACTCCCAAATCCAATTTTCATATTTTTCAAATTAATTCAGTAGTATCTGAATTATGAATTTTTATAATTAATTCATAAAAAGAAGGTCTATTTAAATCATAACTATCAATTTCAAAATCAAAACCATTTTTTAATTTTTTAATAGTATCCAGAGCTCAAATTTGTTTTAAATTAAGAAGGCTGTCATAATTCCTACTATTAAGAACTCAATTAAACGACAAATCAAATAATTTGCACATTGAGATAGAAAAATCTATCATTCAATCTTCCTTAAATTTTAGCAATTTATCAGTATCTTCATACATAAATTCATATTCTACCTTTTCTTTCATCTGCTTTGCAATACTAATTATTTCATCTTTTTCTTCTTGAGCTAAACTGTGAAATTTAATAATATTCTTATGACCAGGATAACGTATATCAAATCTTTTTCATAACTGAGAATAAAGTCTTTCCACAGTTTCAATGGCTCACAATTCTTCAAGCTTCATAACCTTGTTTGCAGAAGAAAGACTAACATTTTCCCATCAAGCCTTAGTTGCAAGTCTATTAACCGATTCAATAATCTTATTCCTTTCTTTATCAGGTAAATTATGTATACCTATGCAAGCATCAATATTATTTCAATAAATTCCTACAGAAGCCTCTTTCATCTTAAGAAGCGTCTCCATGGCTCAAGATAGATGAAACCTTGTAATGTAATCATCTCGAACAGACTCAAGAATTGAAACTTCTCAGTTATATCTTTTTTTTAAGGTAAATCAAAAATGATTTTTTAATTTTAACACTGTTTCCATTGCTCACGACTGATGAACATTAATTATAGCTCCAACTTCATCTCTCATTCTAAAACCATTTGTCAATTTATATCAAAAATGATTTTTAAAATCTAACAATGTACTAATCGCTCAAGAATTGTGCAATTCAGCCACAGCTTTGATATTACTAATATCCATTGTCAATCGGGAATATTCAGGTTCTAATTTTATTCAAAACTCTTGTTCTAATACTTGAAAGGTCTGAAAGGATGACTTATTTTTATAAAGCATTATTACTGAATAATAAGTATAGCTATTAAAATCAATATCATACTGAGCTTTAGCAAATTCAGCCATGGAAATAAGCATATCTAAATCCGCCTCTTTATTTATATCAATTCATCCTTTTTTCAAATCAATTAATCACTTTCAAATATCTGACCATTTATTTTGAGCCTTAATCAAACTTGAAAGTTTTGTTAATTTTCTAAAAAAATCTACACTACTAATCTTCATTCAATTCTGTCTGTACAAACCAAGCACATGACTATCAACCATAGATGCACTATAACCAAAAGAATTTATAAAATTATCTAACTCAATTAAATATTCTGCATATTGTTCTTTTCAATCTACCGTTATCATTTGATTAAGCTGCACCAAGCAATCTCAATAATTACTGTATAAACGAGATGTTTTTTTATTTAATTCTGGAATTACATATCAATACAAATCAATAAATCAATCTAAATCATTTTTAAGTAGAGGTATAATATCAAAATTTTTAAAATCAATATATCATCATAATCAATCCACATGTTTTGCTAGCTTGTGAACTTTTTGCATTGAAACTTGATCTGCCTCAAAATCAATTCATCTTTTATACAAAGCCGTTGCTAGCTTCTTTAGTTCAAAAGAATATTTATAATAATCTTCTCATAAACCCTTTACTCAATTGCTTAAATTTAATATTCTTCTTTTTTTATCAATAACAAAATATTCTTTCATTTCTTCAATGCTAGAAAATATTGGAGTATTATCACTATCATAATAATTACTAAGGTCAACTACCTCTGAAAAAGCATTATTATCTTCAATTATTGATAATGCTAATACATTATCTTCATGTAAAGAAAACAGTATATTATGCTCCTGCATTTTTCACATAGAATCTTTAATTTCTAATTGTCGGTCAAATGGTTTTCATTGAATCTGAGAATCATACAACTTCTTATAACTTTTTCTTTTTTCAAAATCAAAATAATCTTTAAATTCCTGTACATTATTAAACCTTAAATCTTTTGGAATATTTTTTATTAATCTTAAATAATTATATGAATCCAAAACTAAAGAAAAAAGTTCAGTTGATGCTATTGCTAATTTTTCATAATTACTAATATAACTATGACCTTGCAAAAATTGGAGAGACTCAAAATACTCATCTTCCTTTAATGCCTCTTTATTTTTAGTTCAATGCTCAATTTCTCAGGCAATTTCCATCATTTTTACAATATCTTCAATCGAATCAAAGCTATATCAAATTTGTTTAATTTCAGAAGAAGTAAGTGTTACAGTTTTAATATTTACATTTGGTATTTGCCCAATTACATTTTCTAATTCATCTAATGAAACTGGCTTTAGACCAGTACTTCAAAGCAAAAAAAGAAAATGTTTTGTATTTTTCTTTAATTTTTCATGTAATTGTCTGGTCAATCAAAGTAATCTTTCTAAATTATCAAATCAATCTACTGTTAAATCAATTTCAGATAAATGTATTCACTTATCTTTATCATAGAAAACAAGAAATTCAATTTCATTCTCATATTTAGATAATAATAATCAATATTTATTAAAAATATCAGGATTTCCAATATCAATATTAAAATCTGGTAAGTATCATAAACTATATGATATACCACCACTTAAATTAAAACCATTATTTGCCTTTTTAAAAGACCTTAATCAATCAATACTACTAAAATCATATTGATCTCGGAAATCATTCATATTTAAAACTAAACTCAATCTAATATTCTTTGGAAGCGGCGAATACTCCATTATTAATTCATCAATATTAACATTCATTTCTCAAAAACGATACATTATTTTATCATAAATAGGTCTACTACTTCAAGTAAATTCAATAATTTTAATAGCATTATTAACATTAGTGTCAAAATCTCATTTGTTAGTCAATCAACGCAATCAATTTCCAAAATCCACACTAGGACTGTTAAATACTGGATTTGATAAATATGTATATAATAATTTTACACTTTCGAAATTTTTCATATTAAAATTTCTATTTACAGAAAATTCAAACAAAGTATTTTTAAGATATCCCCATTCATCTGCAGGATATAATAAAAATATTTTCAAATAATAAGATCAAATATTCATATCATTTTCAAAATCAAAACTATCTAATTCATCTTTTGAAAATCAATATCTTTTGCTAAAAAGCATTTTTTTTAAATAACTTCTTTCATCTTTAAATTCAATTTCTATATTTCCAGACTTGTATGCAGCAATATCTCATTTTAAGCTTTCTAAAATTGCTAAAGTTTCATCATAAACCTTTTTTTGCTTTTCATTTAATTTACTTCTATTTATTAGAAATATTGCACTTGAATAATTTTGAAATCTATTAAGAACTAATTTTAATAAAGTTTTTTCTTTAACATTTGCTCTATCAATTTTGAAATCCAAATCTTCTACCCTTTTAACGTCCTCATCAAATCACTCAATTTGCTCTTTGAGATTTACAAGTTTTTGCTTGGTAAAATCTTTTACAGGCATCAACTTATCAAAAGAACTTTCTAATTCTCAATTATATAGAAATACTAATTTATTTTCATTAAATAAATCATTTCCCCAACAGTATTTATTTAAAAATATATTTTTCATTTTTATTTTATACATTTTCAATATCTCAAAAAGCCTTAATCTTTTTTAAATTATCTTCAACATGATCAAGTTTTTTTTCTAAACTTGTTAAAAAATTTATATTACGTTTTTTATTTTTAAGGTTTTTTTGTTTTTTTAGTAATGCCATTTTCTTGTTTACTTTCATTATTAATTATTAAAAATCTAAATATTATAACATTATTTAGATTAAATTACAATACATTATCCCTATATTTAGCCTTCTAAAACTAGAATAGTTTAAAAAATAAAAATTAACAAATTAACAAACTTTCCCGCTTGAAAAAATCTCATTTCTGTGCTACAATATAGTGAAAACAAATAAAAAAACAAAAATGAAAAAATTAAACAACTTAGACCAGGGTGTTTTGGCGAAACATAAAGACCTATTTTTATGACTTTTTGTAGTTTGTGGTATTGCGATACTTTCAATCTTTTGAAACACTGAATGGTTTAGAGCTAGCATTGTAAAAATTCCTGAGAAATTTGATTGAACAGTGAGACCTGTTGAAAAAGTTCCTGACTGGTTTAACTGGTGATGAGATAATAAAACAACAAAATATTCTATAATTCCAGAAGGAAAGCTTATTGATGCTCCATCTTACCTAATCAGTGTATGAGGAAAAAATATTGCTGAAATGACAGAGGAGTCACAAGAAAAACTCGCAAAACTTACATATGCAGTTGTTTATCTTTGAAATTATAACGTACTTCAAAGAAAAGAATACACAGGATCGCACCCTGCAGTTGATATTAGAATACCAGAATGAACTCCGATATTATCAGTTGCTAATGGTAAAGTTGTAAAAGTTGTTCATGGCAATACTTGATTTTGAAATTATATAGTTATAGAAATGGAAAATGTTCCAGACTATCCAGATACAAGCAAAACTGAAACTTTTTATGCATCTTATAGTCATTTATCTGAAACCTGAGTTCAAGAAGGAGATATTGTTAAAAAATGACAAGTTATTTGAAAATCATGAAACAGCTGAACTTCAACTATTCCGCACCTTCATTTTCAAATTGATAGAAAACAAGCTCAATGGTTTCCATATTGGCCATTTACATCAAAAGAAGTATATGCTGCTAATTTAAATTTCTTTTCTGCTATTAGGGATGGATTTAAACAAGAAAATGCAATAGCTAATACTGTAAATCCTATGAGATGGGTTGAAGCTCATTTAGATTGAGATTTCAATTGAAATTCAAGTATATCATGAGATGAATCAAACTTTAGTAATTTTAAGATTATTGCAGCCGATGAATTTGCAACAGATAGCAGGCTAGCCCTAACTATAATCAGTGAAGATAAAGAATGAAGAGTTATTACAAATTTTAAATCATCTACTGATATTGAAATAGGTTCTAGTTCATCATTTGCCAGATTTTCAAAAACGCTAAGATTTAAAGACTGAATTGCAACAGTAATGATAACAAATCAAAAAGAAGAAGAATTTACTTTTGAAATAAAATACGACTGACTTAGTTTCAAAAAACAAATTGAATCAGTATCTCCAAGGATAGAAGAAGATAATGAATCTGGAAATGAAATTATAAATAGCACAGAGCAAGTTGCTTCCACCTCGCATGAAACAATTGCACATGAAACAATTTCACATGAAACAATAGAAAATGATGACGTGAAAGAAGATACAACTGAGGAAGTAGGGGAAAAGGAAGAAATTAAAGAAGAACCAAAGGAAGAAGTTAAAGTTGTAATACCAGATAGTGCATGGGAAATTGATGAAAGCATAAAAATATTATTTACATGAAATCAAACAGTTGAAGCTGGAGATAAGTTAAATATTGATATTTTTATTAATAATCTTGATTGATCATTTGCAGACATTCACAGAGACTACGCACTTGACCTTGCATGAGTATGAAAACTAAATCAATATCTTTTAGAAGAAACAGATTTCGTAGGATCAAAAATAAAAATACAATTTAGTTCTGAAAAAACATGAAATGCTATCGTTAGCTTAAACTGAACTGATTTTGAAATTAAAGTTAAAGAAAAAGAAATTATTGTTGAGAAAGAAATTGTTGTTGAAAAAGAAACTGTTGTAATTAATGATGTTAGTAATGATGTTTCAGATGATCAACATTGATCTGCTGATGAGCAGCCTATAATTGGTCCAGAAACTAAGCCGGAAGAAAGTAATGAGGAAATTTTTAATGATGTATCAAATAATCATAAAAACTTTGATGCAATTAAATATCTTAAAGAAACTTGAGTTATATGAGGTTATGATGACTGAACATTTAAACCAAACAAAACTGTTACTAGAGTTGAAGCAGTTAAGATGATATTTAAAGCTCTTAAAATTACATCAAACTGATCAATATCATTACCTTTTTCAGACACAGATGATTCTGCTTGGTACGCTCAATACATATGAGCAGCTCTGCAAAAAGGCATAGTAAAAGGTTATGATGACTGAACTTTCAAACCAGCAAAAGAGGTTAATAGAGCAGAGTATTATAAAATATTACTATTATCATCTTGAGTTGAAATCGAACAAGCAAGCGAAGATCCATACTCAGACGTACCAGCAAGCGCTTGGTTTTGAACATATATAAATTATATAAAAGAAAATAAAATTTCTGATGCAAACTGAAACTTTTTTCCATCAAACTGAGTTTCTAGAGCTGAGGTTGCAGAAAGTATTTATAGACTTGTAAAGATTCTTTGATTGTAAAAATAAGTTAATAAAATTTAATAAAAAAATTTGCGTGAAGTCTTAGATTCACGCATTTTTTATCTTAATTTTTAATATTTAACTTACTGGATATTATCCCCGTTAACCCTAATTACTATCAAAATAAGCTTCACACCCTTATACGTATCTCATTATCAAATCAAGAGGCACATTTTTTTTCTTAAATTCTTGAACCATGTTAACAAATTTAGTAACTATGGTTTTAAGTGCACCATCTAAATCATCAGTATCGATACCAGTATCATCTCATTCATTTCAATAAATACACCTAATCATATCTCCGATATCATCTGAATCATAACCAACACTTAACATTATTTCAATGAATCACAAAATTCTTGAAGCTCTTTCCTTTTCTAAATCATTAGACACTTCATCAAGTTGCTTCTTACTTTTAAGGATATATTCTTGAATTTGTTTCATTATTTTTGCAAATTTATTTTTAATTTTTTCAACCTCATTTTTCATTTGATCTATTGACTTTTTCAAATCTCCTTGGCTATCTCGAAACTGTTTTATTATCTCAGACTGCTCTTCAATAAATCTTAATTTTTTATCTAATTCATTTTCAAGTACTGAAGCGTACCTAGGTAAAACCGAAAAAGCTGTTCTGAGGCTGTTTTTCATTTCCTCAGAAGAAATCAATTTAGCCTGACTATCTTCAAGATCTTGTCTTAATTTATCAACATCAACTACCAATTGCTCAGCCAATATTTTTATACGCTCATTAGAAACTTTTGCTAAATCATAATACTTTCTAGCTTCCCTGATATCGTAAGTAGTAAGTATAGCATCTCTTGCACTATTTGCATTAGCCATTTCACCTGATAAATAATCAACATTTAAACTTCATGTATACCTATGGACAGTTCTTAACTCTCAATCTAGCAAAATAGATTCTTGCGTTAATAAATCCACCTTTCAAATAATATCTGCAACGTTACTCAAATTATTCTCATCATTTCTTAAATCGCGAACATATCATTCTGAAGAACTTTTAAGATTTGTAATTTTCTCAAATAACTGCTCCATTGATCTTAGCTCTAAACTTGAGCTAACTGATAATATATCTTTATTAGATGGACTTATAATGTCAGATAAACTAGATGTTAATTCTATTCATATCTCATTATATTTAGAAACAAAAGTATTTAGATTAATAAGTCAGTTGGATTTTTGTCTTATAGTTTCAAAACTCTCTGTAAATCAAGATATTAAAATAAGATCTTTTTGACATTTATCCAAACTAAATTTTCAACTTTTGAATTTCTTAGATAATTGTGTTACAGGATTAATAAGTAATTTTAATTCATCTAATTCTTCTCTTTTTGATTCTAAAAAAGCAATTTTAGATTCAATTTGACTTAGATTAAAAGGATCTGTTACTTCTTCCATTTCATCGACAGATATTTTTAATTTATTTGCCTTATCACATATCTGAGTAAGCCCAATCTTTTCAGATGCTGTTTTTACTTGAGAATGAACTTTAATAAATTCATTATTTAATTTTTGCAATTTAGTCTTTGCACTTTCTACATTATCTAACACAGCTTTTGTTTTATAATCTACATTTAATATTTTTATCTCTCAATCATTAGAATCTTCTAATTGCTCAATCTTTCTTATTAAATCAATATAAAATTCTGGCATTGTAGGTCAATAAAAAGGATCTAAATCAAATTTATGACAACATATTTCTCAATTAATCTCACAATTAACAAAAAATGCTCAATCAACATTTAACTCTAAAATATCTAAGAAATTAATAAAACTGTCATATTCAACCTTATCCATCCTTAATTCCAGTAAAGGCTTTAATTTTCTTAAACATTTCTCGTGATTAACATAATAATAATGTTCATTATAATCAGATAAATAATTCGCTATCAATTCAGTAACTTTATGATCAAATTTAGTTCGTCTTGTTATTCCAAAATTATTTCTTATATCATTTGCAGCACTTACTACATTGTTCTTTTGATTAGGAGCTAGGTTTATAAAATCACTATAAAAATCTCAATTTAATTTCTTAGGTATTTTTGGAAGACTTTTTCAGCATGCAACTCGTATTGCAAGTCTTGTTAAATTTGATTTATTGTAAATCTCATTTCTAATCAGTATTGGATAAATACGATCAACTCTTTCAGATACTTTATAGGCTTCTTTGTCAGCTACATTTAATCCCAACTCATCTCTTGCATGAATCAAATCATTCAAATATAACTCTAATTTTTCAGACATGGACATTCAAAATCATAGTCTTGTTTCCACAACATCTCAAGATGCAAATCCAAGACGCACAACTCAAATTTCTTTTTGTTGTAGTATTCCTTTAGTCAATGCAGTCACAAAACCATCCAACTGGTCAGGAGAAAATCATCATTGTTTAAACAACTCTTTAAATCTATTGCATATTTTTTCTAAATTATCTTTATCAAATTTTTTATTATGTTCTGTTAGAGATAAATTGATCTGTTCACGCAACTGCCTTGTTGGCTTTCAAGTCCTAATGATATCTCACGCAAGAGCATAAATAGCTTCATTGGTTTCTTCTGAAACATCTCGCAATACTGTAACATCTATTAAATCAGCTCTTTTGATAGCCTTATTCTTGTTATCAAATGTTGCATCCAAAGCTCACTTTATACATCTAATACATCATCCCAAACCTCGCTCTGTCGCAAGTTCTGTTACTTTATTTAATGTTAAATCTGATCTTGAATCCATAATGAAAAAATTAAGGAGAAAAGAATATACTATTTTTTTTTCATTGTCAAATTTAAAATTTGTGTAGGGCAAAAGGAAAGCTCAATTTGACATTAAAAAAAATACTTTTATAAATATTCATTTAAGAACTTCAATAAAGCTATTTTAAATTTTCTACTTAAATCAATAATAACCTAACTTTCATTAGAATAAAACACCTTACCCTTGCCAATCAAATCACAAGCAAATTTATAAACAAATTCTTCCATTTGCTTGTTTAACTCATTTTTATATGTCATTTGATCTGAATTTCAAAGACATAAACTCCTATTAAAAAGTTTACTTGTGGGATGCATCTTCTTTATTTTTTTGAAAAAACGATCTGGAATTTTAAAAGTTCAAAAATAAATATTCTCAACTTTAGAAAAATTAATTTCATTTTTGAGAAATTTAAAAAATTTTCAGTAAATCTCTTTATAATCTTGTGAATAAATAACTGGCTCTATTCTGATAGCCACTTTCCATCAAAGTTTCTGTAATTTTACTATAGCCTTAACCCTCTGTCCTAAACTTGCTGTTTTTTTCTCATATTTTTTTTGTATTTCTTCTGGTGAAAGTGTAAATGCTATAAATACATTAGCAACAACCTGAAGTTTTTTAAGTTCTGAGATATTAGATGACTTGGTGCGCAACTCTAAATAAGCGTTTTTTTTCTCTCAAAACCAAGGAATAAAATCACTAGAAAAATTTGTAACATTGTCTATAGCAAGCGAATCATTATCATAGCCTGAAAAAAACATAACTTCATTTTTTCCGTCAATTAATCAATTTATATTTGATTTAAAATCCTCTATATTTACAAATAAAACAATATAAGAACTAGAATACATTCATTGTAAAAAACAATATTCACAATCAAAAATACAATTTAAACTTGTAGAAAAATAATAACTTTCTTTAATGTGACTCACACAATATTCAGGATTTTTTTGAATAAACTTAAGCTTCTTAACAGCTAATATAAAGGTATTTGAAGATTTTTGCTTTTTAAAATCCTGATTTCTTCTATTAAAAATATCTGCATAACAATCAATATAAATCACCTCCTTATCTTCATACCTTCTCATAAGTTCCTTTGTTTTAGGGTAATCTAAGGCTTCTTTTTCAATGTAAAATAATGTTTTGCTCATTGTCTATTTCTAAATTTAATAAATTTCCAACTCTTCTTTTAATTTTATTAATATGTCAGAAATCTGCTTTTTATTTTTAGGCCTAATTCATTTTAAAAAACTATTCACGCTTTTTTCTGTCTGAATATGTAAACTCCAAACCAAGCTCACAAGCATTCGAGACTGTGTAATAGAAAATCAATTTTTACTTGCAAACAATGATATCTCCT
Source organism: uncultured Candidatus Peribacteria bacterium (assembly GCA_964456745.1). Lineage (GTDB taxonomy): Bacteria > Patescibacteriota > Gracilibacteria > JAJOLG01 > CAYWBW01. The sequence continues at coordinate 9,279 of CAYWBW010000001.1, read as the reverse complement.
TTTTTTTATAAAAACTCTCATCAACTTTCTTTATTGGAATTTTTTCAATAAATTTATATATTTCTGTGACACTTTTCTTTAACACGTCATCAACAAGCTGTTTATCAAGTTTTATAATATCTGTATTATCAGATACAATCTTTATAAGTGCTATGCTATCTACTTTTAAAAATTTTGATGAAATTTCAAAAAAAGCAGATCATTCCATATCAATTAAACTAATTTCTCATTTTCAATTTCAAATTTTCGAAACTGTTGTTAAACTAGTTGATTTTAAATCAGTTTCAAAAAGAAAATCAGGATAAAATGCCTGCCCACTATCATTATCAATGATTTTATTTATAAGAAAAATATCTCATATTTTTCAATTTATAGATCAAGAAATTCAAATATTTAAAACATAATAAATTTCTGGGAAAGTAATAAATACATATGTTACTCAAGAAGATATTGACACTTTTCATGTTCAAGTTATCAGAATAACAAAATCATCATTATAAAAAATCTGAAAATTTAAATACTTATCTTTTTCTCATAATCTCAACTTTTCTATAAACGGCTTTGCTTCAATAAATAATGCAAAAACCAAAAGAATCTTAGCTTTCTTTGGGAAATTATTTTTTTTCAATTCTTTCTTTTTGTTTATTTATTAATTCTAAAAGCTCTTCTCTTAAATTTTTATACTGTTTAAGCATTTCTAATTCAAAAGAATATCAAGCTTTGTCATACATTGGTAAGTAATAATTTTCAATTTCTTCAATTATCCTATACTGCTTCTCAATTCTAAAAATTGATATTGTAGCAAGATTATCTATTTGATCTGCCATTTTTATAAATAAAACGCAAGGCTCTGACATTGTAGATGTATAAAGCCTATTTATATACATCAAAAGTCTGTAATTTGATCACTCTTCCCCAACTGATCATCAAGTACTTTCTCATCAATATCTCTTATTTTTTGAAAGCGCATTAACAACAAATCATACTCTTTCTCAGAAAACACTAATTAATTCTAAATTACTACACTCGGTATCCTCACACACATCATGCAAAACAGCAATTATTAAAATTTCATCATCAAATCAATGTCGTTTTAAAATTTTTGCGACACTCAATGGATGACTCACATAAGGCTCTCATGTATTTCTCTTTTGGCCGGCATGGCTTTTTTTAGCAAATTGCTTTGCCTTTTCTAATTTTGTCAAATTTTTTATAAAAAAGTATTGTAATATTAATAGATTTAATACAAAATACAATATGTTGTTAACATTTGACAATATAAAAAAATGATTCAAGAATCTTTAAGCCTATCTGACAGAAAAATTCTTGTAAAATTACAAAAAGATATTGATTCGTACAAGAAAAAACTTGAAAAATTAGACTACACTTATGATAGAGAACATTTTTTAGAAATTTGTTCTAACTTATGGGTATTTCTTTCTAAAATTAGCAACGAAAAGACATTTTCTTTTTTTAGACATTCAAAATATTATTCAGAAAACAGACAATTTTTTATTTCATTAAGAAATTATTATATTAGAACAATTTGATGCATAGAATCAATTTCAATATTAACTCAAAAATTAAATTCTAAAAATTTATCAAATAACAATTTTGACCAACTAAGAACTAAAGAAAGATTTTTGCAAATTAGTCGTGAGCTTAATATGGCTGATTTATCTGACTGTAAAAATCTGGTCATAGTATGAAGCTGACCATTACCAGAAACCATTTTATATATATATGAAAATACGAAAATTAAAAGTATTATATGTCTTGATAGTAATCAAGAAGCCATATATATAGCTTCTAAATTAATAAGATTTCAAGATATTAGAAATATTCAATTTATGCATCTAAATGGTCAAAATTATGATTATAAAAATGCTGATGTAATATATGTATCAAATTTCTGTGGAAATAAAAAGAAGGTTTTTGAAAGAATATCACAAACATCAAAACCATGAGTTCAAATTATTACAAGGAATCCGGTTTTATTTTGAAAAATGTACTATGAAGACTCTCTTGAGGTATTACACCCCCGTTTAACTCTCATTAAAAAAACAGATGTTAATAAATTTTTCTTATTTGAATCTCTTTTAATTAAAAAATTAGACATTTAGCACATTATTTTATGACAAAGCCTATCTGAAAACTGGAATTTGAAGATAAAAATAAAGTACTTGAACTAATCAATAACTTAGAATTTTTTCGCAATAAATTTATTAAATGAGACAGAATAAGAAAAAGAGAAGAATTTTTTTGTGATATGGAAGAATTTTTATCTTTTGTAGCTGATTTTAATAACAAAAGAGTATTTTCAATTTTCGAACATAGCGAATATTATTCACAATATAAACAATATTTTTCATATATAACAAAATATTATCTAAGAACCCTGCAAGTAATTGGTGCGCTAAATATGGCAAAAAATTTCAATAAAAATGTTCCACTGTTAAGCTACTTAAACAGTGAGTATTCAAAAAATATTTATGATAAAACCATTACAGACTTAAAACTTATTGATATAAATAAATATAAAAATGTTTATGTAGTTGATACATGAGCAAATTCTGCTACAACTTTTGCTTTTTATTTAAATACCAGTATAAAAAAAATAATATGATTATGTAACAGCCATGAAGCTGCCTACTTAGCCGAAGAAGCATTTAGAAAATTAAATAATAACAGACTTGAATTTTTATATAATGACTGAAAACATATAGATTATGCTAAAGCAGACCTGGTTTATTTAATAAATTTTACTACCTGAAAAAAGAAAATATTAGACAAAATTGCAGAGACTTCATGAGATGATATTACAATACTCGCTAGAGCTCCAATACAACTTTGAAAAATGATTTTTGAAAATCCACTTAAAGGCTTACATCCAAGACTTACTGTAATACACAAAGGAGTTAGTAGCAAAAGAAATAATTATCAAATCATCCTTCTTAAGAAGTTAAATATATAGAAAATGAATAAGTTCTGATTCTTGTTAGTACATAAACCAAAAGGAATCACTTCTTTTGATCTTATTGCCAAATTGAGAAAAAAACTTTGAATAAAACAAATAGGACACTCATGAACACTTGACCCGCTTACAACAGGGCTTATGCTTGTGTGAGTTGGACAAGCTTGTAAATTTTTACAATGGCACAAATCTGATAAAAAAACATACCAAGCAGAGATTACTCTTTGAAAAACTTCTGAGACTTTTGATTGAGAGTGACCAATAATCGAAACTAACTATAAACGAGAAATTTCTAAACAAAAAATACTTGAAATACTTGAATGATTTAAAGGAAATATTATTCAAACCCCACCAAAATATTCAGCTATTAAAATCGAAGGAAGGAAACTTTGTGATATTACACGAAAATGAGAATCAGTTAATATACCACAAAGGGAAATTACAATTAGTAATTTAATCATACTTGATTACAATTATCCAATTCTTAAATTAGATATCACCTGCTCTTCGTGAACTTATATAAGATCACTTGCATCAGATATTTGAAAAAGACTTTCTTGCTGAGCTTATTTAAGCGGCTTAGTAAGAACTAAAATTGAAAATCATGATTTAAAAAATGCTATTAAATTAGATGATATCTCTTTAAAACAATTAAAATCATCAGACTTTTGACTTGAACAAATTGAAAAACTAGAGCTAAAAGAAGGTATAATAAAAAGATTAAAACACGGCCAAAGAATAAACATGAAAGACATAAGTGAAAATTGAAAATTGAAAATTGAAAATTTAGTCCGCCTATATTCTAATTGAAATTTTTGTTGAATTTGAAATATTAGTATTGATTCGCATACTTGATCTAAAATATTAAAATGAGAAAAAATAATTAAGTTATGATGATAGACATAGTAAAAAATAAATTATCAAAACTGCCAGAATATCCATGAGTGTATAAAATGCTTTCAGAACACCAAGATGTTATATATGTTTGAAAAGCAAAAAATTTAAAAAAAAGAGTATCATCATATTTTCATTCAAAAGATCATCCAATAAGGACACAAAAATTAGTAGAAAACACAAAAGACATTGAATGGATAGAAGTTAATTCAGAACTAGAAGCCTTGCTTTTAGAAACAAATCTAATCAAAGAACTTTCTCCAAAATATAATATTTTGATGAAAGATTGAAAATATTTTTGTTATCTTAAAATCACACTAGCTGATAAATTCCCTAGGATAGATATTGTCAGACAAATTAAAAAAGATTGAAGTAAATATTACTGACCAAAAACTTCAGCAAAACTTCTTTATAATACAATTAAAATTCTTCAAGAAGTGTTTCCTGTAGTGTCAAATAACATATATAGAATAGACTGATATCCAAAAAAAGTAGATTATACTAAAGCAATTGACTCACTTCCATGAATTGATAATAATAAATATTTAGAAGCAATTAATGCTATTATGGATTTTTTTGAATGAAAACATGAAAAAATAAATGATGCTTTAAAAGAAAAAATGCTTGAATATGCCAAAAACAAACAATTTGAAGCAGCTGCAAAGATAAGAGATTACTTAAGTGAATTTAATAAAATCCTTGAAACACAAATTATATGCGAAGCAAAAAATATATTTCAAGACATATTTTGATTTGTACAAGTTAATGAAAAAACCTATACAACGCTATTTCAACTTAGAAGCTGAAAAATTATTGCAAATGAAAATTTTTGTTTTGATTGAGTATGATCAGAGCAAGAGATTCAAGAAGCATTAATCACTCAATACTATAAACATACTGCTGACTTTCCTAAAGAGATACTTCTCCCAAAAGACATCGCAAACGTATCAATACTTGAAAAGTGGCTTGAAGAAAATACTGATAAAAAAGTTAAAATACTTACTCCAATTAAGTGAAAAAAATCAAAACTTGTAAACTTAGCAATAAAAAATGCAGAAAATTCAGCTAATACAAAAGAAGAAAAACAATGAAAAGATAAAGAAAAAATCAAAACTGCTTTTAAGCAAATTCATCAAGCGATATTTTGAAAATCAAATCTTAATAAATCAAATGTAAAAGCTAAAAAAGATATATCAAACAATGATGGTAAAAACCTAGCCACTATATCAAAGCTAAAAATATTTAAAAGAATGGAATGTTTTGATATATCACACTTTTGATGAACAAATCAAGTTGCATCTATGTCGGTTTTTAGTGATTGAATAAGCAATACAAAGCAATATAGACATTTCAATATTAAAACATTGGAATCTTGAGAAATTGATGATTTCAAAGCAATGTATGAAGTAATTTCAAGAAGAGCAAAATTAATTGAAGAAAGCTTTGAAGAAAAAGTATGAAAAGTAAAATTTTCTTATGAAAAATTAAATAAAAAAGAAATTCAAAAAATTTACGAAAAAGAAACAAAGTTGTTTCCTTGAACTTTTAATCCATTTAAAAAAGAAACATGAAAAAACTTGCTAATTTATCTAATAAAATACTGACTTGATAAAATATGACTGATTTATGTTTATAAATATGATTCAAAACTTTTTGAAATTGATTTAAAAAATTCTATTTTTTTAGAAAATAAAAATATAAAAAATAAAGAAGAAATTATAGAAGATTTTTTCTTAAAATCTCATGAAATTTTTCAAGATAAATCGCTATGGGTACACGCTCAAGAGAAAGAAGAAATAAAATATTTAAATCTTTGATTTAAAAAACTAAAAACACTCAAATGAAAATTAAACAAAGATAAATGACTAGTCCCTGAACCTATTGCCAATTTTTCTAATGAAACTAAATGAATCTATTTAAACAAAAAATTTGAAAAACAAAAAAGTAAATCTCCAATACCTAGCCTTATACTTATTGATTGATGAAAATGACAATTATCTTCTGCACTAAAAGCTTTTAAAGATAATAAGTGGACAGTAAATCAAAATTGATTTTTTATAAAAAAGTGTTTTAAAAATAAAGATTATGAAATTTTATTGCTTTCCATAGCAAAAAAGGAAGAAAAAATATTTTCCATTAAAAATAAAAACCCAATAGCTCTAAAAAATGATTGCGAATGATCATTTATGCTTCAAAGACTTCGAGATGAATCCCATAGATTTGCAATTGAACATCAGAAAAAAAAGAGAGATAAAAAAACTAAATCTTCTGAGATAGATAACATCCCTTGAATTTGAAATGTAACAAAATTTAAATTATTGAAGAATTTTGGCTCATTTAAAGCAATACTTGAAGCAAAAGATGCCGATTTATTAAAATTTGTAAACAAGTGAATTTTAAGTGAAATAAGAAAATACGAAAATAATTAATAAAATAACCAGAAAGCCGCTTGTTATTAACACAATATTATTGTATAATAACATATATATAATTGTATTTCTAGCTTTTTTGTGTTAGAATCAATTGATATAAGCAACAAAAATAAAAATAAAAAATGTTAAAAAAAAATATAAGAAAAATAATATCATTACATTTAAGTATTATACTTGTAATGTCCCTCTTTCTTAGATCAATGTTATTCCCATTTGATGAGAATTTTCATAGAGATGAACATGTATATTGAGATCCAACTTTTGAAGAAATAAATATGCTTAACACTTTTGAAAATATTACAAATAACACTTCTACATCTTCAAATTTAAATAATGAAAACTTAAATACTTTAAATACTCAAACAAATCCTGATTACCCACTAACTAGTGAAAATAATACTAATGATCTATCTGCATCTTTAAATTCAATTAATGAAAATTTAAATATTCAAGAAAATGATTCATCAACAGGATCCCTAGACAATCTTGCAAATAATCAAATTACAATCACCTGAACAAATCTTTCAGCTGCAAACTTAATCGATTTAGATAATCAAACTACAATAAATTCAAGTTGATGAAATCTAATTATTAATAATATTGAAGAAATTAACACTCAATCATGAGTTAGCAATTTAGACGATGAAAAATCAGAAGAATTTAATTTAGAAAATACAAATTATAATAACTGAAATACAAGTAATCAAGAGTCAAGTTCTGGAAATTATAATAATTTAGATACCATTAATACAAAAGATCAATCTAATCAAACATGAACATGAATAGAAATAAATCCAAACAACGAAGTCGATACAAATACTCTTAATTCAAATTTATTAAATTCTTTATTAAAAGATTCAAAGAAAAATAAATGAGTAAATGAAATTATTCAAGAATTAAAAACATGACAAGATACCTTGTGATCAAGTAAGCAATCACAAATAAAAAATTCTGAACAAGAAACATTTTCTTGAAGTACAGAAATTACAAAAATAAAAGATATTGTATTTAATGATGACAAAGAACTTATTATTAAAGGTAAAAAAATAAATGTAATAAATGAATTAAAACTAAACAAAGATAAAAATTGAAAAATTAAAATTAGTATAAATCCTAAAAAAATAATTGATTCTCGTAATTCTGAAAACACTAATAAAATTAGTGGCAAATCCTTATCAACAAGCACTAATAAAGTGAATGACATATCAGATAAAATTTCAGATGATACTACGATTTCAAAAATTTTCTCAGATGAACAAATTGATGAAATGATGGAAGCTATAGCTTCTGTCTCAAGAGCTGATATTACTTTAGATGAAAACACATGAGAAATAAAAGAGCCTAATTATGTTTTTTATGCACTGTGAAGGTCTGATTGGTGGTATTGAGAAGATGATCAAACATTTGTACATCAAAATGTTTGGGAGTCTGCCAATACTTATCAAGTCACATGAACCTGAATAATTGTATCAGTTATAGATACATGAATTGATGGGGATCATAAAGATTTTAACAATACAAAATATATTAATTCAAAAGAGATTCCAAGTAATTATGTTGATGATGATAATAATTGATATATCGATGATATTTATGGTTGGAACTTTATAGATAACAATAGCAACACAGATGATATCTTAAATCATGGAACACATATTGCCGGACTAATTGCCGCAGGATATAATTCTAGCTCAATTATATGAGCAGCACCAGAATCAGAAATCATGTCTCTAAAAATATGTAATGACTCTGGACAATGTCCTGCTGATAAAATGATTGAAGCTTTGGATTATGCAATAGAAAATTGATCTGATATTATTGTGATTGCTCTTTGATCACCTTACTATTCTCATATTTTAAAATTAGCTATAGACAAAGCTTTAAATGCATGAATTACAATTATCGCAAGTGCTGGTAATGCAGGATCAAATGAACTATATTATCCAGCTGCTTTTGATGGTGTAATATCTGTATGAGCTTCAGAAAAAGATTGAAGCAAGGCAAGTTTTTCAAATTATGGAACATGACTTGATTTCATTAGTCCATGAGTTGATATCTATAGTTCATCAAATGATTGATCACATTATTTTGTCAGCTGAACATCTCAAAGCGCTGGTATTATTGCAGGTATTTTTGCCTTAATAAAACAATACTTTCCAGGTGCTAGTTCAAATAATATCATACAAGCTGCTAAAGATACAGCAACAGATATGAGCTCTAGTTGATATGACATTGAAACTGGATACTGAATGATTGACCTCATGTCACTACTAGCATTAGATAAATCAGAAATTTACTGATCTTGATATATAATCAGTAATTCTGGAACTTATACCGGAGAAATACGAGACAATCCTATTTTTACACCTCAAGCTGTAAATGAAATAACAGTTGATACTATTAAAAATCAAATATGATTAATACTTCACGATACGACAAATAATTATATTGGTGGCTCATTTACATTTATTAGAGATACCGGTTCATGAAACATAACTCAAATCATATTGAGCGAAACAGGTAGTATAAACGCAAATTTAAATCTCTCAAACTTAAATATTTACTATGAAACATCAGATAATTGTATTTACAATGGTGATGAAACACTATTTGCGTCAGTAGCTAGTTTTGATGTCTCCGACAAAGCTACTGCTGTGTGATCTCTAAACGTATGAACTGATCAAGTATGTATATATTTAGAATTTGATATTAATAACTCTGCTGGTTCATGAGAAAGCATTGAATTCGAAATAACTGATCCTTCCACTGATATTACTGTAGATGCTGGCACTGTTAACCCAGCCTCTGTAATTGCAATTAGTGGAAGTACAACAATTGTATGAAGCAGCCCATCAAATTGAATATGGCCAATTACTAATTATTACAATTATGATTATGATTCAAATTATATAGCCATTAATAGCTCTGGCATAGCTATATTATTAAATGCAAATCATACAGATAGTGATAATGATGCTA